>DASSEV010000086.1:0-88795 GCA_035695105.1 Gaiellales bacterium
ACCGCTACGCCTATCCCAGCTCACACCACAGAACCCGCGCGCTCGCCGGCTGGACACGCTGGTATAACCGACACCGACCACACGGCTCACTCGAAGGCAAGCCACCGATCAGCCGCGTCGCACACCTCCGTGGTCAGTACAGCTGATATGTAGCTAGGTTTGTCAAGCGGGCATGCCGAGAAAGCCCGTGTTTGCAGGGGCTTTATCGTTGGTGGGTACCGGTCGGCGGTGGTGGTGCGTGGCGATGGTCGTCAGTCTGAAATGCGGGGGTTGGCTACCCCATGACCCTGTTTCGTCGCCGGCGATGCGCGTGGTCTAGAAACGGGCGTGGCCGCCGTGGCGGCTGCTCATAGCTGTATCGCGCGTGCCGGCTGACCGCTCCGCCGAGGCGGTGTCCCGTCGGGCTATCGCCCGATTCTCAGGTCGCCTGGGCGGCCGCCCACAGAAAGCCGGCCAACTCGCGGGCGACAGCGACGGTCACAACGCCTGGTGGTTTGCCGCGCTCGCGCATGCGTCGGTGCAGCCGGTAGAGGCGGGTCTGGGCGCGCCAGGCGATCTGCAGCACGTGCGCGGGCTGGCCGGTCTGTCGCTGGGCGAGCGTGCCACCGATGCGCGGCACGCGCATGTAATGCCAGGCCGACTCGACCAAGAGACGACGCGCGTGCTGGCTGCCGGTCTTGGTGATCCCGCCCCTGGTCAGCGACTCGCCCGACTGCGACAGCGAGGGGACAAGGCCAAGCCACGCCGACAGCTGGGCCGGGCGCGGGAAGCGTGACCAGTCACCGACCTCGCAGACCAACGCCAGCGCGGTCAACGTGTCGATGCCACGGAAGCAGCGAAGCCGCGCCACCATCGGCCACAACGCTGGATCTTGCGCGATTCGCGATAACCGCTCATCGATCGCCTCGCGCCGCGCCACCAACCCGTCCACCGCCGCCAGATAGTCGAGATAGGCGAGCTCAGAGGCGGGATGCTGCCACTGCTGCTCACCCAGCCACGCCCGGTGCTGGCGTGTCCAGCACGTCTGCTTCGGATACACACGGCCGTAGCGCAACAGCATCTTGCTCACCCGCTGCCGCGCCCTGGCCAGATCGTCACGCAGATGCGCCCGCGACCGGACCAGGTCACGCACCGCCTCCATCTCCACACTCGGCACCGCCACCGCCCGCAGCGACCCGGCCATCAACAACCGCACCAGCCGCTCCGCATCACGCCGATCCGTCTTGATCCGATCCCCGGCCGCACGCGGCGTCTTGCTCGGCGCGATCACCTCACACCGGATCCCAGCCTCCGCACACGCCCCGCGCCAGCCCATACCCCGTCGGACCCGCCTCATAGCACGCATGCACCGGCCCCGGCAGACCAGCCAGCCACGCCACCACCGGCCCGGCACTTCCCCCAAACCGACGCCGCACCACCTCACCCGACACCGCATCCACCGCCGCCGCCTCCACACTCCGCGCGTGGACATCCAACCCCGCCCATGTCACAGTCCCACTCACGGCCGGACCCTCCCTTCGCCTGGGGTCAGCCGAGGCCCATCCTCGGCCAGACAAACCCCCGCCAATGCGAACAGGGTCCGGCCCCAGACGTCAACCCCGACCAAGAACCCCCATAGGGTCTAGCTCGGCCGGTCAGTGGTAGGACAGTAGGGTCGCCGCAGGCGCATCTGGCTCCGACCCGAAGGACGTGATCGGCGCGGCGCCGGTTCGCCAGAAGTCGGCGTGGCTGTTGCCGTCGAAGCCCATGGCGTTCGTCGCCCCCAGCTGTGCCAGCACGCGAGCGTAATCCGGCATCGTCAGGCCGTAGCCGGAGGCGTTCACCACGACCAGCCAGCCCTTTGTGGCGGTGGTGGCCGCAACGGCGCGGACGCAGCCGCGTCCGACTCCCTGGCAGTACCACGGCCAGGAGTCAGGCCATCCGGGGTATGTGGTGTGCGCGGTGCCGTTCGAGATCATCTGGAACTTGCCGTCCATGATCGACGTGGCGGCATTCCAACCGGCATCGTCCAGGGCGACCGGCACGGTGTGCCGGGTCGCGGCGGCGGCGAGGCCGGTTGCGGCGGGCGTGTTGGTACGGGCGACGAGCACCACGCCGTCGTGCGGCACAGTCACGGACGTACCGGAGATCGTCCCGCCGGCGACGGGCATCGCGACCGTTGTGGCCGTCCCGCCCGTCTGACTGACGCGGTAGGCGTCGACCCACTCGGATGACACGGAGCTGCCCGCGACGCGGTCGGCCGTGTCCTGGTAGGGCGCGGCCATCTCGAGCATACGGCGGAACTCTGCGCCGACCGTCGACGCCGATCCGTAGGCGGTGACGGCGCCGCGCAGCACGATTGCCGTCGAGCCGGCCGGGATGGCGAAGGTCGCGCCCCTGCGGCTGAGGACAGCGACCTGGTCGGCGGCGATCGCCTTCCCGCCGGGGAGCGTCAGGGCATTCCAGACGGCGATCGTCGCGCTCGCCCCGGGGAGTGAGAGGTGAACCGGCACGGCGCGCGCGTCACCCATGATCATCGTCCCGCCGGGCGTGTAGCCAACCTCCGGGCCGGAGCCGGTGGCGTAGATCCGCCGGCCGTGGACGAGCAGGCCGTGCAGCAGGTCGCCGCCGTTTCGGGCGCAGCCGCTGCAGAACGTGTCGCCGTTGATCCCTGCCAGCGCTGAGGAGGAGGCGCCAAGGCTGGAGATCCGGCCCTCGCCGAAGGAGTGCTGCGCCGGCCCGTACCGGCTGAGCGCGACCGGTGTGGCGTCGAGGCGCACATGGCTGTTGCCGAGCGCCCAGGAGACTCGCGTCAGCGTACGCTTGCCGCTGTACCCGGAGACCGTGATCACGTTGCGGCTGACGGTGACCCCGGGCGCGAGGGTGGCGACGGTCGACCAGCCGGTCTGCGAGGTGATGGTGCCCGTCGCCGCGGCGCCGGCCGCCGGCACGAGGGCGAGCGCGGCGAGCAGGGAGATGGCGGCGAGGAGCCGAACGCGGAGCATGACCGTTTATCGGTAGCCCCCGCGCCGTCGGGCACCCCAGGAAGGGTCATGCGGCCGGCCGGTGCGGGGTACGAGGGCTGTTTGGTGAGGGGGCACACAATGGACGCCCCCACGCCCGGCTCAGATGCCAACCACGCCGACAGGTTCCCGTTTCGCACCAGTACGAGCAGTGTCTAGATCGAGCGCGGTTCCCATGAAGACAACGGAAGAGTTGACTGCCCGGGCCACTTGCTGCCGTCCTCGTCCTGCCAGACAACGGCGATGCCGACGGGGTCGCGATCATCGTCCGGCGATTCCGCTTCGGCGCGGGCTTCGGCTCGCGCCGCGACACCGAGCGGTCGACAGCGGCGGCTTGGAGTCGCAGCGAAGCCTCCGCGCTATCAAGCCGCCACAGCATGATCTCCTGGCCCGCCCGCGAATCTTGCCGCCCCGACCATCCTGCAACATCTCCAGGTGACCGGGTTGTTGGTCGACACGGACATGCTCGGCGGGTCCGTCGAAAGCGCACTCGCGCTGCAGGACTATCCCATCGGATAGGCAAGCTAGCCGTTTGTTCCTTGCGGCTCGGCGGACGCCACACGACAATCCGAGTCGTGCTTGAAGTACCGCCTAAGCCCTTGGCGGATCGGGTCGATGTGAGCGGGCTGGCCGCTACCCGCGACCTTGCCCGACTCGCGGCCCGAGACATTCGGTGCCTCCGCGATCTGCAGGCCGCCGCCGGACGAGAATGGTTGCGCCTCACGCTCATCGCCCAGATGTTCGACCGGACTGCCACCCGAGAGGTGGCGGGCTGATACCGCGGTCGACACTGCTGTCGCTAACGGTGGAGCCGGGCAGTCATGCAGGTCGGGGCGCCTTCAGGCGGGCAGCCGAATGGCCTCTAAAGCGCGTGTGCCAGCTCTGCGATGACCAGACACCGCACACCGTTGAAGAGCGGAAGCACCTGGGCGCGGTGACGCCGCTCTTGACGTGTGAGCGGTGCGGGACGATGACTCTGCAATCGGCCCGGGTTGGTGCCGATGCTGCAGGCTCCTACGCCTAGGCAGCACGCCTCGGCTCGCCCCTCGCCTCGCCGCCAGGTACCTGAACCCGCGCTCTCTTGCTTGGGGCGCGCTACGCCTTGCCACCGAGCATGGCCACGACGTCCATGTCGATGGCACCTCGGTGAGTAATGCCGGGATCGTGCCCGCCTCGGCCAGCCGCATGCAGACGTAATGCTCGCCTTGCCGGCCGACCGTCTTGCGCGCCGGCAGCGCCACCGCTGGGTGGCTCAGTGGCCGCCGCTGCTGGTGCCCGTCTGGATCATGAAGATCATGACGACCAGCCACGCCAGCACGAGCGCGAGGATGCCGTAGGCGAGTGTGCGCAGGCTCATCCGAGATCCAATCTGCAACGAATCTGCAACGTTTTCTGCATCTGGCGGATTCTGCTCTACCGGCCGATTCGCCGGTTTCGGCGTGGTTGAGCCGAGTACCGCCAGTCGGGGCGAGAGGATTTGAACCTCCGACCGCCCGGCCCCCAGCCGGGTGCGCTACCAGACTGCGCCACGCCCCGAAGGGGGTGAGTATACCGGCGGAACCAGGGATGACCGTCGCCCGTCAGATGGTGTGTGAGCGCCGCCGTCACCGTTTCCCTCCCCCGCGCCGCCGGCGGCCGCGCGTACGATGGCCGGATGCGGCTGCAGGACGCATCGGATGAATGGCTGGCCGGGCGGGCCGCACGCGGCGACGCCGATGCGTTCGAGCAGCTCGTGCTCCGCTACCAGGACCGGCTGTACACGCTCGCCCTCCGCGTCACGCTGTCCGAGCCCGACGCCCGCGATTGCGTTCAGGAAGGCCTGATCTCCGCATGGCGCGCGATCGACCGCTTTCGCGGCGACGCGCGGTTCTCGACGTGGATCTACCGCATCGTCATCCGCAAGGCGTATGACGCCCTCGACCGGCGCAAGCGGTGGGCAGCCCCCGCCGAGACGATCGATGTGCCGGATGCCGAGCGATCCCCGGACGACCGCCTCGACCTGATGGCGGCGCTTGCCGTGCTCGAGCCGGAGTTCCGTGCGGCCGTTGTCGCGTGCGACATCGTGGGCATGAGCATGGACGAGGCGGCCGACGCGCTCGGCGCGCCCCCCGGTACCGTGAAGTCACGGCTGAGCCGCGCCCGCGAGCGCCTCGCGCAGCATCTCGAGCCGAACAGGACGCCATGACCGACGACGACCGACGACACGAGGAGCTGCGCCGCCGCCTCGCCGACGAGGGACGGGCGGCGGCACCGCCCGATCTCGCCCCCGAGGTGATGCGGCGGGTGCGCGCGGAGCCGCGCGGGCGCGAGCGCCGCTATCTGCGCCCGGCGGCGACCCTGATCGCCGCGGCGGCCGTGGCCGGCGCGGCGGCCCTTGGCATCAGCCATCTGGGCAACGGCAGCTCGAGCTCCGGGGCGATGAGTGGACTCGCCGGCGGCGCCTCGCAGTCGGCGCAGCCGAAGGCAACGCAGACGCAGGACAACGTCGCCGGCGGCGGTTCCACCGGGTCGCTGCTTGTCAGGCACGTCGACTCACAGCGCCTGAGCCGGATCTTCGCGCCGGCAGCCGTGCCGCCGTGCGCGAGCGGCGCCCGCCTGACCGCAACCGTCCCGGCGCCGCAGCTACGCCAGGTTGCGAACCGGCTTCGCCATGCCGCCGCCGGCACTGCTGCCGGCGCCGACACACGGGATGTGGAGCTGCACCGCGCCCCGAAGGGTCAGACGCGGATCAGGATCACTTGCCCTTGACGATGTCGACGTAGACCTTGTCGACCAGCTCGGGCTTCTTGGCGAGCGCCTCCGACACCTTCCGGATCCGGAACTCCCTGAAGCTGTCGGCCTTCACGCCGACGGCCTTCGCGATGCTCTGGATCACCGGGTTCGCCGGCACGGGGCGGTTTCCGTGCACGAGGTGGTTGAGATAGCCCGCCGAGAGGCCGGTCTTCTCGGCCAGCGCCCGGTAGGAGATGCCCTTGTCCCGCATGCGCGCCTCGAGCGCGACGCCGAACGGCTGGCTCGTGCCGTTGCTCGAGGCACCGCGCTTGGCCGGCGCGGCCTTCTTCGATGGTGCTGCCTTCTTCGTGGCCATCCTCAGGCTCCTTCCTCCAGGATGCTGCGCGCCCGTTGTCCAGCACCCTGCACGTCCATCGACGACTGCTCGCGCCCCCTGCGAGCCTGAACATCGACCGTCCCCTCGGTGACGGTCCGCTTTCCCACTGTGATCCGCACCGGAGCGCCGATCAACTCTGCGTCTGCAAACTTGACACCGGGGCTGGCGTCCCGGTCGTCGAACAGCACAGACACACCGCTCTCGGACAGCTCATCGTCGATCCGGCGGGCGATGGCGAACTGCTCCGAATCGGCGTCGCCAATCACGACGACATGCGCCTGGAAGGGAGCGATCGATGCAGGCCAGATCATGCCCCTGTCGTCGTGCCCCTGCTCGATCGTCGCAGCCATGATCCTCGCCAGTCCGATTCCGTAGCTGCCCATCACGATGGGCTGCTCCCGCCCCGACTCATCCAGGTATGTCGCGTTCAGCGGCACCGAGTACTTGGTGCCGAGCTTGAATATATTCCCAATTTCGATAACGCGCTCGATGTGGAGCGTGCCGTCGCAGCTCGGGCAGCCGTCGCCCTCCTGAACCTCGCGGATGTCGGCGAACTCCGCGCGGTAGTCGCGGCCGGCCTCGACGCCCAGCAGGTGGTAGCCGGTGCGGTTCGCTCCGCCGACGAACTGCCCGTCCCGCAGCGACTCGTCGGCGATGATCCGCGTGGTCGCGCCAACCGCTCCGATCGAGCCCGGCTCCGCGCCGAAGGTCGCCACGATCTCCTCCAGGGTGGCCGGGCGGAACTCTCCGCCGAGTGCCTTCGCCATCTTCAGCTCGTGCAGCCGGTGGTCGCCGCGCACGAGGCCCAGCACGACCTCGCCATCCTTAACAACGACCATCGCCTTCGCCGTCGCGGCCGGATCGATGCCCAGGAACTCGGCGAGCCCCTCGATCGTTGTCACGCCTGGCGTCTCGACCTCGCGGGGCGCGTCGAGCGGCTCGGGGTACTCCGGCGGCCGCGGACGCGACCGGGCAAGCTCCACGTTCGCGGCGTAGTCGCAGGACGAGCACAGCGCCACCTCGTCCTCCCCCGCGCTGCTCGGCGCCATGAACTCGTGCGCACCGAGGCCGCCCATCATGCCGACGTCCGACTCGACCATCCAGTACTGCAGGCCGCAGCGGTCGTAGATCCGCTTGTAGACGTCGATGTGGCGGCGGTAGCTCTCGTCCAGCCCCTCCTCGTCCCGGTCGAGGCTGTAGGAGTCCTTCATCAGGAACTCGCGTGTCCGCAGGATGCCGCTCTTCGGCCTCGGCTCGTCCCGCTCCTTGGTCTGGATGTGGTACCAGATCTGCGGCAGCTCCTTGTACGAGCGGATCTCGTGGGCCGCGTGGAAGGTGACGCACTCCTCATGGGTCATGGCCAGCGCGTAGCGACGCCCGGAGGAGTCCTCGAGCTTGTACAGCTGCGGGATGTCCCAGCGGCCCGTGCGCTCCCACAGGTCGGCCGGGTTCAGCACCGGCATCAGCATGTCCTGGCCGATGGTGTCCATCTCCTCGCGGATGATCCGGTCGATCCGGCGCATCACCCGCCAGCCGAGCGGCAGGTAGCTGTACAGGCCGCTCGCGACCTGGCGGACGAACCCGCCACGGACGAGCAGCTTGTGGCTGATCGCCTCCGCGTCGGCCGGGTCGTCCTTGAGCGTCGGGATCAGCAGCCGCGACGCGCGTACGCCGCTCACCGGGCGGCGACGGCCCGTGCGCGCGGCTTCGCCGGCGGCAGGTGGACCGGCCGGCCGAGCGCCACCAGCGCCGCCTCCTTCACGGACTCCGCAAGCGTCGGGTGCGCGGCGATCGAGTCCGCGATCGTCTCGATGGTCGCCTCGGCGGTGATGCCGACGACGCCGGCGTTGACCAGCTCGGTGGCCTGTGGGCCGACGATCACGAGGCCCAGCAGCTCGCCGTAGTGCGTCTCGTGGATCGTCTTCACCCAACCGGTCTTGTCCGCGTACATCTGGGCACGGGCGTTCGCCGAGAACGGCGCGCGCCCTACGGCGACCTCGTCGCCGTAGCGGTCGCGGGCCTGCGCCTCGGTGAGGCCGACGCCAGCCACCTCGGGATCCGTGTAGATGCAGCGCGGCACCGCCGCGTAGTCGACCGTGGCCGCGTGGCCGAGCGCGTTCTCGGCGGCGACCTCGCCCTCGCGGAACGACGTGTGCGCGAGCTGCCACTTCCCGGCGACGTCGCCGACGGCGAAGATGTGCGGCACGTTCGTGCGCATCGATTCGTCGGCCTCGATGCCCTTGCGCGGGTCGAACGCGACGCCCGCCTGCTCGAGGCCGACGTCGGAGGTGTTCGGGCCGCGGCCGGTGGCGACGAGCACCAGGTCGGCCTCGACCTGGCCGGCGGTGCCGTCCGAGGACTCGAAATGCAGGGTGGCCGCGGGGCCGTGCTCGATGCGGCTCGCGCGCGCGCCCAGGTGCATCGTGATGCCCCGCTTCTTGAAGGCGCGGTGCAGCTCCCGAGCGGCGTCCGCGTCCTCGGTCGGAATCAGGCTGTCCAGCATCTCGACGATCGTCACCTCGCTGCCGAAGTGCGACAGGATCGAGGCGAACTCGACGCCGATCACCCCTCCGCCGAGAATGACGATGCGGCGCGGCACCTCGCTCACCTCGAGCAGGCCGGTCGAGTCGACGCAGAGCGGCCCGTCGATCCCGTCCACCGGCGGGCGCAGCGGATGCGAACCGGTGGCGATGATCGCCTGCTTGAAGGCGATGTCCTCGCCGCCGTCGACCGCGAGCGTGTTCGCGTCCTTGAAGCGTCCGCGGGCCGACACCACCTCGATGCCGTTCGCCTTGACCACGCCGGTGATGCCGTTGACGAGGCCGTTGACGATCGTCTCCTTGTTCTTCTGCGTCGTCGAGAAGTCGTGCGTCACCCCGTCGACGTTCACGCCGAGCTGAGAGAAGGTGTGCTGCGCGTCCTTCAGCGCATGCGCGGTCTGCACCCACGTCTTGGTGGGGATGCAGCCGATCGTGATGCAGGTGCCGCCGACCCGCGCCTGTTCGATCAGTGCGACCTTGGCGCCGAGCTGGGCGGCGCGGATCGCAGCGGGATAGCCACCCGGGCCTCCGCCCAGGACGGCAACGTCACACTCCATCGGGTTTCACCTCTCGTCGATCGGTGGCGATGCGGTCGGGATCGTATCTCAGGGCGGGCGCGCGGCCCCCGGGCGGTCGGTTCGCGCAACACCGTCACGCCGATCCCACGTGGCTGACGGCATGTCTTGAACCCGTGAGGGCCGCGAAGCCGCCCGAACTGGTTCCGGTCAGGCCGCCGCGTGCAGCCCGAAGAACGGCCGCAGCACCGCCACCGTCTCGTCGAACGCGTCCCAGTAGACGATGTGCCCCGCCTCGAGGCCGTGCACCGTCAGCCTCGAGTCGAGCTCGTTTCGCAGCCACTCCACCACGTGCTCGCCGACCATGCCGTCGTTCAGCGCGGGAACCAGCAGCAGCTCGCCCTGGAACCCGCCCAGCGCCACCGGGTCGCGCGCCATCTCGCTCCAGGCCGTCACCACCGTCGAACGGCAGAACCGCAGCCGCCAGCGGCCGTCCTCACCCTGCTCGACTGTCTCGTCGTAGTCGGCCTCCACGAACGGAGCGGCCGCCGGCGACCGGCCGGCGAGCCGCTCGCGCAGGCCCTCCTCGCGCGTCGACCAGCCCTCGTCCAGCCGCGTCTCCTCGGCGGCCTCCAGCATCTCGCGGCCGTCCTGCGCGATCGCCGGGTCGAGCAGGGCCACGCGTCCGACGCGGGAGGGCGCCGTCGCCGCCAGGTGGGTCGCCAGCAGTCCGCCGAAGCTGTGGCCGACCACGTCGCACCGCCCCACGCCTTCGGCATCGAGCGTCTCGATCAGGTCGGCGACGTGGGTCTCGGCGGCCCACGGCGCGTCCCACGTCGACCGTCCGTGGCCGCGCAGGTCGACCGCGAGCCAGCGCCGCTCCGGAAGCCCGCGCTCCCCAAGCTCCCGCCATCGACCGCCGTGGCCGGTAACGCCGTGCAGGGCGAGCAGCGGCTCGCCATCGCCCGCGCCGAACCTGCTCACCTCGAGCACCGCTATGGCAGCGACTCCCCCGCCTCGCCGATCCAGGCCAGCGTCGCGCCGACGTCGTACTCCGCCCCGTCCTCTCCGTCGATGCGAAGCACGATGCCGTCCGCCTCGGCCTCGACCTCCTGGGTCACCTTGTCCGTGTCGAGCTCGTAGAGCGGGTCGCCGCGGTGCACCTCGCCGCCCTCGGCCACGAGGAAGCGGATCAGGATCGCGGAGCGCATCTCCTCGCCCAGCTGCGGGACTGTGACCGGGACGGCCATGTGCGCCGTGGACTCTACCCGCTAAGGTTTCCCCGGTATGGCCAAGGCCGCCGAGACCGCCACGGACGTCCTCCCAGACGCCGATACCGCACGCCGCCTCTTCCGCACCATGGCTCTCATCCGGCGCTTCGAGGAGCGCACCGAGGAGCAGTACACGCGGGCGAGAATCGGCGGCTACTGCCACCTCGCCATCGGCGAGGAGGCCTCCACCGTTGGAGCGATCGACGCACTGGCCGACGGCGACTGCCTCTACGCCAGCTACCGCGATCACGGCACCGCCATCGCGGTCGGCAGCCCGCCGGAGGCGGTGATGGCCGAGCTGTTCGGCAAGGAGACGGGCGTCGCCCACGGACGCGGCGGCTCGATGCACCTGCTCGACGTGCCGCGCCGCTTCTTCGGCGGCTGGGGGATCGTCGGCGCGCACCTGCCGATCGCGACCGGCACGGCGCTGGCCCTGGTCTACCGCGACCAGCCCCACGCCGTGCTCTGCCAGTTCGGCGACGGGGCGGTCGAGACCGGCTCGTTCCACGAGGCGCTCAACCTGGCCGGCATCTGGGACCTTCCGATCGTCTTCCAGATCATCAACAACCAGTACGGGATGGGCACCTCGGTCGAGCAGTCGTCGGCCGAGCCGGAGCTGTGGCGCCGCGCCGCCGCCTACCGGATGCATGGCGAGCGCGTGGACGGAAACGACGTGCTCGCCGTCCGCGAGGCGGCCGCCCGCCTGCTCGAGCAGGCGCGCGCCGAGCGGCGTCCCGCGCTGCTCGAGACGGTCACCTACCGGTTCCGGGGGCACAGCGTGGCCGACGCGGGCAAGGTCTACCGCACGCCCGAGGAGATCGAGTCCTGGCGGCGCCGCGACCCGATCACGAGATTCGGCCTGCTCTGCACCGATCGCGGCCTGCTCGATGCCGAGGAGATCGAGCAGATCTGGGCCGACGTCGCCGCCGAGGTGAAGGAGGCCATCAACGGCGCCCTCGCCGCCGCCTTCCCCGATCCCGACACGCTCTACGAGCACGTCTACGGCGACCCGTCGTGGCGAGAGCAGTTCGCCCGCATGCGGGCGGGCGCGCCCTTCGGTGAGCGCGGTGAGGAGCGATCGTGGCAGACATGACCTACCGCGAGGCGCTGCGCCGAGCGCTCGACGACGAGCTCGCGCGCGACCCGGACGTCTTCCTCATGGGCGAGGAGATCGGCCGGTTCGAGGGCAGCTACAAGGTCACCGCCGGCCTCTGGGAGAAGTACGGGCCCGTGCGCGTTCGGGAGACGCCGATCTCCGAGGAGGGCTTCATCGGCGCCGGCATCGGCGCCGCCATGATGGGGCTGCGTCCGGTCGTCGAGATCATGACGATCAACTTCATCCTGGTCGCCATGGATCAGGTCATCAACCACGCGGCGAAGATCCGCTACATGTTCGGCGGCACCGTCGGGGTGCCGCTCGTGATCCGGACGCCGGCGGGCGCGGGCGCGCAGCTCACTGCCCAGCACTCCCAGAGCCTTGAGGGATGGTTCGCCGGCTGTCCCGGTCTGAAGGTGGTCGCGCCCGCCTCGCCCGCGGACGCGTACGGCATGCTGAAGACCGCCATCCGTGACGACGACCCGGTGCTGTTCGTCGAGAACCTGGTCATGTACAACGTCACCGGCCCCGTCCCCGACGACCCCGACCACACGGTGCCGTTCGGGTCGGCGGCCGTCGTCCGCGAGGGCACCGATCTGACCATCGTCGCCCACTCCTACACCGTCCAGCGCGCGCTCCGCGTCGCCGACGTGCTCTTGCGCGACGGCATCGAGGCGGAGGTCGTCGACCTGCGGTCGCTCCGGCCGCTGGACGCCGAGACGGTGGCCGAGTCGGTGCGCAAGACCAACCGCGCCCTGATCGCCGAGGAGGGCTGGTCGACCTACGGCGTGGGCGCCGAGCTGGCCGCACGCATCCACCGCCTCTGCTTCGACGACCTGGACGCGCCCGTCGAGCGGGTAGGCGGCGCGGAGGTGCCGATGCCCTACTCCAAGCCGCTCGAGCTGGCAGCCCTGCCGCTCGAGGCGAAGATCGAGGCGGCCGCCCGCGCCCTCCTCGCCGAGAGCGGGATCACGGCATGAGCGAGGAGCTGGTCATGCCACGTCTGTCGGACACGATGGAGGAAGGAACGATCGGCCGATGGCTGGTCAGGGAGGGCGACTCCTTCAGCGAGGGCGACGTGCTGGCCGAGATCGAAACCGACAAGGCGACGATGGAGTTCCAGGCCTACGACGCAGGCACCGTGCTGCGGATCCTGGTCGGCGACGGCGAGTCGGCCGCCCTGGGCGCACCGATCGCGATCGGCGGCGACCAGGGCGAGCAGGTCGACGGCGCCGCACCGGCCGATCCTGTCGCCGAGGAGGCGGCGGAGGACGAGGCTCCTCCCGTGACGTCGGAGCAGCCCGTCGAAGCCGCCGCCGCGCCGCCCGCGCCGCCGGCCCCACGTCCGGCGAGCAACGGCTCGGCGACTGGCGCCGCATTGCGGGTGTCGCCGATCGCGCGCCGCATGGCGGACGACGCCGGCATCGACCTGAGCGGCATGGCCGGCCGCGGCAGCGGGCCCGAGGGCCGCATCGTCAAGGCCGACGTCGAGCGCCTGATCGCCGGAGGCGGCGCGCCCAAGGCGTCGCCGGCCGCGCCCGCCGGGCAACCGGAGCCGGCCCAGGGCGACGAGGTGCGCGAGCTGACGCCGATGCTGAAGGCGGTCGCCGCCCGCATGGCGCAGTCCAAGGCGACGGTGCCGCACTTCTACGTCGAGTCCGAGATCGACATGACCCGGGCGCTGGAGCTGCGGGCGGAGCTGAACGGGGGCCTCGCGGCGTCGGGCGGGAAGATCAGCGTCAACGACCTGATCGTTCGCGCCTGCGCGCTGGCCTTGCTCGAACACCCCCAGGCCCACCGGTCGTTTGTGGACGGCCGCCACGTCTACCACGCCCACGCGAACGTGGGCATCGCCGTCGCACTGGACGACGGGCTGATCGTGCCCGTCGTCGTCTCGGCGGACACCAAGTCCGTCCGCGAGATCAGCAGCGAGACCCGCGACCTGGCCGGCCGGGCACGCGAGGGGAATCTGAAGCAGCGCGAGATCGAGGGCGGCACCTTCACCGTCAGCAACATGGGGATGTTCGACGTGGCCAACTTCGAGGCGATCATCAACCCGCCCGAGTCGGCGATCCTCGCGGTCGGTGCGACGGTGCCGCGACCGGTCGTTGCCGACGGGGACATCACGATCCGCCAGATCATGCGGGTCACGCTCTCGTGCGACCACCGGGCGTGCTCCGGCGCCGACGGGGCGAAGCTGCTGCAGACCGTCAAGCGGCTGCTGCAGTCACCCTCGCTGCTTCTCGTCTAGGGCCCCAGCGCCGGGCGATCGATGGTGAGCGTCAGCGCCTCCGCGTCGACCGTCGCCTCGCCCCCCAGAGGCAGGGTCGCAAGCGAGCCGCCGTGGCCGAGCGGCAGGCCGTAGAGGACGGGAACTCCGAGCCCGCCGAGGCGGTCCGCCAGCACCTCCTCCAGCGTCTTCGAGCGCGGCGCCGAGGTGTGCTCGTACCACTCGCAACCGGCCAGCTCGCCGACGACGATCCCGCGGACGCCGCGCAGCTTGCCGATCTGGTCGAGGTACAGGAGCGCCCTGTCGATCTGGATCGGCGCCAGCCCGACCTCCTCGAAGAAGAAGATCGCCCCATCGAGCGGCGGCTCCCACGGCGTGCCCACGGTGTACATGAAGTCGGTCAGGCACCCGCCGACCAGCCGGCCCGCGGCGCTCCCTCCGGCGATGGCCATGACGGTCAGGCGGTCGGGATCGGCGGGCACCGGCCCGGTGCCGTCTCCGCCCAGCACCTGGAGCAGCCGGCTCGTCGTCAGGGCGGGCGGCGAGGGCTGTCCCAGCATGAGGAGCCCCGGCCCATAGAGCGTCACCATGCCGCACCGCACGAGCAGCGCGGCGTGGAGCGCAGTGATATCTGAGATGCCGATGAACGCCTTGGGCGTCTCGGCGATCCGGGGAAGGTCGAGCAGCGGGATCACCTGCGCCGACCCATAGCCGCCGCGCATGGTCTGGACTGCGTCCACCTCGGGATCGGCGAAGGCATCCTGGATGTCGCGGGCGCGCACCTCCGCGCTGCCGGCGTGCCATCCGTCCTGCGCGAGCGCTCCCGGCATCAGCTTCACCGCGTAGCCGTTCGCCTCCCACCACGCGATGCCGCGCTCGACGGCGGCACGGCTCTCCGGCGGGCTGCCCGGCGAGACGACGCCGATGGTCGACCCGGGTGGAACGGCCGGTGGAGTCCGGATCTGCACGCGCCCACTCTATGCGCCGGCCGCCTGGTGCTGGAGGCATCGGCGGACCGCCGGTACACTCGAGGCAGGATGCAGCTGACCGACGTCATGAGCACCGCCCTCGTCACCGTCTCCCCGGACACCCGGATCGGCGACGCGGCGCGACGCATGGTCGAGGCCGACGTGGGCGCTGCCATCGTGCTCGCCGACGGCGATGAGCTGGTCGGCATGATCACCGAGCGCGACCTGCTGCGCTGCGTGAGCGAGGCCGTCGACCCGGCCGTGCCGGTCTCCGACCGGATGACGAGGCACGTGCTCACGGCCACGCCCGCGACCGAGCTGGCCGAGGCGATGGCGTTGATGGTCGACGGGCACTTCCGCCACCTGCCGGTCACGAACGACGAGGGCCACGTGATCGGCGTCGCCTCGATGCGCGACCTGATGGCGTACACCTCGCTGCGGCTGCGCGGCGGCGGCTTCGGCATGGGCGACGACCTCGACCCGGCCGAGGTGATCGCCACGATCCACCGCATGCGCACCGGCGCGGCGTAGCTCGGCGAGATGATTGATCCCACGGCGCCGTGCGGGCAAGGCGCAAGCCAACGGCTTGCGCCGGTCACGACCAATCTGCGATCACGCAGATTGGGAGTGGGCCGGTAGGCAAGCAGCGCAAGGATCGAGGGAGCGCCGATATCGGGAATATCGGCTCGACCGAGGACGCAGCAAGGTACAAGGCCGCAGGCCTTGCACCGGTCACGACCGATCTGCGATCACGCAGACCGGGAGTGGCAGTCCTACCGGTCGCAGCCGCCTGACAGAGGGCAACTACCCGAAGTCGGACGATCAGACGTGCGGGGTCGCGGGATCAATCATCTAGATCTGCCAGGCGCCGCCGCGCAGGACGGGCACCCGCTCGCCGTCTCGTGTCACGCCCGTGACCGAGACGTCATGCGACCCGATCATGAAGTCGATGTGGATCTCGCTGCGGTTGATCCGCTCCCGGTCCGCCTCGTCCTGCACGCCGAAGTCGAACCCGCCGCCGAGCGCGATGTGCGACGCCGCGTTCTCGTCCAGCAGCGTCTCGTAGAACACGGTGCCGAGCGCGCCGATCCGGCTGGCCCCGTCCACCAGGGCCACCTCGCCCAGCCGCGCGGCCCCCTCGTCGATCGCCGCCCGGGCGCGCAGCATCCCGGCGCCCTGATCGGCGTCGATGGCGACGGCACGGCCGCGCTCGAATCGCACGCACAGCCCGCTGATCAGCGTGCCGTCGACATCCAGCGGCTTGGTCGACGTCACATGCCCATCGACCCGCATCGGGTCCGGGATGGTGAACACCTCCTCGGAGGGCAGGTTGGGACGGTGCGCGACGCCGTGGGCCGTCTTCATGTCGCCGGCGGAGACGAACACCGAGCTCGGCAGCAGCCCCACGGTCAGGTCGGTTCCGGGCCCCTCGAAGTGCAGCGCGTCGAACCGGCGCTCGGTGAGCCGCCTTCCCACGGCGACGATCATCGACATCCGCTCGTCCCAGGAGGCGACCGGATCGGGATCATCGAGCCGGCACACCCGCTCGATCTCCTGCCACAGCCGCTCCAGCCCTGCGGCGGGCTCCATGTCGGGGTGCGCGACCGCCGCCCACCGCGCCGAGGGCGCCGGGCCGACCGTCCAGTTCAAGGCCCGCTCAGCGGTCAGCCTGAGCCACTCCTTGCCGACCGGCGAGCGGTCACGGCCCAGGCGGTCGGGGTCGAGCCCCGCGAGCACCTTCGGGTCGGTGCCGCCGACCAGGCTGACGGTCGCGCATCCGGCCTCGCCCACGGCTCGGACACGGTCGAACTCCCACGGCGGCGCGAAACCGATCGCGTCGTCGCCGCCGTGCAGCACCCGGCTGCGCTGGAGGTAGGGATCGAGGTAGTCGACCTCCACGTGCCTGGCACCGGCGCGGTAGCACTCCGCTGTCACCTTGCGGAGAAGATCGCGGTCGTCGAGGTCGCCGTTGACGAGCACGACCTGCCCCGGCTGCACGTTGGCGCCGAACCTGACCAGCAGCTCCGCGAGACGCTGGCCCCGCTCGTCGTTCACAGCTGCCATTCGCCGTTGCGGAGCAGCGGCACCCGCTCGCCGCCGGCGATCCCGTCGACCTCCATCTCGGGGCTGCCGACCATGAAGTCGATGTGGATCGAGCTGGTGTTCGCGCTCGGGACGTCGGCCTCGTCGCCCACGGCCGCCGTCAGGGCATTGCCGAGAGCGATGTGGCTGGCCGCGTTCTCGTCGAGCAGCGTCGAGTAGAACACGCGGTCGAGCGCGCCGATGCGCCCCTCGCCGTCGACCAGCGCCAGCTCGCCGAGGCGCGAGCCGCCCTCGTCGCGGCCGGCGCGGGCACGCAGCACCTCCGCATTCGCGTCGGCGTCGATGGCAACGGCGCGGCCCGCCTCGAACCGCACGCGCAGGCCCTCGATCAGGCTGCCCTCCACCAGCAGCGGCTTCGTCGAGCGCACCGTGCCCTCCGTCCTGGCCGGGTCGGGCGTCGTGAACACCTCCTCCGTCGGGAGGTTCGGATGGTGGGTGATGCCGTCGCTCGTCTCGAACGTCGCTGCCAGCCAGCACGATGACGGGAGCAGGCCGACCGTGAGGTCGGTGCCCTCGCCGCGCAGGTGGACGGCATCGAGGCGCCGCTCGGTCAGCCGCCGCGCGACATCGGAGAGCCGCTCGAACCGTGCCGTCCAGGCGTCGACCGGCGACTCCGAGTCGAGCCGCAGGACGTGAGCGAGGTCGGCCACCAGCCGGTCGAAGGCGGCGGCGGCGTCGAGCTCCGGGTAGACCTGGGCGGCCCACTCGGGTGTCGGGCAGGCGATGATGCACCAGTTGATCAGCCGGTCGACGACCAGCCGCAGGTACGCCTGGCGAACCGGGGACTGATCCGCTCCGAGCCGTGCCGGGTCGAGGCCGGCGGTGGCGGCCGGGTCGAGGGCCGCCTCGAGCGTGATCAGCGCGACGTGCTCCTCCCCCATGCGCTGGATTCGGTCGACCTGCCACTGGGGTGCGTATCCGATCGAGTCGTCCGAGCCGTGCTCGATCCGCGCGCGCCGCACCCAGGCGTCGCTGTAGGCGACCTCCACGTGGCGCGCGCCGGCGCGGTATGCGGCATCGCTGACCGCCCGCGCGACCTGCTCGCGGCCGAGCTCCGCGTTCACGACCAGGATCTGTCCGGGCTGCACGTTGGCGCCGAAGCCGACGGCGAGGTCGGCGAGCCGGGTCGCGAACACGTCATCCACGGTCGGCACTGTAGTCGCGATACCATGCGCCTCGCGATGAAGGCGCTCGCAGAGCAATGGGATGACATCCTGGGCCGCCAGCCGGAGGACTGGTCGTCCATGAATCTCGAGCTGGAGCTGCTCGATGCGGCCCAGAGCGAGGAGACCGCGCTCGTGCTCTCCCCGCTGAACCCCTGGCACGAGCGCGACTGGCGCAGCGGGATCTTCCGCTTTCGCGCCGCGCACACGTTCGGCTACGGCACGGCCGCCGCGCTCTGCCGCAAGCGCCTGGCGACGCTCGACTCCGTCGGGGTGCGCGGCACGCTGAGGCTGCTCAACCGCACGGCGGACGTGCGGCCTGTGGCCACGCAGGGCACGACCGACTAGCCGCGCAGCTCGGCGCCCAGGCGTTCACGAAGCGCGTCCACGATGCGCGCGCGGACGGCGTCCGCATCAGCGTCGGTGAGCGTGCGGTCGGGCGCCTGGAACGCCAGATGCACGGCGATGCTCTGGCGGCCCTCGCCGACCTGCGCACCGCGGTACACGTCGAACACCTCGGCCGCCGTGAGCAGCTCCCCTCCGGCGTCACGGATGGCGGCCAGCAGCGCCGACGCCGGCACCGACTCGTCCACCACGACGGCGATGTCCTGGCGGACGGCGGGGTAGGTGATGACGTCGCGGTAGAGCCTCGTCGCCGGACCCGGGTCCAGCTCATCCAGGTCGATCTCGAAGATGCACACCGGAGCCTCGATGCCGAAGGTCTCGGCGACCAGCGGGTGCACCTCGCCGAGCACGCCGCTCTGCCCGAGGCACGCCGAGCGTCCGGGGTGCAGGTACGGGCGGCCGGCGGCCGACACGTCGAGCGTCACGAGCAGCGAGCGCTCGAGCGCCTCGACCACGCCCTTCATGTCGAAGAAGCCCGCGCCCCTGCCCGCGATCAGGCCGGCAACCCGCACCGGCTGGCGGGGCAGCTCCTCGCCAGGCGCGGGCAGCACCACCCGGCCGATCTGGAACAGCGCGACCCCGTCCCGGCCGGCGTCCAGATTGCGGCGGGCAGATTCCAGCAGGCCCGGGAAGAGCACCGTGCGGAGCAGCGCCTGGTCGGCGCCCATCGGGTTCGCGATCCGCACGGCGTCCCGCTCCGGGTCGCCGTCCCCGAGGCGCAGCCGGGCGGCCAGGCCCTCGTCCGTGAAGGCGATGGTCACGGCCTCCGACAGGCCGGCGCCGAGCAGCACCTCGGCGACGCGCCGCGCCAGCCGGACGTCAGGATCGAGCTTGCCAACGGCGTCGGCGTGCGGCGGCATCACGCTCGGCACCTTCCAGATGCCGTCGATGCGCACCACCTCCTCGACCAGGTCGGCCTCGCGGGTGGTGTCGGCCGCCCGCCACGTCGGCACCAGCCACCCGCCGTCGCGGGCCTCGTAGCCGAGCCGCGTGAGCGCCCGCTCGATGCGCGCATCGTCGTACTCGAGGCCGGTCACGTGCTCCAGCCGCTCCCTGCGCAGCGGGACGACCGGAGGCTCCGGGAGGTCGCCGTGGAGGTCGATCGTGCCGGGCACGAGCGTCGCTCCTGCCAGCTCGACCATCAGCTGGGAGGCGAGGGCGAGCGCGCGCGGCACCAGGTGCGGATCGAGGCCCTTCTCCCAGCGCGTCGAGCCCTCGGTGCGCAGCCCCAGGCGCGCGGACGACCGCTGGATGTTCGGGCCGTCGAAGTTCGCGCACTCGATCAGGACGGTGGTCGTCTGGTCGGACACCTCGCTCCACTCGGAGCCCATCAGCCCGCCGATCGCCGACGGCTTCTCGGCGTCCGCGATCACGAGCACGTCGGCGTCCAGCGTGCGCTCCTGGCCGTCCAGCGTCACCACCCGCTCGCCGTCGCCCGCCCTGCGCACGATGATCTCCCGGCCGGTGACCTTGTCGAGGTCGAACGCGTGGGTCGGCTCGCCGACGCACAGCATGACGTAGTTGGTGATGTCGACGACGTTGGAGATCGACCGCATCCCTGCGGCCGCGATGCGGGCCTTCAGCCAGGGCGGCGACGGCCCCACCGTGACGTCCGTGAACACCCTCCCCGACCATCGTGGGCACAGGTCGGGCGCCTCCAGCCGGGCGGTCACGTGATCGCCGACGCTGCCGTCGCCGGACGGCTGCGGATCCTCGCCCGGCCAGCCGGCCAGCGGGACGTCGAGCGATGCCGAGACCTCGCGAGCGACGCCGTACACGCTCAGGCAGTCGGGCCGGTTCGGCGTGATCTCGAACTCGAGCACGACGTCGTCGATCGGCAGCACCTCGGCGAGCGGCGTCCCCGGGGTGAGGCCGTCCGGCAGCAGCATCAGGCCGGCGTGCTCCTGGGACAGCTCGAGCTCGCGCTCGGACAGCATCATGCCGTCGGACTCGATGCCGCGCAGCTTGGCGGCACGAAGCACGGTTCCGTCGGGCATGGTCGCGCCCGGGAGCGCCACGGCGACCGTGCTGCCCGGCCCGAAGTTGGTGGCGCCGCAGACGATCTGCCGCGGCTCGCCCTCCCCCACGTCCACGGTCGTCAACGACAGCCGGTCGGCGTTCGGGTGCTGCTCGCGGGTCAGCACCCGGCCCACGCGGAAGCCGTCCCCACCGGCCGGCACGGCGCTGCTGTGGATGGCCTCGAGCTTGGTGCCGGTCATGCTCAGCAGCTCGCCGAGCTCGCGCGCCGGCATGTCGAAGTCGACGTACTCGCGCAGCCAGGAGACGGGCACCTTCATCCGAACTGCTCCATCAGCCGCAGGTCGTTCTCCCACAGCCAGCGGATGTCGGGCACCGCATGGCGTAGCCCGGCGATCCGTTCGACGCCCATCCCCCAGGCGTAGCCGGTCCACCGCTCGGCGTCGTATCCGACATGACCAAGCACGTTGGGGTCGACCATGCCCGCGCCGAGGATCTCGACCCAGCCCTCGCCCTTGCACACGCGGCACGGCGAGCCGTCGCGGGCGCAGTTGAAGCAGGACACGTCGACCTCGACCGAGGGCTCGGTGAAGGGGAAGAAGTGCGGGCGCAGACGCACCTCCCGATCCGGCCCGAACATCTCGCGGGCGAAGGCCAGCAGCGTGCCCTTGAGATGGGCCAGCGACAGCCCCTCGTCGACCGCCAGGCCCTCGATCTGCGTGAACATGGCGGTGTGGGTGGCGTCCGGGGTGTCGCGGCGGTAGCAGCGCCCCATGGTGGCCATGTACACCGGCGGGGGCTGGGCGGCCATCGTGCGGATCTGCATCGGCGACGTGTGCGTGCGAAGCACGGTGCGGTCGTCGATGTAGTAGGTGTCGGACTGCTGGCGGGTGGGATGGGTGACGGCCGTGTTCAGCGCGTCGAAGTTCCGGTAGGTGGTGTCGACCTCCGGGCCGTCGGCGATGCGGTAGCCGAGGCCGAGCAGGACGTCCAGGATCTCGCGCCCCGTCTGCTCGATCAGGTGGGTGTGGCCGCGATCGACGCGTGTCCCGGGCAGGGTGACGTCCACCCGGTCCTCGCGCAGCCGCCGCTCCAGCTCCGATGCGCGCAGCTCTGACTCGCGGGCGTCGAGCGCTGCCTCGAGCGCCTGCCGCACCTGGTTCAGCACCTTGCCCCGCGGTCCGCGCTCGTCGGCGGGCAGGGAGCCGAGCTCGCGGAGCGCCTGCACGAGCGGCGCGCGGCGGCCGAGCAGCGCGATGCGCACCTGCTCGAGCGCGGCCGAATCGGGCGCCGCGGCCACCGCCGCGAGGCCCTCCTGCTGGACGGTCTCCGGATTCATGAGCGCACAAGTGTACCGACGGGCGCCTGTACCCTGTCCCCGTGAGCGTTGCGGCGACAGCCGACCCCTACGGCGCGCTGGGCACGGCCTACGACGCCTGGTGCCGGTCGGTGACCGAGGACATCGGCTTCTACGTCGACCTCGCCCTGGCTTCCGGCGGGCCGGTGCTGGAGATCGGCGTCGGAAGCGGCCGCGTGGCCGTTCCCACCGCGCTGGCCGGGATCGAGGTGGTCGGCGTCGACATCAGCGACGACATGCTCGACCTGGCGTGGGCCAAGGCGCTCCCGCACCACGTGCCGCTGCGGCTGGTGCACGCCGACATGCGCCGGCTTCCCGAGCTGGGGAGATTCCCGCTCGTGACGGTCCCGTTCCGGGCGTTCCTTCACCTGCGCGACGACGCCGAGCGGCTCGCGGTGCTCGAGTCGCTGCGCGACCGCCTGCGGCCCGGCGGCAGGCTCGCGTTCGACGTCTTCCACCCCGACCGCGTGGACATCGAGGAGACGCACGGACGCTGGCTCGAGCGCGAGCCGGGCATCCACGAGCGCGCCGACTGGCGGCCGGAGGAGCGGTCGCTCAGCCTGTCCGTGCGGACGCGCGGGCGCGAGGCGACGATGGAGCTCTGGTGGGCCGAGCCGCGCACGTGGGCCGGGCTCCTCGCCCAGGCCGGGTTCGACGACGTTCACTGCTACGGCGGGTTCGACGGCCGGCGGCTGGCGATCGACAGCCCCGATTCGGTATGGGTGGCAACAGCACCGGCTTCCGCGGCGGCCGGCTGAAGTCGAACTCCCTGTACAGGTTCCCCAGGATGTGGGCGTTCTCGCGGACGCTCGGCCGTGAGTCCGGCCGCCCATCGGTCATCGGGTCGATGCGCGCGCCGCCGAGGAAGTCGTCCTCGATGAACTTCAGGTAGGCGTCGAAGCTGAGGGTCTGGTGATCGATGTAGCCCCGCCGTGCGTACGGGCTGATCAGCAGCCCCGGCACACGCAGGCCGTACCCGAGGTCGTCGACGTAGGGCGGGCGGACGTGGTCGAAGAACCCGCCCCAGTCGTCCCAGGCGATGAAGATCGCGCTCGACTTCCAGTCCGGTGAGCGCATGACGGCGTTCACGATGCTGGTCACCCACGCCTGTCCCCGCCAGATCGGAGCCGGCGGATGCTCGCTGTTCTGCCAGCTGGGAACGATCCACGAGACGCTTGGCAGCGTTCCCGCCCGTGCGTCGCGGAAGAAGTCCTCCGACGGCTGCACGTTCATCGTCTGGTGGTCGGTGTGGACGTCCAGGAAGTGCGGCAGCGGGTTCCAGATGCTCGGCGTGTGGGAGTTCTGGGCGCGCGACGGGCAGTGCATGTCGCCGTCCGCGCAGTCGGGCTGCACGCCGGGCTCGACGAAGTAGCGCCACGTGACGCCGTGCTGTGCCAGCAGGTAGGTGAGGTCTGTCCACGGATAGCGGATCGTGCCCTGATGACGGGGCCTCGCCCACCCGTCGAATCCGTGGCAGCTGAGCGGGTCCGCCGGTGCCGTGCACGATGCCGACCAGCCGGACACCATCGCCAGGTGGGACGGAAGGCTCCAGCCGAGGTTGGACGCGAACATGTGATCCTGCAGCACGAAGTCGTGGGCGTAGCGCCAGTAGTTCGGGATCTCGGCGGCAGTGTGGTAGCCCATCACGTCCGGGCGGGTCGCGTCGATGACGCAGCCGGGGGTGGCGGGGTTCGTCCGGCAGGGGCTCGTCAGGGCATGGCGGACGCGGCGGACGAACCCGTCCATGCGCCCCGTGTTCATGTCGGCCATCGCGTCGGCGGCGGTGTGCGGGCCGCCGACGTCGACCTGCCGGGTGTCGTGGTACGGCAGCAGGCACCTCCCGGTGCGCGGGTCGACGTTGCAGTCCCGCTTGCCCTCCATCACCTTGCGTGGAATGCCGGCGGCGCCCGGATACGTGCCGAAGTAGTTGTCGAACGACCGGTTCTCCTGCATCACGACGATCACGTGGCGGATGCGGTGGATCGCCGCCGGGATGTGCGGCGCCGCTGCTCCGCTGCCGCTGCAGCCGGCAACGGCCGCCGCCGGCAGCAGTGCCAACGCAAGGCCGAGCCCGCGCGTTCTCCGCTTCATCACGCCCACCGTACGGGGCGACGGTTGGACGGTTTCAATGGTGTTGAGGCGGCGCTCAGGCGGCCGCGCGCTGCCGCACGGCTTCGTAGAGCGCGACGGTCGCCGCCGCTGCCGCGTTCAGCGACTCCGCTCCGGGTGCCTGCGGGATGCGGGCGACCTCGTCGGCGTTGGCGACCAGCTCCTCGGGCAAGCCGAGGCGCTCCGCGCCGACGAGCAGCAGCACTGGGCCGGTGAGGTCGACCTGCCACAGATCGCTGCCCGCGTCGGGGATCAGGGCGATCCGCCGACCGGCGCCGGGTGGTTCGTCGGCCTGCTCGATCGGAACGCGGAACACCGCACCCATCGAGGCGCGCACGCCCTTGCCCGAGAGCGGATCGGAGCATCCCGGGGAGAGCGCCACGAAGGCGGGACCGAGGGCACCCGCCGCGCGGACGACCGTGCCCACGTTGCCCGGATCGATGACGCGGTGGAGGTAGATGCCGAGCGCGGCGTCGCCGGCTCGTTGCGGCAGGTCGGTGCGGCGGAAGACGCAGATCACACGGGCGGGATGGCCGAGCGTGCCGAGCTCCGCGAGCAACGGGTCGGCCACCACGTGCACCGGGCCGCCCCGCGCGAGCCGGGCGACCAGCTGCTCGGCCGGGGGGCGGTCGGCGGCGACGAACGTCTCGGCCGGCAGGATGCCCGCGGCCAGCGCCTCCTCGACGATGTCCTCACCCTCGGCCAGGAACAAGCCGGCGGCGGTGCGGTGCCGCTTGGCCTGCAGCCTGCGGGCGGCCTTCAGCCGCGCGTTCGCGCGCGACGTGATCGGCTCCAAGTGCTCAGGCCTTGGCGAGCGCGGCCTTCGCGGTGTCCGCGATAACCGTGAACGCCTGCGGGTCGCTCACCGCGATGTCGGCGAGCACCTTCCGGTCGAGCTCGATCTCGGCCAGCTTCAGGCCATGCATGAACTGGTTGTACGAGAGGCCGTTCTGCCGCGCGCCCGCGTTGATGCGGATGATCCAGAGCCGGCGGAAGTCGCGCTTGCGTGCGCGGCGGTCGCGGTAGGAGTAGGCGAGCGACTTCATCACCTGCTCCTTGGCCTTCTTGTAGGAGTTCTTCTTCAGGCCGCGGTAGCCCTTGGCCTGCTCCAGCACCTCCCGGCGCTTCTTCTTGGCGTGAACGCTGCGCTTGACGCGTGCCATCTGTGGCCCTCCCTATCGCTTGCCGAGGAGGCGCAGCGCCTCACGGGTGTCCATGGATGCGAGCCCGGTGTCCTTGCGCTTGGCGCGCCGCCGCTTGGCCGACTTGTGCTCGAGCAGGTGTGACTTGAACGCGCGGCGGCGCATCACCTTGCCGCCGGCGGACAGCCGGAGCCGCTTGCGCGCGGCTGAGGACGATTTCATCTTGGGCATCGCTGTTCTCCTAGCTGTTCTTGGCGGCTGCTGCCGTATCGGCCGCGGCCTCGCTCGCCGCCTCCGCCTCGGCCGGAGCCGTGTCGGCGGCGGGCGCCTCATCGGCCGCGGGCGCGGCGGCCGGATGCTGTGCCGGCGCGTTCTTGTGCGGCGCCAGCATCATCACCATGTTGCGACCGTCCTGCAGCGGTGCGGACTCCACCACGCCGAGGTCGGAGACCTCCTCCGCCAGCTTCAGTAGCAGCGTCCGGCCCCGATCTGGGTGGGTCATCTCCCGCCCGCGGAACATGATGGTCACCTTGACCTTGTCCCGGTTCTTCAGGAAGCGGACGACGTGGCCCTTCTTGGTCGCGTAGTCATGCGGGTCGATCTTCGGTCTGAGCTTGATCTCCTTGATGGTGATGGTCGACTGGTGCTTGCGGGCGAGCTTTGCCTTCTGCTCCTGCTCGTAGCGGTACTTCGAGTAGTCCATCACCCGGCACACGGGCGGCTTCGCGTCGGGAGCGACCTCGACCAGGTCGAGGTTCTTGTCCCACGCGTACTTGAGCGCCTCGTCGGTGCTCTTGATGCCGATCTGCTCGCCGTCTGCGCCGATCAGGCGCACCTGCGGCACGCGGATGGCATCGTTGATCCTGGTGGTCGGCTCCTGCGGCCGCTGGTCGATTCGTCGCCGCGGTCTCAAGAGGCGGGCCCAGTCACGATCAGATTCAAGCTCGGTGTCTCCCTTCGTCGCCAACGCAAAACGGGCGCCGCTGGGCACCCGTCCTCGTCTCCCCGGAGCGGGGATCGACCGTCATACTGCTCGGTTGAACCCGCCGAACGCCTGACGCGTGGCGGGTGAGAAGCGGGATGCCTCTGCTTTGCCAGGGCTTGAGTATAGCGGATGGCCCTCCCCCCGCCGCCCGCCACACCTGTGACAATGTGGTTACAGCTGCGACACAGTTTCGGACGCCACCCTTGACCTTCATCGCGGGGTTCGCAATGATCGCCGACGTGTTCAAGGACCGCACGCAGGCGGGCGCAGGGCTCGCCGCCGCACTTCCCGACCTGCGGCTGAAGAGCAACGTCACCGTCGTCGGGCTGGCCCGCGGTGGAGTCGAGGTCGCGGCCGAGGCGGCCCATCTGCTGCAGCTGCCGCTGGACGTGCTGTGCATCCGCAAGGTGGGGATGCCCGGGTATTCGGAGCTGGCGATGGGCGCCGTTGCCCCGCAGGGCGAGCGCTTCACGAACCGCCGCATCGCGTCGCTGCTGACGACGCGGCAGATCGAGGAGGCCTACGACGGTGCGATGGCCGAGGCGCGGGCGATGGACGAGCGGCTTCGCGGCGGCGTTCCGATGAACCTGATCGGACGGGTGGCCGTGATCATCGACGACGGGGCGGCGACGGGAGCGTCGGTGCGGGCGGCGATCGCGGCGGTGCGGAACGCGGGAGCGCGGCAGATGATCGTGGCGTTGCCCGTGCTGCCACGGCCCGCGGCCGAGCGGCTGGCGCGGGAGTGCGACCGGCTTGTGACCCTGCGGGCACCCCAGCGATTCCAGTCGGTCGGGCAGTTCTACGAGGACTTCCATCCGGTGTCCGAGGATCGCGTCCGGGAGCTGCTGGCGGCGGCCCAGCCGGCCGTCGAGCAGCCGGCCTAGATGGTTGATTCCACGGCGCCGTGCGGTCTGGGCCGACCGGTAGGCGAGCAGCGCAAGGATCGAGGGAGGGCCGATATCGGGGCTATCGGCCCGACCGAGGACGCAGCGATGCGGCGGCGGCCGAGAGGCGGAGGATCTCGCGCGCACGCGCAGGGCTGGCCGGGGAGCGGCCGAGCAGAGCGGCGATGGCGGCGACCCGCTCGACCAGCTCGGCGTTCGACGACGCGAGGGTGCCGACAGCGACCTCCACCTGATCCTCGAAGCCGCAGCGGACATGCCCGCCGGCGGCGAGTGCGGTGGTGACGACGGGCAGGAAGGAGCGGCCGATGCCGGTGGCGCTCCAGGTGCTGCCGTCAGCGGGCAGGCGGTCGGCCAGGGTGAGGACGTTCCGCGGCGTGCCGGAGGCGCCGCCGGGGACGCCGAGCACCAGGTCGTAGTGCTGCGGGCCCTCGAGCGGCGCCTTGCCGATCAGCCAGCGGGCGTTGTCGAGATGACCGAGGTCGAAGATCTCGAGCTCGGGACGGACGCCCCGCGCGAGCTGCGCGCGGGCGAACTCCAGCATCAGCGGGGCCGGGTTCTCGAACACGCCCTGGCCGAAGTTCACCGTCCCGCAGGTGAGCGTGGCCATGTCCGGGCCGGCCTCGAGCGAGCCGAGGCGCTCGGCGGGCGCCATGCCGACGGCACCGCCGGTGGATACCTGGACGATCATCTCCGGGGCGGCCGCACGGATGGCGGCGACGGTGTCGCGGTAGCGGCCGGCGTCCTGCGTGGGGGTGCCGTCGTCCCAGCGAGCATGCACGTGCACCATCCGCGCGCCGGCGTCGAAGCAGCGGCGCGCCTCCGCGGCGATCTCGTCCGGCGTGTAGGGCACTGCCGGGTTGTGCGAGCGCATGGTCTCCGCGCCGCAGGGGGCGACGGTGATGATCAGGTCGCCGCTCACCCGCGGGCGAGCGCACGGCCCTGCGGGCCGCGCGAGTGGTCCTTCTTGACGACGTATGTGCCGCGAGCGCGGGTGACGATGACCGGCTCGTCCAGGTAGTCGGCTGCGGAGTCGCTGATGTCCGGGCGAGCGGCGATCTCCTTGCGCAGCTCGAGGTCGACGGTGCGGCTGGTGGTGCCCATGCGGATGATGGTGCCCTTTGCGCTGACGAAGTCGCCGGCGTGCAGCGGCGCCAGGAACTCGACAGATTCGTATCCGGCGAAGAGCCCCTCGTCGCCGTCGGTGTGGATGGCGAGCTCCGTGACGATGTCGCCGAAGATCTCGAGCCCGTGGGCGCCGTCGACGAGGTTGCCGCCGTAGTGGGCGTCCGCCGCCGAGAGGCGCATGCGCAGCTCGACTGTCAGTCCTTCCATCGTCTCCTCCGTGCTCGATCGCCGTGGACGTCCGATGATACGGGGTCGCCGCAGGCCCGGCAGCACCCATCGCCGCCGTCAATACCGCAAACCGGCGACCCAATTATTGGAGACCAACTCCTGTCGTGTGGGCGTTGCACGATCGGCACACAATCGTGACGGGTTCGCCGCCTGGTTGGGCGGAACGCTTCTCCGGCCCAATTATTGGAGTCAAAGCCCCACCGGGTGGGCTTGACGGAGGCGTGACGGAATTGTGACGGGTCAGCCGTCGCCCTGGCGCGCGGCGGTCGTGCGGGCAACCAGCTCCCGCGCCATCCAGGCCGCCACGTGCGAGGGCCGCGAGCCGGGCCCGAAGCCGGCGTCGTACCCGAGCTCCTTCGCGAACGTGTTCGACAACCGCGGGCCGCCGCACACGAGCAGGTACCGGTCTCTCAGCTGTTCCGCCTCGAGCAGGTCGACGAGCTTCGTCAGCTGCCGCGCGTGCACCTGCTTCTGCGTCACCACCTGCGACACCAGGATGGCGTCCGCCCGGCGCTCCTGCGCCTCGCGCACCAGGCGCTCGCAGGGCACCTGCGCGCCCAGGTTCACCGCCTCGATCCACGGGTAGCGCTCCAGCCCGTAATCGCCGGCGAACCCCTTCATGTTCATGATCGCGTCGATGCCGACCGTGTGCGCGTCGGACTCGATCGCGGCGCCGATCACCACCATCCTGCGGCCGAGCTCGCGCTCGATCAGCGCGTTGATCTGCGAGAAGCTGAGCTCCGGCGCCTCCACCTCGCTCGCGGTGATCTCCGCGGGATCGACGCCGCGCGGCGCGCGGGCGTAGGCCACGTAGAACGTCATGTCACGGTCGGCGGCGCCGATGTGGACGATCTGCGGCTCGAGGAAGCCGGTGTTGCGCAGGAACTGCAGCCCCAGCTCACGCGCCCTCGCGTCCGCCGGCGCGGGAAGCGTGAAGCTGAGCTGCACCATGCCGTCGCCGAGCGTGTCCCCGTAGGGGACGATCTCAGGCACTCGCCGCCTCGGCCAGCGTCGGCTCCCACAGCTCCAGGAACGGGTTCATATAGGCCGGGTCGCGTTCGGCCACCCCTTCCAGCCCACGCCCACCGTCGCGCGGCCGCGGCGTGTCGGCGAACCAGCCACGCTCGACCGCCTCGAACATCCCCGCCTCGGCCACCTGGCGCAGCAGCTCGACCGCCTCTCGGAGCACCAGCTGCGCCCGCTGCTCGAGCGGCCCGCCGGGCACCGCCTGCAACGACTCACGCAGCGGCCGAGCCGCCTCGAACACCCGCCTGGCATCCTGAATCGCGAGCATCCGGTCGGACATGAACGGCGTGTGCACCGCCTCGGTCAGGATGGACAACAGCTGGATGTGCTGTCCGGTCGCCACGCCGACCAGGTTGAACAGCGTGCCCAGCGACTGCGTGCGGAAGATGTCGCCCGTGACGTGCTTCGTCGGCGGCATGTACTTCAGGGGGCAGCGCGGGAACAGCTCGCGGATCAGGAGCGCGATCGCCCATTCCTCCATCAGCTGCCCCGGCCGGTCGGGGTCGATCTCGAAGGCGTGCCCGAGCCCGATCTGCGGCTCCGGGATGCCGGCGGCCAGCGCCAGCGCGCGGTTGATGAAGTTCGACGCGATCACCGTGTGCCCGGCCTCGTGCCCGGGCGCCGTCGTCAGGTAGTTGTCCTCCCCGGTGTTGATGATGATCCCCGCGCGGCCGTTGATCATCCGGCTGACGTACTGATCGCAGAACGTTCGCTGCGGGTTGATGTCGCGGAACAGGATCCCGTACATCGAGTCGTTCAGCATCATGTCGAGCCGCTCCATCGCCCCGCAGGCAGCGATCTCGGGCATGCACAGCCCCGAGGCGTAGTTCGTCAGCCGCAGGTACCTCCCCACCTCCGGCATCACCTCGTCCAGCGCCGCCCGCACGCGCCGGAAGTTGGCCTGTGTGGCATACGTGCCGCCGAAGCCCTCGGTCGTCTCGCCATAGGGCACGTAGTCGATCAGGCTCTGGGCCGTCGAGCGGATCACGGCGACCACGTCCGCCCCCGCCCTCGCGGCCGCCTGCGCCTGGCGGGCGTCCTCGCGGATGTTGCCCGTGGCGACGATGACGTAGATCCACGGCGTCGATGGATCCCCGTACTGCTCGATCAGCCGGGAGCGCTCCGCCCGGCAGGCGAGGATCGCCGCGTCGGCGTTCTCGGCCAGGCGTGCCGCGAGGCGGCGGGCGTCGGGCAGCGCCTCGTCCGGAGGGTCTGCGAGCGGCGCACCCGCCGCAACGGCCTCGGCCACCTGCTGCGGCGTCCGGCCGTCCGCGCACGCCGCCGCCAGCGGCATTGCGAGCCCGCGGCAGAGCCGCGGTCCGAGCGCGTCGACCAGCACGTTCGGCAGCGGCACCCCGAGATCGTCGACGCCGTCCACGCCGAACAGCCGCGCGACCGTGCGCTCGATCGCCACCGTCGTGTGCGCCCGTGCGAAGTCGAGCACCGGCGCGGCGATCTCGTCCGCGAGCCCGTGCGCCTCGGCCACCAGGCCGCTGTCGAGCTCGAGCTTCATGCGCATAGCATGCCGGAAACGACGTCGTAGACCGGCCATCGTCCGCCGGCTGCGTCCCGTGCCATTGCGAACGCCTCCTCGGCGGTGAACGACGCGTCGGGATGGAACGGGCTCGCCGTCAGCGCCGCGATCGCGAGCGGGCGTCGCACCGCCACCTCCACTCCCGCCCGGCGTGCGCGCGCCAGCTGTTGCGGCCGGGCCATCACGTGCGTCGCGTCGGGCGCGACCACAAGCGCCCGGACCCCGTCGCGCATCAGGCGCTCGAGCAGCGGCCCCGTCACCGCGCCTTCCAGCTCCGCGCTCCCGGCCGCCGTCACCGCGGCCGCCGTCTCCTGCTCGTACCCGGCGGCGTGCCGTACCGTGATCGCGGCCGGCTCGGCTGTGGCCGGCAGCGCCAGCGCGTCCACCGCCAGCCGCAGACGCAGCGCCGCGTCGTCGCGACCGTTGGCGAGCGAGACACCTGCCGCGAGCACGACCGCCTCCGCCCTCCCCGGCGCGGCCGGTCCCAGCCTGCCGAGGGCGCCTTCGAGCAGCACCCGCCGGGCGCCATGCCGGAGCAGCGCCTCGACCGTCCCGTCGAGCTCGTCCAGCCGGGCGGGGCCGGACACGACCACCGGCTCGCCCGGCGGCGGCTCCGTGAGCACCACCTCCCCCACGGCCGTGCGGAACCCGAGCCGGGCGACCACCGTCCGCTCGTCGGCGAGGCCGGCGACGCTCGCCACCAGCGTCCCGGCGCGCGGGCGCACGCGCGGCTTGGGCAGCCGGGTCAGCTGGTCGCGCGCCTCGCCGTCGAGGCCGAGCGAGACCAGTCCCACGGGGCCGTCGATCCGCTCGATCAGGTGGTTGATCACGGTCGTCTTGCCGGCGTTCTTCGCCAGGCCGACCACGGCCACCGTGCGGTGCGGTGCCAGCAGCTGCTCCAGCGCCGGGAGGGCGCTCACGCCGGCAGCAGGTGCACCGGAAACACCGGGTGCTCGCGCCCGTCGCGCTTGCGCATCGGCGGCCGTGGCGCCACCAGGCAGTTGTAGACCGCCTCCTCGGCCGCCTCGTATGCGGCGGCGAAGAACGGGTTCAGCTGGTCGTTCTCGAGGGTCTGCTCGCGGTTGGTGGTGAAGGCGATTGCGATCTCCCCCGACCCGTTGTGTGCATATGACCCGGCTCGCGCCAGACCGAGCAGCGGCCGCAGCGCCAGCCGCCGCAGCTGCTGGGCGGACATCGGCGCGTCGCAGGCGACCACGGCGATGCACGAGCCCTCGGGCGGCGGCGGCCCGTCCGGGGGATCGAACGTCAGCCCGCCGGCGGTCAGACGCTCGCGCTCGCCGAAGTTGCACATCAGCAGCACTCCCAGCGTGTGGCCGCCGATCCGCCGCGACGCCGTGCCGATGCCGCCGGCGAAGTCGAAGCACGTCATCCCCGTCCCCCCGCCGACCGACCCCTCGGCGACCTCAACCCCCAGCGCGTCCCGCGCGCGCAGCACGTCGTCCACCGTGACGGTGCGCGAGTCGCCGAGGTCGGAGTCGTCGCACTCCCCGACCACGGGGATCAGCGTGTTCGACGGATCGCCTCCCTCGGCCAGCACGGCCGCGTGGTACACCATCCCGAGGGCGTGGGTCCCGCACAGGTAGATCGCCGTCTGCACCACGCCCCACTCGTCGATCTCGAGCTTTTTCGTCAGCTCGCCGACGCCGTTCGTCGTCGCAACCCCGGCACGGGCCGGAAGCTGCGGGGGCTCGACCACGGTCACGCCGGTCATCTCGCCGCTCTCCGCCTGCGAGTGGCCGACGCGCACACCGGGGACGTCCGTGATGGCGTTTCGCTCGCCCGTCGGCAGCAGCCCCACCGGGCCGGCCAGATCTCTCCATCGCTCGGTCATGGTCGCGCGTTGTATCAAAGCGGAAAGGCCCACGGATGCGCTCGCTCGAAGGCGGCGGCAGCACGCAGCACCAGTGCGTCGTCGCCCCTGCGGCCGATGATCTGCAGGCCGACCGGCAGCCCGTCCACGCTCCCGCAGGGCACCGTCGCCGCCGGCTGCCCCGACACGTTGAACGGGTAGGTGAACGCCGTCCACGACAGGTAGTCGGTCGGCCGTCCCGCGACCGATCCGGGCTGGTCGAGCCCGGCAGGGAAGGCGGTCAGCGGGAGCGTCGGCGTGAGCACCAGGTCCCACTCGCGCATGAACGCCTCCCACGCCGCGGCGTAGACCGCCTTGGCCGCCTGCGCATCGACCAGCTCGGTCGCCGTCATGCCGAGCCCCCGCTCGATCACCGGCACACGCCCGCCGTCCAGCCGCTCCCGCGCAGCATCCAGCCGGCTGCCCGAGAACGGCGCCGCCTGGTTCGCGCACCATATGGTGTCCACGACCGGCCACGGGTCGCCCAGCGGCGGGAACGCCTCGTCCACCGTCGCGCCGAGCGCCGCGAACGATCGCGCGGCCGCCTCGCAGACGGCGACCACCTCCGGCTCGGCCGCCGCGAAGCCGAGGTCTCCGCCCCAGGCCACGCGCAGGCCGCTCACGCCGCCGCCCAACGCGGCCAGCGTCCCTGTGCCCGCCGTGACGTCGAGCAGCAGGGCCGCCTCGGCCACCGACCGGGCGATCGGCCCCTGGACGGACAGCCCGGAGTTGACCGGATCGGTCGGCACCAGCCCCCAGGTCGGCTTCAGCCCGAACACCCCGCACATCGAGGACGGGATGCGGATCGACCCCGCGCCGTCGCCGCCGTGGTGGAGGGCGTCTGGCAGCGTCGCGGCGGCCACCGCCGCACCGCCGCTCGATCCGCCCGAGCTGAGGCCGGCCCGCCACGGGTTCTCGGTCGAGCCATGCACACGGCTGGTGGTCTCGCCCTTCCACCCCATCTCCGGCGTTGCCGTCTTGCCAACGATCACTCCACCCGCCGCGCGCACCGCCGCGACGAACGGCGAGTCGGCCGCGGCAGGCCGGGGATCGTGCAGCAGCGAGCCGAGACCGGTGGGCACCCCGGCGACGTCGAGCAGGTCCTTGATCGTGACCGGCACACCCGCGATCGGTCCCGCCGTGCCATCGGCGTAGGCACGCTCGGCGGCGGCCGCCTGCTCCAGCGCCATGTCCGCGGTCACCGTGACGAAGGCATTCAGCCGGCCCGGGAGCGCCGCGATCCGCTCCAGCATCTGCTCGGCCACCTCGACCGGCGAACGCTCCCGGCGCCGGTAGGCGTCGATCAGATCGAGCACGCTCACGGCCGCGCCGTGGCCCCGGGTGCGGTCACGCAGCCGGCGCGGGGGTGCCGCGGCCGTCCGGCCCCACCTCTGTGGCGTCCGGCCCGGGCGCGGTGACGATGCACGCGGCACGGTGGTCGGGCACCTCTGCGCCGGGCGGCGGCTGCAGGCTGGGATCCGTGCTCGTGCACCGGCTCTCCGCGATCGGGCAGCGCGGATGGAACCGGCAGCCGGTCGGAACGTGCACCGGGTTCGGCGTCTCGCCGGTGAGGATCTGCGGCACCGTCTGCTCGCGCGGGTCGCGCTTGGGCACCACCGAGATCAGCGCCCGTGTGTAGGGATGCTGCGGGTTTCGGACGACGTCGCGCGCGGGACCCTCCTCCACGATTCGGCCCAGATACATGACCGCGATGCGGTCGGCGAAGTGGGCCGCCGTGGACAGGTCGTGCGTGATCATGAGGATGCCCATCCCGTCCTTGCGGAGGCCGTCGAGCAGCGACAGGATCCCGGCGCGGACGGAGACGTCCAGCATCGAGACCGGCTCGTCGGCGACCAGCAGCTGCGGCTTGAGGACGAGGCTGGCGGCGATGGCCACCCGCTGGCGCTGGCCGCCCGACAGCTCGTGCGGGTACCGGTCGATGTACAGGTCGGGGGGCGTGAGGCCCGCCCGCACCAGCGCCTCGCGCACCTGCGCGTCCCGCTCCGCCCGGGAGCCGGCGAGGCTGTGCACGAGCAGCGGCTCCTCGACGGCATCGCGCACCGTGAACCGGGGATCGAGCGACTCGTAGGGATCCTGGTAGATCATCTGGATCTCCCGGCGCAGCGGCCGCAGCTCACGCTGCGACAGCTTGCCGATCTCCCGCCCGTGGAACCGGATCGAGCCGTCCTCGTGGTCGACCATTCGCACCACCGTCTGCGCCGTCGACGTCTTGCCGCAGCCGGACTCCCCGACCAGCGCAAGCATCTCGCCGGGTGCGACCGAGAACGTGACGCCCTCGACCGCGTGCACCGTGAGCTTCGGCCGGCGGGCCATCATGCCGACGATGCCGCGCGGCACGGGGTAGCGCGTCACCACCCGCTCGACCTCGAGCAGCGGTGCCGGGGCTCCGGCCGGAGCGCTCACGCCGTCTCCTCCACCACGACCCGGTCGTTCAGGTGGCAGATCGCCTCGTGCCCCGGATCGATCTCCAGCCGCCGCGGATGCGTCACCGTGCACGGGGCGAACGTCGAGTCGCACCGCGGCGCGAACGGGCAGCCGACCAGCTCGCGGTCGAGCCGCGGCGGCGCGCCCGGGATCGACTTGACGTCCTCGTCGCCGAGCAGGTCGGGTGTGGCCGAGAACAGCATCCGCGTGTAGGGATGCCTCGGGTCGTGATAGATCGTCGACATCTCGCCCATCTCGGCGATCTCGCCGGCGTACATCACGGCGGCGCGGTCGCAGACCTGGGCCACGACCGGCAGGTCGTGCGTGACGAGGATCATCGACAGGCCGAGGTCGCGCGTCAGCCGCACCAGCAGCTCGAGGATCTGCGCCTGCACCATCACGTCGAGTGCCGTGGTCGGCTCGTCGGCGAGCAGCACCTTCGGCTCGCAGGCGAGCGCAAGGGCGATCGCCGCGCGCTGGCGCATGCCGCCCGAGAACTCGTGCGGATAGCGGTCGGCACGGCTGCCGGAGATGCCGACCAGCTCGAGCAGCTCGCGCACCTGCGCCCTGGCCGCCTTCCCCGTCGCGGTGCCGTGCAGCTCCATCGGCTCAGCGATCTGGCTGCCCACCGTCTTCACCGGGTTAAAGGCGTTCATCGCGCCCTGGAACACCATCGAGATGTCGCGCCAGCGGTGGGGGCTGACCGTCTCCTCGCCCTTCTCGAGGATGTTCTCGCCGTCGAGGAAGACCTTGCCGGCCACCGAGGCGCTCCCAGGGAGCAGACCCATGACCGCCAGGATGGTCGTCGTCTTCCCGCAGCCCGACTCACCGACGAGGCCCATCCGCTCGCCCGGGTGCAGCTCGAACGTCACCCCCTGGACGGCGTGCAGCTCGCGGCCGCCGCTGAGGTCGAACCAGACGTGCAGGTCCTCGACCCGCAGCACCGGCTGGCTCACTCGGACTCCAGATTCCCGTGCAGCGGCCGCATGCGGAACCGGCGGACGGCCAGGTGGCCGACCTTCAGCCGCGGGTTGAGCCCGTCCTCCATCGACTGGCCGACCATGGTGCACGCGAGGATCACAATGGTCACGGCGAGGCCGGGCGGGACGACCGCCCACCAGGCGTTGTTCAGCACCGCGTTGCCGAGGAAGCTGTTCTCGATCAGCTTGCCCCACGAGATCGTGCTCGGGTCGCCGAGGCCGAGGAAGGCGATGTAGGTCTCGAGGAACACGGCCAGCGCGATCATCAGCACCGTGTTGGCGATCAGCAGGGGCGCCACCTGCGGGAGCACGTGTTTGAACACCAGCCGGTTGTTCCCCGCGCCGATCGAGCGCGCCCGTTTCACGTACACCCGCTCGCGGACGCTCTTCACCTGCGCGCGTATCAGCCTGGCGGTGCTCGTCCAGTAGATGATCCCGATGATCAGGATGATGTTCAGCAGGTTGCGCCCGAAGATGGCCGCGACCACGATCACCAGCGGGATGTCGGGGATGACCAGGAAGATGTCGGTGATCCGCATCAGCAGCACGTCGGTGCCGCCCCCGAAGAAGCCCGACACGACCCCGACGGCGCCCCCGATCACCATGGCGACGATGGCAGCGGCGAAGCCGACCTCCAGCGAGACACGGCTGCCGTAGATCATCAGCGAGAGCATGTCGACGCCGCCGTCGTCGGTGCCCAGCCAGTGCGCGCTGCTCGGCGGCGCGTAGATCGGGCCGGTCTTCTCGGTGGGGCTGTAGGGCGCCAGCAGCGGCGCGAAGATCGCGATCAGCACGAACACCAGGACGATGATCAGGCCGATCAGCGCCTGCCGCTGGCCGAGGATCGTCGTGCGGACGAAGCCCCGGCGGTCGGGGGTGGTCTCGATGCCGGCTTCGGCCGACCTGTCGTCGTCGCGGGCGAGGTCGGTGGACGTGGTGGCGTGGCTCACGTGGTCACCCGCGGGTCGAGCTTGAAGTAGAGCAGGTCGGCGACGAAGTTGAAGAAGATCACCGACAGCGTCAGGACGAGGAAGGCCCCCTGCAGGAACGCGTAGTCGCGCTTGTCGATGGCATCGACGATGGCAAGGCCGATGCCGGGATAGTCGAAGACGTACTCGATGGTGATCGCGCCGCCGATGATGAAGCCGAGCGAGAGCGCAATCAGCGTGACCACCGGCAGCATCGCGTTGCGGAAGCCGTGCTTCCAGACGATCTCCCAGTTGCTCATGCCCTTGGCACGGGCAGTCAGCACGTAGTCCTCGCCGAGCGTCTCCAGCATCGCGGAGCGGACGATCAGCGTGTAGTCGCCATAGAGCACGAGGCCGAGCGTCAGCGCCGGCAGGATCATGTGCTTCGTCCGGTCGACGAGGAAGTCATAGGTGCCGGGGTTGCCGAGGATGCCGTAGTCGGGGCTCTGGATGCCCCCGTGCGGCAGCCCCACCCGGTCGGCCACGAAGTAGACGATCATCAGCCCCAGCCACTGCGTGGGCACGGAGTAGAAGGCGAGCGCCGTCCATACCGAGCCCTTGTCCAGCCATGTGCCCCTCCGCCAGGCGGAGATCACCCCCGTGAACACGCCGAAGATGATGGAGAACACGGTGCCGAGCGTGATCATGGCCAGCGTGTTCTTGATCGGGTCCCACAGCTCCCCGCGAACCGGCTTGTGGGTGATCGCGGTGTAGCCCATGTCCCCGTGGGCCAGGTTCTTCAGGTAGATGACGTACTGCTGCCACTTGGACTTGTCGAGGCCCATGTCATGGGCCACGGCCTTCTTGAACTGGATGGTGCACGCTCGGCACTTGAGGCCCGAGACGGCGTTGCCCGGCAGGGCGCGGAAGAGCAGGAAGTTCAGCGTCACAGCGACGAACACCGTCAGCACCGCGAACAGCGTGCGCTTGATGATGTAGTCGCTTCGTTGCATCCGTCGTGTCTTCCGCGCCCTGCCGGGTCAGTGCAGGCCTAGCCGGCCTGGCCGACGTCCGTCCAGAACGAGTAGTTGTACCCCTGCATCTGCGGGTCATAGCCGACCCACGCGTTGGTGTGCGCGGCGATGCCCTCCTCGTTCAGCAGCTGCGTGTACAGCCAGTTGTTGTAGATGATCTCGTCCATCTGGTGCACGATGTCGCGGCGCTTGGCCACGTCGACCGTGGTGCCCTGCTGCTGGTACAGCTTGTCGTAGTTGGCGTTGATCCAGCCGGTGTCGCTCCACGAGCACCACTGCCCTCTCGTCACCACCGACAGCTGGAAGTCCGGATCCGGGATCACCACCCAGTCCCAGAGGGCGATGTCGAACTTGTCGTAGCCGACGGGCGGGTTCTTCGTGCCGTCGCACGTGTCACCGGTCTCGATCGCGTACGCGGCCGAGGAATCGCCGCCGCTCTGCTCCGTGACCTGGACACCGGCGTTCTTGAGGCCCTCCTGCACGATGGAGAACTCACGGTCGCCATTGAAGTCGAGGCTGGTCGGCACCATGATCTGGTACGACATCTTGTGGGCCGGCTGCGCGTACTTGCCGGTGGTCGCCGGCGCCACGCGGATGCCGTCCGACCCCTTCTTGTAGCCGAGCGAGTCCAGCTCCTTGTTGGCCGCGGCGCAGTCGAACGAGACGGGCTTGGTGTTCGGGCTGCGCCAGTCGCCGGCCAGCGCGCCGAGCAGGCTGCCCTCGGGGAACGCGTAGCCGCTGAAGACGACCTGCTTGATCTGGTTGACGTCGACGCACATCGAGAGCGCCTTCTTCACCCGTGGATCGAGCAGCTCGCGGTTCTGCGGTTTGTACGGGTTCGAGTTCCAGGTGATGTTGACGATCTCGCCGCTCGGATACGTATCCACGTGAACGTTCGAGATCTTCTTGACGGCGTTGACCGCGGTGAACGGCACCTGGTCGACCGCCGAGATCTGACCCGACTGGAGGTCGGCGATCATCGAGTCGGCGTTCGTGTAGTACACGAGAGCGACCGCGTCGACGTGCGGCTTCGGGCCCCACCAGCCGGGATTGGGCTTGAACACGGTGGTGCCCTTCTTGGAGTACGCGGTGACCTGGAACGGGCCGCCGGACACCACCGGCAGGTGCTGCTCCGGAATGAAGGTCTTCAGGTTCTTGCCGTTGTTCGTGTCGTACTTGGCCCAGATGTGCTGGGGCAGGATGAACAGGCCCGAGAGCGCCGGCAGGGCGTTGCCGACCGGGGCGTCGTAGTGGAAGATGACCGTGTTCGGGTCGGGCGCATCGACCTTGGTGACGTGCGCCACCGAGGATGCCAGCACGGCCGTCGCACCGTTCTGGTACTTGACGATCGTGTTCGCCGTCCAGGCGACGTCAGCCGAGGTCAGCGGCTGGCCGTCCGACCACTTGCCGCCCGACTGAAGGTGGAACGTCCAGGTCTTGCCGTCGGCGGACGTGTCCCACGACTTGGCGTAGCTGGGGACGATGTCCTTCAGGCCGGGCCCGTACTGCACCAGCTCGGGGTAGATCTCCTCGAAGGCCGTGACCGACTGGGCCTCGATGTAGTTGAACGGATTGAGGGTGTCGATGTAGTTCGTCGTGCCCTCGCTGAAGATGCCGCCCTGCTTGATCGAGCCGCTACCACCACCGCCGCTGCCGCCGCTGCCGTTGTTAGTGCTGCTGCTGCCGCCACATCCCGCGGCGCCCATCACCGCAAGCATCAGCAGCACCAGGGCACAAGCCCTGCGTCCGCTCATCTGCTTCCCTCCCTCGTCTCCAGCGCGTCCAGCGCGCCGTCGTGGTGGTCTCGGCCCGGACGGGGCTCCCGCCGTGCCAGCTCATCGATGTGCCCGACGATCTCCTTGACCGCCTGCTCCAGCCAGAGGCGCCCCTTCTCGGCGGTCGCAACGGTGGCGTCGCCGATCACCCCCGATTCGGTCCAGCCGCTCCACTGCCCCTTGATGGAGAGCGGCCCGTCGTTCCAGTCCATCCACACGTTCTCCGAGTCCCACTCGGGGATCTCGCGCACCGCCTTGTCCATCTGCACCAGCTCCGGGTGGATGGCCAGGTACAGCGACGTCTCCAGCTCGCAGGCGTGCGCCATGCCGCCCGGCTGGTCGGAGTCACGTGTTCGGGCGAGCAGCTCGGCCGACTCCGGCGTCGAGAGATACCAGAAGGTCGCTGCGGTGACGTCGCGGCGCTCGAGCATCAGCAGGCGGGCGGCCATATCCACGAGCGGCACGTTCGACCCGTGGCCGTTCACGAACAGGATGCGCCGGAATCCGTGGTGGATCAGGCTCTTGCCGATGTCGAGCAGGTAGTCGACGAACCGCTTCCAGTCGATGGTGATCGAGCCCGGGAAGTCCATGTGGTGCGGCGTGTAGCCGTGGGTCACCGTCGGCAGCAGCAGCGCGCTGTCGGGCCGGGCCAGCACGGCCCGCTCGGCGAGCGTCTCCGCAATCACGGCGTCCGTGTCGATCGGCAGGTGGTAGCCGTGATCCTCCAGCGTGGCCACGGGGACCACACATACCGGATCCTCCGCGGCGCGCTCCGCCACCTGCGGCCAGGTCAGCTGGGCGTAGCGGTGGGAGCGCGTCGGGGGGTCACTCGAAGGCATAGCGTTGGTCCTCAGAGCGGCAGGGGTTGCCGCGTCCGAAGGTGATCTCCCCTCTTGTGACGTCCGCGATGCACCAAAAGACAGTCTTCGTCTCCGAACCCGGGTGCAGATGGCGGCAGATCGAGTCGGGAGCGTTGGTGTGGTCGCTCAGCGCCGCCCGGAGGGTCGTCGGCGTGATGTCTCCGGGGGCCAGCCATGCGAGGGCGCGACGATACCGGACGCCGGAATGTGCTGCATATGCAACGTCTCCCTCGTACGGCCGCATCCGCTCGCTGACGTAGTGGTTGGTGTGGGCGAGGCGGCCGTCCTGCGGGCGCAGCAGTTCGGCATCGGTCGCCGACCCTTCGACCGACACGACCCCGCCGTCGCGGTGCGACAGCAGGTTGTTGTACGAGGAGGCGCGGGCCGGGTGCAGGGCGGCCGCAACCGCGTCGTCCAGCGTGCGCCGCCGCACGATGTCCCGCACCTGCATGAGGCGCGGGATGCCGATGCGGTTGTCGTTCGGCGTCACCTCGTTGCCGGTCAGGGCGAGGCCGGCCGAGTTGAACCCGACGCTGATCCACGGCCCGATGCCGACGGTGAACACCACCGGGTCGCCCGGCACCGACCATTCGATCGCGATCAGGTCGCCCTCGGCGGACGCGGACAGGTCGTTCGTGTGGGCGACCCAGACGTGGCCGTCCGCGGCGGCCGGCCCGCAGGCGACGAGATCCGAGCAGCCGCGCCCGGGCTCGGCGGGCTCAGCGTCGAGTTCCTCGATCCCGGCCGCGAACAGCGCCAACCTGTCGACACCGGCGGCGTCGGCGACCGCGTCGAGCTCCTCGACCAGCCATGGCAGCTCGCGCTCCGTCACCTCTCGGTAGGGCACCGCCGCCTCGGATGCACCGGGCGCGAGCGCGGCACAGCGCTGCGCCACCGCGTCGGCGCAGCGGGCGCCGATCGCCTCACCCACCTCCCGATGCGATCCGGCCACTCGAAGCAGCTCGAGTGGTCGGCCCTCGCTACGGAGCTCCGTAACGCTGCTCGAAGATCTCACGAATGCGGCGATTGTCCCGTAGCACTCCGAGCGCCGTCAACCCCATGTCGGGCATGTGGCCGTTGCCGATCACCATCGTTGTGGCGCGCCCCACACCCTCGGCGCCCAGCGCCGCCGCCGTGAACGAGGTCGCCATCGAGAAGAACAGGATCGTCCCGGACTCCCGCGTGCAGAGGATGCTCCCGAGCTCCGTCCCCGGCACGTTGACCATGTTCACCGTCAGATCGGCCTCCCCGGCAACCCCTGTGACGGCTGCTCGCAGCGCCAGCGCATCGGTCGCGTCTGCCGCCACGACGTGATCGGCGAGGCCGGTCGACCGCACGTCGTCGAGCCCGGCACCCTCCAGATCCGCGACCACGACCGTTCCCGCGGCTCCGGCACCGCGCCGCGCCTCGTGGAGCGACAGCAGGCCCGACGTGCCGCCTCCGCCGATCAGCAGGACGGTGTCCCCCTCCCGCACCATGGCCGCCGTGCGCGACGGCGCGCCGGCCACGTCCAGCGCGGCCAGGGCGATCCGATCGGGGATATCGGCGGGCAGGGCCGCCCACGGGCTCGAGGCGAACAGCACCGCCGTTCCCTCGGCGGCCACCTGCCCGTGCCGCATGTCGATGTCCGTGATCCGGCGCAGCCGAAGCGGGGTCAGCGTGAGGGAGATCAGGCTCGCGATCCGCTGCCCGGGCCGCACGTGGCGGGCGGCGGTGATCACCTCGCCGGCCGCCGCGACCCGGCCCACCAGCATGCCGCCGGACCCTGTCACGGGATTGTGCATCTTCCCCCGCTCCCCGACGATCCGCAGGATCTCGGCAGCCACCGCGTCTGCGTCGCCGGCGGCCTGCTGGGACAGCTGGTGGAAGGACGCGGAGTCCAGGTTCAGCCGCTCGACGTCGACCAGCACCTCGCCGGGGCCGGCGTGCGGATCGGCGTCCAGCCGCCAGGCCGGCTGGGGGAACGCGCCCGGCGGCTCCAGCACTCGGTCGAGGCCGTACAGCTGGCCGGCGCCCAGCCGGTGCGAGAGCTCGTCCATCGCGCGGACGCTACCCGCCCGGAGGCGGCGACGGCGCACGGGTGCCCACCACCAGCGTGATGGTCGAGCCGGGCGCGTAGGTGCCGTCGGGCGAGTACCCGGTCGCGTGCAGCACCGTGCCGCGGGCGCCGTACGCCACCCGCCGGATCACGAAGTGCACCGGGCCGTGCCGCTGGAACAGCGCCTGGGCACGCTGCAACGGCAGGCCCACGACGAGCGGGAACGGGTGTCCGGCCTCGCCGGCGGTCGAGGCTCGCCGGCCGAGCGCCAGCCCGGCGATCCCCAGCACCGCAGCGGCGGCGAGGGCACCGGCGACGGCCAGCGCCGTGACCGAGCGCGACCAGACGCCAACGGCGGCAAGCGCGGCGGCGGAGGCTGCCGAGCACACGATCAGGACCGACCCGGCCGCGCCGGCGAGCGCCAGCAGCAGGAGCAGGCCCGTGAGGGCGCACACGGCGATCGTGGCGGGTGGCGGAGCCGGCAGCGAGGTGCGGGAGCTCCGCTGTCCGGCCGGTTCCGACACGCGACCACGATATCGCCGGGAGCGGCGGTGTGAGGTCGGAAGCCTCGTGGTATAGATCGGACACGATGCTGTTCGGGGAGACAAACGGCACGCCGCGCTACCGGCAGGTTGCGGACGTGCTGGCAGCGGATATCGAATCCGGCACGCTCCAGCCCGGCTCGCGGCTACCGTCGGAGCGCACCATCGCGCAGCGCTACGGGCTGTCGCGAATGACGGCGCGCCAGGCGGTCGAGCTGCTTCTCCGGCGCGGGCTCGTCACCCGGCGGCCGGGGTCCGGCACCTACGTTGCGCCGGCGCGCGTCGAGCACAGCCTGCAGCGGTTCGCCGGCTTCACCGAGCAGATGCGCGCTCAGGGCATCGAGCCGGGCGGCCGCGTGCTCACCGTGCGGCTGCTGAACGGCGAGGGGTCGGAGGCCGAGCGAGCGCTCGGGCTGATCAACGGGGACGCGTGCTGGATGCTGAAGCGGGTGCGGTTCGGAGACCGTGAGCCGCTGCTGGTCGAGGAGTCCTACGTCCCCGCCAGCGTCTGCCCCGATCTCACGCGCCACAACCTGGCGACCACCTCGCTCTACGACGTGATGAGTGACGAGTACGGGGTGGCGCCGGTGCGGGCGCACGAGACCATCGAGCCGACGGCGTGCGAGCCGGACGCCGCCCGCCACCTCGGCACGCGCGCCGGTGCGCCGTGCATCCTGGTCACCCGGCTTGCCTACGACGCCGAGGGCCGGCCGGTCGAGTTCGCGCGCGACGTCTACCGCGGAGACCGCGCCCGGTTCGTGGTCGAGCTGCAGCGCGGCAGCGAGACGATCTAGCCGGATCGCGCCGAGACTGCCGCGAGCAGGTCATCGCGGAGCTCGGCCAGCGGGCGCGCACCGGCGTCGCCCTCGCCGCGGACGCGAACCGAGACGGTTCCCGCCTCGACCTCACGGTCGCCGACGACCAGGATGCGGGGAATGCGCTGGTGCTCGGACTCCGCGATCTTCTTGCCGACCGATTCGCTGCGGAGATCCGCCTCGGCGCGCAGCCCGGCGCCGCTCAGCGCGGCGACCACCGACTCCGCGTAGCCGTTGTGGCGGTCGGCCACGGGCACGACCACCGCCTGCACGGGAGCGATCCAGATCGGGAACGCCCCCGCGTAGTGCTCGATCAGGATGCCGATGAAGCGCTCGAACGAGCCGAACAGCGCGCGGTGGATCATCGCCGGCACGTGCTCGGCGTTGTCCTCACCGGTGTAGCTGATCCCGAACCGGCCGGGCATCTGGAAGTCGAGCTGGATCGTGCCCATCTGCCATGACCGGCCGATCGAGTCGGTCATGTGCAGGTCGATCTTGGGGCCGTAGAACGCGCCGTCACCGGGGTTCAGCTCGAACGCCACGCCTGCGCGCTCGAGCGCCCGGGTCAGCGCCCCCTCGGCCGCGTCCCACATCGCGTCGTCGCCGATCCGCTTCTCGGGCCTCGTCGAGAGCTCGATGCGCAGGTCGAGATCGAAGGTGTCGTAGATGTCCTTCGCAAGCTCGAGGCAGCCGATCACCTCGTCCTCGATCTGCTGGTTCGTGCAGAAGATGTGCGCGTCGTCCTGGGTGATGTGACGCACCCGCATCAGCCCGTGCAGCGTCCCGGACGGCTCGTGGCGGTGGACGAGCCCCTGCTCGGCGAGGCGCAGCGGCAGGTCGCGGTAGCTCCGGTGGTGGTCGGCGAAGATGTTGACGTGGCCGGGGCAGTTCATCGGCTTGAGGCCGAAGTCGCCGTTCTCCACCTCGGTGAAGTACATGTTCTCGCGGTAGGCGTCCCAGTGCCCGGAGGTCTTCCAGACCTCGACGTTGTAGAGGATGGGCGTCCTCACCTCCTGGTAGCCGCGCTCGCGGTTGAGCCGTCGCCAGAGATCGGACAGCTCGTTCCAGATCACCATCCCGCGCGGATGCCAGAACGGCGAGCCGGGCGAGACGTCGGAGAAGTGGAACAGGTCGAGCTCGCGGCCGAGGCGCCGGTGGTCACGCAGCCGGGCCTGCTCGATGCGCTCCAGGTGGGCGTCGAGATCCTTCTGGCTGAAGAAGGCGGTGCCGTAGATGCGGGTCAGCATCGGATTCGACGCGTCCCCGCGCCAGTACGCGCCTGCGGTCGAGAGCAGCTTGAAGGCCTTGATCGGCTTGGTGGTCTGCAGGTGCGGGCCGCGGCAGAGATCCTCGAACCCGTCCTGGGTGTAGAGGCTGATCTCGCCCTCGGGCAGGTCGCGGAGCAGCTCCGCCTTGTAGGGCTGATGCTCCGCCTCGAACCGGATCAGCAGCTCGCCCTTGTCGACGCCGTCGCTGCGCACGAAGGGGTGCTCGGAGGCGAGGATCCGACGCATCTCCTCCTCGATCCGGGCCAGGTCGTCGGACGAGATCGGCTCCGGGAACTGGAAGTCGTAGTAGAAGCCGTCGGCGATGGCCGGCCCGATCGCGATCTTCGCGTCCGGCCAGAGGTGCAGGACGGCCTCTGCCATCACGTGCGCGGTGGAGTGGCGCAGGACGGCGAGCGCCTCGGGGTCGCGGTCGGTGAGGATGCGCACCTGCTCGCCGTCCGAGACGGGGAGCCGGAGGTCGCGGATGTCCCCGTTCACCTGCACGGCCACCGCGGCCTGAGCCAGGCGCGGCCCGATCGCCGCCGCCGCGTCGAGGCCGGTGGCGTCGTCCGCGAGGTCGAGGGTGTTGCCGTCGGGGAGGGTGACCTGCATGCCGAGCAGCATATCGACCGGGCGTTGATACGCTGATCGCATGCCGGCGCTCGCAATCCTGCTCGCGGTGGCCCTCGGTGCGGCGCTCGCCGTGCTCGCGGTGCGGGAGCGCGAACGGCGGCGGGTGCTGTCGTCGCTCGAGTCCGACGGCGATCTCGAGCAGGCCGTGGGCGCCGTGCTGCGCGAGCGTGCCGACCGCTCGTCGCTCGACGCGGCCCTCGCGCTGCGCGACGCACTGATGGAAGCGTCCCCCACGCCGGTCATGCTGTTCGACCGCGGCGCCAGGCTGGTGCGCGCGAACACCTCCGCCCGCGAGGCGATCCCGGACCTGGAGGTCGGCGCGACGGCGGCCGTGCAGGCGATCGCGACGGCAGTGCACGACGCCCTGGCGGGGCGCCCGCCGCGCCCCTTCGACGTGACGGTGTACGACCCGGAGCGGCGGCGGTTCCACGCCCACCTGCGAACCTATGCCGACCGGCAGGCGCGCTCGTGCGTGGTGGTGCTGGCCGACGAGAGCGCCGAGGCCGATTACCGCGACGCACGCAGGCTGTTCTCGGCCGGGGTCTCGCACGAGCTGCGCACCCCGCTCGCGCGAATGCTGGCGCTGGTCGACACCCTGTCGCTGCCGCTGGGGGAGCCGGAGCGTGAGGAGACGATGGATCAGATGCGCGACGAGATCGACGCCATGCGCGAGCTGATCGAGGACATGATGCTGCTCGCGCGGCTCGAGGCCGAGGGGATCGCCGGCGGCGAGCGGACTGACCTCGAGGATGCGGTGGCGGCGGCGATCGAGCGTCACACGGCCGTGGCGGCCGATGCCGGCATGGAGCTGAGCGGCACGGCCGCGCCGGGCATCGCGGCGGGCGTGCCGCGGCGGCTGGTCGACGTCGTGCTGGACAACCTGATCGAGAACGCGCTCCGCCACGCCGGCGAGGGATCGTCGGTGGACGTTCGGGCGGGCGAGGCGCCGGGCGGGGCGGTCGAGCTGGTGGTGGCCGACACCGGCGCGGGCATTCCAGCGGAGCACCTGTCGCGGGTGTTCGAGCGGTTCCACCGAGTGGAGGGCTCGCGGACGGGGCCGGGCACCGGCCTCGGGCTGGCCATCGTCAAGCACATCGCCGAGGCGCACGGCGGGCGCGCGGTGATGGAGAGCATCGAGGGTCGCGGGACGACGGTGCGCGTCCTGCTCCCCGCGCCGCGCGAGCAATCGGCGGCCGCCGATGGCATGGACGGCGTCCCGGTCGAGGCCCCGCGCTAGCCGGAAGCGGCGGGCCTGGCCGCGGCCGGCTTCGCGACCGCATCGAAGCGGTAGCCGACGCCGTAGTGGGTCTGGATGTAGGTGTAGGCGCCGGGCCGGCGGTCGATCTTGTCGCGGAGCTTGCGGACGCAGACGTCGACCGTGCGGTCGCGGTGCCGGTGCGGTATGCCCCAGACGCGCTGCTGGACTTGGTCGCGGGTGAGCGCCCGGCCGCGCTCCCCGGCCAGGACGTAGAGCAGGCGAAACTCGGTTGGGGTGAGGCCGACGTCCTCACCCTCCAGCAGTGCGGCATGCAGGTTCGGGTCGATGACCAGATCGCCGGCGCTGATGGTGGCGGCCCCGGCGGCGGCGGGCCCCATGCCGGCGCGGCGCAGGACGGCCTCGACGCGGGCGACCAGCTCGCGCATGCCGAAGGGCTTGGAGAGGTAGTCGTCGCCGCCGATCCCGAGCGCGTGCACCTTGTCATGCTCCGAGCCGCGGGCGCTGACGATCACGATCGGCGTCTCGATGCCCTCGGCGCGGAGGGTCTCGGTGATGCGCCAGCCGTCGACGCCCGGCAGCATCAGGTCGAGCACGGCGACGTCGGGGCGCTCGAAGCGGAGCTTGGCCATGGCGCGCTGGCCGTCCTCGGCGATCTCAACCTCCATGCCGGACCGGCGGAGATGGGCGGCCATCGCGTTGGCGATGACGCGATCGTCCTCGGCGATCAGCACACGTGGCATCGCGGTGATGGTACCGACGAGGTCGGTTCTCACCGGCCGGTGACCGTTAACAGGATTCGCCGCTCTGGCGTGCCTTTCGTCCACCAGCCGAACGGACTTTCGAGTCGCCTCTACGGTCCCTCCGTCTGGGTTCAACCTACTCGGCTGCCCTGAGCGGCGCAGGGAGGAAGCTACCGGGCACCCCGAGGCTGTGCAAGCCGCATCTCCGCAAAGTGCGGGAAATGCGTCACGGCCGCCGTTTCGAGCAGACCCGCAACGTTCGTCGCGGCGAGGTGACCAGCGTCCACCCGCTCTCACACGGCACCCCCACCGTGCCCGGCACCATCCCGCCCGCTTCCGAACGCCTCCGTCACGCATCCCGCGCACTTCGCAACGAATCGCGCCCGAACGCACCGCGGCGCCCGACACCGCCTCTGAGGCGGTAAAGGCGCGCAGAGGCGTCACGACTGCCCCACAGCGATCGTGACGGGTTCTCCTAGGCGCCGGGCCAGCGTGAGAGGACGTCGCGGTCGCGCGCGTAGGTGAGCAGCTCCATCGCCTCGTCCTGCGGCAGCCAGCGCAGCTCGTCCACCTCCGCGTCGGCCGTGAACTCGCCGGAGGCCGCTCGCATCACGTAGTACCGCACGATCTTCGGCAGCGTCCGCCCGCCGCGCTCCACCTCGTACTCGATCGTGCCCAGGTCGTCCTCGATCACGCCCTCGAAGCCGGTCTCCTCCCACACCTCGCGCGCGGCGGCGTCGCGATCGTCCTCGCCCGGCTCGTGCTTGCCCTTGGGCAGGGTCCAGTCGTCGTACCTGGGCCGGTGCACCACGGCGACCAGGCCGTCGCGGACGAGGACGGCGCCGGCGGCGCGGACGATGGCATCGTGTTCGGGCACGACCTGCGGGAGAAGAAAAGGGTTCGCCGCCCCGGCTGGCCTTTCGTCCCCCGGCCGAACGAACCTTCGGGTCTCCCCTACGACTCGTCCGTCCGGATTCGCCCTACTCGGCTGCCCTCGGCGGCGCAGTCACACCCTACGTCAGCGCGGGCGCCGGCGCAAGGGGGTGTCAGGCGATTGGCCGCGTGGCCCGGCGGCGCCGGAGACCGACGGCCCAGAACAGCAGGCCGACCAGCCCGACCAGGCCCAGCACCAGCCCTGCGAAGGCCCACGTCAGCCCGCGGTCTCCTCCCACCACGGCGCCGACCGCCAGCATGGCGATGGCCAGCACACCCAGCGCCTGGGTGACGACGAACGGACCGGGAAGGCCGGCGGGCGTGATGGCGGGGCCGCGCACCAGCCGCGCCGGATCGGCCTCGTCCTTGGCGCGGCTGCGAAGCGCCAGGGCGATCACCCCGCCGAACACGGCGACGAAGTAGATCACCTGCGACCAGAAGTCACCGACCCAGTCGACGAGGTAGGTGAACAGCACGATCAGGCCGACCGCAGCGAGCGTTCCACCGACCGCGACGCCGATGGCGGTCTGCCAGTCGTACAGCTCGCGGGGCTGCTCCGGCTCCGTGCTCATGGGCGGCAAGCCTACCCGAGAGCACCGCCGGCCTCGTCACACCCACCCCTAGATGATTGATTCCACGGCGCCGTGCGGTCTGAGCGATCGGTAGGCAAGCAGCGCAAGGATCGAGGGAGGGCCGATATCGGGAATATCGGCCCGACCGAGGACGCCGCAAGGTGCAAGGCCGCAGGCCTTGCACCGGTCACGACCGATCTGCGATCAACGCAGATCGGGAGTGGCCGCCTAGCGGTCGCAGCCCCCGCACGCTTGGCGACCACCCACAGTCAGGCGATCAGACGTGCGGGGTCGTGGAATCAATCATCTAGCGCGTCCAGACCAGCGCCCGGGCATTGTCCGCCGTGATCACGCCCCGCGCCCCGCTGCGGGTGTCCACCACCACCACTCGGCCGGCCAGCGCGGCCGCCGCGTAGCGTCCGTCCGGGGAGAACGCGAACCCGGCCGCCACCCGCGGCAGGCCGGCCGGCGGCGGGGGCAGCATCGGCAGCAGCAGGCATCGGTCCCGCACAGCGTCGCGGTACCAGATCCACGCGCCCGCGGGGTCGGCTCCGAGCTCCAGGGCGCCGCCGGGTATCGCGAAGCTGCGGAAGATACCGTGCCGCCGGTCGACGACGACGATGGCCGACCGCCGGGCGCCACGCACCGCCACCGCGAGGCCGTAGGGCAGCGCGGCGAGCGCCGTCACCCGGTACCGGCCCGCCCCCGCACCCACCGCGTGGGCGAGCCGTGCGGACAGATGCAGATCGAAGCCGTTCTCGAACACCCTCCGTCCGTCGGTGGTGAGCAGCGTCTGGGTCGGGGTGAACGACGGGCTGCACCGGTCATGCACGGTACTCGCACGACGCCAGGGCGCCGCCATCACCGCGATGTGCGGCCCGGCCGGCGCGGTGACGAGGCAGATCGCCGCGAGCAGCGAGTCTGGCGACCAGGCGGCGGGCCCGACCGCCAGTTCGGCGGGGAGCCGCGTCAGGGCCGTGCGCTGCAGCGAGTGCCCGTCGAGCGACTCGAGCCGCCCGGGCGGAGGCATGGTCGGGGCCTCACGCGGCGCGGCCAGCACCACCGACCCGTCGGGTGACGGCCACGCCCGGCAGAACCGGCCCGGGGCCCTGTCCACGGCCTGGTGGGCCATGGCGTCCCGGTAGAGCCGGCAGTCGCCCGTCACCCACCACAGCACCCCTCCCGCGTGCTGCAGGACGGACACGCTGCGCACCGGGGGCGGATGCGTCTCCGACACGCCGATGCCGGCCGGTGGCGACGAGGACGAGACGGCCAGCAGCACCGCCACCGCACCGCAGAGCGTCGCCAGCGCCGGCCCCCACCGCGTGGCCAGGTGCGCTGCCGGCCCGCGCATGCCGGAGGTCAGCTCACGCCGAGATAGGCCTTGCGCACCTGGTCGTTGGTGGCAAGCGACTCCGCCCGGTCGCTGAGCGTCACCTTGCCCGTCTCAAGGACGTAGCCGCGGTCGGCGATGCCGAGTGCGATCAGGGCGTTCTGCTCGACGAGGAGGATGGTCGTGCCCTCCTTGTTGATCTCCTGGATGATCTCGAAGATCTTGTCGACGAGGATCGGCGCGAGGCCCATCGACGGCTCGTCCAGCAGCAGCAGCCGCGGGCGCGACATCAGCGCCCGGCCGATCGCGCACATCTGCTGCTCGCCGCCGGACAGCGTGCCGGCCTGCTGGTTGCGCCGCTCGCCCAGCCGCGGGAACAGCGTGTAGACGTGCTCGATGTCCGTGTCGATCTCGGACTGGTCCTCGCGGTTGAACGCCCCCATGTCGAGGTTCTCGCGCACGCTCATGCGGGGGAACAGGCGCCGGCCCTCGGGGGACTGGGCGATCCCGAGCTTGACGATCTCGTGGGGCCGCTCCGACTGGATCTCGCGGCCGTCGAACCTGATCGTCCCGTACTTCGGGCGCGTCAGGCCCTGGATCGAGCGCAGCGTCGTCGACTTGCCCGCCCCGTTCGCGCCGATCAGGGTCACGATCTCGCCCTGGTCGACGGTCAGCGACAGCCCCTTCACCGCCTCGATCCTGCCGTAGAACGTGCGCACGCCGTCCAGCTCCAGCAGCGGCTGGGTCGTTGCCGGCGGGGTCGGCTGCGGCGCCTCCGCGGTGTCTGTCACGCCCGCGCCGCCCCGTGCCCGGCCGTCCCGGCCGCGCCGCTGCCGAGGTACGCCTCGATCACGCGGTCGTTCTCCTGGATCTCGAGCGGCGCGCCCTCGGCGATCTTCTCGCCGTGGTCGAGCACCGTGATCCGCTCCGACACCCCCATCACGACCTTCATGTCGTGCTCGATCAGGAGGATGGTCAGCCCGCGCTCGTCGCGCAGCCGCGACACGAACGTCGTGAAGTCGGCTGACTCCTGAGGGTTCATGCCGGCCGTGGGCTCGTCCAGCAGGAGCAGCTTCGGCTCGGTGGCCAGCGCCCGCGCCACCTCCAGCCGTCGCTGGTCGCCGTAGGAGAGGTTCATCGCGTACTCGTCGTCGACGCGCTCGGGCACCTGGCAGTAGCGCAGCAGCTCCCGCGCCTTGGCGAACGCCTCGCGCTCCTCGCGCTTGATGCCCGGCGTGTGCAGGATGCTGCGCAGGATGCCGCCCCGCAGGCGCGTGTGCATCCCGACCAGGACGTTCTCCACGGCCGTCATCGTCTGGAATAGCCTGATGTTCTGGAACGTGCGGCCCACGCCCAGCTTCGTGATCGTGTGCGCCGGCAGGCCGCCCACGTCGCGCCCGGCGAACAGGATCTCGCCGGCGGTCGGCTTGTAGGCGCCGGTGAGCATGTTGAAGAACGTGGTCTTGCCCGCGCCGTTCGGCCCGATCAGGCTGACGATGCTCTTCTCCGGCACGATGAAATCGATGTCGCTGCACGCGACGAGGCCGCCGAACTCCTTGCGTGCTGCGCGCGTCTCGAGGATCGGCGGCCCGTCCAGGCTCACGCCGCGACCCCGGCCGTCTCGGCCTCCTCGCGGATGACGTCGAACTCGGCTTTGCGTCTGGCGCTCGGGATCAGCCCCTGCGGGCGGAACAGCATCATCAGGACGATGATCAGCCCGAACAGCCCGGCCTCGTACTTCGTGATCTCGATGTTCGTGCCGAACGTCGAGTTGATCTGGTTCCCGATGGCGCCCAGCCCCTGCTGGTTCAGGTAGGACAGCACCGCGGCCCCCAGGCAGACGCCCCAGACGTTGCCCATGCCGCCGAGGATCACCATCGCCAGCACCAGCGTGGAGATGTAGAGCTTGAAGTTGTCGGGGATGGCACCGCCCTGATAGACGCCGTAGAAGCAGCCGGCGGCGCCGCCGAAGAAGGCGCCGCTGGCGTAGGCCCAGGTCTTCACCCGCATCAGCGGCACGCCCATCGCCGCGGCCGCGATCTCGTCCTCGCGCAGCGCCACCCACGCCCGGCCGAGCCGTGAGTCGCGCAGCCGGATCGAGCAGAACACGGTGACCGCCACCAGCAGCAGCCCGACCCGGTAGTACCAGATGTCCAGGTTCGCGGTGAGCAGGAAGTTGTCGGGCAGGAACGGGAAGATGCTGTGGGCGTACTTGAACCCCATCGGGTCGATCGGCGTGATGCCGGCGACGCCGTTGGTCACGTTCTGGCCGAACAGCTGGTCGCCGTTACGCACGACCTGCGGGATGATCTCGCCGAACCCGAGCGTGACCAGCGCCAGGTAATCGCCGCGCAGGCGCAGCGTCGGCAGGCCGATCATCACGCCCAGCATCGCGGCGAACAGCGCCGCCACCGCCAGCAGGATCCAGATCGAGACGTGGATGCCGATGGCGTTGCCCTGCACGCCAACGGCGCCGAAGACGAAGTGGTGCGTCGCGAACTGGTCGCTCGCGAACCACCCGGCCACGTAGCTTCCGGCCGCGTAGAAGGCGACGTAGCCGAGGTCGAGCAGGCCGGCGTAGCCGACCACCATGTTGAGGCCGACGGCCATCGTCACGAACACGGTCATGACCACGGCGGTGCTGAGCGTCGGGATCAGCTGGCTCGTGCCGAGCTGCAGGTAGTACTCCGGGTAGAGCACCACCAGCGGGATGATGATCGCGGGCAGCACGAACCGCTGCAGCCGCTTGGGGATGTGGAGGCGATCCATCATGCCCGGTCCGCCTCCGGCTGGCCGAGGATGCCCTGCGGCCGGAAGACGAGGATCAGGATCAGCACCGAGAACACGATCGACGTCGTCCACTGCTCGCCCGGCGCATGCCAGGACAGGCCCTCGTTGAAGGCCTGGATGAACCCGATGATGAGAGCGCCCAGCGCGGCGCCGGTGAGGTTACCGATGCCGCCGAGGACGGCCGCGGTGAACGCCAGCAGGCCGATCTGGCCGAGGTCGAACCGGGTGGTCGTGATGTCGAGGAGGTACAGGGTGCCGGCCGCGCCCGCGAGGCCGCCGGCGAGCGCGAAGGTGAACGAGATCGTGCGGTCGACGTCGACGCCCATCATGCGAGCGGCGTCCATGTCCTGCGCCACCGCCCGCATGCCGCGGCCCTGCTTCGTGAACCGGACGATGTAGGTCAGGATCCCCAGCAGCGGAATCGTCGCGAGGACGACGATCAGCGACTTCTCCGGCCAGTTGAGGAACAGGACGTGCTCCGGCAGCACCGCGCCGATGCCGGTGTAGTTGGGGCCGTAGAAGAACTGCGCCGCGTTGCTGAGCACGTAGGACAGACCCAGCGTGGTGATCAGCGGCGCGAGCCGGGGCGCATCACGCAGGCGTCTCAGCGCCACGCGTTCGATGCCGGCGTTGAGCGTGGCGCAGAACGCCATCGCGCACAGCATGGCGCCGAGCACGCCGAGCAGCGTGATGACGCCCGTCTGGCTGCCGTCCAGGCCCATGTGCGTGCCGGCCACCGTCACGGTGATCATCGTGCCCCACATGAACACGTCCCCGTGGGCGAAGTTGATCAGCTCGATGATGCCGTAGACCAGCGTGTAGCCGAGCGCGATCAGCGCATACAGACACCCGTTCGTGAGGCCGATCAGCGCGACCGCTCCGAACTGGCTCGGCCCCTTCACCAGGTTCGTGAGCAGCCAGGCTGCCAGGAGGATCAGCAGCCCGACCGTGAGCACGCGGTTGACCGCGCCGGTGACTCGGGGGAGCACCGCCAGGACAGGCCGTCGCGCGGTGTGCGTCTCGGTTGCCATGGCGATGCTCCCCCGGCCGGTTCAGCCGCCGCTGCTGATCTGCTGGACCAGCGCCGGATCGGGGTTGACCACCTGGTAGGTGGCGAACTGCCCGTTCTTCCCGATGCCGATGGTGAACTGCTGCTGGCCCACGATGTCGCCCTGCGGGCCGATCTGGAACGAGCCCAGGATGCCATTGGTGATCTTCATCCCGAACACGTTCTTGTTCACCGACTGGCGAGTGCCGTCGGACTCGGCGATCGCCTTCAGCAGCACCTGCGCGGTCTGCGCCGCGTAGGCCGTGTAGGGCTGCACCACCGAGACGCCGTACTTCGCCTTGAAGGCGTCGATGAACTGCTTGCCCGCGCCCACCAGCTTGTCGGCCGGGACGCCGGCGTTGCTCACGTACATGCCCTCACCCGCGGCACCGGCCGATCCCTGACCGGTCAGCGTGGAGCTGAGGAAGAACCCGTCAGGCGCGATCAGCTTGACGCCGGTGTTCGGGCCGAGCACGGCGACCTTGTCCTTGATCAGCTGGCCGCCGTTGGAGCAGATCAGGCCGCCCAGGAAGATCGCGTCCGGGTTGGCCGCCTTGATCTTCGTCATCAGCGCCTGGTAATTGGCCGCCTTCGGATCCCAGGAGTCGCGCCCGACCACGGTCAGGCCGAGGGCCTTCGCCGCCTTCTCGAAGAAGTCGGCAACGCCGACGCCGTAGGACTCCTTGTCGTCCAGCACGTACACCTTCTTGGCACCCAGGTTCTTCGCGAGGGTGGCATCCACCGCGCCCTGCGAGTTGTCCACGGCGACGACACGCGCGTACGTGCGCACGCCGGTCGGGTAGTACTTCTCGGGCTCACCCGGCTCGCCGCTCGGCTGCGTGAGGCCGAGGTTCGTGTTCGCCGCGCTGATCTCGACGAGGCCGACGCGGTTCAGCACCGGCACCTCGAGCTTCGCGCACGGCGAGTTGAGCGTGCCCAGCACGCCGATCACGCTCGGATCGCGGCTGTAGGCCTGGGCGTTCGAGCTGCACGTGGCCGGGTCGTAGGAACCCGCCTGCGCGGTCGAGTCGTCGCAGTCCTGGTACTGCACGGTGTACTTGCCGGCCTTGTAATGGGCCTGCTGCAGCACCATGTTGATGGCCTCGCTCATCTGATCCGTCTGGATCTTGTTCGAGCCCTGCCGCGGCAGGTCGGACACGATCGTGAACTGTCCCTTGCCAACGGGCGCATGACAGGTCGAGATGTTGACCGGCGCGCCGGCGTTTCCGCCGCCTCCGCCGGAGCTACTGCTCCCGCTGCCGCAGCCCGCGGCGATTGCGAGAGCGAGGCATGCAACGATCGGTATGGCTCGCATCCCAAGCCTCCCCATCACACGTCCCTCCAAGTGGTCGTAGGTGATGCGGCGGGGGGTTCAGCTCGCTCGCCGCGTTGGCGACTGTCGTTTCTACCATCCCCGAACAGCGAGAGCAATACCTTGACGCGGATATCGGACGACATCCATCCGCGCTCCTGACAGCCCTCCTGCCGCGTCGTGCCCGTCGCGCCGGGATCGGGCTGAGGGGCTAGAGCCGCTCGGCCAGCGGCAGCGCGCGGTGCGCCCGCGGCGGCACCAGGAAGGCCTGGCGGTGCGTCGTGATCAGCACCGAGTTGATGCCCTGGCCCGGGTCGCGCGGCGCGAGCGGCGTGCGCACGCCACCGGGCAGGATGCCGTCCATCGCCAGCCGGTTGCGGTGAAAGTCGTCGCTGGTCGGGTTGAACACCACGAAGTGCAGGCCCGCGGCCGGGTCGGCCTGCATCCGGTCCCGCTGCGGATCGTCGCTCCACGCGAACGGGTTGTCGAGCGTGTTGAAGTCCGCCCGCTGCGGAACGGCCGTTCCCTTCGCGTAGCGAGTGCCATCGGCGCCGACCGCGTCCACCCGCAGGCGGGAGGTCGTCTGGATCGCGGGGCTGTGGCCGACCCGCGCCGTGCTGTGTGCGACGCGCACGATGGCCGGGACGGTGCTGACGTCCTGCGGCCCCTCCGACACGGTGAGCGTCCCCGGCGGCACGTCGCGCCCCGGCCCGAACACGGTGGCGGCCCGCTGGCCGTGGTCGAAGGTCAAGTACCAGCTCTCAAGATCCTCGAAGATGTGGGAGACGCTCATCACGGTGCCGTGCCGGAAGTAGCCGTCCGAACCGCCGTCCGAGTATCCGAGCGTCTCGATGTTCGCGATCCGCCCCGGCCCGAGCGCGGCGCGCTGGGTGGAGGTGAAGCCGAGGAACAGCTCGGCCTGCTCGGGGATCAGCTCGGCGCCCGGCACGCTCGCCGCCTCGGCGAGCGTACGCGGCAGCGCCCGGCCGCCGTCGAACCCGCCGCCGACGAATCCTCGCCTGATGGTCGTCGGGTGCCACAGCGAGAGCCCCGTCACCAGCCGTTCGTGCGCGCTTCGGAGATTGGCCGGGATGTCGCTCCGCAGCAGCAGCACCGCGTCGTGGCCCTCGAGCACCACGCCCGGGGGGTCGCTCGGGAAGCGGATGGCGTCGAGCAGGACGGGCATCGTGCGGCCGGAGGCCTGCGACGCGCGCCGGTCGACCGGCATCATTGTCCGGCTCGGGCCGGGCACGTGCTCGCGGAAGTACGGCAGGCCCCAGCCGACGGTCACGCCCAGGCCGGCCGGGGTCGGCGCGTACTCGGCGTCGAGCTGCGACAGCGCCGCCTCGAGCTCCCGCTGCGCGTCGCGCAGGTCGGCGCGGCCTTGCGCCGCCAGCCGGAACGTCACCAGCTCGTGGTGCAGCGGCGGCACGACGACCTCGACGTCGTTGTCGACGACAACCCGCAGCCCCTGCAGCAGGTGCTGTTCGGGGGTGCGCGGCCCCGCGGCCGGCCGCGCCGGAGCGCGGCCGACGCGCTCCGCCAGCTCGTAGAGGCCCGCCGCCGCAAGCGTCGTCGCGCCGGCGCCGGCCAGCAGCTGCCTGCGCGTCAGCATCTCAAGAGGCCGCGTCGACCGTCACCAGGTTCTGCAGCATCCGGTGGAGGTCGGCCTTCACCTGCGTCACTCCGAGCGGCGCGGCGACGTGCTGGCTGATCGTGTACAGCGAGCCCGCGTGGCGCCAGGCGTAGAGCAGATGCCACTGATCCGCGCCCTGGTTGACGGTGTAGAGCGTCGCGTGCACGTCGCCCACGGTGATCGTGCCGTGCGGGTCGGCGAAGCACGGCACCCGGTGCCGGGCGGATGCGGAGCTCCCCGATCCGGTCAGCACGCAGGTCGGGATCGTCGTGCGGTTGGGGTACCCGCGCAGGATGACGTGCACCTCGCCGGTCTGCGCCTCGGCCCAGATCCAGCTGACCAGGTAGCTGCCGTCCCGGGAGAAGGCCACGGTGGCGTTCTCGGCGCCGGGGGTGTCGCCGCGGTCGATCGTCGGCTCGAGCGGGCTGGGCAGCCAGGCCGGGCAGTACACCGGGATCCCCGCCCGGCGCGACACCTGCCGCCAGCCCACCACGGCGCTCGCCGGACACCGGGTCACGGCCGCCGATGCATTCGGCTGCCCGGCATCGCCGCCACCGCAGGCGGCCGCGCCGGCGGCGATCGCCGCCACCAGGGCGAGCACGAGCAGGGAGGACGCGCGGACGTTCACGGCCGGACGAATGCTACCGCCCGCCCCCTCCGCGGGCCGCGTCCGCGGCGGCTGCGAGCTCGTCGAGCAGCAGCCGCTCACCGGCGAGCTCGACCACGAGCGGGTCGTGCGTCGCGCAGACGACCGCCGCGGCGTGGACGGCCGCCGCCTCCGCCAGCAGCGCCGCAACCGACTCCGCGTTCGCCTGGTCGAGCCGCGAGGTGGGCTCGTCCATCAGCACCAGATCGGCTCCTGTCGCGAGCGCCCGGGCGATCGCCACCCGCTGCCGCTCGCCGGCGGACAGGCGTGAGGCGTGCTGGTCGAGGCGCGCCTCGAGCCCGATCTGTGCGAGCGCGGCTCGGGCGCGCTGATCGGCCGCCTGCTCGTCGACGCCCCGCAGCGTCAGCGTGAACGCGACGTTCTCGGCCGCGCTGAGGAAGCCGACCAGGCCGGGCTCCTGCCCGACGTAGGCGACGGACGACCGGCGCAGCCGGGCCAGGCCGGCGCGGTCGAGCCCCGAGAGCGGCACGTCGAGCACGCGCACCTCCCCGGCGTCCGGCCGCTCGAGGCCGGCCAGCATGGCGAGCAGCGTGCTCTTGCCGGAGCCGGAACGGCCGACCACGGCGCTCATCACGCCGCGCCGGAAGGTCGTGCGCAGCTCCTCGAACACCGTGCGCCGCCCGTACGCCTTGCTCACACCGGCGAGCGCCGCCACCTCCGCTCCGGCCGGCCGCGGCGCCGGCGCCGGCAGCGGCACCGGCGCAGCGACGTCCGCGTCGGGCAGCAGCACGATGCCCTCGGGGCCTTCCTCCGCTCGAACGTGCGTGGTGATGCCGAAGCGCTCCCGCAGCTCCTCGGGGAGGTGCACCCAGCCGCCGTGGCCCACGACCAGCGATGGCCGGCCCGCGCGCCACTCCTCGCTGAGGCGGCCGTCGCGGATCCGCACCGTCCGGTCGGCGATCTCCGTCGCACCGCTGTCGTGGCTCACGATCACCGCCGTCGTCCCGTCTGCCGCTGCGAGCTCGCGTATCAGCCGGTAGACGGTTCCGGCGTTCGCCCGGTCGAGCTCGCCCGACGGCTCGTCCGCCAGCAGCACCCGTGGACGGTGCGCGAGCGCCGCGCACACCGCAACGCGCTGCTGCTCGCCGCCCGACAGCCTGCCGGGGAGCATGTCCGCCGCTCCGTCGAGGCCGACCGCCGCGAGCAGCTCCGCCGCCCGGCGCCGCCGCTGATCGCGGTCGACGCCGCGCAGCCTGAGCTGAAGCGCAACGATGTCGCCGCACCGCATGTCCGGCGGCAGCGCCCGTGAGTAATGCTGGTCGACCATCCCCAGCAGGCGCGCCCGGTAGTCGGACGCGGCGCGTCCGCGCAGGCTGCCGAGATCGTGGCCCGCGACGTTCGCGGTGCCGGCCGAGATCGGCTCGAGCGCGGCCAGGATGCGAAGCAGCGTGCTCTTGCCTGCGCCGCTCGGGCCGAGGATGACCACCACCTCGCCGTCCTCCACCGACAACGTCAGCCCCTGCAGCGCCGCCGCGTCGCCCTCCGCGGTGCGGTGGATCCGGAACAGGTCGCGGACGTCGATAACTCTCACGGCATGTCACTCCCCGGCCGTGCCGGGAGGGGCGCCGAGAACGCCGCCCGTGTCGCCATGCCTACCGCTGCGGCCGCGACCAGCACGAAGGCCGCCAGACCCACCCCGACCACCGGCCACGCCACGTGCCGCTGGAGCGGCGGCACCGGAACGCCGGCGGTGGCCGTCACCTGCACCAGCGCGACGGTCGCGGCGGAGAGCAGCACGCCGACGAGGATCGCGGCCGCCAGCCCGACGGCGCCGACGATCGCGGCTCGGAAGCGCAGCTGCCGTCGCAGCACGGCCGGCGACACGCCCTGCGCCTCCAGGTCGTACAGGGCGGTGCGGTCGTCTCGCACGGCGCCGGCGACCGCCAGCACGAGTCCCGCCACCGCCAGTCCCAGCGCGAGCAGCGCCGCACCCTGCAGCACCAGCCGGATGCCCTTGGAGAGCGGGTCGGTCTGGAGCGACCGCAGGGTGTCCGCATGCGACTGCCGGGCGAGCTCGGTGAACGGCGCTCTGCGGACCGCCGCATCGAGGGCGGGCACATCGGCGGCATGCCGAGCACGCAGCCACAGCTCGTCCGGCACGGCGGAGCCCGGATCGTCCGCATTCAGCGCCGTGGCCAGGCGGGACTCGTCCGCCACCGCGTATGTCCCGTTCAGCGTCGGGAAGCGGTCACCGACCGCGACCACCCGGGCGGGCACGGTCTGCCCGGCGAAGCGCAGCTCGATCAGCCCGCCCCCGGCCGCCCGTGCGATGTCCGGCGACACCGCGACCGGCAGCGGCACGCCGTCGGTCGGCTCGACCGGGCGCAGCAGCGGCCGGGTCGCCCCGGTGATGGCGAACCGCAGGCGCTGGGCACCGGTCGGCGTCCCGGCTTCGGGTGAGATGCCACCACGTCCCACCCAGCCCCGCCAGTCGGTCACCGGCGCACCGCCGGAGCGCAGCGGGCCGAGGCCGATCGTGCCCTGAGTGCCCGAGGCTGCCCCACCCTCGCCCTGCTGGTGGATCGCGATCTTCGAGTCGGCCTCGGTGCGGTCGATCTGCAGCGCCACGAGCCTGGCGCCGGCGAGCGGCGCGGGCAGCCGCCGCGTCAGCACCTGCCGCCCCGGGCCCGCCGTTCCGAGCGAGAGCGACGCGATGGAGCCGTCCCCCCGCTGCGCGATCAGCGCCACGGCCACCTGAGCGCCGGTGACGTCGGCGGGGAGGCTGATGCGGCCGGGGGCCAGCCGCGGCCCGGCCAGTGCGGCCGGCCCGCCGGCGCCGAGCCGCCTCGCGAGCGTCCGCTGCCCACCGGGCAGGCCGCCGCCGCGCCAGCGCAGGGCGCTGATGTCGCCCGCCGGGAGGCCGAGGACGGTCACGTCCGCCGGCCGGCTTCCCGTCGCAGCCGCCGTCGCTGCCAGCCGCAGCACGGGCATCGCGACGCTCCCGCCGGCCAGGCGCCGGTAGCTCTGCAGCGTCGCGGCGTCGAGCGGCCGCACGAGCTGCGCGCCCTCGCTCAGCGTGACGTCGGCCGGAACGGCGAAGGCCGCCTGATCCTGCTGCCCGACGGCCAGGGTCTGGCGGTAGGTGGAGGCGAAGAAGGCGAGGCCGAGCGCCACGGCCAGGAAGGCGGCCGCGACGGCGGGGCCAAGCGGCTCCCGTGCAACCGACACGACGGCGATCCGGACGGCCGCGGACGCGTGACGCAGGCGCCGCTCGCAGGCGCGCATCAGCGGTGGCAGCAGGCGCGCGACCGCCACGCCGCAGACGAGCGCCACCAGCAGGGGCAGGAACGGCAGCAGCGGGTCGGTGCCGCCGGCCCCTGCGGACGTGGCGCCTCGCGCGGCCGCGAGCAAGAGCGCCGCCAGTGCGGCGACCGCGGCCACGTCGGCGATCCGCGCTCCCACCTGGCCGTCACCGAGCAGCAGCACGCCCACCACGACACAGGTCGAGACCACGAGCGCCGCCGCGCCGAGCCCGAGGCCCTCGAGGGACAGCAGCGAGTGCCTGAGCACCGCGTCCGCGGGCAGGCCTGCCGACCGCGCGATCACCGCACCGGCGACGATCGCGATCGCGCACCCTCCGAGCACGCCGAGCAGCGCCACCCAGCCGCCCTCCGCGACCGCGAACAGCACCACCTGGCCGCGCCGCGCGCCGCGGCGCTCCAGCCGCCGCCGTTCCGCGACGGCATCGGCCCGCAGCGAGCTCGCCGCAAGCAGGACGAAGGCCAGCAGCAGCGCGGCGATCTCGCCGCCGACCAGCGTCAGCCGCGTGGATGCCGTGTCGCTCCGCGAGGTGGCGTCGAGAACCGCCTGGTCGGGCGCCGAGATGCTCCAGAGGCTGTCGCCCGGGCCGAGCGTCGACAGTGCCCGAGCCTCGCGGTCGAGCAGGCCGCCGACGTCCCAGCTGTGCAGCGCCCGCGGATCGATCGGCCGCGTCCACGCGTATGTGCGGTACAGCCCGCGCAGCGCCGGCATCTGCGAGACCGCCGCGACGTCGCCGGCGATCAGCGTGGCGGGGGGCTGCCGGTGGCCGGCGCTGACGCCGAGCGCCGCGAGCGAGCCGAACGGCAGCCCCGAGGTCAGCCGACCCTCCCCCACCCGCACCAGCCGGGCGCCGCCGGTCGTCACGGCCGCGAGCGGAGCCCCGGCCACCTGCACGACCTCGCAGCGGGTGGGCGTGCAGCTGGTGGGTAGCCGGCCGCTCGTGAGATGCACGTAGCGGCCGAGGCCGTCGAGACCGGCCACGGCGGCGATCCGGCCCTCGTCGAACCGGGTCTCGCGGTAGAGCACCGTGGCGACGGCCGGGCCGCCCGCGAGCGTGGCCAGCTCGCGGCGCGCGGGGCGGTCGATCGCCCGGTACGGCCGCGACGGCGGGCCGCTCCAGATCACCCGCAGGGCGCGCTGCTCGACCGGGACGCGCGCCAGCGCGCGCTGGACGGCGAGCTCCGATGAGACGCGGCCGCCGGCCAGCGTCGCACCGAGCGTCGCCGTGGCGGCGGCGATGCCGAGTGCCGCCAGCAGCCCGCGCAGGGGGCGCCGCCGGACGCGCGCCGCGGCGACCGCCAGCGGTGCGAGCAGCGCTATCACAGCACCGGGCATGGGCGGTGATGGTAGACCTCGGGCAGGACTCCCCGCAGGCCCGCACGGGCGTCCGGTAGTCTCGCGCCTCCCGATGCCCGAGAGCCCGCTGCACGTCTTCTGGCACGACGACGCCCTCCGGCACGACACCGGGTCCGGCGTGTTCGACGGCGTCGCGTCGCCGCTGATCGAGGTGCCGGAGCTGCACCCGGAGAACGACGTGCGGATCCGCAACATCCACTCCTGCCTGCGCGACGGGCCGCTGGCCCCGCACCTGCGATGGCGGGACGGCCGGCATGCGACGGCGGACGAGCTGACGCGGCTGCACGTCCCCGCGTACGTCGACGAGGTGCAGAGCTTCTGCCAGGCCGGCGGGGGCGTGCTGTCCTGGGCGACCGTCGTCTCGGAGGCGAGCTGGGACGCCGCGCTGGCGTCCGCGGGCACGGCGATCGCGGCGGTCGAGGCGGTGATGGACAGAGAGTGCGGCGCCGCCTACGCGCTCGTGCGACCTCCCGGCCACCATGCCCAGCCGGCGATGACCGACGGCTACTGCCTGTTCTCCAACACCGCTCTTGCGGCCGACGCTGCGGTGCGCCGCGGTGCCGAGCGCGTGGCCGTGATCGACTGGGACGTCCACCACGGCAACGGCACCCAGGAGTGCCTCTACGAGCGTCCGGACGTGCTGACCATCTCGCTGCACATGCCCCACGGCTCGTGGGGCCCGTCCCACCCGCAGAGCGGCTCCCCGCTCGAGGCCGGCACCGGCGAGGGCGAGGGGTACAACGTCAACGTGGAGCTCGGCTGCGGAAGCGGCGACACGGCGTACGAGCGCGCGATGCGGCGGCTGGTGATGCCGCTGGTCGACGAGTTCCGCCCCGACCTGATCATCATCGCGGCCGGCCAGGACGCAAGCCAGTTCGACCCGAACGGGCGCCAGTGCGTGACGATGGAGGGGTTCCGTCGCCTCGGCCGCCTCGCCGCGGAGCTGGCGGCGCGGCACTGCGACGGCCGCATCGCGCTGATCCAGGAAGGCGGGTACGGCCGAACCTACTCCGCCTTCTGCGCACATGCCACGCTCGAAGGGGTGCTCGGGCTCGACCCGCTGCTCGACGACCCGCTGGCCTTCATGCCGGACGAGCACGACCGTGGCGACGCCGGGATCGACGCCTCCCTGGCCGTGCAACGGCGGTACTGGACACTGTGAGCGACGCGGTCAGCGTGCGGGCGATCGCCGAGGCCGACCGGTCATGGCTGACGGAGTTCATGACCGAGCGCTGGGGCGCACCGGAGATGGTTGCGGACGGGCGCGTTTTCCGTCCCGACCGATTGCCCGGTGCGGTCGCCGAGGGCGCCGGCGGCGTGATCCTCGGCGTCGTCACCTGGGAGATCACGGGTGACGCCTGCCAGCTGATGAGCATCGATGCGGTGCACGAGGGCGAAGGCATCGGCACTGCGCTGCTCGAGGCCGCGTGCGACGCGGCCAGGGCCGCCGGCTGCCGGCGCATCCACCTGATCACCACCAACGACAATCTGCGCGCGCTGGGGTTCTACCAGCGGCGCGGCTTCGTGCTTCGGGAGCTGCGGCCCGGCGCGGTCGACGAGAGCCGCCGGCTCAAGCCGGAGATCCCGCCGGCGGCCGAGAACGGGATACCGATCCGGGACGAGATCGTCCTTGAGCGGCCGCTATCGTGAGCTGAGGATGCGACGACGTGCGATTCGCGCCAGCCAGTGCGCCCGGGCCCTGTGGCTGCTCGGCCTGCAGCCTCCCGTCGAGGAGGAGGAGCTCGCGCGGGCCTGGAAGCGGCGCGTCGCACGCACGCACCCCGACCTGCACGCCTCGTCCGAGCAGCGCAGCGAGGCGGCGACGGTCCTCACCCGGGCGCTGAACGACGCGCGGGACATCGTGCAGGCCTGGATCGAGAGCGGGCGCGAGTGGCCGGAGCCCTCGATGGGCGGCCGGCGCGACGCCGCGCGCACCCGACCGGCGCCTCAGGAGCAGGCGACCCCGGCCGTCTGCCGCCGCACGGGCCTGCGTGCCGGTGACCGCGTGCGCGTCTGGCCCTACGACGGCGAGCCGGTCGCCGTCCGTGGCACGGAGGTCGAGGCCGGGGCGGGCGTCGTCTGGGTGCTGCTCGCCGAGGGTGCGGCGGCGCCGGCCGACCGCGTTCGCCTCGCAGCCTACGGCTGCCCCGTCTGCGGCGCGTGCGCGGGCCCGGTGGACGCGGATCTCGTCACCCGCCCGTGCGGCGAGTGCCTGCGCGATCTCAGGCTGCTGGAGCAGCGCCCCTCTGAGGCGGCCCGCATCCGGTCGGCGATCGAGGCCCGCTCGGAGGCCGGCCGGGCCGAGGCCCGCGCACTCGAGAGCGAGTGGCTCCATCACCGGGCGACGGAGCGCGGTCGCTGGGCGCGCCGGCTCCGCACCGCCGGCCCGGACGACCTCCACGCCGCGCTGCTCGGCGCCTTTACGCGGGCGTTCGAGCGCTGGGCGGCGTGAGCACGAACCGGTCCTCGCGGCCGAGCACCGCCTCGTCCACGGACCAGCGCCGAGCCGGCCTCCAGGCCATGAGGTAGAACGGGATGCCAAGGGCGAGGTCACGGAGGATCGTGGTGGCGCCGACGGTCGTCCGCACGGTTGTGCCGAAGCACCCGCAGTCGATCGCCAGCCCGCGCGCCCACGCCTGCGCCTCGGCGACGAGGAAGATCGCCATCAGCACGCAGGAGATCATGGCCACCGGCCGCACGAGCGCGCCGACCAGCAGGTAGAGCCCGAGCACGATCTCGACCAGCGGCAGCGCGTAGCTGAACGCCGTCTCGATGCCGGACGGCAGGATCTGGTACGCGTGCACCTGCAGGCGAAAGCCGTCGAGATCGGTCAGCTTGGTGATGCCGGCGAACAGCCAGACCGCCGCGCCGGCCAGGCGCACTGCCAGGCCGGCCCAGGGCAGCCACCTATCCACCGGCGGCTGCCTGCCGGAGCTCCTGCATCAGCTTGGCCGTCGGCTCCTCGGCGTTGGCGGCGTAGGTCACCCGGCCTGACGGGGAGATCACGTAGAACGTCGGGAAGTTCGTGACCTTGTAGGCCGCAGTCACGGGCCCGAGTGCGCCGGGCGAGTGCCAGGACCCGGCGTGCCCGCGAACGTCGATCAGCGCCGGGTAGGTGAGCCCGAAGTAGCGGTGGAACGCATAGATGCTGGGCGCGCCCTCGCCGTCGGCGTTGACCGATGCCATCGCATACCGGGAGTGGTCGAGGCTGCGGTACAGCTTCTCCAGGTGCGGCGCCTCGGCCTGGCAGTGCGGGCACGAGGTCGCGAAGAACTCGAGCAGGAGCGCCTTGCCGGCGAAGCCGTGCAGCGACACCGTCTCACCGAGCGGGGTCTTCAGCGTGAATGCGGGAGCGGCGGTGCCGGCCGCGAGCAGCCCCGGGTTGGTCGATGCCACGGCGGCAGACGCCGGGTCGTCCTCGATCTTCCCCACTCCCGGGATCGGCTCCGGATGGAAGCCGATCGCCGCGGCGGCGCGCTGGAGCGACTTCGGCGCGGCCAGATCGGCGGCGGACGGCTTCGCCGGCCCCGGCGCCGGCGTGCCACCGCGCGTGGCCAGCAGCACCGCGGTGATGGCCGCGATCACGATCACGACCACGGCGGTGCCGATCCAGATCATCCGCTGTCCGCGGCCTTCCGGGGCGCGCGCGTCGCGCGCGGAGCCTGCCGTCTGCACCCTGCCTCCTGCGTCGGTTGATCCCATGGTACCGGCGGCGCCGCCCGGCGGAACCCCGGTGGGTGGGATCTCACACGGCGGCGGTATCGAGCCCGGCGCCCATCGCGCCGTCCGCGTAGCGCAGCGCGTCCACGTAGATGCCGCCCATCACCATCGCCACCACCCGTGGCACCTCCTGGAAGCGGGCGGACTCGTACGAGACCACCAGCCGCAGCACCTCCTCGAGCGGCCCGCCGTCACCGAGCAGGGCGCCCTTCACCTCGACGGTGAGCGGCAGCTCGGCCAACGCCGACTCGAGGTCGACGCCGAGCAGCACGCTGAGGTTCGAGAACAGCCCGACGGTGAAGGCCGCATCCGGCGACTCGACGCCGAGGGTGCGCGCGAGCATCTGCGCCATCCGCGCCCGCACGAGCGAGCTTCGCAGCAGCTCGGCCGGGCCCTCCTGGCCGCCCGCGATGGCCAGCAGGGACGCCCAGATGCGGACGTTCTGCAGGCCGAGCAGGACGACGGCGTCGCGCACCGAGTCGACGTGGCGCGGCAGGCTGAAGTAGGCGGAGTTGACGAAGCGCAGAAGCCTGTACGAGAGCCCGGCGTCCGCCCGGATCACGTCGTCCAGCGTCTCGAGGTCGCACGACGGGTTCTGCAGCGCCGCGATCAGCCGCATACGCGAGCTGCGGTGCTCGCCGGCCCGCCCGCCGGCGAATGGGCGCGGCCTGCCGAGGAACGTGCCGGAAAAGCGCGTGAATCCGGCGCGGGCCAGGCGCTCCACCTGATCGTGCTCGGTCACGTTGCGCGCGACCAGCTCGACCGAGCGGCCACCCGCCGCCCCGGCCGCCTCGGCGGCGGCCTCCGGCGACGCGCCGGCGTCGAACGAGACGAGGTCGGCCAGGGCGACGGCTGCGGGCGTCGACGGCTGCTCGACCAGCACCCGGTACCCGCCGGCCGCGAGGCCGCGCAGGTGATCGGCGATGCCCGGCTCCGAGGCGAGCTCGTCCGGGACGGCGAAGATGACCTTGCCGGCGGGCAGCAGGCGCGTGAACCCGCGCTCCAGAAACCGCTCGCTGACCGGGATCACCGCGGGCCGCGCGCCGACCAGCGCGGGGAGCCCGACGTCGGCCACGGCCGAGATGACCAGCCCGGCCAGGCGCTCGTCGCTGATGGGGCCGAGCGGCACCGCCGTCAGCAGCTCGTATGCCGCCACGGTCAGGTCGCGGGTGAACAGCGGCCGGCGGGCCACCAGCGGCCGCTCGGCGTCGCTGCCGTGGCGCGGGAGCCCCCGCCCGTGCGGAGCTGGTGCGCGGTCATGCGCGGCGGCCAGCGACCCGGACAGATCGGGGATCATGCACGGTTGCTCGGCCGGTGTGGGCCGGAATTGAGCCTCGCAGCCTTGGACGGCCTCAGACGATGAGGCGCTCGCGGATCGCGAGCGCGACCGCCTGGGTGCGCGTGTCGGCGTCGAGCTTGCGCATGGCATTTCGCACGTGCGTCCGCACGGTCTCGGGCGACAGGAACAGGCGCGCCGCGATCTCCTTGTTCGGCACGCCTTCGGCCAGCATGGAGAGGATCTGGCGCTCGCGGTCGGAGAGGCCTGCCAGCTGGCCCGCCGCCGGGCTGCGCAGCAGATCGCCGCTCAGCGACGGATCAACGAATGCCCCGCCGCCGGCGACCGTGCGCACCGCGCGGACGACCTCGTCCGGCGTGGCGTCCTTGACGACGAACCCGCGCGCACCGCACTCGAGGCCGAGGGTGAGCAGCTGCCGCTCACCGAAGGCGGTGAACAGCAGCACTGCGATCGAGGGATCGGCCGCGAGGATCTCGCGGGTCGCGTCGAACCCGGCCATTGAATGGTCGAACTGCAGGTCCATGATCACCACGTCGGGCCGCCGGCGGCCGGCCATGGTCACCGCGACCTCGGGGTTGCCCGTCTCACCGACCACGGTGACGTCCGTCTCCGCGGCGAGGATGGCCTTGAGGCCGGCGCGGGTGGCGACGTGGTCGTCGACGATCAGGACGCTGATGGCTGGAGCCGGCACGGCCATATCTTCGCACGCCCGCCGAAACCGGTCAGGCTGCGTGCGCGTCATACCGGTCGAGGTGCCCCGCGAGCTTCGTGCGGATCTCCCGCGTCACCTGGCTGACCCGGGATTCGGAGACGCCGAGCACCCGCGACGCCTCGCGGGCGGACCGTCCCTCCACGAACACCATCCGGATGATCAGCCGCTCGCGGTCGTTGAGTTGCTCGAGCGCCTCGCGGATGACCGCCGCACGCTCGTCGGCGAGCGCCGCCTCCTCGGGCGAGCGGCCGCCCGACCGGATCGTGTCGACCACCTCGATGCCGCCCTCCTCGCCGTCGTGCACGACCGCGTTCAGCGAGCCGACGTCCGCCTGGTCGACGTCCGCGACCAGGGCCTCCACCTCCGCAGCATCGACGTTCAGGCGTGCGGCGATCTCGGCCGTCGTCGGGCCGCGGCCCAGACGCAGCGCGAGCTGGCTGCGCGCGTCTTCGATCTCCCGCTGGCGCCGCCGCACGCTGCGCGGCGCCCAGTCCGCCTTGCGGAGCTCGTCGATCATCCCGCCGGACACACGCGTCCAGGCGTACTGCTCGAACGTCGCGCCCAGCTCGGGCTGGAAGCCGTCGACGGCCTGCACGAGCCGCAACAGCCCGGCGGCCACCAGGTCGTCGAGCGACACGTGGTTCGGGGCACCGCGGATCTTCCGCATCGCCAGATACTTGACCATGGGCGCGTAGGAGAGGACGAGCCGGTCGCGGGCAGACACGTCCCCCTGCTCGCTCCACCGCCGCCACAGCTCCTCGGCCGTTTCGGCCGTAAGCCGGACATCGCCGCTCTCCATGCTGCCTCCTTCGCACATTGCCTCGTGGTCAGCCGAGCATCGGCGGCGGCGACATGCCGCGGACATCCTCGATACGCGCCGACGGCGGGTCGGCGAAATGCGGCGATGGCCCTACCGCAAATCGCAGATTCCGCCTACGCGTGCTCGCCCGCGAGCGGCTGTGGGCCAGGCGTTTCGGCGGCGACCCGCGGCTGGGCGGGGAACGTGATCGTGAAGCGCGCGCCGGTGCCTGGGCTCGACTCCATCTCGAGGGATCCGCCGGCGAGCTCGACCCGCTCCCGCGTCGTCGCGAGCCCGATGTGCAGGATCGCTCCCCTCCGGCGGCCCGCCGTCGCCGGGTCGAATCCGACGCCGTCGTCCTCGACCACGAACCGGAGCAGATCGCCCTCCTGGCGGCCGGTGACGGCGATGTGCGACGCGTGGCTGTGCTTGCGCGCATTCACCACCAGCTCGCGGATCGACCGGTAGGCGAGCGCCTCCAGCGTGTCGGTCTGGCGCGGGATGTCGATGTCGACCTCGCTGTCCCACGAATGGTCGGCCGGCGCCACCTTGAGCGTCTGCTCGATCGCCGCCTGCAGCCCCTCGTGGGCGAGGATGTGCGGGCGCAGCTCGAACATCAGGCGCCGCGTGCGCTCGAGCGCCTGGCTCACCACCTGCTCCAGCGGCTCCAGCTCGGGATGTGTGCGCATGCGCAGCCGGATGTGCATCAGCACGGCCGTCAGGTCTGAGACGGTGTCGTCGTGCAGCTCGGTGGCGATGCGCGAGCGCTCCTCCTCGGCGGCGGTGACCAGGGCCTCGAGCGACTCGAGCGCCGTTCGCTGCGCCTCGCGCAGCGCGTGCTGCGCGGTCACCTCGTCGGTCACGTCGAAGATCAGCACGCCGACGGCGGACTCTCCCTCGGGCGACGGCCCGTCGAGCTCGCGGATCCAGATCTCGCGGCCGTCGCTGCGCCGCCAGCGGTACAGGCTCGGCTGGCCGTCGAACCGCCAGCGCTCCGGGTCACGCAGGTCGTCCGGGTGCACCTGCGCCGCGAATCGCTCGAACCCCTCATGGCCGAGCCACCGCTCCGCCGGCTCGCCGGTCAGCTGCTCGATATGGGCGGACACGAACATCGTGGCCTGCGTGCGGCGATCCCAGACGGCCACCGTCCCCGGCAGCCGCTCGATCAGATCCTGCCACCGGATCTCGGCCAGCTTGCGCTTCTCGATATCCCAGATCAGGCCCTGGCGCCAGACCGGGTTGCCATCCTCGTCCTCCACCTCGGCCTCGGTGTTCAACACCCAGTGGTAGCGGCCGTCTTCGCCGAGGAACCGGAACTCGAGCGTGAACTCCGGGGCCGGCGGCGAGCCGTCGAACCCCATCGCCTGCTTCACGCGGGCCAGGTCGTCGGGATGAACGTGGCGTTCCCAGAAGCCCATGTCGCGGCAGGCGCCGCGCCAGTCGTCCTCGGTGATGCCGAGCACCTTCTCGATCTGCGGGCTGACGTAGATCGCGTCGTCGTCCTGCGTGCCGTGCAGATAGACAGCGAGGGGCATCCGCTCCACGAGCGTCTGGTACCGGCGCCGCTGTTCCTCGAGCTCTCGCTCTGCCTGCTCCTGAGCGGTCACGTCCATCGCGATCCCGAGCCGCTGACCGCCGGCGTGCGGCAGCGAGCGCTCGGAGTCGGCGATCCACCGCGGGGAGCCGGCATCATCGATCCACCGGTACCGGTCGTACCACGGCTGGCCGGCAGCGGCCGCCCGCTCCCAGCCCGAGATCACCCGGCTGCGGTCGTCGGGGTGCAGCCGCTCGGCCCATTTCAGCGGCAGGCCGCGGTCGATCTCGTCGCGCGTGTACCCGTACAGTCGTAGATAGCGGGGGTTCGCGTAGGTGATGCGGCGCTTCTCACGATCGTAGATGCGGACGGCCGCAGGCAGCTCGGTCAGCAGCGTCTCGTACTCCGCCTGTGTGGTGTCGAGCCGCCGCCCGGTGCGCATGCGCTCCACGAGCAGGACGGCGGTCAGCCCGAGGGCCAGCACGGCGAGCAGGATCCCGCCGCCGAGGGCGATGCTCTGGCGGGTGTTGTAGGCATCGAGCGCATCGACGCGGCGGTTGGAGGCGTCGTCCTCGAGCGCCGTCGCAGCCCGCCGCATGCGCAGGTAGATGCTCGTCTCGGCGCCCGCCGCGAGGGCCTGGGCGACGGCGGTCTGACCGGACTGGAGCGCCGACCAGATCGAGCCGTCGAGCTGCTCGAACTGCCGCTCCGCGGCGGCCACCGAGCCGAGCAGCCGGCGGCCGACCGCTGAGGTCTCGAGCGGTCGCACGTCGGCGAGGTCGTGGCGGACGGCCTGCCGAGCGGCGATGAAGACCGGGCGCCCGCCGCCCGGATCCAGCAGGTACAGGTTCTGGGCGCCGTTCATGTCGGAGAGGTCGAGCCGCAGCTGCTCGACCCGCATCGAGCGCGGCGCGGCCTGGTCGTGCAGCGCCGACCCCGCCTCTCGGACGAGCACCAGCGATCCGGCATTGACCAGCGCGATCACCAGCAGCAGCGCGCCGGTGAGCAGGTATCTCGCATGCGGCCGGGTCAGAGCCATGGGCCGAACGCGCGGTCGCTGTGGAGCACAGGCGGCACGATTCCCCTTTCGTGACGTGTGCCGGCTCGTCGAGCGTACCGCAGGCGGCGCGCTCGGCATAGCCCCCGTGCGGGGAGATCGGCGGCGCTACAGCTGGCGCGATGACCAGAGCAGCCCGGCGAGCACAACCGACGTCGCCGACACGACGAGTCCGATGATCCAGGCGGAGACGTCCTGGCTGCCGAGGATGGCTGCCAGCGCGGTGCCGATGGCGATGATGCCGCAGGTGGCGATGACGCGCACCAGGCCACGTTCCACGGAGAACCGTCGCCGCTCCCGGGCGGGCAGCATGCCCTGCGGAGGAGCCGTCACCGGCGACGTGACGGGCGGCACGGCTGGATCCGGCACATCGGTCGGTGCCCCCTCGGCGCGGTCCCTTGGATCGGTCATGCCAGCGCCATACCGTCGCGGGGGTCGCGGCAAACGCCGCTGCGCCGGGTCAGCCTCCCGACCCGGCCGGTTCGGGCCCGAAGAAGCTCCGCCCGGCCTCGTCGAAGGAGACGGCGACGCGCAGCAGATGACCGATGCCGAGCAGGGCGATGCGCCGGGCGGCGAGCGAGCCCTCACCCGCGATCACGACGCATCGGTCACCCGAGCGGAGCACGAGGCCCAGCACCGAGGAGTCGAGGAAGGTTGCGTCGGACAGGTCGATCAGGACGCGCGACGACCGGTCCATCGCCGAGGACACCGCCTCACCGATGGCGGGGATTGTCGAGATGTCGTGCTCGCCGGTCAGGTGGACGACGACGGCGTCGTCACGATCCTCGACCGAGATGCTTCCAGCCACCGCGTCCGCCTCCGCCTGTTGCCACTGCCGGCCCACCCGCAGCGGGCCGGTAACCGCAGGGAGTTATACCCGCCGCTTCAGGAACCGTGAAGGTTGTGCGACCACAGTGAGGCTGCCCCGGGGATCCGGCGGGATCCCCGGGGCGGTTGTGGTCAGCGGATGGACCGGGACGTGGTGTAGGCGTCCTCGTCGACAGACGCGCCGTAGAAGCCGGGATCGGGCACCCGCACCCGGGTGTCCGACCAGATCGGGTGAGCCCGCCCGTCCGGCGTGACCACGATGTCGTTGTAGTCACCGTTGAATCCGGCCTGGTTTCCGTCGGGCGCCGGGGTTCGTGGTGACAGGACGAACGTATGGAATCCGCCGTGCAAGTTCGCCGTCGTCCAGGCCATCAGGTAATTCGAGCTTCGATCCTGGACGCCGGGCATACCCGGAGCGAATCCACCGTTGGGCGTGGCGTTCTCATCGGGGACGCGGCCCGTGCGTGCATAGCTGATCGCCACGCGGCCGGTCTGTTCATCCACGTCTGCGGTCGCGAAGTAGTGGTCCTTGCCGTCCCTGGCGTTGACCTGAACCGGCGTCGACCAGGTCATGCCACCGTTGGTGGAACGGGTGATGAAGATGTCCCACTCGTTGTGGCGGTAGTCGTACCAGGTGTCATACAGCGCGCCGGTGCGCTGGTTGACGGCAATCCGCTGGGCCGTCTCCACCGGCGTTCGGATGTACGCGCCGGGCGAGCAGAAGTCGCCGAAGCCGCAGATCGGCGCGTTGGCGATGATCTGGTCAGCCACCTTGTGGGGCACTCCACACCGGAGCTTCGCGGTGCCGGCGGTCGAGCTGCCGGTCGGCCGGCAATGGACGGCGAGGATCTGCTGGTCGACGCTCGGGGTGTTGCCGTTCTGATAGGTGACGACCAGGTCGCCGTTGGGCTGCACGGCCATGTCGGAGTGGCCGTTGAAGTCGCAACGGCTGGCGTTCTGCGTCGGATCGAACTGATTGCCGAGCACACAGAGCGCGCGGCTCGAGCCTGACACCTCCGTCGGAGTCGACCAGGTGAACCCATGGTCCGTCGACATGGAGACGTAGATCTTCGAGTAGCAGTAGCTGGCGTGGTCACTGCCGCAGGTGAAGTTGAACCTGGTGAACGACGAGTACACGTTGTCGCGGTTCGGGCTGTGCGGGTAGGAGTCGGCTGCGACCTTCGGCCCGTCCGGTGAGGCGGCCGGGCTGTTGTCCTCCATGACGATGTGCTCACGGCCGGTCTCCGGCGGCGTCTGGTCGTAGGGCGCATAGACCTGATCGAACGTGCTCCCCTTCGCGCCCGGGAGCGACGGCACGACGAACACGAGACCCGCGTTCGACGCCAGGTCGAAGCCCACGCAGGTGTAGAACGCGCGGCCGTCTGCGTCGTAGGCGACATAGGGATCGCTGCAGGCGTCATAGCTGTGCAGCGTGCCCTGGGTGCCCGTGAACGTGTGGCGGTTGGGATCGCCGGCCGTGGGCAGCAGCGTCTCCGGCGCGTTCAGCCTGTAGCGGAACGGCGCGGTCGAGACGGAGCCCCAATGCGCGCCGCCGTCGAGCGAGAAGTCGAGGCTGGTCTGGTTCCAGCCGATGATGCTGTCGTTGACCCCGGCGACGAGGTTCCGCGGATCCCTCGGGTTGTAGGCGATGTTCGTCTCCGCCTGGCGACGGTAGGTGCAGTCCTGGTTCACCCGCACGTCTTCGCGCCCCGCACGGTCGCTGCAGCCGAGTGAGTCGACGCTGACGCCGGGAAGCGCCCCGGCGCTGCGCGACGACGCGCTCGCCTGCCGCGTCGATGCCTGTTCGATGGTGCTCAACACTCCGCCGGAGAAGAACGGAAGCCGCTTTGTCTGGCCGTTCTTCAGGTGGATGACCGCGGGCTTCAGCTGACCGGATGCGATCAGCTTCGGAATCACCGGCTGGGACTTCGACACCGCTCCCTGAACTGCGACGAGCATGCCGACAACTGCGGTGAGCCCGACAAACACGATGCGGGTACGCATCATTTGACCCCTCCATGGTGCGACGGTTCAACAGCTGCACGAGCTACCACCCAGACGACCTCGCACGGGCCGAATCCACCTCCTTCCCACGGAACCGGGCGCCACCATAGCCTGACAAGTAACGCCATGCAAAGGACGGATCGGGGTCGTGACGATCGGGGCCCACGTGACGTCTCCGGCCGCCGGCCCCGCAGTGAGATACCTCCGCTACCGGAGGTTTCAGGGAGTGGGCGGTACTGGGCTCGAACCAGTGACCCCCAGCTTGTCGAGCTGGTGCTCTCCCAACTGAGCTAACCGCCCTGGGGCCGCCATGGTAGCGGGTTTCGGGGCGGGTGGGTTCACGCTGCGTCGTCCGCCGTCACCAGCTCGGTGGCCTGCTCGATCGAGAGCGCGCGCCCGCGCTGCGCGGCCCTGTCGAAGACCTCCCCGCCCACCGTTTCGACGTATGGCTCGTACTCGGCCAGCGCGGCGGTGGTGGTCGAGCGGGGCTCCCGTTCAGCGGCTGTCTGGACGGCTCCCCAGAGCCGCCCGGCGTGTTCGGGCCGTTCCTGCCGGGCTGCGAGCGCTGCCAGCGCGGCGAGCATGATCGGGACGTTCACGCGATCGCCGACCTCGGCGAGCACCGCGAGGGCGACCTCCAGGGCGGCCGCCGCCCGGTCGAGGTCGCCGCCGGCGAGCAGCTGCTCGCCGACCTCAGCGAGGCTCACGCCCATACCCCACAGGAAGCCGATGCTCTCGGCGACAGCGGCGCTCTCGTACCCGAGCCGGACGCCGGCCTCCACATCGCCTTGCGTGAAGGCGGCCCTGGCGAGCGTGTTCAGCGCCATCGCCTCGTCGCGCCGGCGGCCGTACCGGCGGTCGCGCTCGAGCGCCTCGACGGCGAGCGACACCGCGTAGTCGACGTCGCCCTCATGCAGGGCCGCGCCGGCGATCCGGTGCATCAGGTGGTCGGCCTCCTCATCCTCACCGATCGAGCGGAAGATCTCCGCGGAGCGCTCGAACTCGCCTCGTGAACGGCCGGTCTCACCCGTCATGTCGAACGTCGAGCCCCGGATGCGCACGGCGGTGGCAACGGCCTTCGGGGCGAGCTGCTCGCCTCCCGAGGCGAGCAGACGGTCGATCCGCTCGCGGCCGCCCACCGGGTCGTTGGTCGCCCAGTAGAGCTCGAGACGCGCGATCAGCGCCAGGCCGGCTGCGATCTCGCCACGCTCGAGCGCCCACGCCAGCGCGGTGTCGATGTTCGGCCGTTCCGCCTGCGCGAGCTCGAGCTGAGCCTCTCCGGTGCCATCGCCGTCCTGGCCGTCGAAGTCGAGAACCTCGACCAGGTGCTCGAGCAGCCGCCGGACGAGCCGGTCGCGATCCTCCGCCGCGAGCTGCTCGTCGGCAAACTCGCGGATCGTCTCGAGCATGCCGAAGCGGCCGGACTCCCACCGCCGGACGAGGCTCTTCTCGACGAGCGACTGAAGCTCGTCGAGGTCCGCCTCGCAGACATGTTCGGCGGCAGCGAGCGTCCAGCCGCCCCGAAACACCGACAGCCCTGCGAGCAGCCGGCGTTCGCCGGCGTCGAGCAGGTCGTACGACCACGTGATCGTGGCCCGCAGCGTGCGCTGGCGGACCTCCGAGTCGCGGCCGCCGCGAAGTAGGTCGAGCCCGCTGCCGAGCCGGTCGAGGAGCTGGCTCGGCGTCAGCAGCGACGTCCGCGCGGCCGCGAGCTCGATCGCAAGCGGCAGGTCATCGAGCCGCTCGCAGAGCTGATCCAGAAGCTCGACCCCCTCGCCCGCCCGCTGCGCCGGCGAGGTGCGGGCCAGGAACAGCTCGCGCGCATCGGTGCGGCCGAGCACGGGGACGTCATAGGCCACCTCCCCCTGAAGCCGCAGCCGCTCCCGGCTGGTGACGAGCACGTCGACGCGCGGGCAGGCGGCGAGCAGCGCCGCCACCTCCCCCGCGGCGGACACCACATGCTCGAAGTTGTCGAGCAGCAGGAGCAACCGGCGACCACCGACGACCTCGGCCAGCTCGCCGCCGCCGCCCAGCGCCCGAATCGCCGCCGGAGCTACCTCCGCCGTCTCCTGCAGCGGCGCGAGCGGCACCCACCAGACCCCGTCCGGGTAGCCGTCGGCCGCGGCCGCCGCGGCCTGCAGCGCGAGCCGGGTCTTGCCGGAGCCACCGGCACCGCTCAGGGTGAGCAGCCGGACATCCTCGCGAGCAAGCAGTCCCTGAACGGCGGCGAGCTCCACCGCCCGGCCCACGAAGGGCGTTGCCGGAATCGGCAAGTTCGTTCGGTACAGCGTCCGAAGCGGAGGAAATACGTCCTCGCCGAGCTGGAACAGACGCTCCGGCGTGCTCAGATCCTTGAGCCGGTGCTCGCCCAGATCGCGAAGCCCATCCGGGCCGATCAGGCCGGCAGCGGCCGACGACACGAGCACCTGGCCACCGTGGGCCGCCGCCGCAATCCGGGACGCCCGGTGCACGTCGTCGCCCACATAGCCCTCGGTCGTGAGGAGCGGGGTGCCGCTGTGGATGCCCATGCGAACCGGCACCTGCAGCGTCGCCTGCGACTCGCCGGCAGCCGCGAGCGCTCCGGGCGCCGTCGGAAACGCGGCGAAGACGCCGTCGCCCTGCGTGTCCACCTCCACGCCGCCATGCCGCCGAAACGCGTCGCGAAGCACGCGCCGGTGCTCGGCAAGCAGCTCGGCGTAGCGCTCGGCTCCGGCCTCGTGCAGCAGCCGCGTGGAGCCCTCGACGTCGGTGAAGAGGAATGTGACCGTGCCGTTCGGGAGATCCTGCACGGGTGAATCATGCCCTCGACGGACGACCGGGTGGAACGCGCGCTGACCTACCCGGAACGGCTGCGGTCAGCGGTAGGGCGGCATCTCGCCCGGCTCCGTCATGTGGCCGCGCTGCCTGCGGTACACCGGGATGCCCAGCACGAGCGCCCCGCCGGCCATCAGGAACGGCGCCCAGTAGACGAACCAGCTGTTGCCGGTGTTCCGCGAGTAGTAGATGAACAGGATCGAGACCACCAGCGACAGCCCCGCGACGATCAGGTCGCGCACCAGCCGCGGAGTCTCGCCCTTCTCATGGTCGATCCAGCGCCACTTCAGCTGAGCCAGCGCCGAGAAGGCGTAGGGAATCGCGGACGTGATCCCGGTCATCAGGATCAGCGTCGTGAACACCGTCTGCCCGTTCGACCCCAGGTAGTTGATGCAGATCGCGATGGAGGCCAGCACCGTCGACGCGATGATCCCAAACGCGGGGACACCGGCCTTCGAGATGCGCTTGAACTGCTCCGGGAAGAGCCCGTCGTTCGCAGCCGCGAGCGGCATCTCGGCGCAGATCATCGTCCAGCCGACCAGCGCGCCGAGGCCCGAGATGATGACCGCGACCGCCATCACGTTCCCCGCCCAGGTGCCGCCGAAGATGGCGTTGGAGGCGTCGGAGAACGACGCGGTCGAGCTCGCCAGCTTCGACGAGGGCAGGATGCCGAACACCGCCGTCAGCGAGAGCATGTAGACGACGGCGGTCGCCAGCGTGCCGAGGATGGTCGCCCGCGGGACGTTGGTGTCCGGATCCTTCACCTTCGCCGCCGCAACCGACGCCGTCTCCACCCCGAGGTAGCTGAACAGGGCGATCGACATGCCCAGCCCGACCGCGCTGACGGCGCCCTCGCCGCTGATGTTCCATGGGTGGTAGTTCGCGGTGTCGATGAAGAACAGGCCGACGGTGGCCATGAAGCCGACCGCGATGAACTTGATCACCGTCGTGATCACCTGCACCGACCCGATGTTCTTCAGGCCGCTCAGATTGACCGCGGCCGGGATCCACAGCCCGATCAGCACCAGGATCACCGAGCCCGCCTTGGCGTGGCCGGTGTTGACGAACTCCTCGACGTAGAGCACCCAGCCGACGGCGATCGCGGCGTTGCCCGCCCAGGCCGTGATCCAGTACGACCAGGCGTTCGCGAATCCGAGCCCGTTGCCAAAGGCCACCCGCGCGTAGGCATACGGGCCGCCGTCCGCCGGAAGCCGCCTCGACAGCGACGCGAACAGCAGCGCCAGCGCGAGCGCCCCGAGCGTGGTCAGCGCCATCGAGATCAGCGTGATCGGCCCGTAGGCAGCGAGGGAAGCGGGCAGGTTGAAGATGCCGACGCCGATGATGCTGCCGACGATCAGCGCGACGGCGGTCGCCAGCCCGAACTGGCGGGTATCGGCACCGCTCGTGGGCGGCGCCGCGCCGCCGCCGCCGCGAACGTCCACCACCGCGTTGTCAGTCACGACCAGCCTCACCTCCGACCAGGCTCGGCGACTTGGTGCGCCGGAGCTGGATGGTCTTGTCGATCGCGACGAGGAGCGGCATCACCAGCGACAGCCCGAGCACGGCCAGCCACTCATGACCCGTCAGCGACACCGTGTCGAGCAGCCGCTGGAGCATGTTCAGCTCCACCGCGGCCCAGGTCAGCGTCCATCCGAGCAGGATCCACCCCAGGTAGGGGAAGATCGGCGATGACCAGGCGGGCTCGCGCTCCCGGCGCATGACCAGACCCAGGTTCACCGCGCTCAGCGCGACCACCGCGAAGGCCATCGTCATCGACACCGAGCCGTGCTTGGTGCTCGGGTTGTCGGGCCCCCACTCGAGGATCGACAGCGCGATCACCGCAGTCACGAAGCCGCTCAGCACCCAGCGCACGATCTGCGGCCGGTTGACGATCTTCGTGCCCGGCTTGCGCGGCGGACGCTGCATCACGCTCGGGTCGGGTACGTCGACCACGAACCCGATCACGACCGTGACGACCACGAAGAACTTGCAGAACAGCAGCTGCATCGGGAACAGCGCAACGCCGCCATTGACGTTCAGGATCGTCGCGAGCAGCATCAGCTGCAGCACCGACGAGAGGATCGTCAGCTGCAGCTTCACGTACGAGGAGATCCTCCGGTAGATGTCGCGGCCGAGGTCGACCGCGCGCACCAGCGTGGCGAAGTTGTCGTCGGTGAGCACGATCTTCGCGGCCTGCTTCGTCACCTCCGAGCCGCTCCCCATCGCAACACCGATGTCCGCCTGCTTCAAGGCTGCCGCATCGTTGACGGCGTCGCCGGTCATTGCGACCACGTCGCCTGACTCCTGCATCAGCTTTGCCAGCCGGAGCTTGTCCTCAGGGGTGACGCGGCCGAACACGTGCAGCTCCGGCAGCTTCGCCTTCAGCTCCTCGTCGCTGAGCTTCGCGATCTCGGCCCCCGTCATCACGCCGACGCCCAGCCCGAGCTCGTCGGCGATGGCGCGCGCCGTGATCGTGTGGTCGCCGGTGATCATCCGCACGTCAACGCCGGCGGCGAGCGCCACCCGCACCGCCTCCTTGGCCTCGGCACGGAGCGGGTCGATGATCCCCACGAGGCCGACCAGCACCTGGTCGGACACGGCGGCCATCGGGTCGGCCAGCGCCGACTGCATCTCGGCGTCGTTGAGTCCCCGCGCGGCGAACGCCAGCACGCGCAGGCCCTGCTCGGAGAGCTTGGTGTTCGCCGCCAGCAGCTCGTCCTTCATCTGCTCGATCGGCACGACCTGCCCGTGCCGGAGCGCAGATCCGCAGAGGCCGATGACGATGTCGGGCGCGCCCTTGGTGGTCATGAAGTGGCTCTCATGGACGACCGGCCCCGACAGCCACTCCGGACGATCGTGGAACGTGGCCATGTACTTGTAGGCGGAGTCGAACGGAACCTCGGCACGCCGCGGGAGCTCCGCCCTCGTCTCCTCAGCACCGACGCCCATCTTGGCCGCCAGCACGACCAGCGCCGCCTCGGTCGGATCGCCGATCACCGCGCCGTCATCGCTGACCGTCGCGTCGCTGCAGAGCGACAGCCCGAGCGCCAGCGGCCGGAAGTCCGGCAGATCCGCGCCGGCCGGCCCGAGGATCGCGCCGGCCTTGCTGTAGCCGCCGCCCTCGACGTGGTACCACGAGCCGCCGGCGAACATCGTGGTCACCGTCATCGCGTTCAGGGTCAGCGTTCCGGTCTTGTCGCTGTTGATGGCCGTGGTGCCGCCCAGCGTCTCGACGTCGGTCAGGCTCTTCACGACCGCCTTGTGCTCGGCCAGCCGCTGCGCGCCGGAAGACAGCATCGCCTGCACGAACGTGGGCAGCCCGGTCGGGATCGACGCGATCCCCGTCGAGACGCAGAGCAGCAGCAGCGTGTCGAGGGACTGCCCGCGGTGGTACCCGAACGCGGCGATGATGGCGACAGCCAGCCAGGCGACCACGCCGAACACCTTCGTCATGCTGTCGAGCTCCAGCTGAAGCGGTGAGCGGGTGCGCTTCGTGCTCGTCACCATGTCCGCGATGCGGCCCATCTGCGTCGAGGTGCCGGTCTCGACCACGATCGCGGTCGCCGTCCCGCGCGTCACCTGGGTGTTCTGGAACACCAGGTTGATGCGATCGCCCAGGGCGGTGTCGGCGTCGAGCACGCTGCCGGCGTCCTTCGCGATGGGCGCGCTCTCGCCGGTCAGCGCCGCCTCCTGCAGCTCCAGGGTCGCGGAGACGGCCAGCCGCGCGTCCGCGGGGACGATGTCGCCGGCCTCGAGCAGGACCACGTCGCCGGGGACGAGCCCCGTGGAATCGATCTCCTCGATGCGGCCCCCGCGCCGCACGCGCGCATGCGGCACCTGCAGCTGGGCCAGGGCCTCGACGCTGGCCAGCGCGTTCAGCTCCTGCTTCGAGCCCATGACCACGTTGAACGTGACCAGGCCGAACACGACCAGGGCAGTGGCGTACTGCCCGATCACCAGGCTGGCCACGCCGACGATCAGCAGCATGATGTTCATCGGGTTGGACAGCTGCCCGCGGGCCACCACCCAGACGCTCGGCGGCGGCTCGGTGGGAAGCGAGTTGGGTCCGTACTGCTGCAGGCGGCGCTCGACCTCCGCGGCGTCCAGGCCCGTGTCGATGCCGACCTGAAGCGCAGCGGCTGCCTGCTCGGGCGTCTGGCTCTGCCAGGGCACGGCTTCCACCGGCTGGTTGAGGGTCGTTGTCACGGCCTGATCAGCGGCCGATGGTCGCGACCATGACGGCCTTGATGGTGTGCATCCGGTTCTCGGCCTCGTCCCACACGATGGAGGCCGGCGACTCGAACACCTCCTCGGTCACCTCGAGCGCGTCGAGCCCGTACTTCTCGAAGATCTCCTTGCCGACCTCGGTCTCCGTGTTGTGGAAGGCCGGCAGGCAGTGCATGAACTTGGCGTCCGGGTTGCCGGTCATCCGCATCACGTCCGCGTTGACCTGGTAGGGCTTGAGCAGCGCGATCCGCTCCCGCCACACCTCGTCCGGCTCACCCATCGAGACCCACACGTCGGTGGCCACGAAGTCGCAGCCCGCGAGGGCCTGCTCCACGTGCTCGGTGACCGTGATCGTCGCCCCCGTGCTCTCTGCGACCTCGCGGGCGCTGTCCAGCACCTCGTCCGACGGCCACAGGCTGCGCGGGCTGGCGATGCGCACGTCCATGCCGAACTTGGCCCCGCCCACCAGATAGGTGTCGGCCATGTTGAACCGGGCGTCGCCGAGGTAGCAGAAAGCGACGTCGGAGAGCTGTTTGGACGAGTGCTCGCGCATGGTCAGGAAGTCGGCCAGGATCTGGGTCGGATGCCACTCGTCGGTGAGCCCGTTGTAGACCGGGACGCCGGCGTGCGCGGCGAGGTCATCCGCGACGTTCTCGGCGAAGCCGCGGTACTCGATCGCGTCGTACATCCGGCCCAGCACGCGGGCGGTGTCCTTGACGGTCTCCTTGTGGCCCATGTGCGAGCCGGACGGCCCGATGAACGTGACGTGGGCGCCCTGGTCGTAGGCGGCCACCTCGAACGCGCAGCGCGTGCGAGTCGAGTCCTTCTCGAAGATCAGCGCGATCTCCTTGCCCCGCAGCCGCTGCTCCTCCCTGCCCTCCCGCTTCGCAGCCTTCAGCTCGGCCGCGAGATCGAGCAGATACTCCAGCTCCGCGCTCGAATAGTCGGCGAACGTGAGGAAATGGCGGCCGTGCAGATCGACGGTGGTGCTCATGGTGCCCCCTTGCTGATCACGGGTCGCGAACGATCGGACAGGTCATGCAGTGGCCGCCTCCGCGGCCGCGCCCGAGCTCCGAACCGGCGATGGTGTGCACCTCGATCCCGGCCTTCTCGAGCTTGAAGTTGGTCGCCTCGTTGCGCTCGTAGGCAACGACCACGCCCGGCTCCAGGGCGACGACGTTGTTGCCGTCGTCCCACTGGTTGCGCTCCGCCTCGAACTCGTCGCCGCCGGTGGTGACCACCGTCAGCCGCTCGAGGCCAAGGGCGTCCTGCACCTCCTCGAGGAAGGTGCGCTCCGATTCGCGGGCCGTGAGGCCGACGGGGCCGCCGGGCTCGAACAGGATCGGCAGGATCTGGGACACCACCGGCTCGTAGATCGTGACGAGGTCGCGGTTGCAGAACGTGAACACCGTGTCCAGGTGCATGGCGGCCCGCTCGCGCGGCATCATCGCCCCGATCACCAGCCGCGCGGCTCCGGCGGCGAACAGGTTCTGCGCCAGGATCGAGACGGCCCGGGCGTTGCTCCGCTCGCCCATGCCGACCAGCACGACGCCGTCCCCGACCGGCATCATGTCGCCGCCCTCCATCCGCGCCAGCCCCCAGTCGTGGTCGGCGCCGCCGAACCAGATCGGGAACTCGGCCGCCTTGAACCGCGGGTGGAAGCGGTAGATCGTCTCGCAGTTCAGGGTCTCGAGCTGCCGCGCGGGCCAGTACATCGGGTTGAGCGAGACGCCGCCGTACAGCCACGCGCTGGTGTCGCGCGTGAACAGCTGGTTCGGAAGCGGCTGCAGGACGAAGTCGGTCGGCCGCATCGCGTGGTCGATCTGACGGTGGATCTCGTCCGGGAGCTCCTGCACCGTCACGCCGCCGGTCATGTGCGTCGCCAGGTCGGCGCTGGTCATCCCCTTCAGCCAGTCGTGCAGCGGCTCGGCGAACATGACGGTGACGTCCTCGGGGCGGACGCGGTGCCCGAGCAGGAACTCGCGCGCGGCGGGGTCGTCGAGCGCCTCAGAGAGCAGCTCGTGCAGGAGCAGCACCTCGACGCCGCGCTCGCGCATGACGTCGACGAACGCGTCGAACTCCTGCCGCGCCCGCCGCACCCAGATCACGTCGTCGAACAGCAGGTCGTGGCAGTTCGTCGGTGACAGCCGCTCGTGGGCCAGATCCGGCCGGTGAACCATCACCGTGCGCAGGCGCCCGACCTCCGAGTGGACGCCCAGCGTGGTCGCAGTCTCAACGCTCATGTCAGTACTCCTCAGCGTCCTCGGTGCCGCCTGGTTGCCGTGCTTCGCATCTCAAGTATCCGGACGACGGCCACCCGCCCCTCACCCTGATGGGACCATCCGGAATTGCCACCAACCGGTTACGCGCGAGCAGCGCCGCCGCGACCGGTAGCATCGACCGGTGCGACGCCACGCCAGATCGCTCGTGCGCGCGTCCGTCGGGCCTCCGCGCCCCGGCTTCCGCCGGTTCTGGCTCGCCACCGCGATCAGCGTCCTCGGGACGTGGATCGCCGCGGTCGCGCTCGCGATCCGCATGTTCGACGTGACCGGCTCGCCCGGCTGGGTGTCGGCGCTGCTCTTCGCCGAGTTCACGCCGCTGGTGCTGATCGGCTTCCTGTTCGGCCACCGGCTCGACCGGCTGCCCATGCGCGGCGCGCTGGTGGCGAGCGACCTCGTCTCGGCCGCGGTGTTCGGCGCGCTGGCATTCGTCGACACGCCCCTCGCCGTGGTCGCCCTGGCCGGCGCCGCCGGGATCGCCGGGGGCATCGCTCGCCCGCTGTCGACCGCAGCAGTGCCGGTGCTGGTGCCCGACGACGAGCTCGAGCAGGCGACCGGGGCGGTCGGCTCGGCTGACAATGCGATGACGTTCCTCGGTGAGGTGGTCGGCGGCGTGCTCGTCGGCACCGTCGGCGCATCCGTCGCACTCGGGCTGAACGCGGCGTCGTTCGTGGTGTCGGCGGCGCTGATCGCGGGAACGGCGGCGCTCTCGCGCCCGGGGCACGTCGACGCGCCGACCAGCGCGTCCCTGCGCCCGCGCGAGACCCTCCGCCGCATCCGCCGGTCGCCGGTGCTGCGCCAGATCGCGGTCGGCTGGGGAGCCGGCACAGTCGTGCTCGGCGTCGTGCTCGCCGTCCAGGTGCCGCTCCTGCGCGGGCACTTCCGGGCGTCGGCAGCCGCGGTCGGCCTGATCCTCGGCCTCGACGCGGCCGGCCTCGTCGCCGGCAGCCTGTTCGCTGGCACGCGGAGCTTCGGAAGGGCGGCGTTTCCGCTGTCGCTGGCCGGCATGGGCGCCAGCGTGATGATCGCAGGCGCCTCGTCCTGGCTCGGGCTCGCCGCATTCGGGCTTGCCGCCCTGGGCGTGTTCAACGGCGTGGCCATCATCATCAACCGCACCCGCGCCGTGCGCGGCACCGAGCCGGCCGAGCGGGCCAGCACGATCGCCTTCCTGATCGCCCTCGCGGCAAGCGGACAGGTGACCGGGACGATCCTGGGCGGCGTGCTCGCGACGGCTCTCTCGCCGCGCTGGGCGTTCGTGCTGGCCGGGACGTTCGCGCTGCTGGTGGCGGCACCGGTCGCCCTGGCCGTCGGGCCGCGGGCGGAGTGGCAGCTGCGCCGCTCGCCATGGGCGGAGCGCGGCCGCCGGCCGCAGTAACGGCACCGTTTGCCAAATCCTTACGACCGGATTACGCCGCGCTTGCAACCGGCTCCTACAACGAGAGCGGGGCACGATGGGTCAACACCGCATGCAACACCCGCTCCTTCGGGCGCTGGGCGCCCTCGCCTGCGCCGGTGCCGTCGCAGTGATGCTGGCTGCGACCGCACCGGCGCCGGCGGCCCAGGCGTCGCGGGTGCCACACCGCGTGCTGCGCATCGGCGACGGGGGAACGCTCGTCCGGCGGTTGCAGCGTCTGCTGCACGTCCCAGCCGACGGCATCTTCGGTCCCGGCACGCGGCACGCCGTGCGCGCGTTCCAGCGGAGGCACCATCTGCTGGCCGACGGCCAGGTCGGGCCGCACACCTGGCGGGCGCTGCTGCGCAGATCCGGCGCACGGCGCCACCGGGTCGATGACGGCATCCTGCGGCTGGGGGACCGCGGGGCCGCCGTCGCCCGGGTGCAGCACATGCTGCATTCGCGGGTGAACGGCCTGTACGACCGGCGGACGTACCTGACGGTGCGGCGGTTCCAGCGCGCGCACCACCTCACGGTCGACGGCGAGGTCGGCCCGCACACGCTGCGGGCGCTCCTGCGGGCGTCGCGTTCCGGGCATGCGAGGCGGCACCATGTCCGGCACGCGACGCTCGGAGGCCGTGCGGCGCGGCTCGCGAAGCGGTACAAGGGCACGCCGTACCGGTGGGGCGGCGAGACGCCGAGCGGATTCGACTGCTCCGGGCTCGTCCAGTACGTGTACGGCCGGCTCGGCGTCCAGCTCCCGCGCGTCACCTACGCGCAGTGGTACGCCGGACGGCACATCCGCCGCGACCAGCTGCGGGCGGGCGATCTGGTCTTCTTCGACCATCACAGCCACGTCGGCATCTACACCGGCCACGGCTGGTTCGTCCACGCGCCGCATCGCGGAGCGCGGGTGCAGGCGTCGGAGCTCGGTCACCGGTGGTTCCGGCGCCACTTCGACGGCGCAGTGCGCGTCTCCTAGCCCGCCGGCGCGGACCGCCTTAGATCTTGGTCAGCGGGGCGTAGCCGAGCACGAGCCGGCGCTCGGAGCCGTCCTCGCGGAAGCGCACCGTGACCGTGCCGTCCCCGGAGAGCGCGATGACCGTCCCCTCCCCCAGCGTCGCGTGCGCCACCTCGTCGCCGACCGACAGGTCGAGCCGCGGCATCTCGGGAGCCTGGAACGCGCGCCGAGGCGCGCCGGTCACGGTGTCGCCGCCCACAGGAGCCGCCCAGGCGGGTGCCTGGCGCTCCCACTCGACCCCCTCGGCCGGGAGCTCGTCCAGGAAGCGCGAGGCGCGGTTGAACCCGCGTGCCCCGAAGATGGTGCGTGCCCGCGCGTAGGTGAGCGTCAGCCCGCGCTGCGCGCGCGTCATGCCGACGTAGCAGAGGCGGCGCTCCTCCCCCTCGTTGCCCTCGTCCAGCGAGCGCTGGTGCGGGAACAGGCCCTCCTCGAGGCCGATCATGAAGACGATCGGGAACTCGAGCCCCTTGGCGTTGTGCAGCGTCATCAGCGTGACGCGGCCGCGGTCGTCGTCGATCGAGTCCTGGTCGGTGTAGAGGGAGATCTCCTGGAGAAAGGCCGACAGCCGTGATGACTCCTCGACGTCCTCGCCGCGCTGGTCGAACTCGCGGGCGACGCCGACCAGCTCCTGCAGGTTCTCGAGCCGCCCCTGGGCCTCGATCGTGCGCTCGGCCTGGAGCATGTCCGCGTAGCCCGTCTGCGTGAGCACGCGCTCCATCAGGTCGCCGACCGGAGCCTCGTGGGCGCCGTCGCGCAGGTCCTCGATCAGCTCGCCGAACCGGCGGACGTTCGCGGCAGCCGCGCTCCCGAGCGGCGATGCCTCTACGTCGCCGACGGCATCCCAGAGCGTCACTTCCAGCGACCGCGCGTAGGCGCCGAGCCGGTCGAGTGACGTCGACCCGATGCCCCGACGGGGCTGGTTGACGATCCGCCGCAGCGACACCTCGTCGGCCGGGTTGTCGAGCACCTGCAGGTAGGCGATCAGATCCTTGACCTCGGCCCGCTCGTAGAACTTCGGTCCGCCGACCACGCGGTAGTCGATGCCCTGCCGGGTCAGCAGATCCTCGAGCACGCGCGACTGGGCGTTCATCCGGTAGAAGACGGCGATCTCACCGGCGCTGGCACCATCGTCGAGCGCCGCCTGGATGCGGCCGGCCACATAGCGGGCCTCGGCATGCTCGTCCTCGGCCTCGACCACGCGCAGCGGCTCCCCGGTGCCCAGGTCCGACCAGAGCCGCTTGGGCTTGCGGTCGCGGTTGTGCTCGATCACGCTGTTCGCGGCGTCGAGGATCGTCTGGGTCGACCGGTAGTTCTGCTCCAGCGGGATCACGACGGCGTTCGGGAAGTCCTGCTCGAACTCCGCGATGTTGCGGATGTCCGCGCCGCGGAAGGCGTAGATGGACTGGTCCTGGTCGCCGACCACGGCGAGGTTGCGATGCTTCTCGGCCAGGATCGACACCAGCCGGAACTGGGCGTGGTTCGTGTCCTGGTACTCGTCGACCATCACGTAGCGAAACGCCTGCTGCCAGTGCCGCCGGGCCTCGGGCACCCGCTCCAGCAACAGCACGGTCTTCATGATCAGGTCGTCGAAGTCCATCGCGTTGGCGGCCGACAGACGGCGCTCGTAGAGGTCGTAGACCGACGCCACCGTTTCCTCGAAGTAGCCGCCCACCCGCTCGGCGTAGAGGTCGGGCGTCAGCAGCCGGTCCTTCGCGTGCGAGATGGCGCCGTGCACCGCCCGCGGGACGAACCGCTTCGGGTCCTTGCCCAGGTCCTCGATGCAGCTCTTCACCAGCCGCACCTGGTCGGCCTGGTCGTAGATCGTGAAGGTGGAGCGGTAGCCGATCAGCTCCGCGTCCCTGCGCAGCATCCGGCCGCACGCGCTGTGGAACGTCATCACCCACATGCGAGCGGCGATGCGACCGCCGACCAGCCCCTCTACCCGCTCCTTCATCTCGGCCGCGGCGCGGTTCGTGAAGGTGATGGCGAGAATCTCGGACGGCGACGCCAGCCCCTCGCTGATCAGGTGGGCGATCCGGTGAGTGAGCACCCGGGTCTTGCCGGAGCCGGCGCCGGCGACCACCAGCAGCGGCCCCTCGGTGCAGAGCACCGCCTCGCGCTGCTGCGGGTTGAGGGTGTCGAGCGAGGGTGCCACGGCCATCAGCCGGCGCTCATTTCGGCTGGGGCGCGGTCCACCCTCGGAGTTTAGACGGGCCACCGGGAGGCGGCGGGGCTCCCGCCGCCCCCCGGGTGTGCCGGGTGTCTAGATCACCCGCACCGTCACG
>DASSEV010000087.1:0-15307 GCA_035695105.1 Gaiellales bacterium
ACGAGTGGCGCGCCCGGTCGGCCGCGGTCGGAGTCGGAGTCGGGACGGCGGTTGCCGACGACCCGATGCTCACTGCCCGGGACTGCGAGCCGCCGGTCGCACGCCAGCCGGTGCGGGTGGTGTTCGACCCGGGCGCCCGGCTGCCGCTCGATTCCGCCCTCGTCCGCACCGCCGGTGAGGTGCCGCTGATCGTGCTGGCCGCTCCGGAGGCCGGGGGTGCGGAGCAGCTGCGCGCGGCGGGCGCGGACGTGGTGGAGGCGGACGACCTCGTCGCCGGCCTGGCCGAGCTGGGCCGGCGCGAGCTGTCGTCGCTGCTGGTCGAGGGCGGCGCCATCCTGGCCGGCGCCCTGCTGGCGGAGGATCTCGTCGACCGCCTGGCGCTGTTCGTCGCACCCATCCTGCTCGGCGACGGCCCCGGCGTGGCCGAGGGCTGGTCGGCGGAGACGCTCGAGGGCGCCCGGCGTGCCGGGTCGCTGGCGTCGCGGGCGGTCGGCCCCGATACGCTCCTGGTTGCGGAGCTACACGAGAACTGATGTTCACCGGGATCGTCGTCGAGCAGGGAGAGGTGCAGGAGCCGCCGCCGCGGCTCGTCCTGCGGGCGCGGCAGACCGCGTCGGACGCGGCGCTCGGCGACTCGGTCGCGATCGACGGCTGCTGTCTGACGGTGGTCGCGATCGACGGCGACCTGCTCAGCTTCGACGCCGTCCCCGAGACGCTGCGGCGCACGACCCTCGGTCGGCTGCGCCCAGGGGCGGTCGTCAACCTCGAGCCGGCGCTCCGCGCCGGCGACCGGATGGGCGGCCACGTCGTCCAGGGCCACGTCGACGCGGTCGGCTCTCTCGTGTCGGCCGAGCCGGAGGGCGATGCCGTCAACATGACCTTCCGCGCGCCCGAGCCGGTGCTGCGCTACGTGATCGAGAAGGGATCGATCGGCGTCAACGGCGTCAGCCTCACCGTCACCGCCTTCGACGAGGAAACCTTCTCGGTGTCCGTGATCCCGCACACGCGGTCGGTGACCAACCTCGGCCGGCTGGCTTCGGGCGACGAGGTGAACCTCGAGGCCGACCTGTTCGGCAAGTACGTTGAACGGTTGCAGGCCGGCCGAGCATTTCAGACCCGGTGATACGCTGGTGCGGATGACCGTGGACGAGCGCTACAGGGAGCTATATCCGGATCTGGCCGACTCGCCGTTCGCCTCCGTGGAGGACGCGATCGAGGACATCCGCGCCGGGCGGATGGTCGTGGTCGTGGACTCGCCCGATCGCGAGAACGAGGGCGACCTGGTGATGGCGGCCGAGTGCGTCACGCCCGAGGCGATCAACTTCATGGCGCGCCACGCACGCGGCCTGATCTGCCTGACGTTGACCCCGGAGCGGTGTGACGAGCTCGGCCTGCCGATGATGACGCGCGACAACCGCACGCCGTTCGAGACCGCGTTCACCGTCTCGATCGAGGCGCGCACGGGCGTGTCGACGGGCATCTCGGCCGCGGACCGTGCGCACACGATCAAGGTCGCGGTCGATCCGGCGACGGTGCCGGACGACCTCGTCCAGCCGGGCCACGTGTTCCCGCTGCGCGCGCGGCCGCATGGTGTGCTCGAGCGCACGGGCCAGACAGAGGCGTCGGTCGACCTCGCGCGGCTCGCGGGCTTCTCGCCCGCCGGCGTGATCTGCGAGGTCATGAACGAGGACGGGACGATGGCACGGGTGCCCGATCTCGTTGCCTACTGCGCGGAGCACGGCCTGAAGATGATCACCGTGGCCGACCTGATCGCCCACCGGCACCGGCGGGAGAAGCTGGTCGAGCGGATCGCGAGCGCCCGGATGCCGACCCGATACGGCGAGTTCGTCTCGCACGGCTACCGCTCGATGATCGATGGGCAGCACCACGTCGCCCTGGTGATGGGGGACGTTGCCGGTGCGGAGAACGTCCTCGTGCGCGTCCACTCGGAGTGCGTGACCGGCGACGTCTTCCACTCGCTGCGGTGCGACTGCGGCGACCAGCTCGAGCGCGCGCTCGCCCAGATCGCACGGGAGGGCCGCGGCGTGCTGCTCTACCTGGCGCAGGAGGGGCGGGGCATCGGGCTGCTGAACAAGCTCCGCGCCTACGAGCTGCAGGAGCAGGGCCTCGACACGGTCGACGCGAACCTGGCGCTCGGGCTGCCGGTCGACTCGCGCGACTACGGCATGGGTGCGCAGATCCTGGCCGACCTCGGGCTGACGTCGATCCGTGTGCTGACGAACAACCCAAAGAAGATCATCGGCCTCGAGGGGTACGGCCTGACGGTGACCGAGCAGGTTCCGATCGTCGCGGAGCCGAACCCGGTGAACGAGCGGTACATGCGCACCAAGGTCGAGCGAATGGGGCACACCATCACCCACCAGGGGCTGCGCATGGAGGAGCCGGAAGGCGTGCCGGCGCCCTTCACCGAAGGGCCGTTCGGGCCGTGAGCCGGTTCGGCGTCGGCGCCGTCGAGGTGCCCGACGGCTGCACCGTCCTGGCGGGGCGCCCCGCCGGCGACCTGGACGTCGCCATCGTTGCCTCACGGTTCAACGCCGAGATCGTGCAGCGGCTGCTGGACGGTGCCGTTGGTGAGCTCGAGACGCAGGGCGTCGGCCGGGAACGGGTGACGGTGGTGCTGGTACCCGGCGCGTTCGAGCTGCCGCTCGCCTGCCGCCGGCTGGCGATGGGGGGCGGGCACCACGCGGTGATCGCTCTGGGCTGCGTGATCCGCGGCGAGACGCCTCACTTCGACTACGTGTGCGCGGAGGCCGCACGGGGGATCAGCGAGGCCGCGGCCGTGAGCGGCATTCCGGTCACGTTCGGCGTGATCACGGCGAACACGCTCGATCAGGCGCAGGCCCGGTCGGGCGGCTCGCACGGCAACGCGGGCGCCTCGGCCGCCGCGGCCGCGGTTGAGATGGCGGGCCTGCTGCGGACGCTGCCGCGGTCGCGCTAGCGCGTCGCCGCGTCAGACCCGTGCGCGTGGATCCGGCAGCGGCGTGAGGATGCCGTCCAACCGGTCGCGCAGGTGCTCGAACGCCGGCGGCAGCGACAGCCGCTCGCCGAGGTGCTCGATCGGCTCGTCGGTCGCGAATCCGGGGCCGAGCGTCGCGATCTCGAACAGCACGCCGGCCGGCTCGCGGAAGTAGATCGACTTGAAGTAGAAGCGGTCGATCACCGGCGTCGGGTGCAGGCCGGCTGCGGCCACCCGCTGCCGCCACGCCTCGTGCTCCTCGATCGTCGACGCCCAGGCCACGTGGTGCACGGTGCCCGCGCCCGGGATGGCCGCGGCCTCGCGGTTCACGCCACGGTCGTAGAACCCGCTGCGGTGGTCGCCGCGAGCCTCCCAGCGGTCATCCGCCGTCCGGTCGAAGCCGAGCGTCTGCTCGAGCAGGTCGCGTCCGCGGTCGAGATCGCCGGCCAGCATGCGGACGCCGGCGAAGCCCTGGAGCGCGTGCTCACCGGGGATGTCCGGCGATTCGGCCACGAGCGGCGCGTCGGGGCCCTCATACACCTCGAGCTCGAGGCCGAGGCCCTCCGGATCGCGGAAGACGATGCCGGACTCGGAGCGCTCGGGCGTGGCATGTTCCGCCGCCAACCGCGACTCCCAGAAGTCGAGCGCGCTCTGGGAGCCGACGCGCCACACGATCGAGTCGACCATGCCGCGCCCGGCCCTGCCGGCACGCGCCGTCGGGTACTCGAAGAACGTGATGTCCGCGCCGGCGCTTCCGCGCTCGTCGGCGTAGAACAGGTGGTAGACGGTCGGGTCGTCCTGGTTGACCGTCTTCTTCACCATCCGCAGGCCCAGAACGCGCGTGTAGAAATCGACGTTGCGCGGGGCCTCGGCCGTGATGCAGGTTATGTGGTGGATGCCTTCGAGCTTCACGAGGCGTCCGCCGGAGCCGTCAGACGGCCTTGGTCACCCGGCCGCTCTTGAGGCAGCGGGTGCAGACGTATGCTCGGGTCGGCGAGCCGTCGAGCAGGATGCGGATGCGCTGCAGATTCGGGTCGAAGCGACGCTTGGTCGCGACCATGGAGTGGCTCCGGTTGTGGCCGAAGCCCGGCTTCTTCGCGCAGATGACGCACACTCGGGACACGCAGAGAATCCTTTCCGGGCAGGAACGCCGGGAGTATAGCCCGCAACCGGAGGCGGGCGTGGCACGTCATAGAGGCGAATGAGCAGGGCACCACTGATCGCCGTCCCGGGCACGGGCGACGTCGCGGGGCAGCTGATCGTCCCCAACGAGGTGATCGCGCAGATCGTCGGTCTGACGGTGCTCGAGTGCTACGGCGTCGTCGGGATGGCGGCCACGAGCCTCAGCCAGGGCGTCGCGAGGCTGCTCTCGAGAGAGCGGATCACACAGGGGGTGGGCGTGCGCCGCGAGGGCGACCAGCTCGCCATCGATCTGTACGTGGTGGTCGAGTACGGGCTCAACCTGGCCGAGGTTGCCGCCAACGTGCGGTCGCGGGTGACCTACATGGTGGAGAAGCTGACAGGCATCCCCGTCGGCTCGCTGCAGATCCATATCCAGGGCGTCAAGCGGACGACATGACACCCCGTGAACGGGCCCTCGCCCTTGCGCGAGGCGGGCAGGCGGCGCTTGACGCGAACCGCCGCCGGATCAACGACCTGAACGTGTATCCGGTGCCGGACGGCGACACCGGGAGCAACCTCGCCGACACGGCGGCGCGGCTCGTCGATGGGCTGGCCGGCGTGCCAGAGGGGGCGGGCCCCGCCGAGATCGCCCGCACGGCCAGCCGGGCGGCGCTGATGGGCGCTCGCGGGAACAGCGGCGTGATCCTGTCGCAGATGATCCGCGGCTTTGCGGAGTCGCTCGGCGCGGAGGCGGGAGTGATCACGCCGGCGGCGGTGGCCCGCGCCTTCCGCGGCGCATCCGACGCCGCCTACGGCGCCGTCCGCCAGCCGGTCGAGGGCACGATGCTGACGGCGATCAGGGCGATGGCCGACCGCGCCGAGCAGGCGTCGGAGCTGCCGGTCGACCGGCAGCTGGCCGAGGTGCTCGAGGCGGGAGACGCGACGGTGCTCGCCACCCGCGAGATGCTGCCCGTCCTTCGCGATGCCGGGGTGGTGGATGCCGGTGCGGCCGGGCTGGTGGAGCTCGTCCGCGGGGCGATCGCCGGGCTGCAGGGGCGTGAGCCGGCGACCGCGCTGCCCGATGCGGCGGCCTCGGCGCCCACGGTCGTCCCGCTCCACGCGGAGGACTCCCAGTACCGCTACTGCACCACGTTCCTCGTGGAGGGGCCGGACGTGGACGCCGCCGCGCTGGAACGGGAGATGGAACGTCTCGGCGACTCGCTGCTCGTGGTCGGCCAGCCTCCCACGTACAAGGTGCACGTACACACCGATGACCCCGGCGCCGCGCTGTCGCGCGCCGTCGCGGTGGGCGTGATATCCGGCGTGGACATCAACGACATGCACGAGAGCATCCGGGAGCGGTCGCTGCGGCTGCTCGACTCCGGCGTCGAGGCGGCGCCGGCGGTCCCCGTTGCGCTCGCGGTGGTGTCGAGCGCGGACGGCGTGCTTGCGGCGTTTCGCCACATGGTCGAGGGCGTCGAGGTGGTTTCGGCCGGGGACTCGGGCAACCCGAGCGCGGGGGAGATCGCGGCCGCCATCGACGGCGCGGTCGCCGGCGGCGTGCTGGTGCTCCCGAACAACCCGAACGTCGTGCTCGCCGCCGAGCACGCGGCCACCGCAGGTGCTCGCCCGGCACGGGTTGTGCCGACGCGATCGCCGGCGGCGGGGCTGGTGCTGGCACGCTCCATCGACCCGCGGGCGCCGCTCGACAGCAATGCCGACCGGCTGGCGGCGATCAACGTGCGGCTGCGCTGCGGCGAGGTTGCGGCCGCGGCCCGCGATGCGCGGATGGACGGGGTCTCGGTCAGGGCCGGGCAGTACATGGCCGTGGTCGAGGGCGCGCTGCGATCGGCGCACGACACGGTCACCGGGGCCATCGATGCCCTGCTGAACGAGCTGGCGGAGGGGGCCGCCGAGGTGACGGTGCTGCGCGGTGCGGGTGCGTCCTTCGACGCCGCCCGGCTCGATCGCGCGCGCGCCGGCCACCCGGGCGTCGTGATCGATGAGATCGACGGCGGACAGCCGCTGTATCCGGTGATGGCCTGCGCCGTTCCGGCCGCGTCGGCGCCGGTGCGGCGCGTGGATGCCCTGCTGACCGCCGCCACGACGGCGATCGTGCTCGATTCGACCGTCGACATCGCCGACCCGGCTGCCCGCCACGAGAACTGGTCGATGGTGCCGCTCACCGTCAGCTTCGGCGACCGGTCGTACCGCGACTACGTCGACATCGGCCCGGAGGAGTTCTACGAGCGGCTGCAGGCGGCACGCGAGCTTCCGCGCACCGCTGCGCCGTCGCCGGGGACGTGGCAGACGGCGTTCGAGCGGCTGCAGGGCTGCGACCGGATCCTGGTCATGCCCGTGTCGAGCCGGGTGTCGGCCAGCTCGCAGAGCGCCGAGATCGCGGCACGGGTGGTGGATCCGGGAGGCGACCGGATCCGGGTGCTCGAGACCCACTCGGTGTCGCTGGGGACGCTGCTGCTGGCGGAGGGCCTCCAGCGGCTGCTCGTCCGGGGCGTCCCCGAGAATGAGCTGATGGCGTGGTACGACGACGCGCGGGAGCATCTCGGCGTGGTGTTCTCGGTGGAGACGCTGACCTATCTGCAGCGAGGAGGCCGGATCGGGCGTGCCCAGGCGATGGTTGGCGGGATGCTCCGCATGCGGCCGATCCTGACGCTGCGCGACGGCGAGGTGGCGCCGCTGCGGCGGGTGCGCGGACGGCGACGCGCGCTGGCCGAGTTCGAGCGGTTCCTCCGCGAGCATGCGCGCGGGTCGGACGTGCACGTTGCCGTCGTGCACGCCGCGGCGCCCGAGGCGGCCGAGGAGCTGGTCGGGATGGTGCGGCGGGTGGCGCCGCGGGCGGTGATCGACCACGTCGGCCAGCTGGGGGCGGTGGTCGGCACCCACGGCGGCCCGGGGACGCTCGGCATGGCCGTGCTGGCCCAGCCGTGACGTTGCGGGCGTTCGGCGGGGAGGCCGCAGAGGAGTTTCCCGAGCCGAAGACGGCCCCGCGCCCGTCGCACCTGTCCGGCCCGGCGGCGACCGACGCTCGCACGCGCGGGCTGCTCGCGGCGCTGCGGCCGCGGCCGGTGCGGGATGTCGGCGACCTGCTCGAGCACGTGCCGTTCCGCCACGACGACTTCCGCGAAGCGAGCCTGCTGGCCGACCTGCAGATCGGCGAGGAGGCCACGGTCGAGGTGACGGTGGAGGGGGTGCGGGTGCGGCCGACGCGGCGGCGCAACCTCGTGATCGTGGAGGCGCGCGTGCGGGACGAGTCGGGGCCCGGCGTTGTGGTGTGGTTCAACCAGCGCTACCTGGGCACGCAGCTGAAGCCGGGGATGCGGCTGTCGATCCGGGGCGAGCGCCGGGGAACGGTGGGCTCGGAGATCGCAGCCAAGCGGCACGAGGTGCTGGGCGGTGCGGACGAGGTGCGGCACACGTCGGGGCTGGTGCCGGTCTACCGCTCGTCCGAGAAGCTGACCAGCCGGCGGATCGCCGATCTCGTGAGCGCGCAGCTGCCGCACGTCGGCGACCCGCCGGACGCGCTGCCTGCCGAGATGCGCCAGCGCAGGGCGCTGCCGTTGCGGCGCGACGCCCTGCTGGCGAGCCACCGGCCGCGGACGCTGGACGAGGCGGGCGCAGCGAACAGACGGCTCGCGTTCGAGGAGCTGTTCCTGCTCCAGGCGGGCCTGATCAGCCACCGGCGCGAGCTGGAGCGAACGACGATCGCGCGGGCGCTGGGGCGGCCAGGGGCGCTGATCGAGCGCTTCCGGGAGTCGCTGCCGTTCCAGCCGACGGGCGCGCAGGAGCGGGCAATCGGCGAGATCGACGGCGACCTCGATCGCAGCGTGCCGATGCAGCGGCTGCTGCAGGGCGACGTCGGGTCGGGAAAGACGCTGGTGGCGGTGCACACGCTGTTGCGCGCGGTCGAGCGGGACGGGCAGGGCGCCATGATGGCGCCGACCGAGACCCTCGCAAGCCAGCACCTCCTGGGTGTGTCGGCGCTGCTGGAGCCGCTGGGCGTGCGGGTCACCCCGCTCGTCCAGGCCATGCCGGCGCGGGAGCGGCGCGCCGCGCTGCAGGTGATCGAGTCGGGGGAGCCGCAGGTGGTCGTGGGGACGCACGCGCTGATCCAGGAGGCGGTGGTGTTCGGGCGGCTGGAGGTTGCGGTGGTGGACGAGCAGCACCGGTTCGGGGTCGAGCAGCGGCGCGCGCTTGAGGCGAAGGCGCGCGACTCCGGACACGCGCCGCATGTGCTGCACATGACGGCTACCCCCATCCCGCGGACGCTGGCGCTGACGGTGTACGGGGACCTCGACGTGTCGGTGCTCGACGAGCTGCCGCCGGGGCGGCGCCCGGTGGTGACGCGGCTGGTGCCGCGCGCTCGACGGGACGAGGTGTTCGCACGGATGCGGCGGCTGCTGGACGAGGGTCGGCAGGCCTACGTGGTCTGCCCGCTGGTCAGCGAGTCGCCGAACGCGGAGGCGACGGCGGCCGAGACGGAGGCGGCGCGGCTGCGGTCGGGCGAGCTCGCAGGGTACGAGCTGGGCGTGATGCACGGCCAGATGCCGGCGGCGGAGCGGCGGGCGGTGATGGAGCGGTTCCGCTCCGGCGACGTGGCCGTGATGGTGGCGACGACCGTGATCGAGGTGGGCGTCGACGTCCCGAACGCGGTGATCATGGTGATCGAGGAGGCCGACCGCTTCGGGCTCGCCCAGCTGCACCAGCTCCGCGGACGGGTGGGGCGTGGCGGCCACGAGAGCTTCTGCATCCTGCTGGCGGATCCAGTCGGCGACGACGCCGTGACTCGGCTGACGGCGATGGTGCGTACGTCGGATGGGTTCGAGCTCGCGGAGGTCGACCTCGAGCTGCGCGGTGAGGGGAGCCTGCTCGCGGCCAGGCAGAGCGGCATCCCCGACCTGCGGCATGCGCGGCTGTCGCAGCACCGGCGCCTGGCCCAGCAGGCGCGCGACGAGGCGAAGCGGTTCCTCGATGCCGATCCGGATCTGCGCTCGGCGGAGGCCGAGGTGATGGCGCAGGAGGCACGGCGGATGTTCGGCGAGGACGTGGAGTGGCTGACCCGGGCGTAACAGCCGGCGTGACGAATCCGTCACATGCCCGTATCCAACAACTCCGCAACCAGAGCGTCACACTCTCCACAACGGTGTCAAAGCCCCACCGGGTGGGCGTTGCGAACTTGGCACACAATCGTTGCACCTCGTCCGCCTGGTTGAGCGAGGCGACGCGAAGACCCAATTATTGGAGTCAAAGCCCCGCCGGGTGGGCGTGACCGTGGCGTGACGGGTTCGTGATGGGTGAACACGTCACAGATGTGTGACACGTGTGAAACGGTCGGTGGATCGGATCGGATCCGGTAGCCTCGGCAATGTGCCCGAGCCGATCACACCGGAGCAGACCCGGCAGCTGGCTGTCGACCTGTTCAACGAGGTCTGGGCGCTGATGGAGCGCGACGACCGCACTGCAGCCGACGACGACCGCATGCTGCACGCCGCGCATGCCTCCCGCCACCACTGGGGCCGGATCGGCCGCCCGGAGAACCTGGCCCGCGGCGAGTGGCAGATCTCCCGGGTCTACACGGTGCTTGGCCGTGGCGAGCCGGCCCTCTACCACGCACGCCGCTGCCTCGACATCTGCACCGAGCATGGCATCGGCGACTGGGATCTCGCCTACGCGCACGAGGCGCTGTCCCGCGCATACGAGACGGCGGGCGACCGTGAGCGGGCACTGGCCAGCCGCCGCGACGCCGAGCGTGCTGCCGAGGGCATCGCGGATGCGGACGACCGCGAGCATCTCGCGCGGGATCTGCAGACGCTGCCGGCGTGAGGATCGTCGCCGGCGAGCGCAAGGGCCTGCCGCTCCAGGCGCCGCCCGGACGCGACACGCGTCCCACCTCCGACCGGCTGCGCGAGGCGCTGTTCTCGATCCTCGGCGACGTCGGCGGCCTGCGGGTGCTCGACGCATTCGCGGGCAGCGGCGCGCTCGGCCTCGAGGCGCTGTCGCGAGGCGCGGAGCACGCCGTCTTCTGCGAGACCTCGGCGCCCGCCCTGCGCGCGCTGCGGGCCAACGTCGGGCGGCTCGGCTATCGCGAGCGCAGCGAGGTGCGGCGCCAGGACGGGCGCCGCCGGATGGCTGCCGATGCGGCCTCGGGCATCGCCTACCAGTTGCTCCTCCTCGACCCGCCTTATAGGATGCTGGCCGCCTTGCAAACGGACTTTTCCCTGCATCTGCCCGCGTTACTGGTTCCAGACGGGCTGGCGGTGATCGAGAGCGCGGCGTCCTCGCCGCCGCTGGAGCTGCCGCTCACCCTGGACACGACCCGGGTGCACGGCGCCGCCCGGCTCACGGTGTACCGCAATGCCTGAGCGCGTCGCAGTCTGCCCCGGCACCTACGACCCCGTCACCGTCGGCCACCTCGACATCATCGAGCGCACCGCCGAGGTGTTCGACCGAGTGGTGGTCGGCGTCGTGCGCGCGCCCCGGCACAAGCAGACCCTGTTCCCGCTGGAGGAACGAATCCGGTTCATCGAGCAGTCGCTCGACGGCCGCGAATCGATCACCGTGGCCGGCTTCTCGAACCTCGTCGTCGACTTCGCGCGGGAGCACGGGGCGCGCGCGATCGTCAAAGGGCTGCGCGCCGTCAGCGACTTCGAGTGGGAGCTGCAGATGAACCAGCTCAACCGCGGGCTCGCCCCGGAGATCGAAACGCTCTACATGATGAGCTCGCCCAAGTACAGTTTCCTGTCGTCACGAGGCGTGCGTGAGATCGCCTCCTTTGGCGGACCCGTGGCAGAGTACGTACCTGAGCAGGTCGCCCGCCGCCTAGCCGAGATGCAGGCCTCCGGCGCCATCTGACCCGTGTGAGGAGAATCCGTTGGACGTTCTGGTGTTGATCGACAAACTTGATGAGCTGGTGGCAACGGCGAAGAACGTGCCCATGACCGACCAGGTCCGCATCGATCGTGAGGAGCTGTTCGAGATCATCGACCAGATGCGTTCCACCATCCCCGAGGAGATCAAGCAGGCGCGCTGGATCGTCAAGGAGCGCCAGGAGATGCTGGCCGAGGCGAAGCGCGAGGCGGAGCGGCTGATCAGCGAGGCGCGCGACCAGGCACAGCGCGAGGCCAGCCAGCAGGAGGTCGTGAAGCTGGCCGAGCGCCAGGCCCACGAGCTGATCGAGCAAGCCCGGGCGCGGGAGCGGGAGACCCGGCTCGGCGCCGAGGACTACGCGGACGGCATCCTCGAGAACCTCGAGGTCAACCTGGGCAAGTTCCTCGCAGCGGTGCAGCGGGGCCGCGAGCAGCTGGCCGCCCGCGACGGCGACCAGACCGGCCCCGGGACGGCCGGGTTCGAGCAGACGGGGTAGCCCGTGCTCGACCTGAGCCGCCTTCGGCTCGCGCCCGGCGAAGTCCGGCACGAGCATGTCACCGTGCCCGCCGAGCCGCTCGACCTCGGCGGCCAGACGTACACGGTCGCGCCCGACCCGCTCGTAGTGGATGTCGACGTCCAGGCTGCGAGCGGCGGCCTCTACCTGAAGCTGGCGTTCTCGGCAGCCGTCGAGGGGCCGTGCTTCCGCTGCCTCGAGCCGGCCGCTGTCGCCGTGGACGTCCGCGTCTCGGAGTACCACTCGACCGACCCCTCGGAGCAGGACGAGGAGCTGCTGTCGGACTACGTCGAGGGCGACAATCTGGACGTCGAGCGGTGGGTGCGGGACTCGCTGGTCTTCGCCCTGCCGGACAAGATCCTCGACCGCGAGGACTGCGCGGGCCTGTGCCCGCACTGCGGCGAGCGGCTTGAGCCGGGGACGGCCCACGACTGCCAGGGGGAGCAGGTCGACACCCGCTGGGAGAAGCTGCGCGACCTGCTATAACCCACCGCCTATGGCCGTACCCAAGAAGAAGACCTCCAAGGCCCGCCGGGACAAGCGTCGCGCAACGCACCGCATCTCCGCTCCATCCCTGACGGTCTGCCCCCACTGCCATCACCCCGTGCGCCCGCACCATGTCTGCGGCAACTGCGGCCAGTACCGCGGACGCGAGGTCGAGCCGATGGCCGAAGCCGCTCCCGGCGCCTAACACCTCATGACAGGTATCACCATCGCGCTCGATGCGATGGGGGGTGACAGGGGCCCGGCCGAGCTCGTGTCCGGTGCGGTCGAGGCGGCCGGCGAGGGTGTCCACGTGCTGCTCTGCGGCCGGGAGGCCGAGCTCCGTGAGGCCCTGCGCGCCGAGGGCGACCCGCCCGGGCTCGAGGTGGTCGACGCGCCGGATGTCATCGACTTCCACGACGAGCCCGCCTCCGCGGTGCGCGCCCGGCCGAACTCATCGATGGTCACGGCGTGCCGGCTGGTGCGCGAGGGCCGCGCCCATGGCGCCATCTCGGCCGGCTCGACAGGAGCGATGCTGGCCGCGTCGCTGCTCAGCATGGGCCGCATCCGCGGCGTCCACCGGCCGGCGGTGGCTGCACCGCTTCCGGCACGGGGTGCGCCGTGCATCCTGCTCGACGCCGGCGCGAACTCGGAATCCCGACCGGAGAACCTGCGCCAGTGGGGCGTGATGGGCGCCATCTTCGCGCAGGAGGTGCTCGGCGTCGAATCGCCGCGCGTGGGCCTGCTGTCGGTCGGCGAGGAAGCGTCGAAGGGGCCTCCCGAGATCGTCGAGGCGCACCAGCTGTTGAAGCACTCGGATATCGAGTTCGTCGGCAACATCGAGGGGCGCGACGCGCTCTCCGGCGACGTGCAGGTCATCGTCTCCGACGGATTCGCGGGCAACGTGCTTCTGAAGGGCCTGGAGGGCGCGGGCAAGATGCTCATGCACGAGCTGCGGGACGCCGCCCGCTCGAGCCGCCGGGCAAAGCTCGGGGCGTTGCTCCTGCTCCCGTCGCTCCAGGGGATACGGGAGCGGATCGATCCGGAAACCTACGGCGGGGCCTACCTGCTCGGCGTGCGCGGCATCTCGGTGATCGCACACGGCAACAGCAGCCGCCGCGCGATCCGCAACGCCGTGCGCGTGGCGGCGGTCGGCGCCGAGCACGACATCGTCGGCAGGATGGCGCAGCGCCTGGCGCCCGGCTCCGACTTGCAGGAAGAGACTCCGGTCAATACAGTCCCGCACGTTCAGCAGTCAGAGATTGGAGAGACGGCACCATGAATCGTGACGAGGCGCTGGAGCGAGTCCGCGGGATCCTGGTGGAGCAGCTCGGGGTGGACGAGGATCAGGTGACGGAGGACGCGTCGTTCCAGGGCGACCTGGATGCCGATTCGCTCGACCTGGTGGAGCTCATCATGGAGCTCGAGGACCAGTTCGGGGTGAAGATCTCGGACGAGGACGCGCAGAAGATCGAGACGGTCGGCCAGGCGGTCGATTACGTCACGACCCACGCCTGACGCGGAGCGCCGCGACGGCGGGCTGCGAGGGCTGATCGAGGCGCTGCCGGCCGAACGCCGGCGCGCCGCGTTCTCGCACGCGTCGTGGGTGTCCGAGCGCGGGCGCTCCTACGAGCGGCTGGAGTTCCTGGGCGACAGCGTGCTCGGGCTGTCGATAGCACGGCACCTGTACGACCTGCTGCCCGCGAGCCGCGAGGGCGACCTCGCGCGGGCCCGGGCCCACGTCGTCTCGCGATCGAGCTGCGCCGTGGTGGGCCGTGAGCTCGGCCTGGGCGAGCTGCTCGTCCGCGAGGCGGCCGTTCAGGAGCCCGAGGCTCGGGCGGCGGCACCCGTGCTGGCCGAGTCGCAGACCGTGCTCGCCGAGCTGGTCGAGGCCGCGATCGGCGCCTGCTTCCTCGAGTACGGCCTCGATGCCGTGGCACCCGCGATCGTCGACGCGTTCGCCGGGCGCATCGAGTATGCCCTCGCTGGGCACGTCGACCACAAGACCGTGCTGCAGGAGGAGCTGGCACGTCAGGGGCGGTCGGTAACGTATGAGCTGGTCGAGACGACCGGGCCCGACCACGACCGCCGCTTCACCAGCGTGGCGAGCGTGGACGGGGCGGAGCTGGGCCGGGGCTCGGGGGCGAGCAAGAAGGCGTCCGAGCAGGAAGCGGCGCGAGAGGCGCGGGAGCGGCTCTCGGCCGGTGGGTGACGACCGGGAGCGCGCGATGTATCTGAAGACGGTTCGAATGCGGGGGTTCAAGTCGTTCGCGCAGAACGTCGAGCTCCGCTTCGACGAGGGCATCGCCGTGGTGGTCGGTCCGAACGGCAGCGGCAAGTCCAACATCGCGGACGCGCTGCAGTGGGCGATGGCGGTGCAGTCGCCGGCCCAGCTGCGCGCACCGACTGGACAGGACGTCCTGTTCGGGGGCTCGGACAGCCGGCCGGCGGCCGGCGTGTGCGAGGTCGAGCTGGTGCTCGACAACGAATGCGGCACGCTGCCGATCGAGTTCAACGAGGTGTCGGTGATGCGGCGCCTGTACCGCGACGGTGAGAGCGAGTACTTCCTCAACCGGTCGCGGGTTCGCCGGCTGGACGTGCTCGAGCTGCTGTCGGACACCGGCCTCGGCCGCGAGATGCACTCGGTCATCGGACAGGGCAAGGTCGAGGAGATCCTGCTCTCCAAGCCGCACGAGCGCCGGCGGTTCGTCGAGGAGGCGGCCGGTCTGGGCAAGTACCAGCGCAGGCGCTCGCGGGCCGAGGCCAAGCTGGCGCGCGTCGAGTCGGAGCTCGAGCGCGCGCGAGACCTCGAGCGCGAGGTGCGTGCCCGGCTGCGCCCGCTTGCGATGCAGGCCACCGCCGCCGAACGCGCGGCGAAGCTGGCGACCGAGATCGCGGCCGGACGCGTCGCCCTGCTGTCGTCGGAGCTGGTCGGTGAGCGGCGGCGCGTCGAGGAGCTGCGGTCGCGGCTCGGGGACGCGAGCGCCCTCCAGGCCGAGGTGGCGCACGCGGCGGCCGCAGTCTCGGCTCGGCGGGAGACGGCCGAGCGCGAGCTCGCGGGGCTCGCGGCGGAGCAGGAGCGGGCGGCGCGGGCGTTCTACGCCTACGAGTCGTCCGGCGGGCGGCTCGTCGCCGAGGCCGGGCGCATGGCCGCGTCGATGGCGCGGCTCGAGCGCGGCGCCGGCAGGCGGCGGGTGGAGGCTGCGGAGCTTCGCCGGCTGGCCGAGCGTGCGCGCGGCGACGCGGCCGGCCGAGAAGCGGAGGCGGCTGAGCTGGAACAGGAGGCGGCCGGAATCGGCAGCGGTGACGTCGAGGCCGCGGCGGAC
>DASSEV010000088.1:0-2605 GCA_035695105.1 Gaiellales bacterium
CGGTGCAGCGTCGCACGGATGTAGGCGGCGGCCCGGGTGTGCCGGTAGAACAGGATGTTCTCCCAGGGGATCTCCACGTCGTCAAAGACGATCATGGTGTCGACCTCGTCGAAGCGGTTGCTGAGCGGGTAGTCCTCCGGGTCCAGCCGCCCGGCGAAGCCGGAACGGCAGATGTGCCGGATGCCCGGCGCTCCCATGTCGGCGATGAAGCCGACGGCGTAATCCGAGAAGGCATCGTTGCCCCAGTCGCCGATAGTCGGCTTGACGAAGGCCTGATTGGCGTAGGCGGCCGCCGTCTCGAACTTGGCGCCGCGGACCACGATGCCGTTGTCTGTCTCGCGGACGACGTGCAGCAGCACGTCGGGATCCTGCTCCCGGGGATGCCTGCTGCGGTCGCCCTTGGGATCGGTGTTCGCGGAGACGTGGAAGGGATCCAGCCGCGCAGCTCTGCGCACGTGGTTACGGATGTTCGCGGAGAAGGTTGGATCGATCTCGTTGAGCACTTCCTGGCCGTCATAGAGCGACCACATTTCGCCGACGGTCTCATCGCCGACGCGGGTGACTACGCCGCCGGCCTCGTCGAGGACGGTTTCGACGGCCGCGTGCTTGGCGTGCCAGTCCTGCTTGGTCTTCGGCGGCTTGCCGCCGATCGCGCAGGTCTCGCCGGTCGCGTCGTCCACGTACGTCATGGCCGCGGCGGTCCCGGGCTGGTGTGCCAGGTCGTAGATCCGGGCCCGCACGTCGACGATCGGCTTGAACGCCGGGTGAGTGGTGACGTCCTTGACCTGCTCGCCGTCGATCCACACCTCGCGGCCGTCCGCCAGGGACTGCCGGTACTGTTCGCCGGTCCTGATCACGATGCTTCCCTCGCTTTGGTGGTGGGTGCGTTTCTCATACCGGATCCGCATGGAGCTGGGTGACCTCGCGCCGGAAGGGCACGACGTCATCGCCGGGAAGCTCGGCGTCGAACTCTTCGGCGTAGCGGCGGCCAGACCAGACGGCGGCGGCGATGGTGCCCGGGGCCCACGCGTCGCCGATAGCGCGGACCGAGGCGATCAGGCCCTGCTCCTTGCGGGCCAGCAGCTGCTGGTAGAGATCTTCGTTGGGCAGCCGCGCGGTCACCATGACCACGCTGTCCGCCGCGGCCTCGGTCAGCTGGCCGGTGTAGGTGCTGGCCAGCGTCACCTTGCCGGCGCCGACCGCGGTGAGCGCGGTGCTGGTGCGGAGCGTGACGCCGGCGAGCAGCAGCCGGCGCTGGATCTTGCCGACCTCCAGCGTGTTCACGGTCCAGGCCGACACCTGGGCGGCGGGCGTCACGATCTCGACCTCGAAGCCCTCGTTGCGCAGCAGTTCCGCGACGACGCCGCCCAGGTAGTAATGGTCGTCGTCGTACACGACCACGCGGGTACCCGAGGGCCGCGCCCCGGCCATGATGTCGTCCGGGGTGAGCACGCCGGCGCCGGCCTGGACAGGGATCGGCTGGATGTGCCAGCGGGCGACGCCATCACGCCGCCACGTCGCGCCGGTGGCGACGGCGACGTGCTGGAACTCGAACTCGATGATGTCGTCGGCGCTCATCGCGCTCTCGCGGTAGATCTCGACGTTGGGCATCGCCGCGATGGCTTGCTGGCGGTAGTCCAGCACCCGCGCCCAGGCGGACAAGCCGGGCAGCCTCGACTCCCGGGCAACGCGGCCGCCGAGGTCCCGCGTGGCCTCCGCGACCACGACGTCGTAGCCCCGCACCCCCAGGGCGCGCGCCGCCTCAAGCCCGGCCGGCCCGGAGCCGACGACGAGGATCCGCGAGTCGGAGTCGCGCGCCCGGATCCGCTCGGGGTGCCAGCCCCGGCGGAACTCCTCGCCCATGCTCGGGTTCTGCGTGCACCGGATCGGCGACATCGTGAAGTCGCCGGAGACGCAGATGTTGCAGCCGATGCACTCGCGGATCGTCTCCAGCCTGCCCGTGCGGATCTTCTCGGGCAGGAACGGGTCGGCGATCGAGGGCCGCGCGGCGCCGATGAGGTCGAGGATGCCGGCCTTCACCTGGTGGACCATGGTGTCGGGCGACGTGAACCGGCCGACGCCGACGACAGGCTTGGTGGTCAGTTGCTTCAGCCCTAGGACGTACTGCTCCTGCTGGCCTTCGGGGCCGAAGCGGGAAGTGTTGGAGTCGGCCTCCCACGTGCCCAGCACGAAGTCCCACAGGTCAGGCAGTTCGCCGAGCTCGCCCAGGATCTCCGTGATGGCACCGCGGCTGAGGCCGGCGTCGCCGAGCCCTTCCTCCACGCTGATCCGGCACGCCACGGCAACACGGCCGTCGGCGGCTTCCCGGGTGTCCTCGAGAATCTCACGCAGCAGCCGCATCCGGTTGCGGGGGTTGCCGCCGTACTCGTCGGTGCGATGGTTAAAGCGCGGCGAGAGGAAGTGCTCGATGCCGCCGAAGGAGTGCCCGGCGTATACGTAGACGAGGTCGTAACCGGCCTTCATCGAGCGGATCACGGCGTTGCGGTGCCATCGGCGCAGATCGGCGATGTCGTGCTTGGTCATCATCCGCGCCTGGACCGGGTCGCAGCCGTAGCTGGCCACCGGCAGGTGATGGGGCCCCATC
>DASSEV010000089.1:0-93572 GCA_035695105.1 Gaiellales bacterium
AGCTGGATGAGCACGCTGTTCAGCATGCCGTTGTCGGGATCGAAGACGCGCCGCCACAGCACGCCGGAGACGACCGACGGCAGCGCCCAGGGCAGGATCAGCACGGCGAGCACGAACCCACGGCCGCGAAACACGCGGTGGAGCGTCACCGCGATGGCGATGCCGAGCACGATCTCGAGCGACACGGCCAGCACGACGTACTCGACGGTGTGGCGCATGGCCGACTGCGAGGTCGGGTCGTGGATCACGTCCTTGTAGTTGCGCAGCCCGACGTACCCCGGCTTCTCGCCGAACAGGAAGCCGCCCGAGCGGATGCTCTGCTTGAACCCCGTCACCAGCGGATAGAGGATCAACACGGCAACCGCCGCCACGGCCGGCGCGACGAACAGCCAGCCCAGGACCTGGGCCTCGCGGGCGCTCCGATCGCCCTCCCGGTTGCGCCAGAGCCGCACTACTACTGTGTGTGTGCGGCTGCCTTCGCGGCCAGCTGATTGAGCGCGTCACCCACGCTCATCTGCCCCTTCACCGCCGCATTCAGCAACCCCTGGGCGTCCGAGCTGAACTGCTCGTACCAGATCGGTGCGCCTGCCGGGAACAGCGGCACCACATGCGGCAGTTCTGCGGTGACGACGTCGCCGCCCTGGAGCTGCCCGGTATCGGAGAGCTGCTTGAGCGCGTCCGCGCCGCAGGGGAGGCTGCCTTGCGTGTGGTAGATCGCGATCGCGTTCTTCGGCTGCTCCCACCACTCGATGAAGGCGGCGGCGGCCGCCTTGTGCTTCGCGGTGACCGGGATGGACAGGCCCTCGGGCAGCCCGAACGACGAGCCCGGGCCGGTGACGCCCGGCACCAGTCCCAGCTGTGCGTCACCGGCGATGCTCGACTGCTTGGGATCGTTGGCCGTCGGCATGTTGCCGGGGCCGGTCGCCAGCACGATCGCGCTCTGGCCGGCGGTGAACTTGTCGAATGTCGGCGTGTCGTCCAGCGAGACGGCTCCGGGTGTGACCCAGCCGTTCTTGAGCGCGTCGACCTCCCACTGCAGCGCCTTGTAGCCGGCAGAGCTCGGGCTGGCGAACTGCGGCTTCAGGTTGTTGTCGAACAGCTGCCCGCCCATCGCCAGGGTGAGCAGGTACCAGGGGGTCACGCCCCCCTCCGTTGCGCCCATCGGGATGGCCAGCGGGTACTGGATGCCCGCCGCCTTCAGCTTCTGGACGTCCGTTGCCAGCTCGTCGAACGTGGCCGGGAACGAGCTGATGCCCGCCTTGGCGAACATCTTCTTGTTGTACATGGAGACGCGGAAATCGTTCGAGTAGCAGGCGGCCCACGTGTGGCCGTTGGCGGAGAAGGCCGCATCGGTGTTCTTCAGGTTGTCGAGCAGCGGCTTGGGCAGCACGGTGTCGAGCGGCTCGACCCAGCCGGCGCCGGCGAACTGCCCGGTGAATGACCAGTCGAACTCGGCCACGTCGGCGATGTACACCTTCGCGGCGTTCGCGGTCACGAGCTTGGTGTGCGTGGCGTCCCAGCCGAGCTTGACGTAGTTCACCTTGACGCCCGTCTGCGCGGTGAACTCGTTCAGGAGCTTCTGCGGCATGTCGTACGGCACCATCACCGTGATCGTCTGGCCGCGGATCGACTCGCTCGACCCTCCGCCGCCCGAGCTCGAGCTCGAGCCGCCTCCGCATGAGGCCGCCAGGAGAGAGGCGCTGAGCACAAGCGCCGCGAGCCCGATCAGTCGCCGTCGTCCGTTCACCGCGTCTCCTCGTGGAAGGTTGGCCGCTCATTCTCGCGACCGGGACGCCATACTACGGAACCGCATGGGGAGAACACAAGAGGGCGCCACCACTCACCCGCTCGATCCGCTCGACGCCGATGAGATCGCCGCGGTCTCATCGATCGTGCGCGCCTATGACGGCGAGGGAGGCGCGCTGGCCGAAGGCCACCGCTTCGTCACGATCGCGCTGGCCGAGCCCACGAAGGCGGAGGTGTCGAAATGGGCCGACGGCGGGACGGGCCCGACGCGCGAGGCGGAGGTCGTCATTCTCGACCGGCGGGCACAGGAGACGGTCGAGGCGCGCGTGTCGCTGGACGCCGGCGCGGTCACGGCCTGGCGCCGTCGCAACGACATCCATCCGATGGCCGTGGTGTCCGAGCTGATGGAGGCCGAGGAGGCGGTGCGGCTGCACCCTGACTTTCAGGCTGCAATGGCCCGGCGCGGCGTCACCGACTTCGACACCGTCCAAGTCGATGCGTGGCCGGCCGGCCACTTCGGGCCGGAGGACGAGACCGGGCAGCGACTCTGCCGCGCCGTCGCGTTCATCCGGCCGCGGCCCGGCGACAACGAGTGGGCGCACCCCGTCGATGGCGTCGTCGCACTGGTCGACCTGAACACGCTCGAGGTGCTGCGCGTCGACGACCACGGCGTGGTGCCGATTCCGCCGGAGGACGGCAACTTCGACGTCGAGGCGTCGGGGCCGCTGCGCGACGACATCGCGCCGCTCGAGATCATCCAGCCCGACGGACCGGGCTTCACGCTCGAGGGCCGCGTGCTGACATGGCAACGTTGGCAGGTGCACGTCGGGTTCACGCCGCGCGAGGGGCTCGTGCTGAACCGCCTCTCGTACGAGGACGGCGGCCGGCGCCGCTCGATCATGCACCGCGCATCGCTCTCCGAGATGGTGGTTCCCTACGGCGATCCGAGCCCCACCCACTACTTCAAGAATGCATTCGACGGCGGCGAGAACGGCGTGGGCCTCGCGGCGTCGCCGCTGACCCGGGGGTGCGACTGCCTGGGGGAGATCGTCTACCTGGATGCCGTCATGTCCGACGCCGAGGGCGCGCCGGTGCTGATCCGAAACGCCGTCTGCATCCACGAGGAGGACGTCGGCGTGCTCTGGCGGCACATCGAGTGGCGCGACGGCTCGGGCGAGGTGCGGCGCTCCCGGCGGCTCGTCATCTCCTCGTTCTCCGCGATCGGCAACTACGACTACGGCTTCTTCTGGTACCTGTATCAGGACGGCATGGTCGAGCTGGAGGTGAAGCTGACCGGCGTCCTCTCCACCGGCGCGGTGGCTCCGGGAACGCGGCCCGAGCACGGAACGCTCGTGGCCCCGGGACTGAACGCGATGGTGCACCAGCACTTCTTCAACTTCCGGCTCGATCTGGACATCGACGGCACGCGCAACGCGGTTGACGAGGTCTGGACGGAGTCGGTGCCGCCTGGTTCCGAGAACCCCCATGGGAACGCCTTCCGGGCACGCCGCCGCCGCCTCGTGAGCGAGCGGGAGGCGCAGCGGACGGTGGACACCCGCTCGGCACGGTGGTGGGAGATCGTCAACCCTGGCGTCCACCACCGGCTCGGGGAGCCCGTCGGCTACCGGCTGCTGCCCGGCGGGACGACGTTTCCGTTCGCGCAGCCCGATGCGCCGGTCAGCAAGCGCGCGGGCTTCATTCGCAACCACCTCTGGGTGACGCCGTACCGACCGGAGGAGCGCTACGCGGCCGGCGACTACCCGAACCTTCATCCCGGTGGTGCCGGGCTGCCTGAATGGACGGACGCCGACCGGCCGATCGACGGTGAGGACGTGGTCGTCTGGTACACCTTTGGCCACCACCATGTCCCGCGTCCCGAGGACTGGCCGGTCATGCCGGTGGCGACTGCAGGGTTCATGCTCAAACCGGTAGGGTTCTTCGAGCGCAACCCCGCGCTCGACGTGCCCCCGCCACACCCGCACTCCGACCACCATTGCTGAAGAGGAGCAACCCGTGAACACCCTCGAGGGCCGCGTCGCGCTGATCACCGGAGCGAGCAGCGGGATCGGAGCGGCAACGGCACGGGCCCTCGCGGAGCGCGGTGCCCGGGTGGCGCTCGGCTCTCGCCGTGGCGAAGACCTGGGCATCGACGGTGCGCTCGCCCGGAGCTGCGACGTCCGGGATCCCGAGCAGGTGGAGGCGCTCACAGCGGCCGCCGTCGACCGCTTCGGCCGGCTCGACATCGTGGTCGCGAACGCCGGCGTGGGCGCGTACGGCGACTTCCTGGCACTCGACCCCGACCACCTCGAGGAGATGATCGACACCAACGTCAAGGGACTGCTCTACACCGTGCGTGCAACGCTGCCCCACCTGCTCGAGAGCGACAGCGCCGACCTGGTGGTGGTGGCGTCCGTTGCCGGCCAGCGGGGCCCCGAGGGAGAGGCGGTCTACGCCGCGTCGAAGTTCGCGCAGGTCGGGTTCATGCGCTCGCTCGACCATGAGCTCTACCGCCAGGGCGTGCGCTGCTCGACGATCGCGCCCGGCGGTGTCTACACCGAGTTCGCGATGGGGCGCGGCCGGTCACCCGGCGACCCCGATCTCGAGGTGATGATGCGCCCGGAGGAGATCGCCGACGCCGTCGTTCACTGCGTCACCCGGCCGCGGACGCACCGGGTGCTCGAGGCGACGATCCTGCCCATGAGCGACGACTCGATGAACTGATGCCGGTCAAGGTCACCATCATCGGAGGAGGTTCCAGCAGCTTCGTGCCGCTCCTGATCCGCCGCCTGATGCAGTCGCCGGTGCTGGCCGGCGCGCACGTGTCGCTGATGGACATCGACGAGGGGCGGCTGGGGGTCATGCAGTCGCTGGCCGGAAAGCTGATCGAGAGCGAGGGCAGCTCGCTGCAGGTGAGCAGCACGACCGACCAGCGCGAGTCGCTCATCGACGCGGACTTCGTGATCGCGGCGATCTCCGTCGGCGGCATGGACGCCTGGGCCAACGACCTGGAGATCCCGGGGCGGCACGGCATCGTCATGCATGTCGCGGACTCGGTTGGGCCGGGTGGAATCCTCCGCGCATTCCGCAACGCCCCGGTGCTCGCGGACGTTGCGCGCAACTGCGCCGAGGTCGCCCCCGCGGCCTGGGTCTTCAACTACACCAACCCGGCGCCGGTCGAGGCGCTCGCCATGCGTGTGGCAGCGCCGGACGTGCGGTCCTACGCGCTCTGCTCCTGCACCGGCCATCCGAGCAGCCCGGAGTGGCTCGCGGAGCAGGCAGGTGTCGAGCCCGGACGCATCGCCATGCCGCCGGTCGTGGCCGGGATCAATCACTGCGCGGCCGTCACGGCGCTGCGGCTGACCGACGGCACGGATGCGATGCCGCTCGTCCGCGAGCGCGCCACGCAGCCGATCGTGCGCTGGGCCCTCGAGCGATACGGCGTGCTGCCCTACTGCTGGTCGCACTGGGTCGAGTTCTTCCCCCAGATGCAGCGGCTCGAGGCGCCCTACAGCGGCACGGCGCAGGGTGTCAGGATGCGCTACGGCATCACGACGCACGACATGGAGTACGAGCGGGCACGCGTGCAGAGCCTGGAGCAGCTGGCTGCGACATGGACCGCACCGGACGCCGGCCCGGTCACGCTGGCCGACCTTCCGGTCGGAGACGAGGACTGGGGCATCGAGGTGATCGACCTGATCGAGGCGATCGTCGGAAACGGCAATCGGACCATGGTGGTCAACGCACCGAACGGGGGCACAATTCCGAATCTCCCCGCCGACGCGATCGTCGAGGTGAACGCGCAGATCAACGCCTATGGCATCCGCCCCGTCGCAACCGGCCCGCTGCCGGACCAGCTGGCCGCCCATCTGCGCCGGTACGTCGACTTCCAGCGGCAGGTGGTTGCGGCCGCGCTGTCCGGCGATCGCGAGCAGGCGCTCCATGCCTTCCTCCTCGATCCGAACACGGCGGCGAACCTGGACATCGACCAGACCAGGGCGCTGATGGACGAGATGCTCGAGGCGAACGCCCAGCACCTGCCGCTCTTCCGCTGATCAGCGGCGGCATGATGCCCCGCCCAGGCGGGCACGCCCAGCCGTAAGATCGGTGACCTCCCCGATGCGGCGTCCGGGCGGCACGTGGACCGTGCATGTGGGTGATGTCCCAACCCACGAACCAGGAGGTGCATCATGGCAACGGTCACCCGGTTCAATCCGTTCCAGCAGATGGAGCGGATGCAGCGCGACCTCGACCGCATGTTCGGCGCGGTGGCGGAGCAGGCGCGCGCCGGCTGGCTTCCGCCGGTCGACGTCGAGCAGACCGAGTCGGCGACAGTGCTCAAGATGGAGTTGCCCGGAGTCTCAGGTGACGCCGTCACGATCGAGGCGCACGACGGCACGCTCACCATCTCCGGCGAGCGCAGCGAGCAGAAGGAGGAGACGCACGAGGGCTATGTCGCTCGCGAGCGCTCCTTCGGGAAGTTCGCCCGCAGCTTCACGCTCCCGCCGCACGCCAAGGTCGATGAGATCACAGCGTCGATGAGCGACGGACTGCTCACGGTCACGATCCCCCGACCGGTGGCGGAGTCGCCGAAGACGATCGCAGTCGAGTGAGCGGGGCGTAGGCGGCGGCCGGCTCGACGCCGGCCGCCGCCGGCACTCAAGCCGGCTCCGTGGGTTCGAGGTGGAACACCGGGTGGCGGTTGGCCTCGGCCGCGAAGGCTTCGAGCGAGCTCTCCCGCGTGACGTCGAAGTAGGGGCGAGCGACCCGGATTCTGCCCAGATAGAGGCGAAGCACGGGCGCTGCTTGCTCGTCCGTGACCTCGACCGCTCGGTAGCTCTGCACGTGGCGGCCGCGCGACAGGGCGACATCGCCGGAAGCCCTCACGTTCCGCACCCATCCGACCGCGCCGTAGGGCGCAACCAGCCACGTCTCGCCGGCGTAGGCGACCGGGTTCACGGGAGTGCTCCGCGGCCGGCCGGTGCGCCGCCCGCGGACAGTCAGCAGCGCCGCGCCTCCGGGCGCGACCCCAAGCCTGATGAGCATCCGGAAGACCGCGTTGTTGAGACGCTCGGCGCGGTTCAAGTGAAACGTGCGTGCCACGCGCCGCCGCGGCTCTCACTCGTATCCAACGGCTTCGATCACGTTCAGCCGTGCTGCGCGACGTGCCGGCATGACCGCCGCGAGCAGCGCGACGGCAAGAGCACCGACGACCGTGACACCGATGATGCTCCAGGGGGCGACGTAGCCGAGACCGGGGAACGCTGAGGACATCGCGCGCACGAACACGTAGCCGAACGCGAGGCCGACGACGATCCCGAGCAGGACGCCGACCAGCGTGACGAGGATGCTTTCCCGGCGGATCATCCCGCGCACCTGGGTGCGCGTTCCGCCCAGGGCCCGGATCAGGCCGATCTCACGCGTCCGTTCGATGACGCTCATGGCCAGGGTGTTCGCGATGCCGAGCGCGCCGGCGACCACGGCCGCCCCGAGCAGCGCGTAGATGAGCACGAAGATCTGGTTGAACTGTGCAGTGATCTGGTTCTTGAGCTGGGCGTTGGAGAGCACCGACGCATTCGGGTAGCGCGCGACGACGGCTCGCAGCTGCCGCCCGAGGTCGGCCCTCGCGGCGGCGCTGTCCCCGGCCTTCGTCCACACGTAGTACACGCTGGTCGACCCGGTGTCGCGGGCGGTGCGCTCCTGCGAGAGCACGACATGCTGATCGGGAGATGCCAGCACGCCCGCCACGGTGACCACGTCGACACCTCCCCCGGGCATCGCGATCCGCAGCGTGTCGCCGCGCGTCACATGGTTCGGAACCGCCCAACCCTCGAACGCGAAGGCGGCCTTCCCGTTCAGCAGCCGCCACTTCGGCTCCGACCCGTCGCTGAGCCGGACGTCCGTCAACGGCCCGATCGTGTCCGGGTCGTACCCGAGCACCACGGTGGAGACGCCGTTCACCCGCGTGAAGCCGTCGGTCACGCTGGTGGTGGCACGCGCGGCCGGCAGCGCTGCGATCTGGTGCGCGAGCCGAGGCGAGAACCCCTGGCCGAGCAGCAGGTTCCGCGGGCCCACGACGTAGTCGCTCTTGAACTGTCGATCGACGGCGCCCTGCACGGCGGCAACGATGCTGGAGGAGAGCGTGCCGAAGACCACGACCAGGGCCAGGCCGACCATCACCGCCGATGCGGTGAGCCCAGTACGCGCAGGTGCCCGCGCGGCGTTGTCGGACGCCAGCTTGCCCTGGGCTCTCCCTGCGGCGCGCATCGGCCAGCCGAGCAGCTCGACGAGCGGGTGCACCACCATGGGTGCCGCGAGCGTGACGCCCAGGAAGATCCCAAACACGCTCGCCACGCCGTAGGTGTTCTCCGCGCTGGTGGCGTTGCTCCGCGTGAGCAGGTACACGCCGGGCGCCGACAGGGCGAGCAGGACGATGCCCGCCGCAGCGCTTCGCCACGGGATCCGCCCGACCCGCTCCGCGCGCAGCCGCATCGCCTGCAGCGGGCTGGTGCGGCTCGCCCTGACGGCCGGCCACGCTGCGCCGAACGCGGTCACGATCATGCCTGCCGTCACGCCCTCGACCAGCGCGGAGGCAGGGATGGTCAGGGAGCCGATCGGAAGACCGGAGAAGAGCAGTGTCATCAGGCGCATCAGCGCCCACGCCAGGGCGACGCCGGCGGCCAGCCCGAGGAGGGAGCCGGTGACCCCGATCGCCAGGGCCTCGGCCATCACCTCGCGGAGCACACCTGCGCGTGTCATCCCCAGCGTCCGCAGCATGCCCACCTCACGCGTGCGCTGGAGGACGGTCACGTTGAAGGCGTTGAAGATCAGGAATGCGCCGACGAACAGGGCCACGCCGGCGAAGAAGAGCAGGAACATCTCGAGTCCGGCGAGCTGCTTCGAGAGCTCATCCACCGACTGCGCGCGCGTCCGCACGGAGAGCTGACGTCCAACGGCCGCCTGCACAGCGTGCTGCGCCTCCGTCACGTTCGTGCCGTCGACGAGGTTGACGTCGATCTGGGTGAGCCGTCCCTGCAGGTCGAACGCGTCCTGTGCGGCGGGCAGCGTGAGCAGTGCAAAGCTCGAGCCGCCGTAGTCGACCGGCCGTGTGAACCGGAAGATGCCCGAGACCCGGAAGCTGCGGGTGCCGGCCGGAACAGCCAGCCGCAGCGTGCTGCCCACGTGCAGGTCGCGCTGGCGAGCCAGCCTGTCCTGGATGGCGATCTCGCCCGCGGTGGTGGGGTCGCGGCCCGCGACGCGGGCGAAGTTGGAGATCGCGTCGATCTTGCCTTGCGTGAAGCCCCCCACGTAGACGATGTCACGCGCCGATCGGCCTGTTCGGCCGGACGCATCCACGAACCCCGAAACGCCGTCCACCTCGCCCGCCGTGCGCGCCGCGTCGACCCCGGGCACCGCCAGGACGCGGTCGAGCAGGGACTGGGAGAACGGTGCCTGGCCGCCCGTCCCGGTCTCGCGCATGACGATCAGATCGGTCTTTCCGTAGACGGTGTCGTAGAGGCCGCGGAATCCCGACAGCAGCGTCGCTGAAAGCGACAACACTGCCACGATCATTCCCACCCCGAGCACGATGCCGCTCGCCGTCAGCACGGCTCGGAGGGGGCGGCGCCGGATCGCCCGCCGGGCGAGCAGCGATGCGGGTGACCGCCTCATGGGCGGTCGCGAGCCTGCAGCCGTTTCACCTCGTCGAGGATCGCCCCGACCTCGAGCCCGCGCCCCTCGTGAACGATCATGCCGTCGCGCATGAAGAGGGTGCGATCCGCGATGCCGGCCGCGGTCGGGTCATGCGTCACCATCACGATCGTCTGGCCGAGCTCCCCGCACGACCGGCGCATGATGGCGAGCACGTCCTCGCCTGTGGCGCTGTCGAGATTGCCCGTCGGCTCGTCGGCCAGAACGATCTCGGGTTCGGATACGAGCGCGCGGGCCACGGCGACCCGCTGCTGCTCGCCGCCCGACAGCTCCTGTGGCAGGTGGTGACGGCGCTCGACGAGCCCCACGAGATCGAGCAGCGAGTCGATGCGCTCCTGGTAGCGATGAGGGCTCTCTCCGGCCAGCAGAAGCGGGAACGCCACGTTCTCCTCGGCGGTCAGCGTGGGCAGCAGGTTGAAGAACTGGAAGATGAAGCCCATCCGGCGACGGCGCAGCAGGGTCAGCTCGCGGTCGCCGAGGCCACCGAGTTCGACCCCTCCGATCCGCACGCTCCCGCTGGTCGGTGCGTCAAGCCCCCCGAGCATGTGCAGCAGGGTGCTCTTTCCCGAGCCGGACGGGCCCATGATCGCGCTGAACTCACCGTGAGCGACATCGAGGTCGACGCCGTCCAGCGCCCGCACGGAAGCGCGACCCTCTCCATAGACCTTGATCAGGTCTCTGGCCCGGACCACCGCCTCACCGGTGTCCCGGCGGTCCTGCTGTCGCAGCCGCTCGTCCCTGACGTCGACGGTCATGGCCGAATTGGCGCAGACCGGCGCCGTGCCGGCAGCGGTGGCGGCGCGGACCGTGCGCTCGGCTAACTACGGATGTTCCGGCCGCCCGGCTTGACATGTGACCAAAAGGTCACATATACTCGCCGTCATGGACGACGATGCGGTGTTCAAGGCGCTTGCGGATCCCACCCGCCGGCACCTGCTCGACCGCCTGTTCGAGCGTGACGGCCGCACGCTCTCGGAGCTCGAGTCCGACCTCGACATGACCCGCTTCGGCGTCATGAAGCACCTCCGCATCCTCGAGGCGGCCGGACTGGTCGTCGCTCGCCGCTCCGGCCGGGAGAAGCTGCACTACCTGAACCCCGTGCCGATCCGGCTGATCCATGACCGGTGGATCGACAAGTACACCGAGCGCCACGTCTCGGCGCTCGCCCACCTCAAAGCCGAACTGGAGGACTCCGCATGAGCACGACCATCGCGCCGGCGACCACCCAGGTCTACCAGGTCTACATCCGCGCCACCGCGCAGCAGATCTGGGACGCCATCACCACGCCCGAATGGACGGCGCGCTACTTCCACGGCGCGCATATCACCGTCACGCCCGACCACTACGACTCGTTCAGCCCCGATGGCGACCGGTGGGGCGACGAGGACGTGCTCGAGTTCGACCCTCCCCGCCGCCTCGTCCACGGCTGGCGCTCCCTGTACGACCCGGAGATGGCCGCGGAGAAGTCCAGCCGCGTCACCTGGGAGATCGAGCCGCAGGACGGCGGCTACTGCCTGCTCACCGTCGTCCACGATCAGCTCGAGGGCGCTCCCAAGACCGCGGCCAGCGTCTCCGGCCAGGGATGGATGGGCGTCATCAGCAACCTGAAGACGCTGCTCGAGACCGGCACACCGCTGTTCTGAGGCACGCTACGGGGATATCCGTAACGTCATCCACTATGATGTTTGTTACGGATATCCCCGTGCCATGCCCCGACAGTCGCGCGCCCACACCAACCCGTTCCGCTTCGGCGACATCGCCCTCGACGATGCGTTCGCCGACCGCGAACAGGAGGTGGCGGAGCTCTCCGACGACGCGCTGAACGGCCAGAACGTCGTGGTGTTCGCGCCCCGCCGCTACGGCAAGACGTCCCTGGTCGAGCGCGTCGCCCACGAGCTGACCCGCAAGCGGGTGCTGGTCGCCCAGGTCAACCTGATGAAGTCCGCGACCAAGGAGCAGTTCGTCGAGCACGTCATGCGCGCCGTGCACGACGACATCGCAACGCCGCTCAGCCGCGCCCGCGACAGCGCCCTGCAGCTGTTCCGGGGACTGCGGGTCACGCCCCGCATCTCCCTCGACCCCTCCGACGGATCCGTCTCGTTCTCGGTCGACGCCGGCTACTCGGACGAGGACATCGACGCCACGCTCGCGCGGCTGCTCGAGCTCCCGGCGAACCTGGGCGCCGAGCGGCACCGCCAGGTGGTGCTGATCTTCGACGAGTTCCAGGAGATCGTGTCACTCGACCCGCACCTCCCCGCGCTCCTGCGCTCGGTGTTCCAGGAGCAGCCGCACGTCGGCCACATCTACCTCGGCAGCAAGCGCCACATGATGATGCGGATCTTCAACGACCAGAACGAGCCGTTCTGGCGGAGCGCCAAGCACATGGAGCTGGGGCCGATCCCTGCCGCCGAGTTCTCGCGGTTCGTGCGCCGCCGGTTCCGCAGCTCCGGGAAGACGATCGACGCGGAGACGGCGGATGCCCTGCTCGAGATCACCGGCGGCCATCCGTACGGCACCCAGGAGCTGGCCTACGCCCTGTGGCAGGCCACGCCGGCCGGCGAGACGGCGGAGCTGCCGCAGCTGGACGTCGCGCTCGATGCGGTGCTCCGCTCCGAGCACTCGCACTTCGCGCGGATCTGGGAGAAGGCGACGCGAAACCAGCGGCTGATCCTGCAGGCGCTCGCCTCCGAGCCCGGGCACCTGCTCGCTTCGGCGTACCGCGCACGGCACCGACTCGGCACGCCGTCGACCGTCCAGTACGCGGCCGGCACGCTGGTCGATGACGAGCTGATCGGGAAGGACAGCTCAGGCGCCTACGAGATCGTGGAGCCGTTCCTCGCCGAGTGGGTGCGGCGCGCAGGCTGATTACGGGAATCTCCGTAACGGAGATCTCCGTAACGGAGATCTCCGTATCACTCGTCGTCGTGCTCCTCCACCCAGCGTGGGAAGTGGTGCTGCGCCCACTCGCGCTCCACGCTGCCCAGCGTCATCCCTCGCAGCGCGTGCCGGGTCGCCGGGTTCACCACCGCCATGAAGATGTGGCCGGCGATCAGGATCGAGGTCAGGAACGCCGCCGGGCCGTGCAGCGTGCCGAAGGCGGTGTTGCCGATCGTGATCAGGTAGATGCCGGTGGCGTACAGGGCAACCATGCCCAGCAGCGCGAGCCGCGCGTTCACCTTCTGCCCGGCGTTGAACCGGCCCACCGGCGGCGGCGCCTGCCTGGTGATCAGCCGGGTGGGGGACAGCCACGCGCGGTCGTCGACATCCATCCGGCGCAGCTGCGCGACCGTCGCCCGCAGCGCCGTGCCGTCGGCCGCGACGAACAGCATCACGAGCCCACCGACGAGCACGATCGCGGCGCCGACGTGGATGTCGAACCAGAGCGTCGTCACGCTCCAGTGGTGCGGAACCATGCCACCGCTCAGCAGCATGATCCCGAACGCCGCGGCCACCAGCCAGTGGGCCGCGCGCTCAGTCTTCGAGAACCGCCGGATCAGCGCCATCGCGGAACTGTGGTCGGCGAACTCTGAGGGAATCCTGAGCCTGATTCGGCTGTCCCCGCGTCAGCGAGGCGGCGGCCGCCACCAGGCACGCGACGATCGCGAAGGTGAAGGCGGCGTGCAGGCCGTCGCGGAACGGCCCGGAGATGAGGTTCGGGAAGAACGACGACCCGACCAGCTGGCCGCGGTCGTGAGCCGACAGGGCGTGCAGCACGCCCGACCCCCATGACGGCCGCCGGATCGTGATCACCCTGACCGATACGGGGCACGAGGCGCTGGCCGCCGACCGTCGCGTGCGTGAGGGCTGGCTGGCTGCGGCGATCGAGCGCGACCTCAGCGCGAGCGAGCGCCCCGTGCTCGAGCGGGCCACGGCGCTGCTCGCCAGGCTTGCCGACAGCGAGCCCGGCTAGCGCGGCGCGTCGGCGTCCAGGTAGATGTGCCGCGCGACCGCGGCCACCCAGCCCTGACCGCCGGCCCTCGGCGAGAGGCCGAAGCGGCTGATCATGCGCTGGCCGCCCTGGTGGTCGCCGTAGAGCAGCCAGACGGTGATGTGGTCGCCGCGCTCGATCGCCCGGCGGGCGGCCCCGAACTCGTCCGACGCGGGGTCCCGGAACGCGCCCTGCCAGAACCCGATGTCGCCCGGAGGCACGTAGAGATCGCGCGACAGCCGGTGGAACGCCTCCATCCCGGGCGGCTCCACGTCCGCCCGCGCCACCTCCGGCTCCGTCGTGATCGCCCATCCGTGCAGCACGGCGATGCCGGTGCCGGCGTTGCGCAGCGAGATTGCGAGGTAGATCGCGTCCGCGTCCACCTCGGCAACGGCTTCGCCGGGCGGCAGCTTGACCCACTTGCCGTCCACGAAGCCCACCTTCTGCTCGGCGTCGACGCCGAACCGCGACGTGACGAGCAGCGGCCGCAGCCCCAGCAGCAGCGCCTGCTCCGCGACGCGCGCCGCGCGGTTGGCCGATCGCACCGACGCGAACGTCGCCACGGCCAGGACGAGCGTGCCGGCGGCTGTCGCCAGCGCCGAGATCGTCACCCAGTCCCAACCCGACACGGCGCGCAGTCTACGTGGGGAAATCGCCGCTCGCGGGTAGGAGAACGGCAGGATGGTGCCGGACGCAAGACCGGGAGAGACCCGCGAGCAGCGCTGGGAGCGGCGGCTGCAGGTGCCGATGCTGGTCGCGTCGCTGGCGGTGATTCCGCTCGTGATCATCGCCGCCGACAGCTTCAGCCCCGAGGTGGAGCGGATCGGTCGCCTCCTCAACTGGGGCACCTGGCTGATGTTCGTGGCCGAGATCGTGATCATGCTGGCGGTGACGGATGACCGGCGCCGCTGGCTGCGCACGCATCCGGCCGAGCTGATCGCGACCGTGCTGTCGCCGCCGATCCTGCCCGGCCCGCTGCAGGCGATTCGCTTCCTGCGGGTGCTGCGCCTCGCCCGGCTCGCGGTCACGGTGAAGGAGCTGCGTCGCTTTCTCACCCCCGACGGGCTTCGCGATGCTGCGCTGTTCACGGTCTTCATCGTGCTGGCGGGCGGCGTCGGGTTCAGCCAGGTGGAGCGGGCGCAGCACCTCTCGGCGTGGGACGGGGTGTGGTGGGCGATGAGCACGATCACCACCGTCGGCTACGGCGACGTCACGCCGCATACGCTGGCCGGCCGGCTGATCGCGATCGTGATGATGGTCTCGGGCATCGCGTTCGTCGCGCTGCTGACCGCGGCCGTCGCCGAGCGCTTCATCCGCGACGAGCGCGAGGCGGACGTGTCGATCGAGCGGCACCTGATCAACGTGACCGAGGAGCTGCGGCAGATCAGGCGGCGGCTCGACCGGCTCGAGGCCGGGGCACGCGAGGAGCAGCGTGTGCGTAGATGATTGGTTCCATGGCGCCGTGTGGGCAAGGCGCAAGCCAACGGCTTGCGCCGGTCACGACCAATCTGCGATCACGCAGATCGCGAATGCGGTCGCAGCCCCCAAGACGCTCGGAAACTGCCAACCGTCGCGCGGTCAGACGTGCGGAGTCATGGAACCAATCATCTCAACCGGCCGCAGCGCCGAGCCCAGCGCTGATGCCGGCGATGATCGCGCCGCCCATGGCGACCGACACGAACGACCGGAAGAACGAGGTCTCGAAGAACTTCCAGCGCAGCACCGCGAGCACGACCAGCTCGATCGCGATCGTCGCGACGGCGGCGATCAGCGCCGCGCGGTAGTGCGGGATCAGGAACGGCAGGGTGTGGAAGATGCCGCCGACGAACGTGCCGACGCCGGTGATCACGCCGCGGCTGAGCGGGCTGCCGCGTCCCGTCACCTCGCCCGTGTCGGACAGCCCCTCGGAGAACGCCATGCTGACACCCGCGCCGATCGCCGTGGCGAGGCCGGCGGTGAAGGCGTAGTGCGGCCTGTGCGTCGACAGCGCGACCGCGAAGATCGGGGCGAGCGTCGAGAGGGAGCCGTCGATCAGGCCGACCATCGCCGGCTGGACGCGCTGCAGCAGGAATGAGCGATCGCGATCGTCGTATGCGGGCAGCGACTCGTCCACGGCATCGCAGCCTAGTCGGATGGTTCGCCCGGCCGCGCCTTGCGGCCCCGTAGACTTGCCGCACGGTGACGACACCCGAGGCGCTGCTGCTCTTCGCTGGATCACTGGCGCTGACACTGTCGGCAGCGGCCGTGTTCGGCCGCCGCCTGGACGCGCTCGGCACCCGGCTCGGCGCGACCGAGGCGGTGATCGGGCTCATGACGGCGCTTGCGGCCGACGCCCCCGAGCTCTCCGCGGCGGTGATCGCGACGATCCGCGGCGACCGGGATCTCGGCGTCGGCGTCCTGCTCGGCTCGAACGCCTTCAACCTGGCTGCGATGGTCGGCATCACGCTGCTCCTCGCCGGTCGCATCTCGGTGCAGCTGCGGACGCTTCGGGCCGAGGCGATCGCCGCCGCACTGACCCTCGCCGGAGCGGTGGCGGTGATGGCCGGAGTGATCCCGCCGCTCCTTGTCGTCGTCCTGCTCGCGGTCGCCACCATCCCCTACGCACGCGAGCTCGAGTACCGGCGCGTGCCGCGCGCGATCCGGCCGCGACCTGTTGCTGCGGCGATCTCCGTGCTCGCGCTCGAGCTGCCGGCGGTCGTCCTGGTCGTGATCGGATGCGTGGGGCTGGTCGACAGCGCGACCACCCTGGCGAAGCGCGCGTCGCTCCCGCACTCCGTCACCGGCTTCCTGATCCTCGCGATCGCGACCAGCCTGCCCAATGTCTACACGGGGCTGCGCTTCGGGCTGCAGGGCCGCGGCGCCGCGCTGGTCAGCGAGACGCTCAACAGCAACTCCATCAACCTGCTCGGCGGACTCATCATCCCCGGCCTGGTGCTGGCCGCGCCGGCCCTCACGGGGCTCGATCTCGCCAACGTGGGCGCCGTCGCGGTGCTCACCGTGATCGCACTGCGCGGAGCGTCCGGAGGCGGCCGTACCGCCGGAGCGGCTCTGGTCGGCGGGTTCCTGGCCATCGCCGTCGTGAATGCCGTTGCCGGGTGAATCATCCCCTCGGCACGATGGCCGCCACGGCCGGCGGCGGCATCGTGAGCGAGTGGCCAGGCACAAGCACTCCAAGGACAAGCGCCGCAGGGCGGATGTTGCCGAGCAGAACGGCTCCGGGTCGGCGGCGAGGATCGGGCGCAAGGAGTATGAGGCGGAAATGGAGCACCTGCACGCCGAGCTGGTGGCGATGCAGGAATGGGTGAAGGCGACCGGCGCAAAGATCTGCGTCGTCTTCGAGGGGCGTGACACGGCGGGCAAGGGCGGCACGATCAAGCGGATCACCGAGCGGGTGAGCCCGCGCGTGTTCCGCGTCGTCGCGCTGCCGGCGCCGACCGAACGGGAGCGCTCCCAGATGTACGCCCAGCGCTACATCGCACAGCTGCCCGCCGGCGGCGAGGTCGTCATCTTCGACCGAAGCTGGTACAACCGCGCCGGCGTCGAGCGGGTGATGGGGTTCTGCACCGAGCAGCAGGCGACGGCCTTCCTCGAGAGCGTGCCGCTGTTCGAGCGGGCGATGGTCGACTCGGGCATCCAGCTGATCAAGTACTGGCTCGAGGTGACGCCGCAGGAGCAGACGCGCCGGCTGAAGGCCCGGATCGACGACCCGCGCAAGGTCTGGAAGCTCTCGGACATGGATCTCAAGTCCTACAGCCGCTGGTACGACTACTCCCGCGCCCGCGACGCGATGTTCGCGGCCACCGACACCGCCTGGGCGCCGTGGTACATCGCCGACACCAATGACAAGCGGCGCGGCCGGCTGAACATCATCAGCCACCTGCTCTCGCTCGTGCCGTATGCGCCGCTCGGGCCTCGCCCCGTGAAGCTGCCGAACCGGCAGCCGGCGCGTGGGTACGAGGATCCGGGGCTCGACGTCAGGCGCGTGCCCGAGCCGTTCTGACCGCCCGGCCGCGGATTGGCGGCCGATTGGGCGCGGGCTGACAAACCGCGTGGGTTCGGTACGGTGGGAGGATGGTCTCCGACGCCACTGCACCGGTCGTCGTTCACCTCTCGCTGGTGATCGGCGCGGATCTCCGCGACAGCGCCGGCGGCCGCCTGGGCCGGGTCGACGACGTGATCGTGCGGCTCGACGCCGAGTATCCGCCCGTCAGCGGGCTGCTTGCGTCGGTCGCGTCGCGCCAGGTGTTCGTCCCCGCCGAGGCCGTGAGGGAGATCGGGCAGGACGCCGTGCTGCTCGGCGTCTCGCGGCTCGATCTGCGCCCGTTCGAGCGCCGGCCGCAGGAGGTGCTGCTGAAGAAGGACGTGCTCGATCGCCAGCTGATCAACGTTGACGGCGCACGGCTGGTCCGCGCGAACGAGATCGAGCTCGCGCGGCTGGACGGCTGGTACCGCGTGGTCGGCGTCGACATCGGGCTGCGCGGGATGGCGCGGCGCGTGCTGCCCCGGCGGCTGGCCGGCCGTGTGTCGCTCGGCGCCTTCCTCGACTGGGCGAGCGTCGAGCCGTTCACCGGCCACGTGCCGACCGTGCGGTTGCGGATTCCGCACCCCAAGCTCGCCCGGCTGCATCCGGCCGAGATCGCCGACCTGGTCGAGGCGGCGTCGCATCGTGAGGGTGAGGAGATCATGCAGGCCGTGGGCGGCGACGAGGAGCTGGAGGCCGACGTCTTCGAGGAGCTGGATGCGCAGCACCTGCGCGAGTTCCTCGAGGAGCGCTCGGACGAGGAGGTCGCCGAGGTGCTCGCGCGGATGGAGCCCGACGACGCGGCCGATGCGCTCGGCGATCTCGACGAGCAGCGCCGCGAGCCGGTCGCTCGGCTGCTGCCCCCGGTGCAGCGCCGCAAGGTGCGGGCGCTGGTCGGCTTCGACCCGGCGACCGCCGGCGGGCTGATGAGCCCCGAGTTCGTGTGCGTCTACGACACGGCGACGTGCGCGGAGGCCCTCGACCGCGTTCGCCGCAGCGTGGCGTCGCCGGACACGCTGGCATGGGTCTACGTGATGAACCGGAGCAGGAGGCTGCGCTCGGGCGTTCAGATCGTCGAGCTGCTGCGGGCTGACCCGGCCGACGACATCGCCGACGTCGCGGGGCACGTCCCGCGTGTGCGCGCCGATGTGGATGTCGAGGAGCTGGCACGGCTGATGACCGACTACGACCTGACGGTGCTGCCGGTGGTGGACGAGCGGGAGCAGCTGGTCGGCGTTGTCACCGTTGACGATGTGCTCGAGCTCGTCCTGCCCCGAGGGTGGCGGCGCCGCTTCGACCTGCTCGGTGGGGACTAGGTAGGCTGCCGGTCATGGACGACGTGAAGCAGGTATCGGTGGATGGCGCTCCGAGTACCCGCCGTCAATGCGCTTCGCGACCGCGCGGTCGAGCGTGGCCGCCGGCTGCGCCCGCGCCACCGGCTTAGCCGCCCGCTCGTTCGTCTGATCGCGGTCGTCGGGTTCCTCGGGCCCGGCCTGATCGCTGCCAACGCAGGCAACGACGCCGGCGGCATCGCGACGTACTCCGCGGTCGGTGCGCGGTACGGCTTCGACCTGCTGTGGATGATGGTCGTGATCACCGTCTCCCTGATCGTCGTGCAGGAGATGGCGGCGCGGATGGGCGCGGTGACCGGCAAGGGGCTGGCCGAGCTGATCCGCGAGCAGTACGGCGTGCGGTGGTCGCTGTTCGCCACCACCGCGGTTCTGGCCGCGAACCTTGGCATCTGCGTGTCCGAGTTCGTCGGGATAGGGGCCGCCCTGGGGCTCGCCGGTGTGCCGGTGCAGATCAGCGTGCCGATCGCCGCCGTGGGCCTATGGCTTCTGGTCATCCGCGGTTCGTACAAGCTGGCCGAGCGCGTGTTCGTGCTGATGACGATCCCGTTCTTCGCCTACCCGATCGCCGCGATCCTGGCGCGGCCGGACTGGGCGTCGGCCGGCAAGGCGATCGTGGCACCGACGATCCACACCTCCACCGGGTACCTGCTGCTGTTCGTGGCCACCGCGGGGACGACGATCACGCCGTTCATGCAGCTGTACGTGCAGTCCGCGGTGGTCGAACGGGGGGTGGGGGTCGACCAGCTGAACGCCGAGCGGGCGGAGGTCGTCACCGGGTCCATCTTCGCGAACGTCGTCGCCTGCTTCATCATCGTCGCCACGGGCGCGACGCTCTACCTGCACGGCCACCACAACGTCGGATCGGCGGCGGATGCCGCGAAGGCGCTCGAGCCGTTCGCCGGCCGCTACGCGGAGCTGCTGTTCGCCGTGGGGCTGCTGGGAGCGAGCCTGCTGGCCGGTGCGATCCTGCCCGTCACGGCGGCGTACGTGATCGCCGAGACCTTCGGCTTCGAGAAGGGCATCAGCCACCGCATCCGCGAGGCACCGGTGTTCGCCGGGGTGATAACGGTGCTGATCATCGTCGGCGCGGCGGTAGCGCTGATCCCGGGGCTGCCGGTGATCGGCGTGCTGGTCGGCGTCCAGGTCGTCAACGGCGCGCTGCTGCCGATCCTGCTGGTCTTCATCTGGCGGCTGTCCAACACCCGGGAGCTGATGGGGGCATATCGCAACGGCCGGCTCTTCAACGTCATCGCGGGGTTGACGGTGCTGGCAACATCCGCCCTGTCGATCACGCTGCTGGCCGTGACGGTGGTCGCGCCGTTGCTGTAGGTCTCTATGCCACGGGCGTGATCACGACGTCGGTCTCCTCGATCACCGGATCCGGCAGGGGCTGCGAGGATTGCCGGGCGGCATACGCCGTTCCCGCCGCGACCAGGGCCGCGGTTGCAAGCGCGACATTGCGCGCTCGGTGTGAACGCCGCGGGTGCGAGGCGAGGTCGGCGGCGTGGTTGAGATGGCGGCGAACGCGGTGCATCTCACGGCCGACGCGGCGGTCGTTCAGCGCCCGCGTGGGCCCGACGCGGCGTGCGCGACGCGAAGCTCGGGACGCGTGAGCGGCGGCACGCCGCACCTCGCGATGCACCCGGGGATCTGCGAGTGCGCGGTCGGCCGTCTTCGACAGTTCGTGCAGACGTCGACGCACCACGAACGCGACCAGGAACGCACCCGGACGCGAACTGACCAATCGTGCCGGCGAGATGCGTCCTTCGATGTCGGTGATGGCGCCCATCTCCCTCTCCTTCTCCGTGACGTTGGGACGGCACCAGTGTCGCGGCCGGACGGGCGCGTCGCATCGGCGGAGTGACGGTCCGGCCGCCCGTAGTTCTCCGAACCGGGTCGAGCTGCGGGGATTCCCGGATGCACGGCCCGCAGCGGATCGATCAGGATGGCCGGACACGACCGCCGTGCGGCAGGTGCCCGCGGGAAACGAGAAAGGGAGCGACCGTGGCGAGATACGTGATTCTGCTCAACTGGACCGATCAGGGTGTTGCGACCGTGAAGGACACCGTCACCCGCTACGGGCATGCCAGGCAGCTGCTCGAGAGCATGGGGGGCTCGTTCGAGTCGATCGCGTGGACGGTCGGCCCGTACGACCTCGTCTCGATCGTGGAGGCTCCGGACGAGCAGACGGTGGCCGCGTTCACGCTCCAGCTGGCCTCGGGCGGCAACCTCAGGTCGTTGACCATGCGGGCGTTCACCGAGGACGAGATGACCGGCATCATCGAGAAGCTGGACTGACGCGCCCGCGCTCAATGAGGTCAGGAAACGGAGGGGTAGGGATTCGAACCGGCTGCCTCCTGCCGCGGGAGACGTTGTTCGTGATGCAACGAGCGCTGATGGTGGTGTTGGCCATGGCAGTCACTGCCTGCGGCAGTTCCGGAGCGGGAACCTCTGCGAGCACGAGCGGTCGGCCGCCTACCGAGGCGCCGCCGCCAGTGACGACCCCGGTCGTGGTCTATCTGATGAGGGGCGAGCAGGTTGCGCCCGTGCAGCGCAGCGTGACCGGTACGGGATCGCCCGCCTCGCTGGCGCTTGCCGGCTTGTTACAGCCGCTGTCCGTGCGGGAGCGAGCAAGCGGGCTGGTCACTCAGATCCCCGTCGCCACGAGGTCGCTGGGTGCGAAGGTGGACGGCAACCTGGCGACCGTGAACATGTCGGGCGACTTCGAGTCGGGTGGCGGCAGCCTTTCGATGCGCGCGCGGGTTGCCCAGGTCGTCTACACGATGACCCGAATCCCGGGCGTTACGCGCGTCGCGTTCCAGTTGGACGGAAGGCCGGTGACCTCGATCGGCGGCGAGGGCGTGCTCGTCGCGCCGCCGGTGACACGAGCGACGCTCGAGGACCTCGCCCCCGCCATTCTGATCGAGTCGCCGCTGCCACAGACGATCGTCACGAGCCCGCTGCACGTGTCTGGCACAGCAAACGTGTTCGAGGCCCAGTTCGTGCTGGAGGTGGCCGACTGGGATGGCCGTATCATCGCCCGAGAGAGCGTCCACGCCACCTCTGGAACCGGCAGCCGCGGCAGCTTCGATGCGATGATCGCCTTCACCGCCCCGACAGGTCCGAAGCGGATCACGCTGATCGCATATGAGCCGTCGGCAAAGGACGGTTCGCCCACCCACGAGGTGGAAATCCCGCTCCGCCTCGGCGGCTAACGCCGCCACCTGGATGGCGACCGGCGTTGCCCTCAATGGGTATCGGCATGACGCACTGGCGCTTGTGGCAAGCTCGCTATGACACGGAGATGGGAACGCGGCTGGACGACCCGCATCGGGAAGACCCCGATCTCGGATGTTCCGACCACCGCGCACCGGCTCAACCGTGCGCCGTTAGTCTCTGTTGACGGAGGGGGAGGGATTCGAACCCTCGACTGAGGAAAACCCCCAGTAACGGTTTTCGAGACCGCCGCATTCAACCACTCTGCCACCCCTCCAGGGGTGCGCGACCAGTCTAGACGCTGACGTTGGGCGATCCCTCGCCGGCCATCGGCTCGGTGGCCGTCGGCGGCGGGATCCCCGGAACCGCGTCCTCGTCGATCGGAGCGGTGCCCGTGTCGGTCAGCACGCGCAGAGCGTCGGCCGGCATGTACACCCGCACCGGATCGCCCTGCTTGTAGGTCAACTCCTCGCCGGTGTTCTGCACCAGCGCCTGCACCTTGTCGCCGTTCGCCAGGCCGACGATGACCTGGTTGGCGTTGCCGAGGTAGACGACGCGCTCCACCATGCCGGGCACGCGGTTCTCGCCGGCCGCCTCGTGCGGCTCCAGGTGCACGCGCTCCGGCCGGATCACGATCTTCGTGTCCCCGGTGGTCGCGGTCTCGCCCTGCGCCGCGAAGAGCTCGAACTCGCCGACCGTCACCCGGCAGCGCCCGTTGCTCCCGCCGTGCGCCTGGGCCGTCATCAGGTTCGACACGCCCAGGAAGTCGGCCACGAAGGTCGTCGTCGGCTCCTCGTAGACCTCCTGCGGCGGTCCCACCTGCTCGACGCGGCCCTCGCTCATCACGGCGATCCGGTCGCTCATCGTCAACGCCTCTTCCTGATCGTGCGTGACGTAGACGAACGTGATGCCGACCTGCTGCTGCAGCGCCTTCAGCTCGATCTGCAGCTGCTTTCGCAGCTTCGCGTCGAGCGCGCCCAGCGGCTCGTCCAGCAGGAGCACCGCCGGCTTCAGCACGAGCGCCCGCGCCAGGGCGACGCGCTGCTGCTGGCCGCCCGACATCTGCGCCGGCTTGCGCTTCTCCAACCCCTGCAGCTGCACCAGGTCGAGCGCCTCGCCCACCCGCTCGCGGATCTCCGACTTCGGACGCTTCTGCCGCTTCAGGCCGAACGCGACGTTGTCGTACACCGACAGGTGCGGGAACAGCGCGTAGCTCTGGAACACCGTGTTGACGTTGCGCTTGTGCGGCGGCGTGAACGCCATGTCGTCGCCGTCCAGCAGGATCTGGCCCTCCGTCGGCTGCTCAAACCCCGCGATCATCCGCAGCGTTGTCGTCTTGCCGCACCCCGACGGGCCCAGCATCGAGAAGAACTCACCGCTCGGCATGTGCAGGTTGATCCCGTCGACCGCGGTCACCTCGCCGAACCGCTTGACCAGATCGACCACCTTCACTTCACCAGCCACGCCTCAGGGCTCCTCTCGGTTGGGTGCACAAGGGTACAGCATCGCCTAGATCCCGAATCCTGCAACGTCGTCGATGGCAGATCCGCGGCCGCCCTCGCCCCGGGTGAAGAAGCGGAAGACGAGCACGCCGCCGATCACGGCGGCCAGGGTGATGACCATGATCACGGTCGCGATGCCGTCCGTCGACGGCTGCGGCGTCGCCCGCGTGGCGTTGTAGATCGTCATCGGCACGGTCGTGGTGTTCGCGCCGTTCGAGAGCCACTGGCTGATCACGAAGTCGTCGATCGAGATCGCGAACACGATCGCCGCGCTGGCCACGATCGCCGGCAGGAGCAGCGGGAACAGCACCCGGTAGAGCGCCACGGCCGGCGCTGCGCCGAGGTCGGCCGCCGCCTCCTCGTAGGAGCGCCCGATCGAGAACAGGCGGCCTCGGACGATCACCACCACGTAGCTGATCGAGAAGGTGACGTGGCCCAGCACCTGCGCCGGGGTGCCGAACGGCACGACCGTGAGCAGGTGCGAGAACAGCAGCAGCAGCGACACGCCCATCACGATCTCCGGCGTTACCAGCGGGAACAGCATCAGGAAGTTCGCGCCGCCCGATCCCCGGCCACGCCAGCGGGCCAGGCCGAGCGCCAGCAGCACGCCGATCGGCGTCGCGATGACGACGTCGAGGAACGCGAGCTTCATGCTCTGCTGGAGCGCGCCCCGGAGGCCCGGGTCGTGGAACACCGAGTTGATGGCCGGGGACGTGCTCGTGTACCACTTGGTCGTGAAGCCGTGCCAGACCGTCAGCGACCTGCTGTCGTTGAACGAGAACTGGATGGCCACCAGCACCGGGGCGATCGACCAGACGATGTACGTCCAGGTGATGACCACGAGGAACCGCGGCTTGCCCCACGGGTTGCCGACCCATCCGCGCAGGCGCCGCCAGGTGCTGAACTCCTGGGTGGTCGTGCGTCCGGTCGCGACGGCCTGGCTCATGCCGGCAGATCCCGTGACGCGCGGTGGATCGTCCACATGTAGTAGCCCATGAGCAGCACAAGGAACAGCGACAGCAGGATCGTGATCGCCGCGCCGATGGTGGGCTGCGGGCCGCCGTGGAAGTAGAGGTCGATCTGGTTGCCGATCATCGACGTGGTGGGCGCGCCGGACACGATGTTCGGGGTGTAGTAGTCGCCGAACATCGGCAGCACGATCAGCACGGCACCGCCGAGCAGGCCGGTGCGCGAGAGCGGCAGCGTCACGTGCAGGAACGCCCGCCACGGGCTCGCCCCGAGGTCGCGCGCCGCCTCGAGGTGGGAGCGGTCGATGCGGTCGAGCGACGCGTACAGCGGCAGGATGAAATACGGGATGTATCCGTAGATCAGGGCGATGATGACCGTGAAGCTCTCACCGCCCAGGTAGTTGTTCGGGTCGCTCACCACCCCCAGGTGGAAGAGCAGGTCGTTGATGTGGGTGGCCGACAGGAACCGCTCGGCGTAGCCGCCCGGGGAGAGCAGGTTGATCCAGGCCAGCATTCGCATCAGGTAGCTGATCCAGAACGGCAGCACGAGCAGGATCAGGAGCAGGCTCTTGGTGCGGGACGCGTGCCGGGAGATGTAGTAGGCGACCGGGTAGCCGATCAGGACGCAGCCGGCCAGCGACAGCAGCACGTACTCCAGGGTGCGGACGAAGACGTCCCAGTAGATGCCGCCCGGCTGCAGCTCCGTCAGCACCTGTGTGACCCACCCGAAGTTCCACTGGGCCGGGTTCCAGGCAGGAACGGCCGTCAGGAGGATCGGGTCGACGCTCCCGAACGCCACGCCCACCACGGCGTAGAACGGCAGCACGAACAGGATCAGCAGCCAGACGACCCCGGGAAGGGCAAAGGCGGGCCAAAGCCAGCGCGGATACATCGCCCTCTACCTTACGCGCCCGAGAGGAACTGTGAGTAGCCGTTCTGCCAGAGCTGCTGGCCCTGCGTCGTCAGGGTCATCTCCTGCAGCGACGTCGGCCCGAGATCCGCGGCGGTCAGCACGGTGTCCGACAGCGTCTCCGGCAGGATGCCCTTCTTCACCAACTGGCCGGGGTCGACCTCGGTCAGCGGCGGCTGGTAGCCGTTGTAGTTGAGGAAGTTGTTGTAGCCCTGGGTGTTGTCGAGGATCCAGTTCAGCCACAGGTGGGCCAGGACGGGCTTCTTCGTGGTCGAGCAGATCGACCACATGTCGTTCTGGATCGGGCCGTTGCCGTTGCCCGGGTTCCAGAAGCGCAGCGCCTGCTTGGACTCCTTGTCGGCGTAGAACAGGTAGCCGGAGATGGCGTCGCCCGACCAGGCCTGGTTCAGGTACGCCTTGCGCTCGGCGACGGTCGAGTACTGGAGGTCGCCAACCTTGACGTTGCAGATGTTGTAGAGCTCCTGCAGGTCTTTCACGGCCTGGTTGATCTTGGCCGGATCCTCGGTGTTGATGTCCTTGTCGCCGCGATGCAGGAGGGCCATCGCGATCGTCTCGCGCACCTCCGAGAGGAGGGCGGTCTTGCCCTTGTATGCCTGCGCCTGCCAGAAGATGTCCCAGGGGTTGGGCGTCAGGCTGGGGATGTCCTCCTTGACGAAGTCCGTGCGGTAGAGGATGCCCGTGGTGTAGACGGTGTAGGGGACGCTGTAGTGCGAGCCCTTGTCGTAGAACGGATCGACGAGGGACGGCCAGACGTTCTTCTGGAGGTTCGGGATGTAGTCCAGGTTGAGCGGCTTGATCAGCTTTGCGGCGACGACGCGCGCGATGTTGTCCGGCGTCATCTCGGTGACGTCCGGCTGGACGGTGCCGGAGGCGAGCTTGGTGATGCCGCTGTTGATGTCGTCGAAGGGGGTGACCTTTACGGTGACGCCGTACTTCTTGCCGAAGGCCTTCATCACGGCCGGGTCGATGTAGTCCGGATAGTTGAAGATCGTGAAGTCGCCGCCCGTCTCCGGCTTCATGCCGGATGCGATCGGCTGCTCGTACAGCGGGATGGTGACGGGCACGTTGGGCCGCGCGAGGGGCAGGCCGAGCGGGTTGTTTGCGTTCGGGTTGCCGCCGCTGGTGGCTCCGCCGCCGGTGGTGGTGCTGTTGCTGCAGGCGGCAAGGAAGCTGCCGGCGCCTGAGAGGGCAAGGGCGGCACCTCCCGACCGCATCAGAAAATCTCGGCGGGTGGCGCCCAGGCGCCGTTCCTTCGGATGCATCAAAGCCCTCCCGTCCCTTTGACTGACTGGCCAGTCAACTGCCGTGTTCGTGCGACTGTACCGGGTTACGAAGCGGTGTCAAGGACGCTCGTCACGCCGATTTGGATCCAGCCGCCGGATACCTTGACGTGCGATTCAAGCAATCGATCACCGCCTCGTCAAGCAGTAGACGTGCACGGCCTTGCATTTGTTGAATCGCGCCGGTACGAATAGCGACGTGGCCCGGCCGAAAAATCAGACCGAGCGCCGGCGCCAGCTGACAGAGGCGGCGGGGCGTGCCATCGTGGCGCGAGGGGCCGCGGCCGTGCGCCTCAAGGACATCGCGGAGCACGCCGGTGTGACGCCGGGCGCGGTGCTCTACTACTACCCCGACGTCGACGCGCTCCTGGTGGAGGTGCACCGTGCAGCGGGCGAGCGGTTCTGCGAGGACCGGATCGCGGCGCTGGCCGAGATCGACGACCCCCGCGACCGCATGCGGGCGGCGATCCGTACGGGTCTGCCGACCGGCCCGCAGGACGAGTCGCTGCGCGTGCTCTACGAGATGGACGCGCTGGTCGGCAAGAGCGCCCTCTACTCGGCCCTGTCGGTCTCGTTCTTCGAGCGGCAGGTCGCGCTGTACCAGGTGATCCTCGAGGCCGGCGCCGCCCGCGGGCTGTTCGACCTGACCGACGACTCGCACACGATCGGCCGCAACCTGGTCGCGCTCGAGGACGCGCACGGGCTGCACGTGCTGATGGGCGACTCCCCGATCGACCGCGACGAGGCGGAGCGGCTGATCGTGGCATACGCCTCCGCGGTCACGCGCTGCGACCTCGCGGCGATCCGGGCGTAACGGCTCTGCGACGACCGGTGGCAATCTGCTCACAACCAGCGTCGTGAACAATTAGTGCCTGGCACTTCTTGGTCACCGGCCGTCGGTTGCGGGCGCAGACCGGGGGGCCGCTCTGGCAGACTCCCCGCCCGATGCCGAGAGACCTGCAGCCGCTCTTCGCCCCGCGTTCGGTCGCCATCCTGGGCGCGTCGAACGACCCCGCCAAGTGGGGCAACTGGCTCGCCCGCGGCGCCCTTCGCGGCAAGCATCGCCGCCCCGTCTACCTGATCAACCGCAACGGTGGTGAGGTGCTCGGCGAGCCGGCCTACCGGTCGCTGGCCGAGCTGCCCGGCGACCCCGAGCTGGTCGTCATCGCGGTGCCCGCGCCGGCCTTCGAGCAGGCCGTCGACGACTCGCTCGCCCGCAACGCGCGCGCCCTGATAGGGATCACCGCCGGACTGGGCGAGGCCGGCGATGAGGAGCGGCTGCGCGAGCGCGAGCTCGTCTGGCGGATCCGCGAGGCCGGCGCGATGCTGCTCGGCCCGAACTGCCTCGGCGTCTACGACGCCTCGAGCGATCTCGGCCTCGCGTCAAACGAGTTCCCCCCGGGCCGTATCGGGCTGATCTCGCAGAGCGGAAACCTGGCGCTCGAGCTCGGCCTGCTCGCCCGGCGGTACGACCTCGGATTCTCACGGTTCGCCTCGGTGGGCAACCAGGCGGATCTCAGCGTGGCCGAGCTGGTCACCTCGTACGCCGCCCACGACGAGACGGAGCTGATCGCCCTCTACGTCGAGGACTTCGGCGACGGCCGTGCGTTCGTCGACGCCGCCGCCGACGCCGGCAAGCCGTGCGTCCTGATCACTACCGGCCGCAGCGATGCCGGCGGGCGGGCGGCCGCCTCCCACACCGGGGCGATGGTCACTCGCAGCAGCGTGGTCGCCGCCGCCTGCCGGGCGGCCGGCATCTCGCTCGTCTCCACGCCCGCCGAGATGATCGACCTGGCGCAGGCGCTGCTCGGGCGCCGTTGGCTCGCCGGGCGGCGCGTGGCGGTGCTCGCCGACGGCGGCGGCCACGGCGCCATCGCGAGCGACGTGGCGGTCGCCGCCGGCCTGGAGGTGCCCGAGCTCGGGCTCGACCTGCAGGCGTCTCTCAGGGAGTACCTCCCGGATACCGCGTCGACGCTGAACCCGGTCGACCTGGCCGGCGGCGGCGAGGAGGACTTCTACAACTACTCGCACATGGCTCGCGGGCTGCTCGCCTCCGGCGACGTGGACGGCCTGCTCATGACCGGCTACTTCGGCGGGTACAGCCAGTACTCGGAGGAGTTCAGCGAGCGTGAGACCGACGTGGCGCGCGTGATCGCACGGGCGGTCGAGGAGACGGGCAAGCCGCTGGTCGCGCAGTCCATGTATCCCGACGGCGAGCCGAACCGGGTGCTGCGAGAGCACGGGATCCCCGTGTACGCGACGATCGAGGCGGCGGCAGCGTGCATGGCCGCCCTGGCACCCGGGACTGCGCCCACCGGCGCGCCGCCGTTGCCGGAACTGCAGACGGAGCCGTTCGAGCCCTCATACTTCGGGGCCCGGGAGCTGCTCGCCGCGGCGGGCGTGCCGTTCGTCGAGGCGCTGCGGGTCGCCACTCTCTCCGAAGCCGTGGCGGCAGCCGACGGCATCGGGTACCCGGTCGTGCTGAAGGCGCTCGGGCTCCTGCACAAGTCGGACGCCGGGGGCGTGTGCGTTGGCATCACCGATGAGCAGTCGCTCACCCACGCGTTCGAGGACATGACGGCGCGGCTTGCGCCGCCCGAGCTCTCCCTCGAGGCGATGGCGCCGCTCTCCGACGGCGTCGAGCTGATCATCGGCTCCAAGCGCGACCCTGCCTTCGGCCCGGTGGCCCTGGTCGGCATGGGCGGCGTCTACGCCGAGCTGCTCGCCGACGTGGCCGAGGCGCTCGCGCCGGTGACCCAGGAGCAGGCCGTCGAGCTGATCAAGTCGCTCCACGGCGCGGCGCTGCTGCGCGGAGCCCGCGGCCGGGCGCCGGTCAGCGTGCCCTCGGCAGCTGCGGCGCTGGTCGCGCTCTCGCGGCTCGCCGCCGCGCGGCCCGAGATCGCCGAGATCGAGGTGAACCCGCTCCTGGTCACGCCGAACGGTGCGCTCGCCCTCGACGCACGGATCATCCACGCCGACGAAGGAGGCGACGATGTTGGTTGACGGGTGCTACGACGGCAGGGTGGCTATCGTCACCGGCGGCGGCAGCGGCATGGGCCGCGCGATGGCGCAGGAGTTCGCCCGGCTGGGGGCGTCGGTGCTGGTCGCCGGACGGCGTCCGGAGCCGCTCGAGGAGACCGTGGCGCTAATCGATCAGGCGGGCGGCGTGGCGGCCGCTCAGCCGACCGACGTGCGGGATCCCGATCAGGTCGACGCGATGGCCGCCGCCGCGGTCGACCGCTTCGGCCGGATCGACTGCCTCGTCAACAACGCCGCCGGCAACTTCGTCGTGCGCGGCGAGGATCTCTCGCCGAACGGTTGGCGCGCGGTTGTCTCGATCGTGCTCGACGGCGGCTTCCTGTGCACGCGGGCGGCAGGCCGGCGCATGATCGAGCAGGGCGGCGGCGGCGCCGTCCTCTCGGTGATCGCGAGCTATGCGTGGACGGGCGGGCCGGGGACGGTGCACTCCGCCGCGGCGAAGGCGGGGCTGCTGGCGATGACGAAGACCCTCGCCGTCGAGTGGGCACCGCACGGGATCCGGCTGAACACCATCTGCCCCGGGCCGACCGATACCGAGGGCGCGGGCCAGGCGCTGTGGCCCGAGCCGGCCGACCGGGCGCGCGTCGAGCGGAGCGTCCCGCTCGGGCGGCTGGCGACAGTGGAAGAGATCGCGTGGTGGTCGACGGCGCTCTGCTCCCGCTTCGGGTCGTACGTGACGGGCATGAACTTCACGATCGACGGCGGGCACTGGCTGGAGCAGGAGAGCTACATGCCGTCGCTCAAGCCGCGGGACTGACGACCGCGCCACCGTCTACGTTTGGCCGATGCGGTTGCCCGGGAGAGGCGTTCCCATGGCGCTCGGAGAGGTGCGCCCGGACTGGCTGACCGCCGGTGCGCTGCGGCTCGGGCTGCTCTGCCTCGCCATCGTGGCGATTGAGCTGCTGCCGCTGCGGCTGTCGCCACGCTCGGCGGGCTGGGTGGCGGCGCTCGGCGCGGTCGCGATGGTGGCCGGGGCCGCGCTGTTCCTGGGGGCCGCGCGGCGGCTGGCCGCACACGTGCCGTTCCTGACCGAATCGCAGCAGCTGGCCGGCGCGGCGCTGCTCCAGCTCCGGCGGATCGGCCTGCCGCTGCTGGGGCTGCTCTTCTTCCTGGCCTGGACGCTCGTCTACCTCGCCGTGTGGGCCGTGCATCCCGAGCAGGCGTTCCGCGGCCTGGGGCCGCATCCCCGATTCGCCGACTTCTTCTACTACTCGGTGTCGACGGCGCTGATCTCGCCGCCCGGCGACATCCTCGCGCACTCGCGCGGGGCACGAGGAGCGACGATGATCGAGATGCTGACCGGCTTCGGGGTGCTCACCGCCTACCTGTCGAGCTTCGTCGACTGGGGGCGCCGTCCACCCGCCGAGGAGACGACCTAGCTGCGCTTGGGATCCTCGAGCCGCAGCCCGATGGCCACGAGCACGAGTTCGAGCACGATCACGCCGATCAGCAGTGCCATAGCGGAGAGGGAGGGATTCGAACCCTCGCTGGAGGTTTACCCCCCAGACCCACTTAGCAGGCGGGCGCCTTAAGCCACTCGGCCACCTCTCCCCGTCTGCGTACGATACTCGCTCGCGCCGACGCCCGGTGGGGCGCCGCGACGCATCGGTGACGGTGGTGACCGTGGTGCGTTCACGCTCGCGCCGGGCACCGCCCGCCCGGTAGGTTTGGTTCTCGCGGCGGCGTCGCCGTGTAGACACCGGACGGCCGCCGGACGCACGGCCTGCCACCGAGGGGGGGCTCTGGAGCACTCGCAAGCGATCCCGCAGGAAGCCCGCGCGACGGGCGTGCGGCGGATCCCTGCCGCCGCGCGAAACATCATCGTGCTGTGGACGGCCAGCCGCGTCGCGGTGGTCGTGTTCGGATGGCTGATGAGCGCGCGGCTGGGGTGGCACCGGGCGCTGGCTCCCTGGCAGCACCAGCCGTGGACGGCGCTGACCGGCTGGGACTCCGTCTACTACATCAGGATCGCCCACGACGGCTACGCCGAGGGGCCGCGCGTTGCGTTCTTCTCGCTCTATCCGCTGCTCATCCGCGGCACCGAGGCGGTCACGGGCCTGGGCGACGCCGTCGCCTCGCTGGCGGTCTCGAACATCGCCGCGCTGATCGGGATGATGGGTATGTACGTGCTCGGCCGCGACCGGCTGTCGCCGCAGCATGCGTGGCGCGCCGTGCTCTACCTCGTGCTCTCGCCCTACGCGTTCACGCTGGTGCTGGCCTACAGCGAGGGCGTCTTCATCGCGCTCGCGAGCTGGCTCTTCGTGTTCAGCGATCGACGGCGGTACCTCCCGGCGGCGGCGCTCGGCCTGCTCGCCGGCATGACGCGCGTCAACGGCCTGGCGCTGATCGCCCCGCTCGCGGTCGTGGCCTGGCGCCGCCGCTCACCCGCGGCGGCCGCGGTCGCCGCCGCGCCGGCGGCCGGCCTCGGCGTCCACATGCTGTGGCTCTGGCGCTCGGTCGGCGACCCGCTCGCGTTCGTCCACGCTCAGGGCCACTGGGGCGGCCACGCCAGCTTCCCGCCCCTGGCGCTGGGCGAGGAGTTCTGGCAGTTCGCCCAGACCGGCCGGGCGATCCACCTGCTGAGCGGCCTCACCGTCGTCGTGTACCTGGCGCTGCTCGTCCCGATCCTGCGCCTGCCGCAGTTCGCGCGCCACCGCTGGGAGGACACGCTGTACGTCGCGGGCATCTTCGCCCTGCCGCTGCTGGCCGGCGTGCTCCAGTCGTCCGGCCGCTTCGGCCTGCTGGCGTTCCCGCTGTTCTTCGCCCTGGCCGACCTGGGGCTGCGGCGGCCGTCGCTGCACCGGACGTACGTCGTCTTCGCGCCGGTGTTCCAGATCCTCGCGTTCGGCTACGTGGCGCTCGGCTACCTGGTGCCCTGAGGGGCTACTTCTCGAGCCAGGTGGTGTGGCCGATGGCCACCCCGTTCGGCCGCCGCTGCGTGTAGGCGTACAGGTAGAACGTGTAGGAGCCGCCGTGCGCGAGCTGCCGGCGCTGCCGCGCGTACGTCCAGCTGGACGGGATCTGGAACTCGCTGCGCGATACGTAGTGCACCCATATCGTCTTCCCGCTGTGCTGCAGGATGAACGCGTACGACCGCGTGCCCGTGTAGCCCAGCCAGTCCACCTTCGGAGTGAGGTCGGCGATCAGGCCGTTGTTGCGCGGGCTGCAGATGCGGCCGGTGTGCGCCTTCGCGTGCACGCCCGCGGAGTAGACGAGGCGCTTGCCGTTGTACGACCCATACTGCGCGAACAACGTGTACCGGTAGGTGTGGAACTGCTTGGGCTCGGTGTCGACCACTGACCCCCCGGAGTGCTCCACGACGGTGCCGTCGCCCGGATTGGTCGGATACGTGCGGCTTCGCCGGACGATGACGACCTTGCGGAAGTACTGACCATCCGGGGACGTCCAGGTCAGCTTGACATCGCCGCATCCTGACGCCGCCCGCACCGACGTTGCGTCCGCCGGAGGCGTTCCCTGGCCGGACAACGAGATGCTCTGATCGGGGCCCGCATTGTTGACGAACGTCAGCGTGGCCACCCTGCTGCCGGCCCCTCCCGGGCCGAAGGACACGTTGGCCGTGCACGACTGGCTGGGTGCGATCGGCCCGTCCGTGCACGTCTGCCCGGCCAGCTTGAAGGACTTGTAGTTGGTGCCGCTCAGGCGCACCGAGCTGATCTGCAGAGGCGCCTGCCCGGTGTTGGTGATGGTCACCTGCTGCGAGGGGCTGAGGTGGCCGGCGGTGAGGTTGCCGAACGCGACGCTGGTCGGGTTGGCGTGGATGCCCGGGACCAGCACGGTGCCGGTGATCGTCACCTGCTGCGGACTGTCCGGCGCGTCGTCGAGGAACGAGACTGTGCCCTGCACCGTGCCTCCGGTTGTCGGCAGGAAGCGGATCTGCGTCGAGCACTGCTGCCCGGGGGCCAGCGTCGCATTGCCGCAGTTGCCCGCGCCGGTGTTCGTGAACTCGGCGTTGCCCGTGAGGGTGGCATGCTGGACGTCCATCGGGGCCTGCCCCGTGTTCGTGAGCGTCACCGGCAGCGTCTGCGCGACGTTGAGCGGCGTGGCGAAGGCAACGGCGGCCGGCACGGAGGCCTGGGGCACCGTGCCGGTGCCGTCCAGCTCGACGGGGAAGGGCGCGAGCTGGTTGCTGATGATGGTCAGCGCGCCCTGCGTCGGGCCTGCTGCGACCGGAAGGAACTGTGCGGTCACGGTGCACTGGTCGTTCGGCGCCAGCGTGGTGCCGCTGCAGCCGTCGTTGCCGGCCGAGAAGCCGCTGCCCGTCACCGTCGTGCCGGTGATGTCCAGGTTGGCGTTGCCTGTGTTGGTGACGGTGAACTGCTGCGTGTCGGCCGGCGCGGCTCCAACCTTGTGGTTGCCGAAGTCATAGGGGCTGGCCGGTGAGACGCCGATCGCCGGGGCGGGCGCGGGCGAGACGGATGCGCTGACCGGCAGCGTGTCCGTCCCCAGGGACTCGCTCAGCGACATCGTGGACGAGTACGACCCCGCCGACGCCGGATCGAACGTGACGTTCAGGCTGCAGCTGTCGCCCGGCTGCAGGGTCGCGCCGGCACACCCGTCGTTCGAGGTTCCAAAGGCACCCGGGTTCGGGGCGCCGAACGTGACGTCCGCCTGGTCAATCGTCATTGCCGTGTCGGGGCTGCTGTTCGTCAGCGTCACCGGAACGGACGCCTGCGGATCCCCCGCCTGCAAGGAGCCGAAGTCGACGGAGCTCGGCGTGAACGTGCCGGGGCCAGGGTTGGCCGATGACACACCGGCGCTGGCAAGCACCAGGGTCGCCAGCAGCACGAGAAGGGCGGGAAGACGGCGACGCATACGGCTAGCGGATCAGGATGTTGCCGCCGCCGACCTTGCGCCGGTCGTCGGATCTGCTTCGGGAGACGGCCATCGAGACGCCCAGAGCGAGGGCGGCGAGCAGCACGAGCGACCCTGCCGCGATGGAGGCGAAGATCGCGATGCGAGGCACAGCGGCCGAGGACGAGGCTGCCGTGGAACGAGTGGTGACGTTCGTCCGCGCCGCGTTCGACAGCGATCCGGCGGCGGCCACGCCCGTCGACGTGCTCTTCGGCGGAGCTGTGTGCGTGTGGCGCTTTGCGACGTGCTTCTTCTTCGGATGCGTGCTGGCGGTGGACGTATGCGCGCTGGTCGCCGGCGGCGGAGCCGACGTGGTCACCGGCGTCGTCGTGGTGGCCGGCGGCGGGCTGCTGGTCGTCGTCGGCGGGGGCGGGGGTGCCGACGTGCTCGTGGGCGGCGGAGGCGGCGGAGGCGGCGTGCCGGCCACCGCCACCGAGGCCAGCGCAAGGCCGGCGGCGAGCGCCACCGCGCATCCGACGACCGACCCTATGACCCTCGTAGCCCTCAATGTGCCCCCTGCGCGAGCCGCCTGCCCTGGACGACCCGCACCCCGTGGTATTCATCCGAGACTAGCAGGGTGGGAGTCGCAGTCAAGTCGGCGCGCCCCGCCCGCCGTCAGGCGACGACCTCGCCCTCGAGCACCTCCGTCTCGTCGGCGCACAGCTCGTCCTGCGGGCCGATGACGACCGTGTCCGCCCAGAAGAACTGACGGTTCAGCGCGTCATATACGTCGACCATCCCCGGCAGCTCGGAGCGAAGCTCGGAGGGGGCGGCGGTGACGAGGATGCGCTCACGGTTCACGGTTCGAGCGTACGAGCCGATGGACATGTTGTCGACCCCCACTGCTACCCTGCAAGCACGGGCGGCGGAGTGCCGCCCCGTGAGGTTCCATCTCTCCCGCGTGAGGGCCGGACCCTCGCCCAGACGATGGCGGCCGTGGCCGGCCGCCCAAGGAGAGACATGACCGATACGACTTTTCGCGGCCTCGGCGTGAGTGCGCCCGTGGCCGAGGTGCTCGCCGAGAGCGGCATCGAGACCCCCTTCGAGATCCAGGGCCGGGTGCTGCCGGACGCCCTGGCCGGGCAGGATGTGCTGGCCAAGGCGCCGACCGGCTCCGGCAAGACGCTTGCCTTCGGCATCCCGCTGGTCGAGCGGGTGGATCCCGCCGCCGGCCAGCCGTCGGCGCTCGTCCTCGTGCCGACGCGGGAGCTGGCGGCGCAGGTGGGCGAGGTGCTCGAGGGCATCGCGGCCGCCCGTGGCCTCAAGGTGGCGACCGCGTACGGCGGCGTCGGGCTCCGCGACCAGGCCAAGCGCGCCGCGCAAGCGCACCTGGTGGTGGCCACGCCTGGGCGGCTGGAGGATCTCGCCTCGCGGCGGATGCTGTCGCTGTCGGGCGTGACGATGCTGGTGCTGGACGAGGCCGACAGGATGCTCGACATGGGCTTCCAGCCGCAGGTCGACCGGATCGTGCGGCGCCTGCCGAAGGCCCGCCAGACCATGTTCTTCTCGGCGACGCTGGATGGTGAGGTGGGCAGGCTGGCGCGCAGCTACACGAGCGATCCGGCGCGCCACGAGGCCAACCCGGACTCCGAGACGGTGGAGGAGGTCGACCACCTCTTCGTCCAGGTGACGCCCGAGACCAAGATCCAGACCCTGATCGACCTGCTCGGCGAGTCCGACAACCACACGCTGGTCTTCGTGCGCACCAAGCGCGGCGCCGACCGGCTGCTGGCCAAGCTGCGGGAGCGCGGCGTCTCCGCCGTCGCCATGCACGGCGACATGACCCAGGCGGCGCGTGAGCGCGCGTGGGAGCGGTTCGAGACCGGCAAGGCGCGGACGCTGGTCGCGACCGACGTGGCGGCGCGCGGGCTGGATCTGGACTCGATCACCCACGTCATCAACTTCGACCCGCCCGAGGACAACAAGGGCTACGTCCACCGGATCGGCCGCACGGGCCGGGCGGGACGCAGCGGCGTGGGCGTGACGCTCGTGACCCGCGACCAGCAGGCCGACGTCAGCCGTATCGCCGCGCGGCTCGACCTCAAGGACGAGTTCACCAGCTCCGGGATGGCCGTGGCGCCGCCGCGCCTCGTCTACAGCTCGCGCAAGGGCCGCCGAGGCGGCGGCCGGCGCGGCTGGTGAGCGGGGAGCGGCAGCTCGACTGGCGGTCGCTGCTCCGCGACCCCTCCCTCTTTGACACCCTGACCGGACAGAACGACTACCTCGACGAGTTCGTCCGGGTTCACAAGACCATCCAGTGGCCCAGGCACCTGGACGAGCGCCCGCGGCTGGTGCAGACCTACTCGTGGGCGCTCCCCACCGACGAGGCGCTCGACGTGGTCGCCCGCTACCAGCCGATCGTCGAGATGGGCGCCGGAGGCGGCTACTGGGCGCACCTGATGCGTCAGCGCGGCATCGACGTGATCGCCTACGACCGCGAGCGGCCACACGACGACAACTACTTCGCGCGGCACCTGTGGACGCAGATCGACCCGGGCCGGCCCTCCGCGCTGCGCCGGCACCCGGACCGCTCGCTGTTCCTCTGCTGGCCTCCGAACAACAGCCCGATGGGGACGAACTGCCTCAAGGAGTGGACCGGGCGCCATCTGATCCACGTCGGCGAGTGGCGCATCTCCACCGGCAGCAAGGGCTTCTACGATCGGCTGGAGGCGGGGTTCGAGCTGGTCGAGAAGCTGTCGATCCCGCAGTGGGAGGGCATGTACGACATGCTCACCGTCTGGCGGCGCAACGAAGCTGGCCGGCCCTTCTAGGCGGCGCGCAGGTGCACGACCTCGCCCTGGCCGGCGTTGTGCAGGATGGTCGCGACCAGGTCGTCGAAGCCGGGCATCGACTCCGTGATCTCGATCTGCCGGGCAGGGTTGGCCGCGACCACGTGCACGATCATGCGCCCCCAGGTCGTGCGCGAGCGGTGCACCGCCCCCACCTCGTCCCAGGGGATGCGCGCGTAGCCGCTCAGCGACCGGGCGAGGATGCCGTCCTCCGACAGCTGCACCCGGTCGGCGCGGCGGGCCGCCGGCCACAGCAGCCCGGCCAGCGGGCGCAGGAACGGCAGCACGCGCGCGGCGCCGTGCGCGCGGTTGCGCAGCGGGCAGTGCTCGTACTCGAACACGACGTGGTCGTCCATCAGTTCGAATATCGCCGGTGCCGGGCATCGCGTGCATCCGCCGGGTGGGGGAGCCGCACTCACCCCGACCGCGCGGCGCGGCGCGACACGGCCCAGGCGCCGACGCGCTCGGAGTTCCTCGCCACCCAGATGCAGACCAGCGCCAGCGGCCCCTCGGCGAGGAGCGCCATCACCAGCGCGACCTCCAGCTCGTGCGCCGTGCGCGAGGTGAGCACGTCGAACCAGGCGTCGCAGATGAGCAGCGTGGCGGCCGACGATGCGGCACCCTGCGTCCAGGGCGCCCGGCGCAGCGCGCCGATCGCCGTGGCCAGCAGCGTGGCGGCGATGGCGACGTCAAACCCGGTCCATGCGACGTCCCAGTTGTCCGCCGTGGCGCGTGTGGGAAGCGTCTGGTAGAGCCAGACCGTCCAGGGCAGCAGGGCGAGCGAGCAGGCGACGAACGCCCAGGCGAGCCAGCGCGGAGCCGGCTCGATGGCCGGCCCGCGCCCATCCTCGGGCCCGGATCGCTCGATCACAGTTCGGACGCCCATACCGGCAGGCTAGCCCCACCCGGCCTCAGAGACGGCCGGAATTGCCGTCACGTGCCCGCCATCGATGTGTGACGGGTCGTAACCGGGGAAATTGCGCCGGCGTGGAACTGGGAATCCCTTGAACCACCGCGTCCGCGTTCCGATGACGTACCTATGCTCCATACCGTGCTAGCGCGCATCCGCCGCCTCCGCCAGCCGCCGACGGCCGTGGCGGCGCTGACCATGCTGGTCGGCGTCATCGACATCGTCTCCGCACTCACCCCGGAGCTGGGCGCGCGCGTGCGGGAGATCAGCGGCGTCCTCTCGCTCGATCTCCAGCTGACGGCCCGCGGCCTGACGCTGGCCGCCGGCGTCGCCCTGCTGCTGCTCTCCTCGTCGCTCTCGCGCCGCAAGCACCGCGCGTGGGTGCTCGCCGTCGTGCTGCTCAGCGCGGGCGCAGTGCTGCACGTGGCGAAGGGGCTCGACGTCGAGGAGTCGGCGCTGAACATCGCCCTGCTGCTGCTCCTGATCCGCTCGCGGCGCTGGTTCACCGCCCAGGGCGATCCAGCGTCGATCCGCCTGGTGCTGGCCGGCACCGCCTTGCTCTCCTGGCTGCTCGTCCTGCTGATCGTTGTGCCCTCCGGCCCGCGGATGGACGAGATGCGGATCGTGCACGTGGGCGTCTTCGCCCTCGCCATCATGACCGGAATCTGGCTCGTGCATCTGTGGCTGCGCCCCTGGCAGGAGCCGGACGCCCAGACGCAGGAGGAGCACGACCTCGCCCGCCGGATCGTGCTCGAGTGGGGCGACGACAGCCTCTCGTTCTTCGCCCTGCGCCGTGACCGCCGCTACGCCTTCTCCCCGGCAGGCGACGCGCTGCTGGCATATCGCGTCGTGGCCGGCTGCGCGCTGATCAGCGGTGACCCGATCGGCAACCCGGCGTCGATCCCGGCGCTGGTCGACGACTTCGCCGACACCGCCCACCAACGCGGCTGGCGGCTGGTGGTGCTGCATTGCTCGGACGAGTGGGTGGGGCTGTTCCGCGACGTGGGCTTGCGGGCGCTGCCGATCGGTGACGAGGCCGTGCTCCGCCCTGACACCTTCTCGCTCGAGGGCCGCCCGATCCGGAAGGTCCGGCAGTCCGTCAACCGGCTCCAGCGTCTCGGCTACACCTTCCGGGTCGTCGGCCCCGACGGCCTTGACGACCACCTCCGTGCCGCGGTCGACCGCGTGTCGGAGGAGTGGCTGAACGGCTGGCCCGACCGCGGCTTCTCGATGGCGATGGACGACCTCTACTCGCACCGGCAGGCGCGGTTCGCGCTCGCCTTCGACGCGGACGGCACGCTCGAGGGCTTCCTGCACATGGTGCCCTCCCGCCGAGGCTACTCGCTCTCGTCGATGCGCCGGCTGCGCGACACGCCGAACGGGCTGATCGAGTTCCTGATCGCCGAGACGGCGGTCTGGGCGCGCGCCGAGGGTGCCGAGGAGATCTCGCTCAACTTCTCGGTGTTTGCCGACGTGCTGCGGGCAGACGGCACGGCCTCGTGGCCGATCCGGGCGACGCGCTGGTCGCTGCTGCGCCTCGACCGTCTGTTCCAGCTGGAGCGCCTGTTCAGCTTCAACCGCAAGTTCTTCCCGGAATGGCGGCGACGGTACATCTGCTTCGAGCGGCACCGGGACGTGCCGGTGCTCGGACTGGCAACGCTGCACGTTGAGCGGCTGCTTGCGCCTCCGCGGCTGACGCCGCCGCGGATCGTTCGCCGCTGAGACCGGCGTCGCGTCCCCACTTGCCGGGGCGTTCGCCTGCACCCATACTTGTCGCGGCTCCACGACGGCGTGGAGCGACGACGCGACATGGGGGAAATCGAATGAAGCATCGTTTCGCCGTCCTGCTCGGCGTGCTCCTGGCCGGTGCCTGGCTGGCGCTGCCCGGCTCGGCGAGCGCAAGCAACGGCGGCCAGGGGGCGTGCATCGCCCACCATCCGGCCTACATCGAGGACGTGTTCGAGCCGCGATACAGCGCCGCCTGCTCCGGCCACGACGAGCCGGAGCTGGATCCGCTCTCCAACCTGCCGGGCTCCGGAAAGAACGTCACGTGGACGTTCACCCTGCCGAAGAACGGGTCGCACTATGGCGTCGACGCGGTCGGCCCGACCTTCTGGTTTGGCGGCCCTGTCACCGATCCCGACAGCCTGTTCGGCCAGGCGTTCCTCGAGGTGCAGTTCTATCCCAACTCGGTGGTCACGGGCTGCACGCCGAACGGTGGCTTCAAGCTCAAGCAGACGCCCGGGGCGTACGGTGTCTGCACACCCGTGTGGTCGCTCACGCAGACCGGCACCAAGGGCACGTACCACGAGCCCGCCGCGTTCAACGCGATGCTCGCTCGCAACGGCACCGGTCAGTCGCTCGTGATGCACCAGGGCGATCGGATTCGGATCCACTTCTTCGTCACCGCTGCGAAGGACGGCTGGCACATCGCCGTCTCCGACCTGACGACCGGCGAGTCCGGCACCATCGTGCTCGACAGCGCAAGCGGGCCGCTCATGCCGGCCTACTCGGTCGCGAAGATCGGCAACTCGATCCCGTGGGGCCTCGTGCACGACGGCCCGATCGCGTTCGTGTGGGAGATCGGTCACACCTCGCCCTACACCAGCCCGGCCGCGCAGTTCTGCTGGCCCGGCCAGGACGGGTGCTACTCGTACGACGCGACCGCGTGGGGCGACCAGTCGCCCATCCACCTCGAGTCGGCGACCTTCAACAACGGCGCCAAGCCGACCGGCTGGGCCGTGGTCTCCGACTACGGCGGAAAGGCCGAGATCACGGATCCGACCGAGACCGGCTCGACCTGCCCCAGCTACGGCGGCCCGTTCTGCATCTACCCGTGGTACAGCCAGAACCGCGACGGATCGTTCAGCTACGGCGTCGACTATCCGACGACCGCGGACGACTTCGGGAAGGCCAACCAGTTCCAGCAGCAGCTGAACTGCGGCGGCCCGTTCGGCCCGAACTCGACCTACTGCGCGACCCGCATCCGCTGACCCCGACGCGAGGTGGGCGGTCGGCGCGACGCGCCGGCCGCCCACCTCACCCGGTGTTCTCCCGCGTCCAGGACAGCGCCTCGCCCAGCTCCTGCATGGCGGCCGCCATCTCGAGCTCGCTCGCGGCATGATGCACCCGCACCCGCACGGGCATGTCCCCGGCCGGTGACCGCAGCTCGCCGTAGTAGCCCGACGCGGCCCGTGCCGTGACCTCCTGCTGCGTCCCGGCCCCGACGGTCACCCAGCGGTTGGGCCGGTACAGGTTGAACTGGACCTGCGCCAGGGTCAGCTGCTCACCCATGATCGGACCGTACCCTGCCGGTCTCCCGGCTACGCCTCCCGGACGGGGGATATCCTGTCGGGCATGACGTGGGTCGATCCGGCGGAGGAGCTCTCCGCGATTCATCGGTGGTTCGGCGAACGCGGCCTCGAGCTGGAGCTGTTCCAGCGCGGGGACGGCCGGTGGCGCGGGATGGTCTCCGTTGCCGGGGAGTCACGCGGCACCGGCGAGTACGTCGAGGGTGACGATGAGCTCGACGCCGCCCGCGCCGCGCAACGGCGCCACTCGTCCCGCCAGCTGCGGGCCGCGCTCGACGGGCTTTCCCAGGTGGCGCAGAGTGAGGTCGTCCAGCTCCTCGCCGCTGAGGTGATGCTCGCGCGGATTCCCGGTGGCCGTTCGCGGATCGGCCGTCAGGCGGCGCTTGCGACGGCGGTGTGGATGCTCGACCCCAGGCGCCGGGCCGCGACCCGCACCGTCGGCAAGGTCGCCACGGACTGGGCGCGTCTCCGCATGGGCGGCGGCAGCGGCGGCACCGGAGAGCTGCCTCGGGCGCGTGCCCAGGAGATGCTGCCGGCGGCGCTCGGCGCCACCGAGCGCGGGCTCGACGCGCTCCGCCTGCGGCTGCAGCAGAAGCGCTAAAGGAACCGGCTTCAGCAAGGCGAACGTCGCCGCATGCAGGCTGACGCCGACCCGGTGGCACGCAACCGCTCAGCGCCAACCAGCCTGGTGGTCGGCTCGCTGGCGGCGCTGCTCGTGCTGGTAGGGCTGATCCCGGGCGGGCAGCTGTTCCAGCTGCTGTGGCTGGTCGCGCTGGTGCTGGCCGGCCTTGGGATCGCCCTCGGGTTCGTCGGACTCACGGTCTCCCGCGCCGGCGCCGGCAGGCGCGTTCTGTCGACCGTGGCGCTGGTCGCGAACGTGCTGCTGCTCGGCTGGCTGCTCGTGCTCGCGGCGCAGCGGTTCTAGAACCGCACGATCACACCGACGCCGCCGGCGGGGTCGAGGTCGCGCCGGTCGACGTCCAGCAGCTCCCAGACCTGACCTCCGCGGACGAGCGTCTCGGCGACGACCGCCTCGATCCCGTCCGGATCGCCCTGGATGAAGCTGCCGTCCACGGGACAGACCTGGGCGTGGTCGGAGAGGCGCCCGCACTGGGGACAGCGGTACACGTCCGGCGACGCGCCCGGAGCGATCAGCAGGGTCTCGACGCGGGCGTCCGACACGGCCGCGAGCGCCCAGTCGAGCGACTCCTCGACCTCGTCCCGCCCGCGCTGCTCGGCCCATCGCTCGAGCAGCTCCTGCTCGCGACGGGCATCGTGCGCCTGCGCCTGCTCGGCCAGCGCATCGCGCAGCTCCGACTCGCCCATGTCGCGGGCGTTCGCGAGCGTCCCGATCAGGGCGGCCGACGTCTCCTGGCCGAGCTGCTCCTTGGCCAGTGACGCGTTCTCCTCGGTGGCGGCGATCACGAGCGGCGGCCGGTCGAGGCGGGCATGCACCCGCTCGGTGATCTCGACGACGTGCTTGATGTGCTGCTCGGCCTGGCGGTCGGTGTAGCGCTGCAGCTTCGATTGGGCCCATCCACCCTGGCTGTGACGGTTCTCGATGTCCTCGTCCTCGTCCAGCAGCTCGTACAGGCTGCCGTCCCGGAACAGCGCCAACCGGCCCAGCTCGCGGCCGGCGATCAGCAGCAGCACTTCGTCCGTGCGGCTGTCCGCGGCAGCCAGTCGGCGCAGCGCGAAGCGGTGGCCGGCGTGGACGTCCTCGCCCGCCGAGCGCCAGAGCGGCCGGGCGGCGAACGTCTCGTCCCCGTGCGCAAACAGGGCGGCGCCGTGCACCTGGCCGTCTCCGCGGAGGTCGTTCTCGTCCAGGAATGACCGGAGCCGCCCGAGCGCCGATTCGAACCGCCGCTTCGCAGCACCGTCCTCAGGCGCCATCTCGTGCAGCCGGTCGACCGCAGACCGGATCCGGCTGTCGAGGTCGGCGGTCGTCGGGGTGACGGCGGGGTCGAGGTCGAGGTAGACGCTGATCGCGGCCTCCTCGTCGTCGCGGAGCTCGGCGAGGGACGTGAGCTGTGGATGTGAGATGACGGTCATGCAACCTCGATGCCCGCGGTGCCGCGATGGTACACCCGCCGGCTCACGTCGTGAGCAGGGCGAACGTCCTTGAGACAACAGCCGAGGGCTCCGGCTGGCGGCGGGGCGGGTACGGTGCCCGCCATGACCGTCGCCCCGCAGGCTCCGCACCGTGTCGTGGTCGTCGGCGGCGGCTTCGCGGGCCTGCGCGTCGCCCAGCGGGTCGCCCGGGAGGGTGACCGTGTGCAGGTCACGCTGATCGACCGGACCAACCACCACGTCTTCCAGCCGCTGCTCTACCAGGTGGCCACCGGCATCCTGTCGCCCGGTCAGATCGCGCCGGCGCTGCGCACGCTGTTCGTCCGGCGCCCGAACGTGCGGGTCGTGCTGGGCGAGGTGACCGGGATCGACGTCGCCGGCCGCGTCGTCACCGCGCGCGACGGCGTCGACGTGCCGTTCGCCTACGACACGCTGGTGGTCGCCGCCGGCGCGGGGCAGTCGTACTTCGGACACGACGAGTGGCACGACGCCGCGCCGGGCCTGAAGACGATCGAGGACGCGGAGCACATCCGCTCGCGGGTGCTCGGCGCCTACGAGGTGGCGGAGCTGCTTCCGCCGGAGGCCGACCGGTCGGCCTGGCTGACGTTCGTCGTCGTCGGCGCGGGGCCGACCGGCGTCGAGCTGTGCGGCCAGTTCGCGTTCCTGGCGCAGCACACGCTGGCCGGGCAGTTCCGCCGCTTCCAGAGCCGCGACGCGAGGGTCGTGCTGCTCGACGCGGGTCCCGCCGTGCTGCCCGAGTTCCGGCCGCGCCTGCAGCAGCGCGCCGCCCGCGAGCTCGAGCGCATGGGCGTCGAGATCCGCCTGTCGACGGCGGCCACGGGCATCGACCGGCAGGGGATCGACGTCCGGGGCCCGCACGGGCCGGATCGGATCGAGGCGCGCACCGTGATCTGGGCGGCCGGGGTGCGCGCGTCGCCGCTTGCCGCGCAGCTGGCCGAGCAGACCGGCACCGCCGCCGACCGGGCGGGCCGCCTGGCGGTGGGCGGCGACCTGACGCTGCCGGGCCATCCCGAGCTGTTCGCGGTCGGAGACCTCGCCGCCGTGCCGGGCGTGCCGGGAGTCGCCCAGGCCGCGCTGCAGGAAGGCTCGTACGCGGCCGCGGTGATCCGGGCCAGGCTGCACGGCCATCGCGCGCCGTCGCCGTTCCGCTACCGGGACAAGGGCAGCATGGCCGTCGTCGGCCGCAGCTGGGCGGTGGCCGACATCAAGGGGATCCCGCTCGCCGGCCGTGCGGCGTGGATGGTCTGGGCGGTGGTGCACATCACGTTCCTCGTCGGCTGGCAGAACCGCCTCGAGACCGTCCGGCGCTGGCTCTGGGACCTGATCAGCCTGAACCGGCACGAACGGCTCGTCTCGACCGACGAGCTCACCTCGGAGCTGTCCGGTGGTTCGGATCGCTCCGTGCACGAGTAGTCCCGCCTCCTGACCGCGATTCCCGGGCCGCGCTCCCGGGTACCTGGGCGGCATGGCGACCGGAGACCACGCGCTGGAGGCGGCCGGGCGGCGCGTGCGCCCGGCGTTCGAGCTCTGGGTCGACCGCTTCGCCAGGAACCGGCTGCTGACCTACGCGAGCGCCATGGCGCTGCAGCTCCTGATCGCCGGGGCTGCGCTCGTCTTTCTCGCGGCAGCGCTGCTGCACCCGCTGGGCGAGGAGCGGCTCTGGTCGGCCGCCGTCGGGCCGGCGCTGCGGCCGCACGTTCCGCTCACCTGGTACCACGCGCTGGACGGCTCGGTGCGGCGCGAGTTCCACGCCGACCCGGCGCCGGCGGTCGCGTTCGGCGTGCTGATCGCGACCTGGGAGATGTCGGGCGTCGTGCGGGCGGTGATGGGGGCGCTGAACGACATCTACGAGTCCGACGAGCGGCGCTCGTTCGTGCACCGGTTCGGCCTGTCGTTCCTGCTGGCGGTCGCGGTGTCGGTGCTGCTGATCCTGGCTGCGCTGCTGTCCCTCGCGGGGCTGGGGGTGCCGCTCGGCTCGGCGCGCCTGGCCGTCAGGGTGGCCGGTGCGGCGGTGCTCTGCTGGGCGGTGATCGCGCTGCTCGTCCGCTACGGGCCCTGCGCCCGACAGCCCTGGCGGTTCGTCAGCGCCGGATCTGCCGCGATCATCGTCGCGTGGATCGCCATCTCGACGGCGTACGGGCTCTGGGTGCGGCTGGCCGTGGACTTCCGCAGCGTCGAGGGAGCCCTGGCCGCCGTGATCGTCACGACCGGCTACCTGTACGCGCTCTCGATCGCCTTCCTGGTCGGCTGCCAGCTCGACCAGCTCGTGCGGGAGCGCGACCTCGCGGGCGCCCTCGGCAGCCGCGCATGAGCGCGCTCTTCTCGCTGCCGAGCGCTGTCACCTACCCGGCCCTGTTCTTCCTGGTGCTGGCGGAGTCGGGCGGCCTGCCCGTGCCCGGCGAGTCGAGCATCATGGTGGCCTCGCTGAGCGCCGCGCGCGGCTCGCTGTCGATCCCCATCGTGCTGGCCGTGGCGATCGCTGCTGCGATCATCGGCGACAACCTCGGGTACCTGGGAGGGCGCCTGTTCGGGCGGCGGATCTGGCTGTGGGGCAGCTGGGGGCGCGAGCGACGGCGGCGCTGGCTGGACGAGGGAGACCGGTTCCTGGATGACCACGGAGCGCTGGCGGTGGCGGGCGGACGCTGGCTGCCCGTCACGCGGTTCACGGTCGCCTGGCTGGCCGGCATCAACCGCATGCCGTGGCGCAGCTTCTTCCTGTGGAACGCCGTCGGCGGAGTGACGTGGGTCGTGACCGTCGGCCTCGCCGCGTACTACATCGGGCACCAGGCGCAGAGCGCGATCACGGCGTTCGGCCTGGTCGGCCTGCTCGGCCTGGTGATCGCGCTGATCGGCCACGGGATCTGGACAAGGCGGGCGTCGCAGGCCCCGCGCAGGGCCGTGGAGCGGCGCGGCTGACTATCGTTCGCGCGGTGACGGTGCAGGAGCCGGCATTCTCGGTCGAGCAGGTGCAGCAGGGCGACGACGTCGTCCTGGTCGTCACCGGTGGCGTGGACATGGCAACCGTCGCGGTGTTCGAGCAGGCCCTGGCCGAGGCGATGAGCCGCACGGGCGGAGACGTCGGCCTCGACCTGAGCGCCGTGACCTTTCTCGGGTCCGAGGGTGTGCGGGCGCTGATCGCCGCCCAGGCCGCCCCCAGCGCCTCCGGCCGCTCGATCAGGATCGTCGCCGCCTCGCCGATCGCCCGCCGCGTGCTCGAGATCACCGGGCTGGCGTAGCCGCGCTCGGGCCGCCGACCGTTCGCTCCAGCGACACCGTCGTTCCCACCCAGCCGCGATGGACGTCCACGCTCGCCATCAGCGCGTTCATGACCTGGAAGCCGCGGCCGCGGCCCCTGGCGGGGCCCGTGCTCGAGTCGCGGTCCCAGCGCCCCGTGTCGCTGACGGCGGCCCGCAGCGTGCCGCCGGCGAGTGAGACCTCGGTCGAGACGACGCGCCGGGCATCCACGCCGCTGCCGTGCTCGATCGCGTTGGCCACGGCCTCGCCCACGGCGAGCAGCACGTCGTCGCGTTCCTCGTCCGCGATCCCGACCTGCGAGAGCCACTCGCGCAGGCGCTGGCGGGCGTGGGGCACCTGCGCCACGTCGGCATGGAAGACGTCGACGAATCGGTGGGGCCGCCGCCCCGGGGTGCGCAGGGCCACGAGCGCGATGTCGTCGGCGAACCCGTCCTCGGGGCGCATGCCGTCGATCACCGCATCGCACAGCTGTCCGATCGGCAGGTGGGCGTTGACGGAGGCGAGCCGCTGCAGGCGCATCAGCCCGGCGTCCAGCGGTTCCCCCCGCCGCTCGACCAGGCCGTCGGTGTAGACCAGCACGAGGCTTCCGGGAGGCAGCGGCATGTCGTCGGCGTCGCGCCCGTCGCCGCGCGAGGCGCCGAGCGGGGGCCGGTGCGGCCCGCCGAGGAACCGCGGCTCCGACCCGTCCTCGACCAGCGCCGGCACGTGGCCGGCCGAGCACCAGGTCAGCGTGCCGGCGGGATCGAGCACGAGGTAGATCAGCGTGGCGCCGGTGGCGGCCGGCAGGCGGCGGGCGTACGCATCCACCAGGTCGACGGCCGCGGCCGGCTCGGAGGTCGTCGTGGCGGCGACGCCGAGCGCGGAGCGGAGCTGCCCCATCACCGTCGCCGCGGGCAGGCCGTGGCCGACCACGTCGCCGACGCTGACCCCGAGGCGCCCGTCCGGGAACGAGATCACGTCGTACCAGTCCCCGCCCAGAAGCAGTGCCGAGTCGGCCGGCTGGTACCGCACCGAGACGGTCGCCGTGGGCGCCCGCAGGTCGACCTCGAGCAGCCGCTCCTGCAGGCGCTCCAGGATGCGGTGCTCGACCTGTGCGGCGCGCAGGCGCTCGAGCGCCTCCAGCGTCAGCGACGCGATCTCCCCCAGCTGGTCGACCTCGTCCGGTGGCAGTGGACGCTCGGCGTCCCAGGTGACGGCCAGGACGCCGGCCATGTCGCCCGTGGCCCGCACCAGCGGCACCGCCACCTGCGCGCGGACGTTCGCGATCTCCCAGTCGTCGACGACGCGGCCGTACGCGGCGGCATCGGCGCGGCTCTCGAGCACGACGACGGCACCCTCCCGGGCAGCCGTGGCGCTGGGCGTGTCCGACTCGACGGGAACGCGGTGGTAGCGAGCCGCAAGGCCGCCGGCAGGAGGCGCCGCGTGCCAGTAGCGCAGCATCTCGCCGCCGTCCTCGGCCAGGCCGATCACGGCGTTCGATGCGCCGAAGCCGTCGGCGACGCAATCGTGGACGGCCCGGATCAGCTCGTCCACGTCGGCCGCCTGCCCCAGGCGGCGGCCGAGCTGGGCGATCGCCTGGCGCTGCCGGCGCTCTGCGCCGCCGGCCAGCCGCGCCCCGACGCGGCCGAGCAGATCCTCGGCGGTGAAGGGCTTGACCAGGTAGTCGTCGGCTCCCAGCTCCAGCCCCTCGACCGCCGACTCCGGCCCTGCGCGAGCCGAGAGGAGCACCACCGGAAGGTCGGCCAGCCCGGCGTCACTACGGATCAGGCGCAGCAGCTCGTACCCGTCCACCTCGGGCATCATCACGTCGCTCAGCACCAGGTCGGGGCGATCCGCCCGCACGAGCTCGAGCGCCGCGGCGCCGTTGGGCGCGGCGCGCACGTCGTAGCGCTCCTCCAGCAGCCGAACGAGATACGCGCGCATGTCGCTGTTGTCGTCGACAACCAGCACCGAGCGGCGTTGCCCAGCCCCGACGAGGGGAGATGGGCTCGCCGAGGCGGCGGCGCTGACCCAGCCGCGTGCCTCGGCCACGCGCGCCTCGGCCGTCTCGCGCGCTGTCGCCGGCGCCGTCGCCGAAACTCCCCTCAGCGGGCGGGCCGGCACCGTCACGTGCACGGCGGTGCCCTCGCCCAGCCGGCTGTCGAGCGAGATGCGGCCGCCCAGCGATTCGACCAGCTCGCGAACGAGGGCAAGCCCGATCCCGCTGCCCTCGACGCTCCGCGCCTCGCCACCCTCGACGCGGTGGAACCGCTCGAACACCCGGGGCAGCTCGTCATCGGGGATCCCCACGCCGGAGTCACGCACGGTCAGCTCGGCCTCCGTGTCGTGCAGCCGCAGCGCCACGTCGATCGCGCCCCGGAACGTGTGCTTGAAGGCGTTCGACAGCAGGTTGGTGACGATCTGCTCCCACCAGCGGCGGTCGATCTCAACCGGCGCGCCCGCGGGCGGGCAGTCGACGCGGAGCTCGACGCCGCCCTGCTCGATCGCCGAGCGGAACATGCTGGCCAGCTCGGCCGTCTCCAGCGCGAGATCGACAGGCTCGAGGTTGGCCTCGAGCCGGCCCGCCTCGAGCCGGTTGAAGTCGAGCAGCATGTTGACGAGCGCGAGCAGGCGCTTGCCGTTGCGCTCGGCCAGCGCGATCCGCTCCCGCTGCAGGGCGGCCGGGGCATCGCCGTCGTCCGCCAGCGCGTCCCTGAGCGGGCCCAGCATCAGCGTCAGCGGCGTGCGGAACTCGTGCGACACGTTGGTGAAGAAGGCCGTCTTGGCACGGTCGAGCTCCGCCAGCTGCTCGGCGCGCCGCCGCTCGTCGTCGTACGCGCGCACGCTGGCGACGGCCGAGGCGATCTGCCCCGCCACCAGCTCGACGAACGCCACGTAGCCCACGTCGGCCGGCCGGTTGGGGCTGAGGCCGGCGATGAACACCCCGGCGGCGCGGTCCCGCCCCTGGCCGGCCAGCGGCACGAGCACGGCGGTGGTCGGCGCGTCGGCATCGTTGCCTCCCGGCGGCTCCGGCAGCTGCATCACCACCGTCCCCTCGCGCTCGGCCCGCGCCAGAGGCCACGGGTGATCGTCGGAAAGCGAGACCCGGGCCGGCGCGGGGAGCCGGCCGGTGGCGCTCGCGAGACGTGCGGCATCGTCGTCGTCGTGCTCGCGGAGGTAGGTGAGCGTGAACGGCAGGTCGGCGGTGCGCTGCCCAAGCGCCAGCTGGAGCGCCTGCTCCATGGCCCGGGGCGCGTGCGCTCCGGAGAGGCTCGACGCGATGGTGTTCAGCGTCCCGATCCGCCGCTCGCCGACGACGCGCTCGGTTTCCTCGGCGACGACGCAGAACAGCCCGACGATGTCGCCGCGGTCATCGGCAAGGGCGCTGTAGGAGAACGTGTGGTAGGTCTCCTCGCGGAACCCGCTGCGCTGGAGGTAGAGCATCAGCGCCTCGTCCCACGTCGCCTGCCCCGTCCGCAGCACCGAGTCGACGCGCGGCCCGATGTCGTCCCAGATCTCCTGCCAGACGACGCTCGCGGGCTTGCCCAGCGCCCACGGGTACTTCAATCCCAGCGTGTCGTGGCGGTAGGCGTCGTTGCAGAAGAAGCTGAGCTCCGGGCCCCAGCCCATCCACATCGCAAAGCGCGAGCCGAGCATGGTGCGCAGCACGAACGTCAGGCTCTGCGGCCAGGTGTCCGGGCTCCCGAGCGGCGTGGTCGACCAGTCCACGGCCAGCATGTCCCTGCCCAGATCGCCTGCTGACCGGAGCACCGAGACCGCTCCGCGCGAGCTCTCCTGCTCGGTACCCCCGGTCACGGCAGGCATGGTACCCCGGCAATTGCCCCGTCGGACAGCACTGGATCGCTTGGCGGCGCACACTATGGGGCATGCTGTGCGCGCATGAGCATGCGGGAGAGCCCAGACCTGCCGGCGGCCGGCGTGGATGAGGCGGTGCAGGCGCCGCGGCGGAAGCGGCCTGCGCTGCGGCGCATCGCGGGGGCGGCTATCGCGATCGTGACCATCGTCGCGGTGTTCGCCTTCCTGCTGCCACGCATTGCGAACTACCACGACGTGTGGTCGGTGATGTCCAAGCTGTCAACCGGAGAGCTGGCCGCCCTCGCTGTTGCCACGGTGGTGAACCTCGCCACCTATGCGCCGCCGTGGATGGCGGCGCTGCCCGGACTCGGGTACTGGCAGGCGACGGTGCTGACACAGACCTCGACCGCGATCTCGATCGCCGTGCCCGGGGGCGACGCGGTCGGGCTGGCCGTGTCGTACGGCATGCTGCGCAGCTGGCGGTACCGGTCATCGGCGATCGCCGTCGCGGTGCTGGTGACCGCGGCCTGGAACCAGATCGTCAACGTGACGCTGCCGATGATCGCGCTGGTGCTGCTGCTGCTGACGGGCGGCTCGAGCCCGTACCTGCTGACGGCCGGGATGATCGGCATCGGAGTGGTGGTCGCGCTCACGGTGATGCTCGTGCTCGCGCTGCGCAGCGACCGCCAGGCGCGCTGGCTCGGCGTGCACGCCGAGAAGGTGGTCAACTGCGGCCTGCACCTCGTCCGGCGCCCACGGCGGGAGGGGTGGGGCGAGGCCACGGTGAAGTTCCGGCACGAGACGGTGGGGCTGCTCAGCCGCCGCTGGCCCTTCATCACCGCTGCCGCGTTCATCGGGCATCTCACGGTGTTCGGCGTGCTGCTGGTGTGCCTGCGCGTGACCGGCGTCTCCGCCGAGCAGGTGAGCTGGGTGGAGGCGATGGCCGCGTGGGGGCTGATCCGGCTGCTGACGGCGGTGCCGATCACGCCGGCGGGCGTCGGGATCGTCGAGCTCGGCCTGGCATCGGCGCTGGTCGGTTTCGGCGCGGGCAACGCCGAGGCGGTTGCCGCCGTGCTGCTCTACCGCGTGCTCACGGTGCTGCCCTCGCTCGTGCTCGGCGCCATCTTCGGGCTGACCTGGCGGCGCCACCGGGCGCCCGAGCCGGCGACCTGAGGCGCAGGCCGGCGCGGCTGCCCGCGGTGCGCGTGGTGATCTGGAATCTGCTGCACGGCGGCGGCCGGCGTGTCTCGCGGCTGGCCGAGGCGCTGCTGGCGCACGAGCCGGACGTCTGCGTGCTCGCCGAGATCCGCGCCACGACGGCGCCGGCGCTGCTTGGGCTGCCGGCCGGGGATGGGCTCGTGCACCACGCCGAGACCGGCGGGCGACCTGAACACCCGTGCGCCCTACCGGGACGAGCAGCGAGCGACGCTTTACAGCGCCGCTCGCTGCTGGTGGTCGGCCTGTCCTAGTTGGGCGCGTCGGCCGGGTCGTACCACATGCCGCTGAGCAGGCCGCCGTCCGCGATCACGGTCTCGCCGTTGACATAGGAGGCATCACCGCTGGCGAGGAAGCAGATGACGGCGGCCTGCTCCTCGGGCGTTGATGGACGGCGCAACGGGATCCGCTCCTGGTAGGCCGCGGTGATGTGGTTCCAGGAGTCGTCCATCGTCATCGGCGTCGCGGTGAGCCCGGGCGCGACGGCATTCGTACGGATGCCCAGGTGGCCCAGCTCGTGGGCGAAGCTGCGGGTCATCGCGATCATCCCGGCCTTTGAGACGCAGTAGTGCACCGCTGGCGAGTCGGCCGCGAACGCGTCGATGGAGGCAACGTTGACGATTGCACCGCCACCGCCGGCGGCCATGTGCCGGGCGGCCTCCTGGGCGGCGACGAAGGCGGCGGTGAGGTTGGTGGCCAGGATCTCGTGCCAGTGGCGCTCGTCCAGGTCGAGGATGGGGTCGAGCCGCGAGATGCCGGCGCAGTTGACGAGGATGTCGAGGCGGCCACGCGTCTCCGCCGTCTCCGCGATCGCGGCGCGCAGGGCGCCGGTGTCGCCGACATTGAGAGTCCGTGCGGTGATGCGCCCCGCTCCTTCTGCTTCGAGCTCGAGCAGTCGATCCTGCGAGCGAGCGGCCGCGACCACGCTCGCCCCCTCATTGGCGAGACGAAGGGCGGTGGCCCGTCCGATACCGGTGGACGCGCCGGTGACGAAGGCGACCGTGGTGTCGAAGCGGCCCATCGGCCCGACGGTTCGATGGCAGCGAGGCAGTCTCCTGCGTCAACCCGTGGGCGTGCGGGCGGTGATCGAGTCGATCAACCCGTCGCGGAACGTCATCAGCCACTCGCCGGGCTGGTCACGGCCTCCGTCGTCGCGCTCATACCAGTAGATGCGGCCGCGCAGGAGCACGGCGTCGCCGTCGGTCTCCGCCACGGAGGCGGTGCCCTCGAACACGATCCGTCGCTCGAAGGCCGACGTGTACCACTCGAGCGCGGCGTCTCTGCCGGCGATCGGTTCGGTGGCGCTGTAGAGCATCAGCTGGACGTCGGGGTGCAGCAGAGCGGCGATCCGGTCTGCGTCCCGCTGCTGGAGCGCGCGCCGGAACTCGTCGACGAGCCGTTCTCGGTCGTGCACGTCCGGATCTTCGCACACGGCACGCGTGGAGGCTCGGCCTCACATCGGCATCGGCGAGGCCGGCGCGTGCAGGCCGGCCGCGAGCTCCGGGTGGAGCGGGACGGCGACGGCGAGCACGAGCAGCGCCGCCGCCGAGCCGCGGGTCACCCACGGGCCGGCGCGGGTGCGCCGTTCGGCGCAGACGACCACGGTCAGCGCGAGCATCCAGCCGATGCTCATGGCGCCGAGCGCGAGCAGGCACGCCATCAGCGGGATGCAGCAGGCTGCACAGACGGCGCCGTGGAGCATGCCCGCGCGCAGGTCGCGGAACCGGCGGGAGGAGGCCCTCGTCATCCGGAACAGCAGGGCGAAGGGAGCGCGGCAGTGCGCCAGGCAGCGGGCGCGGAATGGGCTCAGCTGATAGGCGGCGGTGCCGGCGAAGACGGCGCTCGCGGTCCACGGCGCCAACCCCGAGTGCGAGTGCGCGAGCCAGCTGCCAACGACCGCCGCCGGATAGGCCAACGCACCCAGCGCCGCCCAGACGGAGAGGTAGCCGAGCGCGAGGCCGCCGGCGCGCAGGGCTCGTGGCCCGGACCGGAGCGATGCCGCGTACAGGCCGGCAACGGGCGCCACGACGGGCACCATCATGGCCGCCATCATGGTCGTCCAGAGGATCAGGAAGCTGCCGAAGCCGAGCCCCATGGGGCCCGGCGCCGACGGCATGGCGGCGGCACGGACGGCAACGATCCACCAGCACGCGGCCGCGGCCAGAAGAAGCACGCTCGCAGTGCCGCGCGAGATCGCACCGTCCATGGCGAGAGCATACGATGGCGCCGTGGCGGATGTGGCGTGGGAGCTGCGCGGCACGTATCTCGAATCCTGCAACTGCGAGGCGATCTGTCCCTGCCGGCGGATCGGCGGTGCGGCGGGCGGCCGGTCGACGTACGGCGAGTGCCTCGGAGTGCTCAGCTGGGAGATCGCCGAGGGCGTGTCCGACGGCGTGTCGCTTTCGGGGCTGCGGGTGGTGATAGTGTCGCGCTACCACGACGACGAGCCGGGGTCACCGTGGACGTTCGTTCTCTTCGTCGACCGGCGGGCGGACGAGGATCAGGCTCGCAGGCTCGTGGACATCTTCACCGGGAGCGCAGGCGGCACGGCCCTCAGCCAGTTTCCGTGGGCATTCAAGCCGAGCACCCTGATCGGATGGCGGCCCGCGGATATCACCATCGACCACACGCCGGGCCGCGGAGTCGTGCGGGTCGAGGATTCGGTGGAGGTGCGAATCCGCGAACCCGTCGCGGACGACACTCCCGTGACCTGCGTGATCCCGGGTCATCACCGCAGCGGCCGAGAGGTCTACGCGCAGCTGTTGCGCGCCGAGCTCGCGGATCCCCTGCGCTTTGAGGCGACGGGAAACTGCGGATACGAGGCGACCTTCGCCTACAGCTCCGACCCGGCCTGATCGCAACAGGGGCTGTGACGGTTGCGTGACCCGCTCGTATGTCACAAAAGCGTCACAACCCCGCATCGCCGCCCGTAACGGTGTCAAAGCCCCGCCGGGTGGGCGTGACTGTGTTGTTACACATCTGCGACGCGTCGACGGCCTGGTTGAGCGAGGCGCCCGCGCAGCCCAATTATTGGAGTCAAAGCCCCGCCGGGTGGGTGTGACGGTGCTGTTGCGAAACCGTGACGGACGGGGCTGTCACGACGGCGTCACGGCTCTGTGACGGAGCATGCGGGGGCTTCATCCCGACCGCGCGATGGCTGTCCGGTCTGCGGCTGCTTCCGTGTTCGGATGGCCGACTGGCTAAACCAGCTGTGGGACGCCCTCACCGCGGTGTCGGTGCCGCTGCTGCTGCTCGGCCTCGCGTTCCAGGCCGGCCAGACGCTGTTCGTCGCGCTCGCATGGCGCAACATCCTCCGCTACTCCTACGGCAAGGAGAACGTGGGCTACCGGCCCGTGCTGGCCTACTACGCCGGCGGCGTCGGCATCAACGCCGTACTACCTGCGTCGGCCGGCACCGTCGCGATGATCGGCCTCTTCCGCGCGCGCATCCGCGGGGCGACCGTGCCCGGCATCCTGGGCGCCACCGTCGTGCAGAACATCTTCTTCGTCGTCGTCAGCGCAGCGGTCTACCTCTGGCTGTTCCTCGGCGCGGCGGGATCGTTCGACGTCGAGTTCGAGTGGTTCCATGACCATCCGACTGCCACCGCCATCATCCTGATCGGCGGGGCGGTGCTGGTCTGGATCGTTGGACGCATCCTGTACACGCGATTCCACAGCGCCTGGGAGAGCGCGCTCGAGGGCGGCGGGATCCTCGGCAACCGGCGGCTGTTCCTCATCCAGGTGGTCGGCGTCGAGGCGCTGTCCTACATCTGCCGGATGTGCGTCAACGCCACGTTCATGCACGCCTTCGGCGTCCCGGTCTCGGTCACGAACGTCTTCCTGATCGTCGCCGCCTCGTCCATCTCCTCGACGGTCGCCCTGCTTCCCGGCGCCGTCGGCGCGCAGACGGCGCTTGCCACGGTCGTCCTCAAGGGCACCGCGCCGACCGAGGTGATCAGCGCCTACACGATCGGGCAGGCGGTCATCACCACCGCCTTCAACGTCGCGCTGGGCACCTTCCTGCTCGCCCGTGAGATCGGCTGGCCGGCAACCAAGGCGATGTTCCACCGCCGCCGCAAGGGCGAGAGCGACCCCGAGGCGGTCGCCGAGACGCTCGACGCTCCGAGCTAGGACTGGGCGCGCCGCAGGTGCTCGAGCGTGCGGTCGTCGATGCGGCTCTTCGTGACCCGGCGGCTGCCCCGCAGCACCGCGTCGAATCGCTCCGACGCCCCCGCATCGGCCACGATCACGACGCCGGCGGAGTTCGGGGGCAGCGTGTTCTCGATCGCGTCCAGCACCGGGCGCAGCGGGCTGCGCCGGTCGCGCACCGCACCCACCAGCGCCCCGGCCGCCGATGTCGCCACGACGCCGGGCCCGAGCACCGCGCCCACCGCTGCACCGGCCGCCGCCCCCGCGGCCGCACCGCCGTGGGCGTGGGCGGGCGCCACCGGGGTCGCGTCGAGCTTGCCGTCCGCGGCGCGTGTGACCACGGCCGCCTGCGGCCCGCCGCCCTGCGCGTCACCAAGCGCCGCACATGCCGAGGATGCGTCGGCCGCGTCGTCGTAGGCGGCCACGATCAGCGTCGCAGAGCCGCGGTTGGGATCGTCGTTCGGCGCCATCGCCGGAGCATCGCCACGCACGCAGCCGATGCCATCGCCCGGTTCGGATGAACGGCGTGGCCGCCGCCAGTTCCCCCGTTCGGGATGATGAGGCCGACGCGGGAGCGGGCCAGTGTGTGGCGATGAGCACCAACGGGGACCGGTCGTCGCGCATCGCCGGTGCCGCGGGACGCGCCGCCTCGATCCCGCGCCGGGCCGCGGTGCGCGCGTGGCGGGACGGCATGGAGGGTGTGGTCGACGCCACGCTCGCCTCCCCGGAGCTGCTACGGGCGATCGACCGGGCGCTTGAGGGCCCGCTCCCCGAGCACATCGTGCAGTCGGCCGTGCGTGCGCACCTCGCCGACCGCGTCGCCGCCGAGCTGATCCGCGCCGGCGAGGTCGACCGTGTCGTCGACGGCATCCTGGCCAGCCCGCGCGCCGGTGAGGTGGCGCGCCGGCTGATGGAGGATCCCGAGGTGCGCCGTGCCGTTGCCTCGCTGATCAGCGCCGAGGAGGTCGGCGACGCGCTGGCGGCCGAGACCAGCGGCGTCGCCCACGACGTCGTCCGCGACCTCCGTACGGCATCTCGTTTGGCCGACCGGCGGCTGTCACGCCGAGCGGCCGCCCGAGGGGACGGCTTCGCCGGGCTGGCCAGCCGCGCCCTGGCCGCCGGCATCGACCTGCTGATGCTGATGGTCGCCTACACGTCCGTGCTGGGCATGGGAGCGCTCGTCAGCTCGCTCGTCGGCGGCTTCCGCCCGGAATGGCTCGTCAGCGCGCTGCTCGCCGTCGGTTGGACAATCGTCACCGGGGCGTATTTCGTCGTCTGCTGGTCGCTCGCCGGTCAGACGCTGGGCATGCGGCTGATGTCGATCCGCGTGGTCGGCCGGGACGGACGCCCGCCCTCGGCCGGCCGCTCCGTGGGCCGGTACCTCGCGACCCTGCTGGCCGTCGTTCCCTTGCTCGCGGGGTATCTGCCGGTGCTCGGCGACGGCCGGCGCCGGGCGCTCTCGGACATGATCGCCGGGACGACCGTCGTCTACACCACCGATCCGGCCGGCAGGCGGGGGACGCGGTAGCGGTGGCCCCGCCGCAGCCCGATGCCGTCGAGATGGAGCGCTGCGGGCTCACCCACGTGGTGACGCTCCGCGGCCGCCACGACCGCTCGACAGCCCCGGTGGTCGAGGACGTGCTGCGCCAGGTGCTGACCTCAGCGCCGCTGGGCGGCGCCAGGCTCGTGATGGTGGACGTGGGGTCGGTCGAGTGGTGCGACGAGTCGCTGACGTGCGCACTCGTCGCTGCGCACGACGCGCACTGCGGCGATGGCGACACCGTACTGGTGCTCGCGGTACGGGAGTCGGCCTCGGTCGTCAGCCGTGCGCTGGTCACCGCCGGCGTCTGCGATGTGATCCCCACCTTCAGCGGCCGCGACGCCGCGCTTGCCGCCCTCGAGGTGGCGTACCTGGAAGCCCTCTGGGCCCACGCCGGCCGCCGCTGACTACAGCAGGCCGAGCTCGCCGGCGCGGCGGACCGCCTCGGACCGGCTGGTCACGCCGAGCTTGCGGTACGTCGAGATCGCCTCTGTCTTGACCGTGTGGCGCGACAGGAACAGGTGGTCGCCGATCTCGCGGAAGGACAGGTGGGTGGGCAGCAGCCGAAGCACCCGGAGCTCCGCCGGGGTGAGATGCCCGGCCCGGTCGAGCGAGACGGCCGGGAAGGCGTCGAGCGTTGCAGCCAGGGCGTCCAGCTCCGCGTTCAGCCCGGCCGCGTCGGTCCGCCCCTGCGGCCAGGCTGCTCGCGCGGCCTCGAGGTGCACGCGGGCGTCGTTGCCGTTGCCGAGCTGCACCGCAGCCCGGCAGAGCACCGACAGGGTCAGCGCGCGGAGCCATGGAGGCGGCGTGGGAACCGAGTCCATGGCCGCCACCGCGGCTCCGTAGCGCTCGCGCGCGGCCGAGTCGCTTCCCGCCTTCGCGCGCAGCAGCGCGAGCAGCGCATGCGAGAGCGCCGTGGCCGAACCGTCGGATCCGGCCAGCTTCTGCGCCTCTTCCGCCCGAAGCTGGGCCGCGCCGCGGTCGTCATCGTTGATCGCCGCGAGCGCGAGCTGTCCGTTCGCCAGCGCACGGATCCCGGGAGGCAGCAGCTCGCCCAGCCGGCATGCGTGCTCGAGACGATCGGCGGCACCCTCGTCGCCGGCCAGCTGGAGGGCTGCTCCGTGGACGTACTGGGCGACGATCTCCCAGACGCTGCCCGGCGGCGCCAGCTCGACGGCGCGCACGGCCGCATCGCGCATCGCGTGGCATCCGTCCGCGGCCACGACGGCAGCGAGCAGCTCGAGCGCGGCGCGCGCCTCGGCATCGGCCCCGCCGGCCTGCGCATTGCGCCCGACGACGGCGTAGGACATGGCTCCGTCGATCGCCCCCCGCCCCAGTGCCATCCATCCGAAGGCCGCCGCCAGGGACGGCTCGTCACGGATCTCCGCGCGGGTGAACCGGTCGCCGATGCCGGCCACGGCCTGATCGCGGACGAGCAGCGACGTCGAGGCGAGCTCGAGCAGCAGCCGTCCGGCCTGCCTGAGGTCGCCTCCCGCCTGCGCGTGGTTCGTGGCGGCGGCCGTGTCGCCGCGGCGTTCCAGCCAGGCGCTCGCACGCTGGTGCGCGCGGCGCACGGCGGCCGGCCGCCGGCGTGTGAGGTCGTCGAGCAGCATGTCGCGGAACAGCCCCTGCAGCCGGAACCACTCGCCCGTCTCGTCGAGCCGGGCGATCGGGACGTTCGACCGCTCGAGCCTTCGCAGCGTCTCGGCCGAGCCCTCGACGCCCAGGATGGCGTCGCAGAGCTCGCCGTTCAACCGCTCGGCGACGGCGGTTGCAGCCAGGAACTCCTGGTCATGCTCGGCCAGCGGCCGCAGGAACTCCTCCCGCAGCACCTCCTGAACCACCTGCTCCGGGATCGGGCTCTCGCCGATCTGCGCGGCCGGGACGTCGTGCAGCCGTGTGGCGAGCATCGATACCTGCAGCCCCAGCGGCCAGCCTCCGGTTCTGCGCACCACGCGCTCGATCTGCTCTCCCGGAACATCCAGCCCGCCGGCCTCGAACAGCGCCCGGCCCTCGGAGGCCGACATGCTGAGATCGTCCGCCGTCATGCGCATCACCGGCCGTGACCGGATCAGCCGCGCGACCGCGCCGTCGCCCAACTCCTCGCGGGAGGCGAGCACGAGCCGGCTTCCCTCGGGCAGGCCGGTCGCGATCCGCTCCACCATCGCGAGCGCCGGCCCCGTGGTCAGGTGATGCGCGTCGTCCAGCACGAGCACCTGCGACGGAGCGCCCTCCCGCGAGAGGAATGCCTCGATGCCGGCGCGGCGGCCACGGCGGGGCGTGCCCGCGGTGCCGGCGAGCGCCGCGGCGATGGCCGCGCTGAGCTGCTCCGGGTCGTCATGCTCCGGCCCGAGCGTGGCCCATGCGAACGGCCGTGGGTCAGACGCGTCCCACTGCCGGAGCAGGGTCGTCTTGCCGTAGCCGGCGGGCGCGCGGAGCACGACGACCGCGGCAGGCGTCCGCGACAGCGAGAGCAGCAGCGCACGGCGAGGAACCACGGCATTCGGCCCACCGCTCGGCGGCCCGCTCGGGCCTTCTCGCAGCACGACCACGGAGGCGACCACGTCGCCGGCCTGCGAGTGCACGGGGGAGGCCGTCACGTCGAGCGGCGCTCCGGCGTCGTCCGGCGCGATCCGGACGTCGGTCACCGTCCCGGAAAGCGAGCCGTGCACGGCCTCGCGTACCGGGCCGGCCGCCCAGGCGGGCACGAGGTCATCGAAGCCCGGCGCGCCGCCGGCCGGGAGCCCGTCGCCCCAGCGGTCACGCGCGTGCAGCACGCGCAGGCTCGAGTCGACGATGAACAGCGCCTCGTCCCTGAAGACAGAGACGACCGTCGATCCGGGCGTCGGCGCGCCCGCGTGCTCGGCCGTCAGAGGCATGGCTCTCCCTGTGGACACCAAACGATGGTGGCACGTGAGACAACTGCCGCCATCCGGATATTCCTGCAACTCGGGTCAGGCTCCGCACCACCACGACTGTGGTGGTAGCACCACCTGGCTCTGCGTGGATGCCCCGCCCCGTTTGACGCCAATTGACCGCCAGCATAGAGTCGCCGAAGCGGCGGAGGAGGATGTATCCCATGTCCGAGGGCGAGCTGCCTGGACGGCGCATTTGGCTGCTTTCAGCGGTCGCACTGGCGGCTGCCGCGGCCACGGTGTTCGCCGCCTGGGCGGCCTCGCAGAGCACCACCCTCCTCAACCCGGACCTGCAGGAGGCGTGGCGGCCGGCGTTCGTTGCGACATACGCGGCCGCCGGCCTCTACCTCTGGCAGCTGCGACCCGCCTCGCCCACGGGCGGCCGCATCGCCGGCCTGGCACTGCTCTACGGGCTCACATCCCTGAACGCCTTCAGCCAGCCCTGGCTGTTCACCGCGGGGCGGATGGCCGTCGCCGTCTTCGTCGCGGCCATGGTGTACGTCTTCCTGGCCTACCCTGCCCATCGCCTGGCGCGCCGAGACCGCATCCGCGCCGCCGCACTGGGCGTTGCACTGGTCGTCGTCTGGGCGCTGACGCTGCTCTGCAGCCCCACATTCCCGCCGAGCGGCGCGCTCAGCGCCTGCCGTGAGCCGTGCCCGACCAACCCCGCGCGAGTGGTCGACTCGTCAGCGCTCGGCACGATCGGTCGGGCGGGCGTGACGGCGGTCACCGCGCTGCTGCTCCTGCTTGTCATCGTCGGCCTGGCCCGGAAGGTCCGCTCCCCGGGCCCCTTTCGCCGCTACCTGTTCGGCCCGCCCCTGGGAGCCGCGATCGGCCTGGCCGCCTCGTACGCCTGCTACACCGTCCTCGTTGCGCGCGGGATCGGCCATCCCTGGCCGCTGGCGCTGACCACCATCGTGTTCGGCATCGCCGTTCCCATCTGCCTTGTCGGAGGCCAGCTGTGGGCGGTGAGTAGCGCAGGCGGCCGCCTGCAGCGTCTGGTGCTCGATGTCCCCCCCGCGCAGGTAACGCAGGCACGCCTGCAGGACACCCTGCGCACGACCCTCGAGGACCCGTCGCTGCGCTTCTGGTGCTGGAGCAGCTCGCAGCGTGCCTTCGTCGACCCGGCCGGGGACGTCCTCGGTGTCCCGCACCCGGAGGAGGTCGCCACGACCGCCTTCGAGCCGGAGGGGCGCCCCGGCGGAGCGCTCACACACGATCCCATGCTGCTCGACCTTGCCCCCGTGCCCGAGACGCTGGCTGCGACGGCCGTCACGCTGCTCGACGACGCCTCACTGCGCGAGGAGCTCCGCGGAGCCCGCCAGCGGCTCGCCTCCACCTCTCACGCGGAGCGCGTGCGGCTCGAGCGCGATCTGCACGACGGCATCCAACCGCGGCTGACGAGCCTCGGGGTCAAGCTGGCCGAGGCGCGCGGGCAGGCGGAGTCGCCGGCGCTGCAGGAGCTGCTGGCCGAAGCCGAGCGGGCGGTCGCCGGCCTGGCCGCCGACGTGCGGACGCTGGCCCATGAGCTGTATCCGCCAGGCCTGCACGAGGACGGGCTCGCCGCCGCGTTGCGGGCAGGCGCGGAACGAACGGGCGTGACCGTGTCGGACGAGGGCATCGGCCCGCTCACCCCGGCCGTCGAGGAGGCGCTCTACCACGCAGCCCTCGAGGCGGTGCGCAACTCGCTTCGGCACGGCGGCGACGGCGCCCTCATCACGGTCACCCTCCGCCGCGACCAGCACGATGCCGTGGCCGAGATCACCGACGACGGTGTCGGCTTCGACCTGGCGTCTGCGCGAACCGGCCTCGGAACCGTGAACATGCGCGACCGGGCGGGCGCCGTGGGCGGGCGCGTCGACGTGGTCTCGCATCCTGGCGACGGGACGACGGTCACCATCCGCGCCCCATTGACCGGCGCCGGAACGGACGGCGATGCGCGTCAGCACACGGTGGCGCTCCTACTCGAGACGGCCGAGCGGCATCGCGTCGCCGCCGGGCTGCACCGGCGCGCGGCCGACTTCTGGGAGACCCGTGGAGACGATGCACGCGTCTCGGAGGAGCGAGCGGCGGCCGCAGCGGCGATGGTTCGCGCGCGGGAGGCACGTTCGACGGCCCGCGCGCTCGACCGCAGCTCGGTGTCGGGAGTGGACGGGGACGGGGCAATGCCCGTACCGTGAGGGGGTGAGCGGTGGCACCTCGATACGCGTCGTCCTGGGGGAGGACAGCTACCTCGCCCGCGAGGGCATCATCCGCGCGCTCGAGCTGGCGGACGGCGTCGAGCTGGCCGGCGTGTGCGGCGACCTCGACTCGCTTCGCGAGACGGTCGAGTCTCAGCTGCCGGACGTCGTCCTGACCGATATCCGCATGCCGCCGACGAAGACCGACGAGGGCCTGCAGATCGCGTCCGAGCTGCGCGCCACGCACCCCGACATCGGCGTCGTCATCCTCAGCCAGCATGCCGAGGTGCTGTACGCGATGGATCTGTTCGAGGAGGGTGTCGAGCGGCGGGGCTACCTCCTCAAGGAGCAGGTCAAGGACGGTGAGGAGCTGAGCCGTGCGCTGAAGATCGTGGCCGCTGGTGGGTCATACGTCGACGCCTCGGTGATCGGCCCGCTGATCGTGCGCGGCTACCAGTCGCACTGGCTGCTCGAGCACCTGACGGCGAGGGAGCTCGACATCCTGCGGCTCGTCGCGGAGGGCCACAGTAACGCCGGCATCGCCTCGATCACCGGCATCACGGTGCGCGGGGTGGAGCGGCATGTGAACGGCATCTTCGCCAAGCTCGGGCTGTCCGAGGATGCGGATGTCAACCGCCGGGTGAAGGCGGCGATCATGTATCTGAGCGCGCCGCCGACGGGCTAGCCGCTACATCATCCCCTCGGGAGGACGCGCGGTCCGTCGCCGGGGCGGGAAGCTTTCGAGACACCGATCGACGCCTGCCGAAAGGACGACTGCGATGGCCACGGAGTACGAGACCGGAGGGCAGTCCGCCCGCGGATCCTCTGAGTACGTCGACCCCGGCAACGGCTGGGTCACGTTCGCGATGACCGTGGTGATGATGATCGGCGCGCTCAACATCATCGAGGGCGTCGTGGCCCTGACCGACTCGAAGTTCTACGCGAAGCACGCCGTCTTCGTGTTCAGCGGCCTGCACACCTGGGGCTGGATCATGATCGTGCTCGGGATCCTGCAGTTCACGGCCGGCTACGTGCTGTACGCGGGCAGCCAGTGGGCGCGGTGGTTCATCGTCGCCACGTGCGCGATCAACGGCATCGGCCAGCTGATGTTCGTCCAGGCATATCCGTTCTGGTGCCTGACGCTGTTCGCGATCGACGTGGTGGTCATCTACGCGGCGTCCCGCTACGGCAGCCGGGCTGCTGCGGCCAACCGGTAGCAGTGGTCGCGGCCGGCTCGGATCCACGGGCGCGCCGGCGGCCGCGTGACGGCCGCCGGCATGCCGCCCCTCGCCTCGCGCTCGCCTGCTGTTTGCTGCTCGCGCTGATTGCGCTGCTGATCCTGGCCCCCGAGAGCCGGGGAGCCGAGACCGTGGAGGTGATGATCGCCGGCGCGGCGATCATGGCCGCGATTGCCAGCGCAGGCGTCCCCAGGCCGGTCTCGATGTCGGCCGCCGGCATCACGGTGATCGGAGTCGCCTGCGCCATCATCGCGTTGCTCGTGCACGCGTCCCACGCCGTCACCGGAAACCTGTTCGTGATGACGGTGCTGGCGCTCGCGACGCCGGTGGCCGTCCTGGTCGGCCTGCGTCACGAGCACACGGTGACCGTGCAGGCCGTGTTCGGCGCCATCGCCGTCTACCTCGACGTCGGCCTGCTCTTCGCCCTACTGATCAGCATCACCTCGCGGATGTCGGACGCGCCCTACTTCGCTCAGGGCGGCGACGGATCGATGAGCGAGCGGGTGTACTTCAGCTACGTGACGCTCGCAACGCTCGGGTACGGCGACCTGACGCCGGCTACCGACGTCGGCAGGCTGCTCTCGGTGTCCGAGTCGATCATCGGCAGCCTGTATCTGGTGACCGCGGTCTCGCTCGTCGTCTCACGCGTGGGGATGCCGCGTATGCGGATCCCCGCCGAAGGCGACGACGAGGGCTGAGTGCCTGCTCAGACGGCGGCGGGCTGAGCGTCGTCCACCGGGACGGCCGCCTCGCCGCCCGGCGTCCGGCTGAGCAGGTAGGCAGCCACGCTGCCTGCCAGACCGACAAGGGCGCCGCCTACGAGCAGCCGGTTGCGCCTGGTGTGATCCGGTGGGTTGACCGCCTTGCGGGCCTGCTCGCCGGCGTGCACCAGCTGGATTCGGACACGCCGGTCCGCGACGGCCCTGCTGGGGCCGATGCGGTAGCTGCGGACCAGCGCGCGCTGTGCGTGGTAGGCCGCCCGCCGCTGATGCCGGCGCGAGCGGCTCGTGCGAAGCGTGCCCGCGGTGCCCGCACCGGCCTGCGCCACGGCGGCCATGCGGGCCACGGTTGCAGGATGCGCAACCCGTGCGACCCGGCGGAGCCGGTATGCGGTGTCGAGCGCGGTGGCGAGACCGACCAGACGGTCGGCGTCTCTGCTGAATGGTCTGCTGCGGCTCATGGGGACGGCTCCTCGGCGGTGGGGGAAGGGTGCGGGTCGGCCTGCCCGGCGGCCCACGACCGGGATGAAGCCACAGTTCGAAGCGTCGCACCTCATCCAAAGCGGAGGAAGGCACGCCATGCCGATCGTTCATGCTTGACCCATGGATGGATCGGTTCCTGCGGGCGTGACCCCGGCGACGGGGGCCGGAGCCGTTGGCGTGACCTGGCTCGGGCACAGCAGCGTGGTCATCGAGGTCGACGGGGCCGTGCTCGTGACCGACCCTGTGCTGCGGAACCGGGTGCTGCTCCTGCGCCGCGCAGCGGCGGCGCCCCAGCTGCCCGGCCACGTCGATGCCGTTCTTATCTCCCACGTCCACTACGACCATCTCGACCGGCCGTCGCTGCGCCTGTTCCGGCCGGGCGCAGCGATCGTGGTGCCGCGCGGGGCGCGCACGTGGGTGCCGTCCGGACGCTTCGACCCGGTGGTGGAGCTCGGCGAGGGGGAGCGCACACCGATCGGTGCCGTCGTCGTGGAGGCGGTTCCGGCGCTGCACGCCGTGCGCCGGCGCCGCCGCGACATCCCCGCGCTGGGCTATGTGCTGCACGGCTCGCAGCGGGTCTACTTCGCGGGCGACACCGACCTGTTCGACGGGATGCGCGAGCTGAGCGGCGTGCTGGACGGCGCGCTGCTGCCGATCAGCGGCTGGGGCCGGCACGTGCCGGCCGGCCACCTGACACCGGAGCGCGCCGTGGCCGCGCTCGAGATGCTGCAGCCGCGCTGGGCCATTCCCGTGCACTGGGGCACGTACGCCGGCCCAGGAGGGCGGCACGTGCTGGCCGACCCCGGGCGGGCCGCCCGCGAGTTCGCCGGCCTGGCGGCTGCGCGAACGCCGCAGGTCGACGTCCGCGTGCCCGAGCTCGGGGTGACGCTGGACATCCCCGCACGCGAGCACCGTTCCGCACCGGAGTGAGGCGCGCCGGCTCGTCCCATCGGGGGGACGCGCGCCGCCCGAGGGCGGCCGACGATCCGCCTGTGTCCCGGCTGCACGCCCATGGGTCAGCCGTCGCCGGACTCCGGCATCGGCGCGAGACGCTCGCCGCCAGGCTGCGTGAGGAGCGGCCCAGGCGTGCGCCCGTCGATATCGGGTTTCGTCTGCTCCGCCGTGACGCCCACATCGCCGGCGGCATCCTCGGCGGCGGCATGGCCTACCGCCTGTTCTTCTGGACGCTGGCCCTCGCGGTGCTGATCGCGGGCGGCCTCGGGTTCGTGCCCGGCTCGCGAATCAACTCGGCCGCCGGGCAGGCGGGGATCACCAAGCAGGTCGCGGTCACCGTCGGCACCGCCTCGCGACAGTCCCACGGCAACCGCTGGGCGCTGCTCGTGATCGGCGTGTCCCTGGTCATCGTCACCAGTTGGGCCGTGCTGCGCACGCTGCGGGTGATCCATGCGGCCGTGTGGCAGGTGCCGCTGCTCCCTGTGCGCCGCGCTCCACGGGCGCTCGGCGCGGTCGTCGTCGGTCCGTTCGTGCTGGCTCTGCTGGCCGGCGTGGCGGGGTGGGTGCGGACGCACACTGATGCGCTGGCCGGCATCCTGGCGATGGTCGTCTGGGGCTGCCTGGCCGGTGTGCTGTGGCTGCTGGCGTCGCTGCGGCTTCCGCGTCGCGACGCGCCGTGGACGGCGCTCCTGCCGGGGGCAGTGGTGGTTGCCGCCGGAGCGGTCGGGATCCATGCCGTCACCGCCTACTACCTCGCGACGAGGCTGGCGACCGCGTCCGCGCTCTACGGGACGCTCGGCCTGACGGCGACGTTGCTCGTGTACCTGTACATGTTCGGGCGCCTGATCGTGGTCGCGGCCGAGCTGAACGCCGTGATGTGGGAGCGTGAGAGCGGGCTGCCCGCGGCAGATCGAGGAGGACTGGAACCATGACCACCGACGCCACCGCCGCGGCACCCAGGAGCTCCCACCGCATCGCCGTGCCACTGCTGATCGCGCTCGGGGTGCTCTGTATCGCGGTCTCGACGATCAGCGCGTGGCTGCAGGACTCCGCGCTCGACTCAGGTACCTGGGCGGACGAGAGCGGGCAGCTCCTGCGCAGCCAGAACGTCCGGCAGCTGGTGGCGTCCTACGCCGTCGATCAGGCCGTTGCCAGCTCGGACGCTCAGGCCCGGATCGCGGCCGGACTGCCCCCGGCGCTGAAGCCGCTGGCCGGCCCGGCCACGGCCGCTCTCTCGAACGCAGCCGTCCAGGCGACGGATCGGGCGCTGCAGCTTCCGCAGCTGCAGTCGGCGTGGGTGTCCGCGAACCGGCAGGCGCACGGCAAGCTGGTCGACTTCCTCGAGGGGAACACGGACCGGCTTTCGTCGACCAACGGCAACGTGCAGCTCAACCTGAACGTGCTGGTCGCGGAGGTCGCCCAGCGCCTGGGCGCGAGCCCGGACGCCGTGGCCAGGGCGCAGAGCGTGCCGGCGGTCACGGTGATTCGCGCGGATCAGTTGAGCACGGTGCAGCAGGGGATCCAGGTGCTGCACGTGCTGTCGGTGTGGCCCCTCTTCATCGGAGTCGCGCTGCTCGGTCTCGCCACCTATCTCGCACACGGCCGGCGCCGGCAGGCGATCCGTTCCGCGTCGATCGGCCTGCTGCTGGTAGGTGTCGCGCTGCTCGTGATCCAGCGCATGGCGGGGGAGCTCGTGGTCAACGACCTGGTGAAGGTCGACGGCGTGCGGCCTGCGGCGCAGGACGCGTGGAACATCTACACGCAGCTGCTGGTCGAGTCGGCCTGGGCCGGAGTCGCGATCGGGCTGCTCGGATTCGTCGGTACGCTGCTGGCCGGGCCGGCGCCCTACGCGGTGCGGCTCCGCCACCGGCTGGCGCCGACGATGCGCGAGCACCCGCTCTGGCCGCACGCGGTGCTGGCACTCGTCGCAATGATCGTGCTGCTGATCGGGCCGACCGGGACGCCGCGCCGGGGCATCGGGATCGTGCTCATGGTCGTGCTCGCGTTCGCCGGGCTCGAGGTCTGGCGGCGCCAGGCGGTGGCGGAGCTGGAGCCGCTGCCCGTCGCCGAGGGCGCGGCGCCGGAGACGACGGCGGTGGCTCCGGCCGCGCCCGATGCGCTCGCGCAGCTGACCGCGCTGCACGCGGACGGGACGATCACCGACGCGGAGTTCGAGGCGGCGCGGCACCGGTTACAGGAGTCGTGAGCGGGGCGAGGCGCGGGTGGGAGAGGAGTCGCGTGGGCGTCACGGCGCCATTGGCAGTTCGAGTGAGGGCCAGTTGGCCGTGTGACACTTGGGGGATCGTCACCACCCCCGCCACACCACGCTCGACATCCAAGGCGGCAACCTGGCACGGTAGCCGCGGCCGGCCGCCTCAGCTCGACCCGAGCGGCACCGCCGGCGCCGTCTCGGCCGCCGGCGCCGCGACCTGCTCCCGCCACCCGCGCAGCACCCCGTTCACAGCCGCGGCGCCGAGCAGCGGCCCGGCCGGCTGAGTGAGATCGTCGGGGAAGAGGATGAACGCCCGTGTCTGCGACCCGCCCAGCCCGCCGTGGAAGGAGATCAGCTCCTCGAACGCGCAGCCCTCGTCCATGTCGGCGTCATAGAAACTGTTCACCATGATGTCGGCCACGTGCTCGAACCCGTCGGTGCGCTTGAGATGCGCCGCGGCGTTGGCCGGGAACCCGGCCAGCGGATCGCTGCCCTCCACACGGCCCTCGTCGAGGTGGTTCGCCCCGCCGGCCCCCAGGACGACCGCGCCCCGAGTGGCCGACCGGACCATGATGAAGCCGATGTGCGGGTGTCCGACGAGCGCGGGGATCAGGTCGGGATGGCGCTGCTCGATCTCCTCCAGCGTCAGCCGGCGCTTCTCCGACATCAGGTAGATGAGGCCGAGGTTGCCCGACGCGAGCACGACGGCATCGCGGTCGCCGACGGTGCCCTTCGGCTTCTTCGCTGCCTTCGCGCCCGCACCCGTCGCCTCGGCCACCGCCAGCCCGGCCATCGCGTTCTGCTCGTCGCCGCCGGCGATGCCGGCGACCGAGCCGCCGCCCATCGAACGCTCCACCAGCTGCTCGAGGGTGTAGCCGTTGCGCTGCTTGAACGTCGCGCCCTGGGTCTGCCCGTGGTCCGAGAGCACCACAACGTGGTAGGGCCGGGCCGCGTCACGGCTGGCCCGCTCGATCCGCCCGATCCGCTGGTCGAGCCGCCGCAGCGCCTCCATCGTGTCGGCGCGCTCGAGCCCGGAGTGGTGCGCCACCTCGTCGTAGCTCGAGAAGGTGGCGTAGATGCACGGACGCCCGATCATCATGTCGGTCACCACCGAGTGCACGATCAGGTCGCGCACGGCCACCGTCATCGTGGCGCGGATGAACGGGTACGCGCCGCCGCGGTGGCCGCGGGGGAGCACGCCGCGACGCACCGCCTGCCGGGATGCCACGACCTCCCTGATCACCTCCGCACCGAACAGCGCGAGCGTGCGCGTCGCGTTGATGCCGTTCGCGAAGAAGGCTCTGTAGCCGGGGTTGGCGCCACGCTCCTGCGACAGCTTGCTGACGGTCAGGATGGCGTGGTCGGCGCCACCCGACAGCAGGTTGCCGCGGCTGGATCCGCCGTCCGCGAGCAGTGGCGTCGACAGGTGGCGGCGCTCGATCTCCTCGCAGTCGGCCGGCGCCGAGCAGGTCATGATCCTGCCGCTCTCCTTCTCGACCCAGCGGAAGGCGGGGATGTCCTGGTTCGAGCCGAGCAGGATGCCCGCCTGGCTCGCGCCGGTCTGCGACGAGAGGTCGGTCTCCCACTCGACGAGGTGGAAGCTGTCTGACGCAAGCCATGCGGCCATGTTCGGAGCGCTGCCGTCACGCATGGCGCGACGCAGGACGGGCAGCCCCAGCCCGTCGATCTCGAGATACACGACACCCGGCTCGTCGGTCTGCACGTGGTCGGGGGAGCGCCGCCCGATGCGCCGCGCGACCCGCAGCGCCTGCTCCTCCTCGTTGTCGATGCCGAGAACGACGCCGATCACCAGTGCCACCGCGGTCGCGACCAGAGCTGCGAGCAGGGCGGCCCACCACGATGACACGACCATGCGGTCGCTGCCGAGGATGGCTGCGGCCGCCTTCAGCATCGCGGCGTCGACCACCAGGGTGATCAGGAATCCGGTCAGGAGCGGGAACGGCAGCGGCAGCGCCGCGATCAGCGGTGGCACGACCGTGTTGAACACCGCGATCAGCGCCGCGGCCGCGAGCGCCGCGGCGAAGTTCTTGACGCTGATGTCGGGCAGGATCTCTGCGCTGAGCAGCAGGGCCAAGGCCGTGACGACCCAGACGGAAACGAGCCGCCAGGCGGTGCCCGGGCCCTGGCGCATGACGGATCTGACGGGTGGGATCTCCATCGTGGGAGCAAACCGCCGTGGCGCCGCGACCGGATCATCCCGTTCGCATCATCCGGCCGTGGGCCGCGCTGCGCATCATGGCGGTGGTTGTCGAGACGCGACCGGGCGGCCGGCGAGGCGGCCCGAGACACGAGGAGGAACGAATGGCGATCGGACCGGTGCAGCTGCTCGTGCTGGGATTCGAGAAGCCCGAATTCTCGGGCGAGATCGTCGCGGAGCTTCAGCGCCTCCGCGATTCGGACATGGTGCGCGTGATCGACGCGCTCGCCGTCCACAAGGACGCCGATGGAGACATCACCACGCTGAAGATGTCGAACCTGACGCTCGACGAGCAGATCGAGCTGGGCGCGAAGATCGGCGCGCTGGTCGGGCTCGGGGCTCTCGGTGACTCCGACGAGGTGTTGGAGGTCGCGAAGACCGGCGCCGAGGTGGCCGCCGAGGAAGGCGTCCACGTGTTCGACGAGGACGAGGTGTGGGACGTCCTCGAGGACATCCCGCCGGAGACGGCGGCCGCGCTGGTGCTGCTCGAGCACCACTGGGCGGTGCCGCTGCGCGACGCGATCGCGAGGGCGAACGGCTTCCGGATCAGCGACGGGTTCATCAGCCCGTTCGACCTGGTCGCGATCGGGATGGTGTCCGCGGCCGAGGCCAAGGAGCTGGCCCTCGCCGGCGGGGGTCAGTGACCGCGATGACCGTGTTCGCCACCCGGCGGGTGGTGCGGCGGGCCAACCTGCTGCCGCCCCGCCGCCGGGTGCGGCCGCGCTACGCGCAGTCCGTGGCTCGAACGGCAACGTCGACAGGAGGAGGCACCGGTGGCTGAACTGATCGCCATTGGCTACGACGACGAGACGACGGCCATCGCGGCCGCCGAGGAGGCAGAGCGCCTCGCGCACGACCTGATCATCCAGCCCGATGCGATCGCCGCGATCGTGCGCAAGCAGGACGGCAAGTACAAGGTGATCACCAACCACCACGCCGTCGGAGCGGGCGCGACCTGGGGCATGTTCTGGGGTCTGCTGTTCGGGCTGCTGTTCTTCATCCCGGTGTTCGGGATGGCGCTTGGTGCGGGCCTCGGCGCGCTGATGGGCAAGATCGAGAAGTCCGGCATCGACGAGGAGTTCCAGGATCAGGTACGCGGGATGCTGCAGCCCGGCACGTCAGCGCTGTTTCTGGTGGTCGAGAAGGTGACTCCTGACAAGGCGGTGCAGGCGATGAGCAAGTACGGCGGCACCGTGCTCAAGACCTCGCTGTCGCAGGACACCGAGGCGGCGCTGCAGGAGGCGCTGCACGGGGAGGGCATCACGGCATGACGGCAACCTCCGCGAACCGCGTGCGCGTCACCGGGTGGGTGGTGGCTGCGAGCGTGCTCCTGATCGTCGTCGGAGGGATCAACGTCATCAACGGGTACACGGCGCTCGAGCACAGCTCGTACTACGGCTCTCGCCTGGTCTACAACAACCTGACCTTCTGGGGTTGGGTGTTCATCATCTACGGCGGGGCGCAGATCCTGGCCGGCGTGCTGGCCTGGAGCGGCCGCGCCATCGGCAACCTGATCGGCATCCTGCTGGCGGCCGCCGCCTCGATGCTGTGGTTCTTCATGGTCTGGTCGGAGCCGTGGGCGGCGCTGGTCGGCGTCGGCCTGAACCTGGCCGTGCTGATCGCGCTCACGGCAGGCGCCGAGCGCGACTTCGACTGAGAGAGCGCTGACGGGCGGGCCGTGCGCCCGCCCGTCAGCGCTCGGTCTCGACCGGGATCGTTCCCGCCGCCGCGGCGTCGCGCAGCGCCGCGTAGTCGGCGGCGTTGCGCTCCGCGTACGCCGACGCGTAGGTCTGCATGGCCTCGTCGAAGGCCGTGCTCTTGCCCAGATACGCGGCGATCGCCACGGCGTCGCCCGACCGCGCGTGCGCCCGCGCCAGCGTCCACCCGCACGCCCTGACGTACGCCTCGAGCCCGTGTGGCTGGATCGTCTCGAGATCGGCTGACGCCTTCCAGTCCCAGAGCTGGCGGAAGTAGAAGTCGCGCGGCCGCCCGTCGAACGTCACACCCATGCTCACCCAGCCGAGGAAGATGTCGCTCGCAGCCTGCATCAACCGCTGCCCCTCGACCACACGCTGGCCGTGGTTCTCGTACGGGCTGGCCCCCAGGTAGGCCTCGAGCACCGACGGGCCGGCCTCCTTCGCCTGCAGAAACAGCGGGTCGCCGTCGTCGCGGCCGAGCAGCAGCATGATGAAACAGCGCGTGCCCACGCTGCCGACGCCCACCACCTTGCGGGCGATATCGACCCACCGGAAGCTCTCGAGCAGATGCCTGCGGTCCCCCTGCAGCGTGTGCCGGTAGGCCCGGAACGCGCGGTGCAGTTCGGCCTCCACGTGCTCGATGGGGACGGTGGACGCCTCGACCAGCTCGGCCAGGCGCACGATCAGCGGTGGATCGGAGATGATCCGCCGCTCGCCCGCGTCGGTGCTCGTCAGCTTCCCGAGCGCCTTCATGCTGTCCTTGGTCACCGCCTTCGCGCTGGCCTTGGCAAGCTGCGTCTCGACCTGCTGCATGCGCTTCGTCCCCGATTCCCGCAGCTGCGCGCGCAGGTCATCGACGTCAAGGCGGGCGTACCAGATGTCCAGATTGCCGACGGTGGCGAACTCGCGCATCGCCTCCCTGTAGGCGCGGACGGCGATTGCGACGCACGCGGTGCAGCCGGCTGCGTCCATGCCTCGGTGGCGTCCCGCGATCTCGACGCTGGCGGCGAGCCGCTTCACGTCCCACTCGAATGGCCCGGGCAGCGTCTCGTCGAAATCGTTCAGGTCGAACACCAGGCGGCGCTCGGGTGATGCGAATCCGCCGAAGTTGGCCAGGTGCGCGTCTCCGCACAGCTGCACCCGCAGCCCCGTTCTCGGGTCGCCGGCCAGGTCGTGCGCCATGACAGCGGCCGATCCACGGTAGAACGCGAACTCCGAGGTGAGCATCCTGCCGTACCGGATCGGCACGAGGTCGGGCACGCGTGTCGCCTCCTGGCTGCGCAGGATCGCGACCGCGTCGCGGGTGCCGGCGCGCAGCTCGGCGTGGCTGGCGCGCGGGCACGTACGCCGTGCCGCGCGGCCGCGCTCCGCCCGCTCGGCCGCGCTCGGATGCTCGACCCGGGTGATCGGGTCGACGTCGGGCCGTGCTGCGTCGGTCTGCGCCACTCCTGCCTCCGTCTCTGGACACGTCCAGTCTCGCACCGCCGGGCCGGACGGTGCGTCCCCCGGACGGGATGAAGCGCTGCGGCGGTTCATCCTCACGGGGCGAGGGGCCGGACACCGGCCGGCGGCAGGCTGTGGGTGGCATGCCGGGACGGGCAGCATGATCATCGAGGGAGGAGGCGGCGCTGCGGTCGTGAGCCTGCGCTATCGCCCGGGCTGGCTGCTGTGCGCTGCGATGCTGCTCGTCGTCTGTGGAGCAAACGGCTTCATCCACGGCATCACGGCGCTGCACGACCCGAGCTTCTTCGGACCGGCGACGGTCTACCACAGCCTCACGTTCTGGGGGTGGTTCTTCGTCGCCTGGGGAGCGGCCGAGGTCATCGTCGGCTACTTCGTGGCCCGTGGCCGGCGCGAGGCGATCGTGGCGGCAACGGCGTTGGCGGGAGTGGCAATGCTGGCCTGGTTCTGCATGATCTTCGCCGCCCCGGAGTCCGCGCTGATCGGCATCGGCATCAACGGCTCGATCGTCTGGTCCCTGGCGGCGGCGGGTGGCTTAGAGCTCGCCTGATCATCCGCTTGGCAGTACGACGGCCGGCGCCCACGTGACGACCATCCGGCCATGACCACCACCGCGGAGCACTGATCGATGCGCGTCGTCGTCGCCCTCGGGGGAAACGCCTTGCTTCGCCGTGGCCAGGAGCTTTCCGCGGAGAACCAGCGGGAGAACGTGCGCACGGCGTGTGCGGCATTGGCGCCGGTCGCCGCGGAGCACGAGCTTGTCATCTCGCATGGCAACGGCCCACAGGTGGGCCTGCTGGCGCTGCAGGGCGCCGCCTATCAGAAGGTCGAGACCTATCCCCTCGACGTCCTCGACGCGCAGACCGAGGGCATGATCGGCTACATGATCGAGCAGGAGCTGGGCAACGAGCTCCCGGCGAAGCGGCACCTCGCGACGCTGCTCACCATGATCGAGGTCGATCCCGCCGACCCTGCCTTCCAGCGTCCGACGAAGCCGATCGGCCCCGTCTACACCGAGGATGAGGCGGCCAGGCTGGAGCGGGAGCGCGGCTGGTCGTTCCGGCCGGACGGCGACGCCATGCGACGGGTCGTCCCATCGCCGCTCCCGCGGCGGATCTTCGGTGTCGGCGCCATCGAGCTCCTGCTCGACGCCGGCTACGTCGTCATCTGCGCCGGCGGCGGAGGCATCCCGACGGTCTACCTGGACGAGCCGGCGCCCGCCGGAAAGCGCCTGGCGGGCGTCGAGGCCGTGATCGACAAGGACATGGCCAGCGCGCTGCTCGCGGCCGACATCCACGCGGATGCGCTGATCATCGCCACCGACGTCGACGGCGTGTACCGGGACTTCGGCACGCCGCAGCAGCAGCTGATCCGCCAGGGAACGCCCGCGCAGCTTGCCGCGACGGAGTTCGCCGCGGGCTCCATGGGCCCCAAGGTGCAGGCCGCCTGCCGGTTCGTCGAGCAGACCGGGGGATTCGCGTGCATCGGCACGCTGAGCGCGGTCGAGCAGCTGCTCGCACGCTCGGCCGGGACGATCGTCTATCCCGACCCGGCGGCCGTGATGCGGGGCCGGCAGCGGTGACGGCCGCAGACCGATCACGTGTTCATCCCATGCGGATGACGGCGGCCGCCCGGCGGTGGTGGAGGCTTGGCGCATGAGCTCGCCATCCAAGCAGTACAAGGACGATTCACTGGGAGCAGGATTCTGGCTCGCGCTTGCGGGCGGGATCGGGGCGGTGTGCCTCGTCGGCGTCCTGATCGTGCTGGTCGTGGGGTGGGCCTGGTACACGTGGGGGCTGCTCGCAGCCCTGGTCCTCATCGGCGCAATCGGCATCGGTGCTGCATATGTCGCAGACCGCCGGGCGACACGGGGGGCTCGCTGATGCGGCCGCTCAGCCGATCGTGGCCGTCTCTATCCTCCTCGAGAAGGGAACGCGTATGACGCTCCTGTCGCTTGGCGAGTTTCTCTGGTCGCTGCTCGTCATCTTCTTCATGGTCATCTACTTCATGATGCTGTTCCAGGTGATCGTGGACGTCTTCCGGCGCCATGATGCCTCGGGCGGCAAGAAGGCCCTGTGGCTGATCTTCCTGTTCGTCGCGCCGTTCATCGGCCTGATCGCCTACATGATCACGAACTCGGAGAACATGGCCAAGCGCTCGGTGGCAGAGGCGGATGCCTATGCGCAGGCGCGCGTGGGGCGCTCGTCGACGCAGCAGATCCAGGATGCGAAGCAGCTCCTCGACAGCGGTGCCATCACCAACGAGGAGTACCAGCAGCTGAAGGCCCAGGCGCTGGGCTGATCCTCGCGGTGGCGGGGCGGCGGCTGGAGGGATGGGCGTGAGCAGGCGGCTCGCCGCGATACTCGCCCTCCTCGCAGCCGCCGTCGCGCTGGCCGCCGCGGTGCTCGCATTCATCACCGACCCGCTGTCGGTGGTGATCGCCACGGGGTTCCTGCTGATCGCCGTGGGAGCGGTGTGGGCGGCGCTCACGCACCGCGGCCCTCGCAGGGCGGTCGCCCTGGTGGCGGTCGCGGCGGCGCTGGTCGGGGCGGCCGCTGCGGTGCTCCTGCACGGCGGCCGGGAGGCGGCGGTGCTGGCGGTCGCTCTGGTCGCCTACGGCGCCGCGGCTCGGCGAGCCACCCGTCCCGACATCCAGCGGGCCCGGGCGGGCGGCCGGCGACCACGCACAGCCGGCGCGGTGCTCCTGATCAACCCCCGCTCAGGCGACGGCCGGGCCGGCCGGGCGAACCTCGTCGAGGAGGCGCGGGCGCGCGGCATCCGGGCGGTCGAGCTGCAGCCCGGGCAGGACCTGAAGGCGCTGGCCGAGGACGCCGCCGAGACGGCGCGGGTGCTCGGCATGGCGGGCGGGGACGGCTCGCAGGCGCTCGTGTCCGAGGTGGCGATGCGCCACGACCTGCCCTACGTGTGCATCCCGGCCGGCACGCGCAACCACTTCGCACTCGACCTGGGTCTCGACCCGACCGACCTGGTCGGCTGCCTTGACGCGTTCGACGCCGACGAGGCCGTCCACCGGGTGATCGACCTGGCGATGGTGGGTGACCGGGTGTTCGTCAACAATGTGTCGCTCGGCGCCTACGCGGAGTCGGTCGCGATCGAGGGCTATCGCGAGGCGAAGCTGCGCACGATGGCGAGGGCCGCGCCCGACACGCTCGCACTGGACGACGCCGGGTTCGATCTGCGGTTCGCCGGGCCCGACGGCGCCGAGCATCCGCCCGTGCAGCTGCTGCTCGTCTCGAACAACTCCTACCGGTTCGATCAGGCGGGGAGGATCGGGTCGCGCCCGCGGCTCGACGCGGGAACGCTCGGGATCGTCGCCGTGAGCATCCGCAGCGGGGTCGAGGCATCGCAGCTGCTGGCGCTCCAGGCCGCCGGGCGCGTGCAGGACTTCGCCGGGTGGAGCGAGTGGACGGCGCCGTCGTTCACGGTGGACTCGCCGTCACCGATCAAGGCAGGCGTCGACGGGGAGTCGCTCGAGTTCGCGCCTCCGCTGAACATGCGGTCGGTGCCGCGCGCCGTCACCGTGATGGTGCCTCCCGGCGAACGGCCCCCGGCCGTGTACGGGCTGCCGACCGCGTCCTCGCTGGAGCAGCTGGCACGCCTCGCGCGGACGTAGGCCCGCGGGCACCGCCCCCGCCCCGATCATCCAGTTGGGAGGAGACGCGGCGCCCCACCGGCCGGGAGACTCATCCCGTCGCCGAGGAGGAGAGCACGATGCCGGATCACCGGACGATCAATCAGCGGGTCAGGCTGCGGGATGTCGACGGCTCCTGGATCACCTTCGCGGTCACCATGCTGTCGATGGTCGGCCTCTTCAACATCATCGAGGGCATCGTCGCGCTGCAGAACTCGAAGTTCTATTCCGCCAACGCCGAGTACGCGATCGGCGACCTCCGCAAGTGGGGCTGGATCGCGCTCGCGGTCGGGATCCTGCAGGTGCTGACCGCGGTCGGCCTGATCTACGGCAACCAGGCGGCGCGCTGGATCGGGGTGATCCTCGCCGGCCTGAACGGCATCGCGCAGCTGGTCTCGGTGCAGTCGTATCCGCTGTGGTCGATCGCGGCCTTCGCGCTCGACATCCTGGTCATCTACGCCCTCACAGCCTACGGCGATCCGGATCAGCTCGAGCGCGGCTGAGTCCTAGCCGGCGGCGGTGGGCCGAGCCGGCCGGGTAGCCCGCCGCCGACGGCGAGCAGATCCTCCGGGTGCACCCACTCGTCCGCGAGCACGATCGCCCGATCGCGGCCGACGGCATCCCGGAGGGGAATCGCCCACAGGTGCTCGATCAGGATGATGGCGGCGTTCGCGCCGGCCGGGATCCGTTCGGTGGGATCCCAGGTGTCATCGTCGCCGTTCTGCGCGAGCCCGTCGATGGCGTCTCGCGCCCGCACGTGCTCGCTCGCGGAGCGCAGGCCGATCAGCGCCGCGACCACCTCCCCCGCCTCCTCGCCGTCCTCCCCGAACGTCGACCGCGAGTCGACGATCTCGAGATGGCCCTCGTCGTCCGGCCTGTGCACGACCAGCATGTCGACCAGCCGGATCAGCCCCCTGGCGACCAGGGCCATGAGCTCGGGGAAGATCTCGCCGGCCAGGCGCTCCTGCTCGAACTCGAACACCAGCATCTGGACGGGCCCGAGCTCCGTCGCAGGCTGCGCCGTGGCCGGCCGTGCGTTCATCAGGTTCCGAGCAACGCCTTCTTCTGCGCCGCGAATTCCTCGTCCGTCAGGATCCCCTGCTCGTGCAGCTCGCCGAGCTGCTTCAGCTGCTCGATCGTGTTCGGATTCATCCCACCGGCGGCCGGCGGAGGCGGCGGGGGAGCGGCCATCGGCGCCTGCTGCATCTGCGCCTGCTGTGCCTGCGCCTGCTGCAGCTGCGCGTTCTGGTACTGCAGATCCTCGATCTGCTGATCGCGATTGGCGTCCGCCTCTCGCCCCTGCTGCATCTTCTTCCCGGCCATGTAGCCGGCCCCTCCCACCATCGCCGCACGCATCAGCGGCCTTCGTCGTCGCATCTCGGTACCCGTCCTTTGTGGTCGACGTGGGGCGGGGAGACCCACCCGCAGAATCGGTCAGATCGTCCCTCCGAACGGCGCGGTTTCCCTCGTCCACTTGGGGTGAAGCGGTCGGCCTCAGTGGCTGATGGTCGCCTTCAGCACCACGATCAGGAGCCCGAGCCCGACGGTCATCGCGACCAGCACCCACCGGCCGGGGCCCTCCAGCTGCTCCAGCCGCGAGTAGCGGATCCCGGCCACGGTCAGGGTCGTCACCCCTGCGGCGAATGCCAGCCCGACGGCCGTGTGCTCCTGAATGACTCCCGCGGCGCCGAGCGTCAGGCAGAGCATGAGCGGGACGGCGGAGAGCAGGATGCCGGCCTGCGCGCGGGCCACGCGCTTCACGTCCGGCGCGGCGATGCGGCGGCCCGTTTCGAGGCTCTCACCCAGGAGATGTGCGTGGAGATGGGCGAGCCAGAGGACGAGCGTGCTGCTTCCGACGATCAGCTCCAGCTTGGCGGGGTGGCTCTCGGTTGCGAAGGCGGCTGTGAGCGTGGCCATCGCCACCACGGTTCCGTAAACCGTGCTGGCGACGTCGCCCTCGATCGCAAGGGCGATGCGTGTGGCGGTGTGCGCGGGGCGGCGCCTGGCCGGTTCTGCCTCGTCCACGTCGCGATCCTTGCCGCCGAGGCCGGTCACGCACTCACGCCAACCGGACGAAGCGGCCGGTTCACTCCCTCGGGATGACGCTCGGCGGCTCCGGGGAGGAGAGAGTCGCCGCACGCCGGTGTCCGACCACGAAGAGGAGGTGGCTGTGTGCTGAGGGGCTTGCTGGTCCGCTGGGTGGTGCTCGCCCTGGCCTTCGCCGTGACGGCGTGGCTGATCAACGGCATGACCGTTAACGGCGGGGCGCTGGACTACCTGTGGCTGGCGCTGCTGTTCGGGGTCATCAACGCGGTGCTGGGCACCCTGGTCAGGATCTTCACGCTGCCGCTGACCATCGTCACGCTCGGGCTGTTCTCGATCGTGGTCAACGCGCTGATGCTGCTCGTCACCGACGCGCTGTCCACGTCACTGTCGATCGACGGCTTCGGCACCGCGATCCTGGCGGCGATCACGCTCTCGATCGTGTCGGTGATCATGGATCTGCTCACGCGCGGCCTGCGCGGCTAGATATTTGCGCTGTCAAGTATAATCGGGCCATGAGCCATCCAAAGCGCATCGGCTTCCTCTCGTTCGGCCACTGGCATCCCGCGGGCGGCATGACGAACAGCGCCGGCGAGTCGTTGCTGCAGACCGTGGAGCTGGCGGTTGCGGCCGAGGAGATCGGCATCGACGGCGCCTTCGTGCGGGTGCATCACTTCGCCCGTCAGCTCGGCTCGCCGTTCCCGCTGCTGGCCGCGATCGGCGTCAGGACCAGCCGCATCGAGATCGGCACGGGCGTCATCGACATGCGCTACGAGAACCCGCTGTACATGGCCGAGGATGCGGGCGCGGCCGACCTGCTGGCCGGTGGGCGCCTGCAGCTCGGCATCAGCCGCGGCTCGCCGGAGCACGCCTGGCGGGGCGCCGAGGCGTTCGGCCACTCGCTCGACACCGAGGACGTCCATGTCAAGACCGAGCGGTTCCGGGCTGCGATCCGCGGCGAGGGCATGGTGCACGCGGACGCGGGCGGCCGTCCGGCGGATGCGATGCTGGCGATCCAGCCGCAGTCGCCCGGCCTCAGCGACCGCATCTGGTGGGGGTCCGGCACGCGCGCGTCGGCGGTCTGGACGGGCGAGCAGGGCATGAACCTGATGAGCTCGACGCTGCTGCTGGAGGACACGCAGGTGCCGTTCGACCAGCTCCAGCTCGAGCAGATCGAGCTGTTCCGCGATGCCTGGTCGAAGGCAGGGCACGAGCGTGAGCCGCGCATCTCGGTGAGCCGGAGCGTCATCCCGATCACCTCGGACCTCGACCGCCGGCTGTTCGGCGGAGATGAGAACGCGGATCAGGTGGGCTGGCTGGACGGTGCCCTGGCCCGCTTCGGACGCACCTACAGCGGCGAGCCCGACCGCATCGCCGAGGAGCTTGCCCAGGACGTGGCCGTGCAGGCGGCCGACACGGTGCTGCTGACCGTGCCCAACCAGCTGGGCGTGGAGTACAACGCGCGGATGCTGGAGACGATCGCCCGCGACATCGCACCGGCAATCGGCTGGGCACCGGCGGCATCAGTCGCCGGCTGACGCCGCACCGTTCACCAGGCGGGTGTGGCGACCATCCGCGCGTCGTCGCGCGGCTTGATCGTGCGGCGGCTGAGCGGCAACGACGTGACGGCCATCCCGAACAGGAAGCCGCCTGCCACGGCCTGCCACGGGTAGAACGGGCACCGCCGCCCGAGCACCCGGCGCCCCCCGGGCGGGCGCCATCAGGGGATCCGCGGATATCGTGCGATTTGCTACGAGGGCGGTGAGGCGAGCCTCAGGCGCCGGCGTCGGTCGCCGAGAGTATCTCGACGACGTGCTGCAGCAGCTTCCACATGACGTCGGGGTTGTCGTGCGCGAAGGAGCGGAAGTCCCAGAAGGGGATCTCCAGGCAGCGCACCGGCGTCACCGCCGTGACGGTGGCCGTTCGCTCGCTCTCGGTGATCAGCGCCAGCTCGCCGAAGTGATCGCCCGGACGCAGCCGGACGACCTCGGCGCCGCCGGCCGTGACGACGGCTTCGCCGTCGGCGACGACGAAGAAGCCGGCCCCGCTCATCGTGCCCTCCTTGACCAGAGCGGTTCCCGCCGGGACGGTGCGCTCGTGGAAGAGCTTGGCCAGCTTCTTGCGCTGGCGGTCGGTCAGCGTGCTGAAGAGGGGAACGCGCGCGAGGTCGTCGGCGGTCGTTGCCACGCGGGTGATGCTAACGAACCGGCAGGGCGGCCACCTGCGACTGGCCGGCGGAACGCCGTCAGGCCGCGTCGAGCGCGGCCTGATCGCCGAGCCCGAGCACCGCGAGCAGTGCCTCGACGACGGCCGGATCGAGGTGCGAGCCGGCGCTGCGGCGGAGCTCGACGGCCGCCTCCTGCGGCGTGCGAGCCGCCGAGTACGGCCGGTCGGCGGTGATCGCGGCGTAGGCGTCGGCGGCGGCGATGATGCGAGCCTCGATCGGGATGGCCTTGCCGGCCAGGCCGTCGGGGTAGCCGCCTCCGGCGTACCGCTCGTGGTGGTGCCGGACGGCCTTTGCGACCTGCCGCAGGGCCGGGACGTGGCGCACGATGTCGGCTCCCACGGCCGGGTGTGTGCGCATGACCGCCCACTCTGCGTCGTCGAGCGGGCCAGGCTTGGTCAGGATGTGTTCTGGCACGGCCAGCTTGCCGATGTCGTGCAGCAGGCCCGCGAGCCCGCAGCGCTGGGCGGCGCGAGGCGCAAGCCCCAATCGCTCCGCCGTGTGGCGTGCCAGCCGCGCGACCTCCTCGGCGTGCTCCTGGGGGATGCCCTCCCGCAGGCTGCACGCGTAGGCAAGCGCGCGCGCCAGCTCCATCGCGTCGGGAGCCGCGTGCGCCGGCGCCGTCCGCGCGTCGCCGGGATCCACCGACACGCGGTTCCGCCCGCGGTGCTTCGCGTCGTAGAGGCAGCTGTCCGCCCGCTCGAGCAAGGCGTCGAGCGTCGCGCCGTGCATCGGCGCGAGCGCCCCGCCCACCGAGATCGTGAGGTCGAGCTCGCTGTCCTCATGCGCGATCGGCGAGTCGCCGACCGCCTGCCGGAAGCCCTCGGCCCGGCGCAGCAGCTCCTCCTCCGTGGCCACGCCAGGCAGCAGGATCGCAAACTCCTCGCCGCCCCAGCGCGCGAGGCAGTCCCGCGGCTCCAGCTCGGCCGTCAGCCGTCCGGCCAGCCCGATCAGCACGGCGTCGCCGATGGCGTGGCCGTAGGCATCGTTGATCTGCTTGAAGTGGTCCGCGTCCAGGAGCAGCAGGCCGCAGCCGCCGGCGTTCGCCGCGAGCGTCCGGGTGGCGATCTGCGCGAAGTGGCGCCGGTTGAACGCGCCGGTCAGCTCGTCGGTCGCCGCGCGCACCTCGGCCTCGGCGCGGGCCAGCTCGAGCTCGCGGTGGGCCTCGGTCATCTCGCTCATGCTGCGCTGCAGCTCGTCCTCCAGCCGGCGCCGCTCGGTCACGTCGGACACGATGCCGCTCACCTCGAACGTCCCGTCTGGCCGGGTGCGGCACGCGGCGCGGTCATTGACCCAGCGGGTGATGCCGTCGGCGCCCCTCAGGCGATAGGTCACCTCGGCGTCCTCGCCCCGTCCCAGCGCCTGGTTGAACGCGTCGTACGCCGTCCGGTCCTCCGGGTGCACGGCCGCGTCCCAGTTGATCATGTCCGGGTCGGGCTCCGCGCCGCCGAGCAGCCGGTCGCCTCCCGGCCCCTGGAACAGCTCCTCGAGCCGCCCGTCGGGGTGCGCCAGCGCCATGTAGACGTGTGCGCCGACGACGTCCAGCATGCTCGTGAACCGGCCGCTCGCCTCGTCCAGCCGTACGGCCGCCTCCTCGCGCGCCGTGATGTCGGAGATGATGCCCTCAACGAGCAGGGTCCCGTCCGGCGTCCGCCGCGGTCGCGCGCGGTCGCGCAGGATGCGCGTGACGCCGTCGAGTCCGATGAAGCGGTAGGTGACCTCCGCCTCCTCGCCGTCGAGCAGCCGCCGGTTGAACGCCTCGTACTGCGCCCAGTCCGCGGGGGCGATGCGCGATTCCCAGAACCGGCCGGTCTCGGTGTTCTGGGGGAAGATGCCGCCCACCAGGTGATCCATCGACGACATCGAGGCGTGGTGGACATAGCGGCCGTCGGCCGTGATCTCGCCGGCGTAGATGTGCTCCTCGAACATGTCGAGCACCCGCGCCAGCTGCACCTCGCGCCGATTGCCGCCGCCGAACCGGCTCAGCAGGCGCTGCACAGCCCGCCGCACCCCGCCCCCGCGGCCGGGAGCAGGCGCGGTGGGTTGATCGTCGCGTGGCGGCAAACCGAGCATGGCCTTCATCGTGTCATCGGTGCGACGCGGTGCGCTCTTTAACATGCCTGCCCTATCCTGGCCGCGTACCTGCCGGCCGGGCGTGGTCGGATGAGAGGAGTGCCTGACATGGTGATCACGTCATCGCCGCTCGCGGGCGTCGAGCCGAGCGCGTTCTGGGCGCACTTCGAGGCGATCACGCGCATCCCCCGCCCGTCGGGCGGCGAACAGGCGATGGTCGACCACGTGCGGGCGTGGTCGGCCGGGCTCGGCTTCGCGGCCGAGCAGGACGCGACCGGCAACCTGCTCGTGCACGTGCCGGCGACGGCCGGGCGTGAGGGGGCCGCCACGGTGATCCTGCAGGGGCACCTCGACATGGTCTGCGAGCGGAGGCCGGACAGCCCCAACGACCCCGCCGAGGGACGGATCTCGCTCGTGCGGGACGGTGAGTGGCTGAAGGCCGACGGCACGACGCTGGGCGCCGACGACGGCGTCGCCATCGCCGCGATGATGGCGCTGGCGGAGGACGTTTCGCTGCCGCACGGCCCGCTCGAGCTGCTGATGACGGTCGCCGAGGAGGTCGGCCTGGAAGGTGCGAACGGCCTCGACGGATCGATGCTGACCGGATCGGTGCTGCTCAATCTCGACAGCGAGGAGGACGGGCGGCTCACGGTCGGATGCGCCGGGAGCACCGACACCTGGATCCGCATCGAGCGCCCGCGCACGCCGCTCGGCGACGATGGGATGGCGCTGGCCGTGGTTGTCAGCGGAGGCCTGGGCGGACACTCCGGCAGCAACATCGCCGACGGCCGGTCGAACGCGATCAAGGTGCTCGGGCGGGCGCTTCGGGCTGCATCGGCGAGCGTGCCGCTGAGGCTGGTCTCGCTGGACGGCGGCAGGAGCCGAAACGCGATCCCGCGGGACGCGACGGCGGTCGTCTCGCTGCCCACCGGCCAGGCGGAGGCGTTCCGGCAGGCGGTCGCGGCGGCGGCAGCCGAGATCCGCGACGAGTTCGCGCGGACCGACGCCGGCATCGACGTGGCTGTGATCGATGCGCAGCCCGCGCAGGACGCCTGGTCGGTCGAGGACACCGGCGCGCTGCTGGATGCGGTGGCGGTGATCCCGACCGGGCCGCTGGCGATGAGCCCGGACTTCGCCGGTGTCGTCGAGACCAGCAGCTCGCTCGGGGAGGCAACCACGGAGGGCGGCCGGCTGACGCTGCACAGCCTGTCGCGGTCGTCCAACGATCCCGCGGCGGCGGGCGTGATCGCAACGCTCGGCGCGGTCGCGCGGCTGGTCGGCGGAGAGCTCGAGGTCAAGCGCAACCACGGCGCGTGGCGGCCCGATCTCGACTCGCCAGCGCTGGCGGTGGCGTGCCGCGTGTTCGAGCGGGAGCTCGGCCACCCGCCGGTGGTGACGGCCACCCACGCGGGGCTGGAGCCCGCGGTGATCGGCAGCAAGGCGACCGGGCTGGACATGCTGTCCCTGGGGCCGGAGATCCAGTACCCGCACTCACCGGACGAGCGGATCAGCGTCCCCACGGTCGAGCGGTTCTGGCGGCTGCTGGTCAGGCTCGTCGACGAGCTGTCCAGCCCGAGTCGCAGCCGGTGAACGCTGTGGCTGGATGCGAAGCGCGTGTACCTCGAGCTCCGCCCCGATCTGCGGCGCCTGTACGTCGCGGTGCCCGAGCTCGACGAGGCCCTGGCTGCGCTTGCCCCGCTCGGATTCGCTCCGCTGCCGGGCGATCCGGTGGACATGGGCGGCGGCGCCGTGTGGACGCTGGTCAACGATTTCGGCCCGGACTCGATCGACGGCTGGCTCGGAGACGTGGTGCTACGAGAGCTCACGGCCGATGAGCCGTCCGTGATCGACGAGACCGGACGCCGGCTGGTGCTGGACGATCGCGTGATCGATCTGAGCCCCCTTGAGCTGGGCCTCCTGCAATACCTGGAGCGGAAGAAGGGGGCGGCGGTGACCCGCGAGGAGTTGCTGCGCGAGGTCTGGGGACACGAGTGGATCGGCACCAGCTCGAACGTCGTCGAGGCGGTCGTCAGCGGACTGCGCAGGAAGCTCGGGGTTCACGCGGACGTGCTGGAGACCGTGCGGGGCGTGGGCTACCGGCTGGGGCCGCTGAGCTGACGCCTGCCGGCGGCGGGGGGCGGCTCTCGAGAGCGGTCGCCGCGCGATCCCGCCGCCGGCATGCGGTCAGCGCGTCATGCCCCGCCCAGGTATGCGCAGACGGCAGGGAACGGGCTCGGATCCTGCTCGCCGGTGACCTGGATGATGTCGAGCGGGATGTTCGGGTTGTCCGCCGGAGCGATGTAGACGAACCGTCCCACGTCGGCGAAGACGCGGCCCTGCCCGGGGATGACGAACCGGCCGTCGTTGCCGTCGATGGTCGACGTGACGGTTCCGTCACCTTTGGGGGTGACGAAGAACGGGCCCGCAAGCGGCGTCGTCAGCGATCGCCCGGTGATCGGGTTGGTGTAGGTGAGGTGGAAGTCGCTGAGCGTCGTCTGCTGCGTGCCGTCGCTGAAGGTGACGGTGCGAACGGTGCCCGAGTAGCTCGACACGATGTCGAACGCACAGGTATCCGGGCCGGCGGCGATCACGTGGCTGACGCTGACGGCCGACCGGTCGATGCTGGGCGCCGCCGCGGCAGCGCCGGCCGCCGAGGCGGCAAGGAATCCCGCCGCGAGCACCGTCGCGGCGAGTAGGCGGTTGATCATGTCCCCTCCCAGGTCGTCAGTGGCAATATGCCGTTATGACGCTGACGCTCTAGAATTCGTTAGCGATGGCGTCACGACCCCCGCTGACCGGCGTCGAACTGGCACTCGGTCTCGTGAACACCGTCGACCAGCTCGATACGCCGCCGGACTTCCTGGTCGACCATTCGCGCCTGCAGCGGTTCTTCGTGTGGGCCGGATACAGCGAGGCAGCCGATCGCTGCCGGCCGGATGACCTGCCGTGGGTGGTGGCGCTGCGCGATCGGCTCGCAGCCGCGATCGATGCAGACGAGGATCGCGCGGCCGAGATCCTGAACCAGGTGCTCGACGCCTCTCCGGCCGCCCCGGCGCTCGAGCACGGCGCGGATGGCTGGGCGCTGCGGTACGGCCCGCCCCGCGATGAGGGTGCGGCGTTCCTGACCGCAGCAGCCGCGGTGCCGCTGATGGAGCTGCTCGCCGCAGGGGAGTGGGGGCGGCTCGGCCGTTGCGCGGCTTCGCCGTGCTGCTGTGCCTACATCGACCGGTCAAGGAATCGCAGCCGGCGCTACTGCTGCCAGCTCTGCGCGAACCGGGTCACCCAGGCGGCGGCGCGCCGTCGGCGCCGCGGTGGTGATCGTCCGGCTGCCCGACCTCCAGACGGGTGAGGAACTCCTTGACCGCCTCTTGAGATGTGAGCACGTAGAGCGTCACATCCTGCCCACGCTGCGAGATGATTTCGCGTTCCCGCTGCGGTTCTGAGCGGCGCCTCCGCCAGATGCGGACGGCCAGGCGCCACTCGTCGAGCAACCGCTGTCGAGCCGAATAGGCGCACCCCTCGGGCAGCTCGTCTGGCATTCGGAAACCCCGCAGGAATGCACGTCCCGCACACAGCCACCAGGACATGTCGAGCACGACGACGGTGTCCGCGCGTCCGAGCCGGAGATCGAGTGTCTCGTCGTAGTTGCCGTCGGCGATCCACGCTTCGCCGGCGAGCAGCCGATCCTGTTCTTCGCGCCACTCCGCCTCCGACGGTGCAACCCAGCCGGGCTTCCAGAAGTGGAGGTCAAGATGAACGACCGGCAAGCCGGTCCTCGCAGCGAGCGCGAGCGAGAACGTGCTCTTCCCGGAGCCGGCCAGCCCGGTAACGATGACGCGGCGTCCGAGCGCCAACGGGGCTTCGCTCATCGCACGCAGTGTCTCACCTGGTGTCAGCGAGCGGCGGGGTCGGATTCGAACCCACAAGCTCCGAGATGCAATGTTCGGCGTCGGCGCCACGGACTCAGATACGGGATTCCCCGGATGTCGGGCCGACGACGTGTGTACAGGATGCGCGCTGTGGGTCGCCGCCGGGGCGCGGCCGCTACCGGGGGAGGTAGAGATGAGGGGGAGTTCTTGGGCACTTGCCCTCCTGTCGGTTCTGGGCTTTGGGCTCGGCGTCGCGACTCCTGCGCATGCCGCGACGCCGCGGGTGCTGCTCGCGCGGTTCCAGCCCGTGACGGTTGTGGATCCCTTGGAGCCGTTTCGGCCGACGGATGTGAACGGGTTTGTGCACGATGCGACGCTGGAAACGCAGTCGGCTCCGGGGTCGTGGTCGCTGGTTGACCCGCATCCGCAGCTGGCCACGTTGCCCACGCGGGACTCGGCAAGCTGTCAGAGCCAGGGACTGGCGATGTGTTATCGGCTCAACCAGCAACCGTGTTCACCGACGGCTGGCCCGATCGGCGACCTCGCCTGCTACGAGGCAGGCTGGCTTACGGGAGACCGGAGGAGCACGGTGTATGGCCGTGTCGCTTATCGGCCGCGGAAGATCGTGCTGCAGTACTGGTACTTCTACTACGACGATGTCTACTCCTACGACTATCCGCCCGACGACGTGTTCTGGCAGGCGCACGAGGGTGACTGGGAAGCGGTCACAATTGTGTTGCGGCGCTCAACGCAGCGGCCGCTGTACGCCGCCTACAGCCAGCACTGCACGGGGATACGCCGACCATGGGCAGGCGTCGAGCGGCGGGGAACCCACCCGGTCGACCACATTGCGATCGGGTCGCACGCGAACCTGTTTGCCGCCGGAACCCAGCCGATCGCGACCCAGTGCGTCCCGCCGCAGGCGCTCATGATCCTGAATCAGCTGGGCCTTCCTGCGCCAGTCGACCGTTCCGCCGCCGGCGGAGCGCAGCTCGGCCCACCGCTGCCAGGCGTGATGCAGACAGCGATTCGCCGCGTTGATCGGTGGCACACACCGTGGATCGCGTTCGACGGGACATGGGGCGAAGATCAGATCTTTCACGCGCCGCCACCGGTCGGAACGGTTGTATCAGGGACGTCACCAGTTTCCCCGGCGCTCACCGACCTCTGGCAGCACCCGCTCAACATCACAAGGTCGTGGCCCGCCGGATAGCGAAACCTGGTAGCCCGAGCGCCTTGGACGATATGGCCGTTGCCCGTTCTCCAACGTGGTCGGGAACGCGCTAAGCCATCGTCGACGGCCGGCGTGGACTATTTCGGTACTTGCGATCCGGAGGGAGTGAACCTGGATGGTGCGGCTGACGCATGCTCTCGGCGTATTGGCGCTCGTCATTGGGCTAGCGGTTGCGGCCGCCTGTAGCACCGAGACTGCGCTTTACGGTCCGGATCCGTGCGCCAGCGAGATCCGCGCCGCGTTCAATCAGCTGCGGCCGATTGACGGTCATCCGGTCCGGCTCGAGCGAATCGGCGAGGGCGGCGAATGCGGCTATCGCCGCTACAGCCCGACCAGCCCACGTGTCGTGTTCATCCAGCTCGGTACATTGCTCGCGAGCCATCACTGGTCTGTGTCGCCGCATACCTTCCGCGATCCCTGCGCCAATGCGCCAGCGAGTTCCATCCCATGCGGCGGCGGACCGCTCCTCAGCGCTCGCCGGGCGGGGCTCCGGTTCACCGTCGACTTCGAACGGGCCGGCATCGGCGAAGGTAAGGCCTCGAAGAACAACCTGTATGTCGTAGCCATGTCCGCCCACGAGTAGCTAACTGACTGACTCAGGGCGTGGGCCTTTTCGGTCACTGCAACGTCGGGCTGCAACGATTTTTTCGGTCGTCGGTTCCAAGACCTCGATGCCGACGCCGAGCTGGGATATCCAGACCCGAGCTGCGCGGGCGTCTGCAAGCGGACGACGGGTGGCAGGAAATCCTCAAGCAGGTTGGGGACGCCCGGCTGACGGCTCCGACACAGCCGCATCCAAAGCAGAGCGCCCCGGCAGCCACAGGAGCAAGGGAGGGCACGTCTTGGGGGAAGTGCATCTCGCTGTTGGAGTCAGCCGGAGCGCGTCCACAAGCCTACATGCAGACCAGGTAGCTAGCTAGATGACCCTCCTCCTCCGGATGCCCGTCGCCCTCCTCGGCTTCATGCTCGCGGCTCGGCGAAAGCTGATCTTCGGCCAGGTTGCGAACCGATTCTGTACGGGTTGAGCAGTTGCGCGCCGGTCGGTATGCTCGAACTCACGGTCAAGCAGCACGCCGCGTCCGGTCCCCCGAACGGCGTCGGAGACTCCATGCTGGCCGATCGAACCGTATTCGAAGAGCAGGTCGCAGTTCTCGAAGCGCTCCAGCGTGCCTTTGAACGACGTGACGCAGCGGCGCTCGCCGAGCTCGTTCACCCCGACGCGACGCTGAGGTTGATCACCGCGCCGGAAGGCGGGGACGTGCGCGGTCGCGACGGCGCCCTCGACTACATGGACGACGTCGAACGGCGCCTGATCGTCCCCGCGTTTCACTCGATCGAGCCGGCCGGCAACGACGCGGTGCTCGTCATCGGCCGGATCCAGTACCAACACGCCGACAACTCGCTGACCGACACCACCGCCGTCTGGCTCGTGCAGTTCCGCGACGGCCTCATCTGGCAGACCGACACATTCACCAACGAAGCAGACGCCCGAGCCCAAGCGGCCCTGCTGTCCCCGCCGGGGTAGCCTCAGGGATAGGGTGCGGACGCTTTGCGGCTCCCCGGCTCCGATGCTTCCCCGCTCCGCTTGGCTGCCCAAGAGCGGCGATTACGCCTATGAGCCTAAGCAGACGGCGCTCGCTGCCCCGCGAGTCGGCCGCTTACCGCTGAATCAGTGCGTAGAGACCCGTGGCCACGAGAAGCGCCAGCACGCCTCCTCCGAGGGCGAGGAGTGTGTTGCCCAGCGGAGCCCGGCCGGTATCCCGCTGTTCCAGGCCGGCAATCCCAAGCGCGACGGCGGATGGCGCCGCGATCGACACGAGCAACGTCGCCGCGACGATACGTGCCAGGTCGCCGGCCGGCAGATATGTGGAAACTGAGAGGATGGTCATTAGGCGACCAAAGCCGGAGCCGCAGGTTCCTCGAGCGGGTTCAGGTCAAGTTCGTCAAGTACGTTGTCGGCGGTGACGTTGCTGCGACGGGCGACCACAAAGACTACGGCCAATGCGATGCACGCAATCACCGAGACGACGGCTACGCCGGTGGTGGCCGAAGAGAACGCTGAGACGGCTCCCTCTGCCGTTGCACCGATCAGGCCGGCCGCTGGGACTGTCAGCAACCAGGCGACTACCATGCGGCGGACAACTGTCCAGTGGACGATCTCGTCTCGACGCGCCAGACCGGTGCCCACCACGCCGCCGGAGACCACCTGCGTCGTTGACAGGGAAAAACCAAAGAAGCTCGACGCGAGGATCGTCGTGGCGCTGGCCGTCTCTGCCGAGAACCCCTGCGCCGGTGCGACCGTCGTCACCTTGGTGCCCAGCGTGCGGATCACCCGCCATCCTCCCGAGAACGTTCCTAGCGCGACGGCGACAGCGCAACTCACCATCACCCACGTCGGCACGGATGACCCTGCTGGAAGCCGACCTCCGGCCACCAGAGTCAGCACGATGACGCCCATCGTCTTCTGCGCGTCGTTCGTGCCGTGGGCAAGCGCCACAAGAGAACTCGAGAGGATCTGGCTGGAGCGAAACCCTCTTCGCACGCTCTGCTCGGTACGAGAGCGCGTCGCCTGGTAGGCGACGCGGGTCGCAACCCAGGCAGCCAGTCCGCAGACGAAAGGCGCGACAAGCGCCGGAACAATTACCTTCGACGCCAACCCGCTCCAAAGCACCCCAGCCGTCCCCTCGGCAACCACCACGGAGCCGACCATGCCGCCGACCAAGGCGTGCGACGAGGAGGACGGTATGCCCGCATACCAGGTGACCACGTTCCAAACGATCGCCCCGACCAGTCCGGCGAAGATGACAGGCACGGTGATCGTGGTCTGATCGACGATTCCGCTCGCGATCGTTGCCGCAACCGCCACCGAAAGGAATGCGCCCACCAGATTGAGCACCGCGGCCGCTCCGACAGCCATGCGCGGCGACAGCGCCTGCGTCGCGATCGTCGTGGCCATGGCATTGGCCGTGTCATGGAACCCGTTGGTGAAGTTGAACACCAACGCCGTGGCGACAGTCAGGACAACGAGCGAGAGCACCTACCAGTTGTACCATCAGACGCCGGTTCCGCGTCATCCCATCCGATGTAGCAGCAACGAGCCGGGCCAGGTGTATGCGGTCGGTCCGGCGGTCAATGGTTCGTCGGGGTAGCGCCGGAGCGGCAAGGTTTCCCTGCGTCGGGAGGTGGGCAGGTCAAGTCGGTGGCGCAGTCGTTCTACTACGCGGTCGTCGTCGCACTCGGTATCGCGAATGTGCTGTTGGCAGCGGTCGCATACCGGCAGCGCTCGCGGCAGCTGGCCGGCCGTCGTCTGCACGAGAGCCAGGTCGCGCTAGCGGAGCAGCGGAACCGAATGGCCGCCGAGCGGTTCGAGCTCCTTGAGCAGCAGGTCGCCTTGCTGGTATCGATCAGGGACGCGATGCCGATCCCGCCTCCCGCTAGGTCTACGAGGCACGCGAGCAGCCCAGTGGGCGTCATCGATGTCGGCTCTTCGACCATGCGGCTTGTTGTTGTTCGCCGGGACGACAGCGGTGAGCCACGCCGCATCGCCGATGAGCGCGCCTTCCTGCATCTCGGCGCCGAGCTTGCCTCGTCCGGCCGATACGGCATCCGGACACTACGCGAGGTCAGAGCGCGTGCCGCCGCGTTTCACCATCACGCCGCAACCCTGGGCTGTGACCGTTTGACTGTTGTCGTGACGGCGCCGGGGCGCTGTGGTGAGAACGCTGATGAGTTGGTCGACGCCCTCGCGGGTGCGACTGGAAGGCACGTCTCGGTGCTCTCCCCTGAGGAGGAGGCGGCGCTCGCTTTTCGTGGCGCCGCGCGCGGTACCGCGACGTCCGACCGCCGGCTCGCGGTTTGCGATGTCGGCGGCGGCTCGACCGAGATCGCTTTCGGCACGGCCGCGAGCGGAGTCTTTTCAACCGCATGCTTCGATATCGGGGCCGTGACTCTGGCGGAGAAGCATTTCTCCGCTTCCAAGCAACGCACGGACGCCGAGATCGAGACAGCGCGGGCGTCCGCGCGGGAAGCCATTCAACTCGGCGATCTGCCGGCAACTGACGTGTTGATCGCCTGCGGCGGCTCGGCTCGCGCGTTGGCAAAGATCGTCGGCCCGGTGGCGGACGCCGATGAACTCAACCAGGGGCTGGCCACCGCCCTCGATCCGCCGAAGCGCCTGACCCGCCGGCTGCACCCAAAGCGGCGATGGTCACTGCCGGCCGGGATCCTCCTCATGGAAGGGATCCAAGCACAGCTTGGCATGCCGGTCATCCTGTCAAGCTGCGGGCTGCGCGAAGGAATCGTCGAAACGATGCTCAATGCTGAGCCGGGAACGGAACATGAAGCACTCCGGGCTTCCTGAGTAAGCGAGCGAACATAGCGAGAGGCTGGATGGCGGGGGAGAGAGCGGCCTCGCAGTTCGGATGAGGCGCCTAGCCGCCGCTGGCGTAGCGCTTCTCGATGACCTCCACAGCCGCGCCGGCGCCATCATCAACCGACATGCTCGGCGGCCCCTTCTGGCAGACCTCGCGATCGCACCAGCCACCTGGATGGTCGCCAACTGCTCCTGCCCGCTCTTGATGGTCAAGCCGTGCTGCTTCACGTAGTCGACAGTGACGATCTTGGAGAGTCGGTGTCGACAGCCCCATGACAGGTGAGTTCCCATACGCCGAATCCGGGCATCCGCGCATGTGCCACAGCAACGCTCGGAGGATGATGGTGGTGGCCCGAGAGGCCACTCCAGTCGCCTCGGGCCCGGTGGCCGGTGAGGTCAATTCGTCTGCTCA
>DASSEV010000090.1:0-5925 GCA_035695105.1 Gaiellales bacterium
GCGAAGCGCCGGCTCCGGATCATCTCCTGCGAGGTGGGCGACCGCGAATCCCGGGTCGTCGACAACGTCGCTGCGGAGGCGGTCGCGCCAGAGAGCGCGCGGGATGTCGACCTGAACGCCACAGCCGTCACCCTCCCCGCCCGTGCCGCCGGCACGATGCGCCATCCGCGCGAGCGCGGCCGCCGCATGGCGCAGAGGCCACGCAGACGAGCGCCCGTCGCGTGCGACCACCGCCGCCAGCGCGCACGCGTCGTGCTCGGGCTGAGCTGTTCGTTCCGTCGCCACGTCGACAGTGAATCATATGAGTCGAATACGTGCAAGTTGTGAAACACTTGTTACGGATCGTGACGAATCCGTGACCAACGAATCCGTCACGATGGCGTGACAGCGCCCGTGACGGTGTCAAAGCATCAGCAGGCGGTCGTGACCGCCCCGTTGCACGTCTGTGACACCCGACTCCGCCCGGGGAGCCAAACCGCTGCGCAACCCCAATTATTGGAGTCAAAGCCCCGCCGGGTGGGCGTGACTTGGGCGTGACGGACTCGTGACGGGTGGCCATCGACCAGAATCGCACGATGGTCGTTACGGAGTCGTGGCGGAATCGTCACCGTCGCCGGGAAGCTCGGCGAACTGCCGGCGCAGCGTCTCGGCGGCGTCGATCAGCACCTGGTTGCCGGCGTTCGCCGATCGGCGGGGCACCGCCAGATGGAATGGCAGCGTGACGGGCGGCTCGACCGGCACGAAGGCCGAGCCCTCCAGCTGCGCGGGGTACGCGCTCCGGACGTAGAGCACCACTCCCCGGCCCTCCCGCACCGCCTGCAGCCCGAGATCCGGGTATGGATCCGGGAGCGTCCCCGGCGCCACCCCCACCTCTGCGAACGCTCGGGCGATGTGCTCGGTGTACCCGCTCGAATCGGGGCTGTCGGCCACCAGCACCGTCTCTTCCCCGAGCTCCGCCAACGAGACCGCGGTGCGCCGCGCGAGCGGATGCCGCGCGTCGAGGTGCAGGACGGCGGGCTCCTCCCAGACGGGGATCAGCTCCACTCCCATGGGAGGCTCGCCGGCGCAGAAGGTGAGGGCCGCGTCGAGCGCGCCGGCGGCGACCCCGCGTAGGAGCGCGCCGGAGGTGTCCTCCTGGGTGTAGATCATCACCCCGGGCGATGCAGCCGCGCAGAGCGCCAGCATCCGCGGTGCGAGCTCGTATCTCGCCGTGGGCGAGACCCCCAGCCGCAGGCGGACGCCCGCCGCCGCGCCGCGAACCGCGGCCGTGACATCATCGGCCTCGGCGAGCAGCTGCCGGCCGCGCCGCTGAAGCAGCTCTCCGGCCGGCGTCAGCACCGACCGGCGCCCCTCGCGGCGCAGGAGCTGTACACCGAGCTGCGCCTCCAGCCGGCGCAGCGCGGTGCTCAGCGACGGCTGGGAGATGTGCAGCCGTCGGGCCGCGCGGGTCACATTGCCTTCATCGGCAACGGCCACGAAATAGCGGATCAGGCGCAGCTCCGGTGTCATAGGCGGGTCCTATGGTGACACAGCGAGCCGGTCTTGGACGCCCGTCCGGCCCACAGCGATGCTGACAGCTCTCAAACGAAGGAGCCTCAGCCTTGAAATCACCGACCACCAAGCCGACCAGGCGGCATCCAGCCGGCCGCCTGCTTCACATCAGCGCGAGCCCACGCGGCCGCGAGTCCATATCGCTGCGGATCGCCCAGGCGTACGTCGACGCCCACCGCGCGACCCGCCCGCAAGACGAGGTCGACCACTGGAACCTGTGGGACGGGACGCTTCCCGCCTTCGGCCCCGCCGGTGCGTCGGCCAAGATGACCGTCTTCGGTGGCGGCGAGCCCGGCGGCGAGGCGGCAGCGGCCTGGCGCAGCGCCCGCGCCGCGTTCGAGCGGTTCGACGCCGCCGACCGGCTGCTCTTCTCCGTGCCGATGTGGAACGCGAATGTGCCCTACATCCTCAAGCAGTTCATCGACGTGATCTCCCAGCCCGGGTGGATCTTCGGCGTCGACCCGAAGACCGGCTACCAGCCGCTGCTTGCGGGCAGTGGCAAGAGCGCGGTCGTCGTCTATACCAGCGCCGTGTGGGGGCCGCGGCTCGGGCGGGAGTTCGGACGCGACTTCCAGTCGACCTTCTTCCGTGACTGGCTGGAGTGGACGGGGATCACCGACATCACGGAGATCCGCTACCACCCGACGCTCACGGGCGACCGGGACACCGCCCTCGCAGCCGCGCTGGACGCCGCTGCACGGGCCGGTCGGGAGGCCTCGGAGCTCGCGGCGTAGCGGTTGACGGAGGACCGTTACACGGCCGACCCCGAATCGACGCGCACCGGCCGTAGCCTGGGCCGGTGGGCAGGTTCACTCTCGTCCTCGGTCTCGCCATCCTGGCAGCCGGCTGCGGAGCGCGTGAAGGCGCGCGCTCCGCAGCGGTGCCGTGGGTCGATCGACCGGCACCGAGCTACACGGCCCCACCCTGGAAGGCGCCCTCCGCTCCCCGGGCCAGTGCCCCGCCCTGCACCGCCGATCAGCTGTGCGTAGCCGCAGTCAGCGATGGCGCCGCCGCGGGCAGCGCGGTCGAGCGGTTCGTCTTCACCAACATCAGCAGCACGGTGTGCCGGCTCGGCGGCCGGCCCGGCCTGACCGGGGTCGTCGACGGCAGGCGGCGGGTTCTGGCGCTGCGCCGCCCGGCTGCCGCCACGTTCCCAGGGCTCATCATCCCTGCCGATCTCCGCCCGCACGGCCACGGCTTCTTCGACTGGACGTTCGCCGACGCCTGTCCGGCGCGGCGCACGGCACACGCAGTCGACTTCGAGATGCCCGGCGGAGGGACGGTGTCGACCGAACGAGCCGCTCCCCTGTTCACCTGCGGCCGCAGCGCAGTGAGCCCACTTGGACGCTACGCACCTGCACCCAGGCCGCCGCGCGCGGCACCGGGCACGGTGGACACCCTCGCCGTCCGGCTGTCGCTGCGACACCTGCAGCGCATCGCGGCCGGACACACCCTGCGCTACGTCGTCACGCTGCGCAACCCGACGCGCTTCGCCGTGCAGCTGGATCCCTGCCCCTCCTACACCGAGGGTCTCTACACGGAGGGGCATCCCGTCCTTCGGCGCTACCGCCTGAACTGCGACACGGTGCACCGGATCGCGCCACATCAGGGCGTGCGCTACGCGATGCGCCTGATGATTCCCCGCGTCGCCGGCGGCCTGGCGAAGCTGGCATGGAGCCTGAACACGCCTCGCACGCCGGCCGCGGTCGCCGTGGTGATGGTTGCCGGCCCTACTTCCCCCTGAGCCGGTCCCACCACTCCCGGATGCGCCCGCCCAGCGGGCGCTTCGGACGCGGCGGGGGCACCGGCTCGTGCATCCCGCTCGGCTCGTTGAGAGGCTCACCGCTCATGTGGCAAACGCTACACCTAGTAGGTGCCGAATTGCTTCCAGAGCCGCTCCGCGAGGTCGCGCCGCTTGCTCGCCCGGCCAGACCGGGCCGCGATCGCCGCCGCCAGCGCCTCGATCAACACGATCCCCGGCGCCGCGGTGTCGAACTCGCCCGCCTCGGCCGGCGCGCAGACCAGCACGTGCGTCGCCAGGTCGGCCCCGGGCGCCATCAGGTCGTCGGTCACCAGCACCACCGGCGCTCCCGCCTCATGGAAGCTCTGGATCACCTGCTTGGTCACCCTCGCGTACCGGCGGAACGTGAACGCGACCAGCCGGTCGCCCGGCTCGAGATCGATCAGCTGGTCCGCGATCCCCGGCTCGCCCGCGGCGATCGGCCACGTGTTCGACAGCAGCGGGTTCAGCAGGTAGTACGCGTACTCCGCGAGCGCGGCCGACTTGCGGTGCCCGAAGATGCCGATCTTGCCGTTCCCCTTGCCCAGCAGGGCGACCGCGGCTGCGAACTGCTCACGGTCGACGCCGGATCGCATCGCGTCCAGATCCGACCGCGCACGGGTCGCCACCGCGTCGACCATGTCGCCGCGTCCGTTCTCCTCCCGGGGGGCCGACAGCCGCGCCACCGCCTCACCGCGCAGCGCCTCGTGCAGCTCCGCGAACCCCGAGAACCCGACCCGGTTCGAGAACCGCACCACCGCCGCCTTGCTGACCCCCGTCTGCGCCGCGAGCGACTCGGCCGTCTCGAACGGCGCCTGCGCGGGGTGGTCGAGCAGATGGTGGGCGATGCGCCGGTCGTTCGGCGAGAGCTGATCCAAATGCCGCCGGATGCGATCGGCGACGGAGGTCACGGAGCCACGCGGTCGGACATCGACCTGCATGTTACCGACGAGAGGGCGCCCCAACGGGACGCCCTCTCGCGTGATTCGGGTCGGGGGCCGTTACTCGGCCGGCGAGTCGTGCTCCCCGGTGTCCTCGTCCCCCCCGTGCTCGTCGGCCGGGCCCTCGGCGGGCACCAGGTCGGCGGGGGGCGCGTCGGGCACATCGACCGGATCGATCAGCTGCAGGGAGACCTCCTCGTCGCCCTCCACGTGATCCACCAGCACCGTCGAGCCGGGCTGCAGGTTTCGGGCCAGCACGAAGTCCGCGAGCGGATCCTCGATCCACCGCTGGATCGCCCGCCGCAGCGGCCTCGCCCCCATGGTCGGGTCGTAGCCCTTCTCGACCATGAACTCCTTGGCCGAGTCGGTCAGCTCGATCGCCACCTCGTGCACCTTCATCTGCTCGCGGAGGCGCTTCATCAGCTGGTCGACGATCGACTTGATCTCCTCCTTGGACAGCTTGTGGAAGACGATCACCTCGTCGATGCGGTTCAGCAGCTCGGGGCGGAACACCTTCTTCAGCTCGCCCATGATGCGGTTCTTCATGTCGTCGTAGGACACGCCGGTCTCGTCCTCGCCGACGCTGAAGCCGAGCGTCGTGTTCTTTGCGATCGCGCCCGCCCCGATGTTCGAGGTCATGATCACGATCGTGTTCTTGAAGTCCACGTGCCGGCCCTGGGCGTCGGTCAGGCGTCCCTCCTCCAGCATCTGCAGGAGGATGTTGAAGACGTCCGGGTGCGCCTTCTCGATCTCGTCCAGCAGCACCACCGAGTACGGCTTGCGTCGGACGGCCTCGGTCAGCTGGCCGCCCTCGTCGTACCCAACGTAGCCGGGAGGCGAGCCGACCAGCCGGGACACGGCATGCTTCTCCATGTACTCCGACATGTCGACCTGGATCATCGCGTCCTCGTCGCCGAACAGGAACTCGGCCAGCGTCCGCGCCAGCTCCGTCTTGCCGACGCCCGAGGGGCCGAGGAAGATGAACGAGCCGGTCGGCCGCTTCGGATCCTTGATGCCCGCGCGGGCACGCCGGATCGCCTTGGACACGGCCTCGATCGCCACGTCCTGGCCGATCACGCGCTTGTGCAGCTCCTCCTCCATCCGGATCAGCCGCTGCGACTCCGCCTCGGTCAGCTTGAAGACCGGGATGCCCGTCCACATCGAGACGATGTCCGCGATCTCCTCCTCGGCGATCTGCGCTTGGTCGGCCTCGCCGGAGGACTTCCAGTTGTCCTCCATCTCGCGCTTCTTCAGCGTCAGCTTGCGCTCGGTGTCGCGGAGGTTCGCGGCCTTCTCGAACTCCTGCGCCTCGATCGCGGCCTCCTTCTCCTTACGCACCGTCTCGATCTCCTCGTCGAGCTCCTTGTGCACGGGAGGCGCGGTCATCAGCTTGATGCGCATGCGCGACGCGGCCTCGTCGATCAGGTCGATCGCCTTGTCGGGCAGCTGCCGCTCCTGGATGTAGCGGTCGGACAGCTCGGCCGCGGCCTGCAGCGCCTCGTCCGTGATACGGACGCGGTGGTGGGCCTCGTAGCGGTCGCGCAGTCCGCGCAGGATCTGGACGGTGTCATCGATCGAGGGCTCCTCGACCTTGATCTGCTGGAAGCGCCGCTCGAGTGCGGAGTCGCGTTCGAGGTACTTGCGGTACTCGTC
>DASSEV010000091.1:0-2541 GCA_035695105.1 Gaiellales bacterium
CGACGCGTCCGTGCTCCATCCGGCTGATCTTGGAGTGCGAGCCGCGGATCGCCTCGGCGGCCTGCTCGGCGGTAATGCCGCGCGATTCGCGCAGCCGGTGCAGCTGGCTGCCGAGTACCAGGCGCTGGACGGTCGGGCCGCCCGAGCGCGTGCCGCAAATGCCGTGGGGAACATCCCAGGCCGAGTCTTCCGACGAGACCATCGGCACTCCTCGCATCGTCGTACCCTAGGTCGTGGATCCTGGCCCGGGAGGGAACGCGCCGTGAAATCCCACGTCAGTCTGCCATGCAATCTCACGGCACGGAAGATGATAACCGGCAAATCATCAGGGACACCGACCTCTTTGGTATTCAGTCAGGGTAGCCGGCAGCGCGTGCAGCGCGGCGTCGTCGAGCGGCGCGCCGCCGAGCGCGGCCGCGTAGAGCGCGGCGCCGATCGCCGGCGCGTAGCGGGGCCTGCTGACGCGGTAGCTCGGGGAAAGGGCTTCCATGCCGGTCAGGAAGCCGTCCAGCACTTCGGGCATGGCGAAGATCCCGCCGGAGTACGACACCGGGACGGTCTCGCCCTCGCCGAATCCGAGCCGCCGCCTGGTGGCGTCGACGAGCCCGGTCAGCTCGGCCGCGGCGGCGGTCAGGATCGCCTGCGCGCAGCGGTCGCCGTCGACGGCGGCTTCGCGGACGGCGGGCGCCAGCGCGGCGATGTGCTGCCGCGCCCCCTGCCACTGATGCAGCACGAGCCCGACGAGATCGATGTCTTCATCCAGGGCCAGGTGGCGGCGTAGCACCGCGTGCAGCGGGCCGCGTTCGGCCCGGCCGTCGCTCATCTTCGAGAACGCGCGCAGCGCCCGGATGCCGATCCAGTAGCCGGACCCCTCGTCGCCGAAGAGCTCGCCCCAGCCGCCGGCCCGAACGCCTGCTCCGGCTCGCCGTCCGTAGGTCATCGAGCCGGTGCCGGCGATGACGTTGATGCCGTCGGCACCGGCCAGCGATCCGGCCCAGCCGCACAGCATGTCGTTGTCGCAGCGGAACCGGCCGTGCCGCAGCGCCCGGGCCGCCGCGTCGTCCAGGCGCGGCACGTCCGCCCGCACCTCGCCGTATCCCGGCAGCCCGAAGAACGCGAACCGGATGTCGCCCGGCCCGATCCCGGCCTGCGAGCAGACCGCGGGCACCGCCTCCGCGAGCACCTCGCCGACGAGGTCGGTGCCGCGCGGGTCAGCCGACAGGTAGTAGGTGCTCGGAGCGCGCAGGAAGGCGGCCAGGCGGCCCGCGCCGGTGACGACGACGAGATCCGTCTTCGTCCCCCCGCCGTCACAGCCCAGGAAGAAGTCCGTCACGTCGGCCTGGGCAGTGAGTAGATGTTGATGCCGCGCACGACCCGGCTGAGCTCGCCGGACGGGAAGGGGTTGTCCGGGGCGAGGCCGCACTCCAGGGAGGCGAGCAATGCGAATTGCTGGGCGAGGACGGCATAGGGCAAGGCGATAAGGGAGTCAGGCAGGTGGCCGAGGTCGCCGATGTGCCACGTCGGCCGGCCGCCGCCTGCGTGCACGGAGACCTCCACGACGTGCTCGTCGCCGAGGGCGCGGCGAAGCTCGTCGGCGATGTCCTCGTCGTAGCGCCGGGAGTAGGGATCGGCGGAGACGAACACGAAGCAGAGCGTTCCCTGCTCAAGGAACGCCTTCGGCCCGTGCCGGAAGCCGAGCGAGGAATCCCAGGAGCTGACGACCTGACCCGCGGTGAGCTCGAGCAGCTTGAGCGCCGCCTCACGAGCAAGGCCCGTGAGCGCGCCGCTGCCGAGATAGACCACCCGGCGGTATGGGCGGGCGGCGAGCCCGGCGAGCTGGCCGGCCCGCTCGGCCAGCAGCTGCTCGGCGGCCGCGGCCAGGCGGTCCACGTACCCGTGATCCGTGCCGCCGGGGCCGAGGGCCGATTGTGGGTCGAGGGCCGATTGCGGGTCGAGGGCCAGCTGCGCGGCCAGCAGCATGCTGGTGAAGCTTGAAGTCATGGCGAAGCCGCGGTCGTTGGCCGCGGCCGGCATGAGCAGCACGAGCGAGTCGGCCCGGTCGGAGTGAGCCTTCGCGAGCTGGCCGTGGCGGTTGCAGGTGATCACGAGGTGACGGACGGACGACAGCAGCTCGTCCGCGAGGGCGGTCGTCGCGGTACTTTCCGGGCTGTCGCCCGAGCGGGCCAGCGAGACCAGCAGCGTCGGCACGTCCTCGCCGAGTACCGCCCGCGGGCTGGACACGATGTCGGTGGTCGCGACCGCGTCGACGCGCCGCCGCAGCCGGCTGGTCAGCGCGGGTGCCAGCACCTGCCCGGCGAACGCGGACGTGCCCGCGCCCGAGAGCATGATCCGGGCCCGCTGATCGCTCAGCAGCGGCCGCAGGAAGTCGTCCGTTGCCGCCCGGCGCCGCTTCGCCTCGGCCGCCACGAGCCTCCAGAGCTGAGGCTGCTGGCGGATCTCCGCCGCCGTGGCCGGGCCGTCGGCGCCCCCGCCATCGGTGGTGCCGATGGGCACGAACGAGTTCGGTGGCACGTTGCTCCT
>DASSEV010000092.1:0-2139 GCA_035695105.1 Gaiellales bacterium
GACGCCGGCGCGGTCGAGCACGCCCAGCCAGTGGGCGACAGGGCGCTCGGCGAACGCGCGCTGGAGCGCGGGGACGAGCCGGTCGCGGTTGACGACGCGGAGCCGGTTCGTGGTCAGGTCGGGGTCGTCGGCCAGCTCGTCGAGCCCGGCCTCGCGGCAGAACCGGGCGAACTGCTCGTCCGTCCCCACCGCCAGGTTCACGTAGCCGTCGGCCGCCCGGAACGTCTCGTAGGGGACGATCGACGGATGGGCGTTGCCGAGCCGCACCGGCTCGATCTCGCCGATCAGCCAGTCGCCGCCGCGGTTCGCGAGCCAGGCCACCTGCGCGTCGAGCAGCGACACCTCGAGCGTCGCGCCCTCGCCCGTCCGTCCCCGCCGCAGCAGCGCCGCCAGGATCGCCGAGCTCGCGAACTGGCCGGCCACGATGTCCGAGATCGCAACGGCCACCTTCATCGGCTCGCCGTCGGGCTCGCCCTGCATGCTCATGATCCCGCCGATCCCCTGCATGACGAAGTCGTAGCCGGGGCGGGCCGCCTCGGGATGGCCGGTCGGGTAGCCGCGGATCGCGCAGTGGACGAGGGCGGGGTGCTCGGCCCGCACGGAGGGCGCGTCGAGCCCGAAGCGCTCGCCGGCGTGGGGCAGGAAGTTCTCGATCACGACGTCTGCACCGGCCGCCAATCGGCGTGCGACCGCCGCGCCGTCCCGATGCTTCAGGTCGATCGTGATCGAGCGCTTGTTGCGGTTGACCTGAAGGAAGTAGGCGCTCTCGCCGGCCACGAACGGCGGCCCCCAGTGGCGGCTGCCGTCGCCGCCCCCCGGCCGCTCCACCTTGACCACGTCGGCGCCGAGGTCGGCGAGCATCATGGTGCAGAACGGCCCGGCCAGGATCTGGGTCAGGTCGAGCACCCGGACGTCGGCGAGGGGCAGGTCGGACACGGCCCGCGATCCTAGAGGCTTGATGTGGGTTTGCAGGTCATGAGGATGCGCATGGCGAAGGAGGGTGTCCAGCTTGGCAACCTCGAGATAGGAGCTCGAGATGACCGCTTCGCTGGACACCCTCGTGGTCGCAGCCTACGTGTTCGCGGACTCGCTGCGGATTCCTCGTGTTGGTCCGCCTGGGAAGATCACCGATGCTGAGGTGATCGCGTTGTCGGTGGCTCAGGCGGTGATCGGCGTTTCGTCGGATCGCCAGTTCTTGGGCGTGGTGGGGAAGCTGTTGCCGGGGTGGTTCCCGCATCTGCCCGACCAGTCGCAGTACAACCGCAGGTTGCGCCGCTTGACGCCGTGGATCACCACCACCCAGATGGCGGTGGCCGAGCTGGTCGCGACCGGCCAGGTCAGGTTGGTAGACGGGACGCTGTTGTCGTGCGCCAACTACGCCGGCTGCGCGCAGCGGAGCCTGTTCGCCGGCGCGGCGGGGTACGGCTACTGCCCGTCCAAGAGCCAGTGGTACTGGGGCATGCGACTCGTCCTTATGAGCGACCGAAACGGCGTCCCGGTCGGCTACGACCTCACTCCGGCCGGCGAGCGCGAGTACGAGGCCACCTACCGGCTCTGCCAAGCCCACCCCGGCACGACGCTGTTTGCCGACAAGGGCCTTTGGGGCGCCGAGTTCGAGCGCAGCCTGGAACTGATCGACATCCACCTGGTCACCCCCGACAAGCACCGCCTCGGCCAGCGACCAGCCAGCGAAGTCGAAAAAGCCCGCATCCGCCTGGTCATCGAGAGCGTCTTCTCCAACCTCAAACGCCAAATGCGACTCGAACACCACCTCGCCAAGACGCTCCCCGGCCTGGCACAGCGGATCGCTCAACGCCTGCTCGCACTCACCCTCGGCATGCTCATCAACAGCATCCTGGGACGCCCACTCCGCAGCCTCGTCGCCTATGACGGCCGCTAAACCCACATCAGGCCTCTAGGTGGTGACCGGCGCGGCGCGGCGGCGCCGGCGGGTGCGCAGGGTGCCGCCCAGCAGGACGAGCTCGACGCGGTCGCGGAACCTCCACAGGATCCACGCGTAGCCGGCGGTGCCGACCACGATGCAGATGATGAGCGCCGGGAGGGTCGCGCCCATGGTCAGCCGCAGCGCCATCCCGAGCACGCCGTAGCAGAGCAGGGATGCCCCTGCCGCGACCGGGA
>DASSEV010000093.1:0-2874 GCA_035695105.1 Gaiellales bacterium
GGACGACGACGGCGTGCGCATCGACCTGCGGGTCGACGACTCCGCCGACCCGGTGGCCCAGCTGCGGATGCTGCGCAACCTGCAGCGCGCCTACGACGAGCGCGACTACGAGACCCTCGCCGTCTTCGCCCCGGTCGGGGCGCGCGACCTCTACGCCGCGCTGGCCGCCTCCCAGCGAGGGGATCGCGAGGCGGCACGCAGCGCGCTGGAGGCCATGCGATCGCGACCCGGCTGGGCGGCATGGCTGGCTGCGATGTCCGGCGACGCCCGGGTCACCGGGGTCGCGCAACTGCTGTCCTGACCGGCGGCCGGTCAGTCGCCGTCGCTGTCCCCGTAGCGGATCTGCTCGATGATCGCCGTCGTCGAGATGGCCGGGGTGCGCGGCAGATAGACCACCCGGCAGTCGTCGGAGAGGTGGTCGAAGCGCCCGGCCCAGTCGTCACCCATCACCAGGACGTCGGCCCGGTGCTCGCGCACGTAGTCCCGCTTCGCCTCGAGGCTGTGCTCCACGAACACCTCGTCGACGCACCGCAGGCCCTGCAGGATCGCCATGCGGTCGCGCAGGGGGTACACCGGCGCCCTGCCCTTCTTGGCGATGTTGAGCTCGTCGGAACTGACGCCGACGATGAGCCGCTCCCCCAGCGCCGCGGCGCGCTCCAGCAGCCGCAGATGCCCGGCGTGGAAGACGTCGAAGGTGCCGAACGTGAGTACGCGCCCGGCCACCACCGGATCCGGCGACGGCGCGAGACGCAGCGACGCCGCCGGCTGGACCGAGCGGATCGCCTCCATGACGGGTCACGCTAACAGCGCGGGAGCCGCGGTCGGGGCCTTCGCGAGGCCCTCGCGAGGGATCCCCGCCCCAGTCTTCCCAGCCGTCCCGCGCGGAACGCCGTTCCCGCGATCGGCGCGGTTACCGGAGCAGGCTGCGGGCGATCACCATGCGCTGGATCTGGTTGGTGCCCTCGTAGATCTGGGTGATCTTGGCGTCGCGCATCATGCGCTCGACCGGGAAGTCCTGGGTGTAGCCGTAGCCGCCGAACAGCTGGACGGCGTCGGTGGTGACCTTCATGGCGACGTCCGAGGCGAAGGCCTTCGCCGAGGCGGCCAGCCGGGTCAGGTCGGCGCCCGGGCCCCCCTGCTCGCCGCGCGCCGCGGCGACGTAGACGAGGTTGCGGGCCGCCTCGATCTGCATCTCCATGTCGGCGAGCATGAACTGCACGCCCTGGAACGAGCCGATCGCGGTGCCGAACTGCTTGCGCTCCTTGACGTAGCCGACCGCCGCGTCGAGTGCGCCCTGGGCGATGCCGACCGCCTGCGCGCCGATGGTCGGGCGGGTGAAGTCGAGGGTCCGCAGCGCCGTCTTGAAGCCGGTGCCCGGCTCGCCGACGATCCGGTCGGCCGGGATCGAGCAGTCGCTGAAGTAGATCTCGCAGGTGGGCGAGCCCTTGATGCCCAGCTTGCGTTCCTTGGTGCCGACCGTGAAGCCCGGGTCGTCCTTGTGCACGACGAACGCCGAGATGCCGTTGGCGCCCTTCTCAGGATCGGTCGAAGCCATGACCGTGTACCAGGAGGAGACGCCGGCGTTGGTGATCCACATCTTGCTGCCGTTGAGCACCCAGTGGTCGCCGTCCAGGCGGGCGCGGGTCTTCATCGACGCCGCGTCGGAGCCGGCCTCCCGCTCGGACAGGGCGTAGCTGATCATCGCGTCGCCCGCGGCGATCGAGGGCAGCACCTTCTGCTTCAGGTCCTCCGACGCCGACAGCAGGATCGGCACCGAGCCGAGCTTGTTGACCGCCGGGATGAGCGAGGCGCTGGCGTCGGCCCGCGCGACCTCCTCGATCACGATGCAGGTGGCGACGGCGTCGGCCCCCTCCCCGCCGTACTGCTCGGGGATGTGGGTGGCGTGGAAGCCGGCCGTGGTGAGCGCCTTCTGCGCCTCGATCGGATACCGCGGCTGGGCGTCGACCTCGCCCGCGTGGGGAGCGATCTCCCGCTCCGCGATGTCCCGGACCGCCGCCCGGATCGCCTCGTGCTCCTCGGTCAGCGCGAACAACCCGCCCCCATCGCTACTCACGGGTCGAGCCTAGTGCCGCCGGCTCAGTCCCTCTGCTCCGCATCGGCCGCCATGTCCTGCTGCAACGCGGCGTCGCGGGCGACGACGCCGTCGGCCAGATCCGCCTGGAACCGCTCGACCGCCTCCCGCAGCGCGGGATCCGCGGCCGCCAGGATGCGGACGGCGAGCAGGCCGGCGTTGCGGCCGCCCCCGATGCCGACCGTGGCCACGGGCACGCCGGCCGGCATCTGGACGATCGAGAGCAGGCTGTCCAGGCCGTCGAGCCGGTCGAGCGGCCGGGGCACGCCGATGACCGGCAGCGGGGTCGCCGCGGCGACCATCCCGGGCAGGTGGGCCGCTCCCCCGGCCCCGGCGATGATCACCCGCAGCCCGCGGCCGGCGGCGCTCTCGGCGTACTCGAGCATCCGGCGCGGCGTGCGGTGAGCGGAGACGACGTGCGCCTCGTACGGGACGCCGAACTCCCGCAGCGCGAACGCGGCCGGCCGCATCGTCGGCCAGTCGGAGTCGCTGCCCATGACGATGCCGACCAGTGGCTCGGTCATGACTCCCCTCGGGGTTGGAAGGCTGGGTGGTCGAAGGCGAATGCGGGGTCCACGACGCCGTCGGCCAGATAGCGGGCGGCCGCCGCGGCGCGCGCCCGCACCTCGGCGTGGTCGGTGCCCAGCGCCGTCACGTGGCCGAGCTTGCGCCCGGGCCGCTGGCCCTTGCCGTACCAGTGCAGCTTCACGTCCGGCCAGTGCGCCATGAGGTGGTGGATCCGCTCGTCGAGCGACGGCCCGGACCAGTCGGCTCCGGACGCC
>DASSEV010000094.1:0-5286 GCA_035695105.1 Gaiellales bacterium
CGACGCGGTGCTGCTGCTCGACGACCTGCACTGGGCGGCGGCCGCGACCCTCGAGGTGGCGGCCCAGCTCGCCGGCAGGGTCTCCCTGCTCGCCGGCGTGCGCAGCGGCGAGTCCCGCTCCGACCGGGCCCTCGAGCAACTGCAGGGCGCCGGGTTCGTGCCGCTGGTGCTCACCGGCCTGCCCGCCGACGCGTCCAGCGAACTCGTGTCGTCGCTGCGTCCCGATCTGGGAGCTGCCGCCCGGGAGCGGCTGGTGCAGCGCACCGGAGGCAACCCCCTGCTGCTGCACGAACTGGTGTCGACCGGCGAGCCGTCGGCATCGCTTCGGCTGGCGCTCGCCGCGCGCCTGCGCCGGCTCGACGCGGCCGGCCGGGAGGCCTTCGACCTGCTCGCCCTGGCGGGTCGGCCCATCGCGGCCGAGGCTCTCGGCGAAGCCGGGGTGAAAAGCCTGGTGGACGCCGATCTCGTCACCACAGGGCCGTCCGGCGTCGCCGTCCGGCACGCACTGCTGGGCGAACTGGCGGTCGAGCAGATGCCCGCCGAGGTGCAGCGTGCATTGCATGCGCGCATCGCCCGAGGCGTCGACGACATCGGCGAGGCGGCCCGGCACTACGCCCTCGCCGGCGAGCCGGACAACGCGCTCAAGGCGGCCATGCAGGCCGTGGCGCGCACCTCCCGCCCGGGCGAGCAGGCGAGCCACCTTGCGGTTGCGGCGGCCTGCGCGTCAGGTCCCGAGGCCGACGCGCTGCGCTTGCGCGCCGCACGCGCGCTCGAGGCCGCCCACGACTGGAAGGGCATGATCTCGATACTCGCGATGCTCGACGAGGACAACGTCGAAGCGCGCGCGGCGGCGTGCCTGATGCGGGCCCGGGGCGCGTGGACGGCCGGCGACGTCGATGAGCTGCGTGCCGCGCTCGACGAGGGCCTGCGCCTGGCCGCCGGCACCGGCAGCGACATCGAGGTCCGGCTGCGCATCGAGCAGTCGCGGGTACCGCTGTTCGTCGACGTCGACCTCGAGCGGGGCGTCTCGATGGCGCGTGAGGCCTACAAACTCGCCACCGCGACGGGCGTCGACGTCCCCCGCGCGGAGTACCTCTACGGCACCGCGCTCGCTGTCGCCGACGACCCGACGGGCGCCGAGCACCTCGAAGAAGCGATCCGGGTGGCGCGCAAGGCCGGCGACACCAGCACCGAATTCCTCGCCGCCAACAACCTGATCAGCGTGCACGAGTCGGCCGGCGATCCGCCGTACGCCCGTCGCATCGCCCAGGAGTACATCGAGCGCTCCCGCGAGCTCGGCCTCGGCGAATGGGAGCGCACCATGCGGGTGGCGCTCGCGTCGCTCGACTTCCACATGGCGAACTACGCGAACGTGATCGCCGAGGGCGAGGAGCTGCTGACCCAGCAGCTCGAACCGCGCGGGCGGGACCAGCTTCTCGAGGCGTTGTGTCTGACCCTCATCGACGTCGGCCGCATCGACGAGGCGCTACGCAGGCTCGACGCCGTGAGCGCCGACATGGCCCAGGACTTCCGTGGCGAGATGCAGGCCCTGTGGGTACGCATCGAGGCTGCGGTGTGGGGCGGGCGGCCCGACCAGGCGCTGCCGTTGTGCGAGCGCTACCTGAGCGAGAACCCCGAGAACGACCCCAACATCCTCTTCGGCTGGGTCAGCCGGGCCTGGGCGCGCCTGGATCTCGGCCAGGACCCTGGGCCGCCGGCCCCGCCGCAGGTGCGCAAGATGCTGCTCTCGGTGCCGCTGGAGGTCGACGGTCTGCGGGCGATGTACGCCGGCGAGCACGAAGCCGCCGCCGAACTGTTCTGCAGCGCGGCTCGTTCCTGGGCGCCGTTCCACGTCCGGGGCGAGGTGCGCTGCCTGTGGGGTGCCGGCGAGGCGTTGCGCCGCGGCGGCAACCTCGCGGCTGCCGTGCCGCAGCTCGAGGCTGTTGAGGCCCGGGCCAAGGACCTCGGCATGCTGCCGATCCTCGCCCGCGTGCATCGCTCCCTGCGCGCTGCCGGACGCCACCGCTCGGCACCCCGTCGGCGCAGTGCGGGCAGCATCCTCACCGAGCGGCAGCGCGAGATCCTCGCGCTCGTCGCCCAAGGGCTGACCAACGCTCAGATCGCCACCCGTCTCGGTGTCTCCCGGCACACCGTGGTCACCCAGCTGGCGTCCGCGTCGGCCAAGCTCGGGGCGAGCAGCAGGGCGCAGGCGGCGTCGATGGCCGCGAGCGTGCTGCACGCGCCGTGAGCCGCTTCGTGGTGCTCGAGGAGCACTCCCCCGCCGCCGTGGCGGCCGTGGCCGACGAGTTGGCCGCTGACGGTGCGCAGATCGTGCGCGGGTGGCGCAAACCGATTCCCGGCGTCCAGCTGGTGTGCGTGGGCACGGTGCGTTCGCCGGCCGATGCCGCCGCCGCGGTGATGTGCGCGGTGGACGGCGCCCGGCTCGTGGTCGTCGCCGACGCCGAGCGGGACCTCATCGACAGCCTGTGCGACGACCTGCGCCATCTCGGCCGGCTCGACCATCGCATCGGCGAGGAAGAAGTGCTCGAGCTCCCCGAGGACCATCGGCAACTGCTCGCTCTCCTGCTGGGGGGCGCGACCCTCGGTCAGGCGGCGCAGGCGCTGCACATTTCCCGGCGCACCGCCGACCGGCGGCTGGCGGCCGCGCGGGCCCTGCTGGGCGCGCAGACCACCTCCGAAGCGGTCGCCGCCGCGTCCCGCCTGGGCGTCCGCCCGGCGCAGCGTCACTGACCGCCGGTCGCCAGCTGCTTGGCGTAGAACAGGGCGTCGCGGTGGCAGGCGTAGTGGCCGAAGGCCTCGGAGCTCGTATAGCCCGCCTGCTGATAGAGCGCGACGGCCTCGGGCTGCTCCGGACCCGTGTTGAGGACGAGCCGGCGCACTCCGGCCGCCGCCGCCGTGCTCTCGAGCTCGGCGAGCATGAGCCGAGCGAGCCCGCGTCGGCGCGCCGGCGCGGCGACGTACATGCGCTTGATCTCCGCCTCGTCTCCCGCGGTACGCCGCCAGCCGCCGGTCGCCACGGGCTCGCCGTCGAGCACCCCGACCAGGAACAGGCCGTTCGGGGGGTCGAACTCGCCGGGATCGACCGCGGCGGCGTCCGGACCGCCGTAGAGCTGGACGTACTCCCGCTGGACCTCGGCCACCATGCGCACCACGTCGGGATCTTCGTAGCTGCGCGCTTCGATGAGGAACGGCACACCGGCGAGGCTACGAGCGGACCCCGACAGCCGACCGTACGCGCTCACCGGTAGTGCTCGTGGCCACCCACCGGCCAGCGACGCCCGTCGACCCGCACGCCCTCCCCCTCGCGCACCATCCCGATCACCCGCCAGGGTTCCGGCAACTCGGTGCCCTGCGGGAAGGTCGCGGCGAGCGCGTAGTCGTCGCCACCGGTCATCACCCAGACCGCGGGATCCACGTTGAGCGCAGCGCCGACCTCACGCAGTTTCGCCGGGATCTCGACCGCGTCGCCGCGCACCTCGATGCGGACGCTGCTCGCCTCGGCGATGTGGCCGAGGTCGGCCACGAGTCCGTCGCTGACGTCGGTCATCGCGGTCGCGCCCAGTTCGGCGGCGCGCGGCCCCTCGAAGTACGCCGGTTCCGGTCGGCGGTGCGCGGTGACCACCTGCACCGGGGACCGGAAACCGCGTCCGAGCACGGCGAATCCGGCCGCCGCCCAGCCGAGCCGGCCGCACACGGCCACGACGTCGCCGACCCGCGCCCCGCCGAGCGTGATCGGTTCGCGGCCGTGCAGATCACCGAGGGCGGTGACGGCGATCGTCACCACGTCGGCAGCCGTGACGTCCCCGCCGACGATCGCGGCCTCGGCGCGCGCACACTCGGCCCGCAGACCGCTGATCAGCCCGTCCACCCACGAGAGCTCCAGCGCCCCCGGCGCGCCGAACCCCACCAGCAGCGCCGTCGGCGCCGCGCCCATCGCGACGATGTCGGAGAACGCCCGGGCAGCGGCCTTGTGCCCGACGTCCTCGGCGGTCGACCAGTCCCGGCGGAAGTGCCTGTTCTCGATCAACATGTCGGTCGAGGCGACCACGCGGGAGTCGGAGGCGGCGACCACGGCCGCGTCGTCTCCTGGTCCGAGCAGGATCGACGGAGTCGTCTCGAGCCCGCCGGCAACGCGTGCGATGAGACCGAACTCGCCGAGGTCCGAAACGGTGATGGCCGTGCCCTTCCGTGTGCTGGGTGGGTGCTGCTCCGCATCCCGCGCTGCCCGCCCACCATCGTGCCTGCAACGCCTGCGCTAGGTTCTACCGGTCCCCCAGTCGCGGTCGCCAGAAGGACGCGCCGTGACGTGACGCGGAAGCGGGTGCGTGATGAGTGTCGGTGCCTATGTGCTGATCCAGACCGAGGTCGGCAAAGCCGCGACCGTTGCCGAGACCATTCGCAGCCTGGACGGTGTCGCGAGTGCCGACGACGTCACGGGACCGTACGACGTGATCGTGCGCGTCGAGGCCGAGACCGTCGACGAGCTCGGCAAGCTGGTGGTCGCGAACGTCCAGGCTGTGCAGGGCATCACCCGCACCCTGACGTGTCCGGTCGTCCACCTCTGACCGGCCGTCGCTGAGGCCGATGCCGACGGGCGCGATGCACTGAACGGAGCACTTCGATCGATCCCGTCTACCGCCGTGCCGCGCTGATCGCCACCGCGATCACGCTGCCGCTGCTGGTGATCGCCATAGTCGCCCTGAACCTGGCCGGGGGCGGCTCTCCGCAGCAGTCGTCGCCGCCGACCGGCGCGCCCGGACCGCTGTCGCTCTCCGCTCCCCCGCACGTCCAGCAGCAGGCGGGGGCATGCGCGAAAGTGCTGGCCAAGCTCCCGGTGCGCGTGGATCGGCTGGCGCAGCGCGTGGTGCACACGACGCCGGAGACCCCGTTCGTCGTCGCGTGGGGCGATCCGCCGGTGGTGCTGCGGTGCGGAGTGGATCGTCCCGCCTCGCTGCACGCCGGCTCCAGCGCCCAGTACTTCTCCGCGACCGGCCCGAACGGACCGTACTTCGACGTCTCGTCGGACGGTCAGTCGCAGGTGTTCACCTCGGTCGACCGGGCCGCGTACATCAGCATCGCCATCCCCGCGCAATACCGTGCGGGACCGCTGACGCCGCTCGCCCGAGCCATCGCCGCGGCCTTGCCGCCGGTGTGCACCACCGAACCCGCCGCGCCGCTCGCGCAGCACTGCACGCGGCGCCAGTGACGAGTTTTCATGTTGAGTGACGAGTTTTCATGATCGGAGACGTCCGTACGTCCGTCTCC
>DASSEV010000095.1:0-11835 GCA_035695105.1 Gaiellales bacterium
TCCGTGCGAGCACCTCGGTAATCGACGGGCCGCCGCTCCGTTTTAGAGGTGACGGCTCAGTGGCGAGCAGCGCCGGTTCCGTCACGATCGGACGGAAGGTCTGCCGCCCAACCATGGGGCGTTCGTCACAAACCGGCGCGGGGAAGGTGCCAACCGCCTCCAACCGTCTTTGAGACCGCCGCGGAGGGGGTCAGACCGCTCGGTCGACGAAGGACGACGCCCGTGGCGCGCCGCCGTATCCCGCCAGTGCCTGCCTGCCGCGTCCCACCAGCGCCAGCTGCGCCACCGTGCGATCGGTCGCCTCGACGATCGACGCGACGTTCCGTGTCACGATCGCCTTCGCCTCCTCCAGCACCCCGCGCGCCTCGGCCGGCGGCCGCGGCGGCAGCGTCGCGATCAGCTCGCGCCGCTCGTGCTCCAGCTCGACCAGCTCCGACCAGCGTCCGGCCGCGATCAGCTCGCTCTCCCGCCGCGCCAGATCCAGAAGCATCGCGTATCGCTCCATCGCATCCATCCCCGACCTCCTACGACGCCGCCGCGGCCGACTCGCCGGCCGCCGCCGATTGGCCCGCAATCTGCTCCCACGCCTCGCGCAGCTCGCCGAGCAGCCGGATCACGTCGTCGACCTTCTCCGGGTCGCGCTCGATCAGCGCCTCCGTCAGGTGACGCTTGCAGAACAGGTAGATCGAGCGCAGCCGCGTGGCCACCTCGCCCTGCCCCATGTCGAGCGTGTAGTTGAGCTCGTTGATGATCGCCTCGGCCCGCTGCACGCGCACGAGCGCGATGTCGCGGTTTCCGCTCCGCATGGCCGTGCCCGCCTGGCGCAGGAACCGGATCGCGCCGTCGTAGAGCATGACGACCAGGCGTTCCGGCGGCGCGGTCAGCACGCTCGACTCGGTGTACGCCTGCCTGGCGCTGCTGTACGGGTTCATCGAGCGGGACGCTCCTCACGCGGACAACGGGGACGCCCTGGTAGTCGGCGCAGCGCCCGCGGTATTGAGAGCGGCGCCTAGTGCAGGCTTGCCAGCTGCGACGACAGGTACTGGCCCTGCGACTGCGCCTGTGACAGCGCCGTCTCCATCGCCGTGTACTGCGCACGCAGCGACGCCTCCTTCGCGGTCAGGCGAACGTTCATGTCGTCCGACTGCCGCTTGAGGTCGTCGATCGTGCTCTGCTCGTCGTTGATGCGCGCCGTGAGGATGCCGGTCGTCGCGTTCGTCATGCCGTCGACCAGCGCGTTCAGCCGCTGCCCCATGCCGAGGCTGCTGCCCGTGCCAGAGGTGTTGGTGAAGAGCGCCTTGACGTCCGAGAAGCTGTTCGTCAGGGCCGTCGTCAGCGCGGACGAGTCGAGCGTCAGCTTGCCGGCGATGGAGTCCTGGTTGAGGGCGCCCGTGCCGACCGCCGCACCGGTCGAGACGCCGACCTGCGAGAGCATCGCAAGGCTCGACGGCCGGCCGCTGACAGGGGTGGCGATGGCGCTGCGCAGGTTGGCGAGCAGGTCCTGCAGCCCGGAGTCGCCGTAGAGCACGCCCTTCGCGCGGTCGGCGTCATTGGTCGCGTTCAGCACCGGCTTCTCGGTCAGCTTCGACTGCACGAAGTCGATGGTCGAGTTGTACTGGTCGATGAACGCCTGCACCTTGCTCTGGATCGCGTCGGTGTCGGGGCCGGGTGCTCCGACCGTGATGGACACCGGCGAGGCGGTGATGCCCTTCAGCGTGAACGACACGCCGGCCAGCCCGTCGGTCACCGTGTTGGAGCTCGAGGTCTTCGAGACGCCGTCGATCGAGTACGAGGCGTCCTGAGCGCTCTGCGACTCGGCGAAGCCGAAGTCGGCCGCGGAGCTGCCCGTCACCGAGATCGTGTTCGCGGCGCCCGTCGTCTTGCTGGACAGCACCAGCTTGCCGTTGACCACCGTGGCGTAGACGGTCGATCCGCTGGAGCCGTTGACCTTGTCGGCGACGGCCTGCAGCGAGTCGCCCGCCGACAGGGAGACGTCGACCGAAGCGCCCGAGCCGACCGCAATCGTCAGCGTGCCGTCGGCGGACGCCGCCGATGCGGTCGTGCCCTGCGTCAGCTGCTGCGCGCGCGCGAGGCGCGTGACCGAGATCTGGTAGCCGCCGGCCGCCGCGCCGCCCGTGCGGATGGCCGTGATGTGCGTCGGATCGCTGGAGTCGACGGACTGCTGGTCGGCCCACGTGCCCGGGTCGCGCAGGCCGGCGATCGCGTCCTGCAGGTTGGAGAGCCGGGTGTTGACGTCCCGCAGCGCCTGCTGTCGGGCCTGCTCCACGGTCTGCTGGTTCTGCAGGCGCACCTGCGGCTGCCGTTCGATCGACATCAGCTGCGACACGATCGAGTTGGTGTCGATGCCGGATGCGAGGCCGCTGATGTTGAACAGCGGTGATGCGCTGCTGCCGGAGGATGCGCCGAGCGTCACGTGGTCAGCTCCTGTGGTCGATGATCAGGCCCCCGCCGGAGAGCGAGTCGAGCAGACTCCGAGCCGGGATCTCGCGGATGACGTCCCCGTGCTGGTCGAGCATCTGCACGCGCACCCGGTTCGTGTCCTCGTCGACCTCGAAGTGCAGGTTGATCTGCTGCGCGGCGAGCTGCTCGATCACCCGGGCGGCCGCGTGGTACTCGTCCGCGAGCGCCGCCGGCGGCTCGCTGGGCACGAGCTGCAGCGCGGGCGCCTGCCTGCCCGTCCGTCCGAGCGCGATGCCGTCGGCACCGCTGATTGGCGTGATTCCGTGGTCCGTCACTGGTTGCCCTCCGACCCGTCCGTGGATCTGAGTGTGTGACTCCGTAATCGGCCAAGTTGCGGTCCGGTTTAGCGCGCCGCTCAGGCCGCCGAGCGGGCGGTGCTCGTGAGCGCGGCGAGGTAGCGGTGGGCGACGGCGTGCGCGGGGTCGAGCGCGACCGCCTCCTCGGCGAACTCGACCGCTTCGGCATTCATACCGCGGGCGACCGCGACCTGTGCCAACCCCAGCATCGCGCCCGCATCGGGCTCGATGCGCACCGAGGCGATCCACTCGTCTGCGGCCGACTCGAGGAAGCCCCGGCGCAGGTAGATCCGCGCCAGCCGCTCGTGGCGGTCCTGCGGGTCGAGGTCGATCGAGTCCCATACGGGGACGAGCGCCTCGAACATGGCAAACTCCTCGACGCGCAGCAGCGCCTCGAGCGCCTTCGCGGCGGTCTCCGCGGCGGCACCCGGCAGCATGCGGGTGAGCGGGCGGCCGCACAGCGCGTCCGCCCAGGCCCGGTAGAGCTCGACGTCGTGTGCCGGCACGCCCGCGGCCGCGGCGCCCGTCAGCTCCGCCTCCAGCTCATCACCATCGCCGAGCACGGCGACCGCAAACAGCCGCGCGCCGTGCGCGGTCGCCGCAAGCGGCGAGTCGGGCGCCTCGAGCGCCGCCTCGGCGGCGGCCTCCTCGTAGCGCCGCTGCGAGAGCAGGGTCTCCACCAGGCCGATGCGGGCGGCGCTGTTGGCCGGCTGGGCGGCGAGCACCCCGCGGAACCATCGGCCGGCCGCCTCGTGGCTGCCGGCCTCGTACAGAGCGGTGGCGGCCAGCAGCCTGGCGGTCGGGCGGTCGGGCACCGTTGCGGCGATGTCCGTCTCCGCGGCGCCGCGGGCGGCCATCAGCGCAACCAGCGGCATCACCGGGGCGACGTAGTCCTCGTGGCGGTCGAGCGCCTCGCGATAGAGGCGCTCCGCCTCGGCGTCGCGGCCGGCCGCCTGCTCGAGCTCGGCCAGCAGGCAGGTGGCAAGGAACGTGCCGCTGCCCACCGTGGCTGCATATCGCGCCGGCGCGTCGCCCAACTCCAGGCAGCGCAGTGCCAGCGAGCGCGCCTCCCCCAGGGATCCCTGCTCCCGGGCGCACATCGCGTCCTCGAGCACGAGATCCGTGTGGTCGGGAAGTGCGGCGAGCCCCTCGGCGATCACCTCACGCGCGCCAACGATGTCACCGGCCGCGCGGCGGGCCGTCGCCACTCGGGCGACGAGCAACGGGGCGTAGCCGGCCCCCTGCCAGCGGTCGTGCTGCCGCAGGTCGGCCCATGCGGCGTCGAAGTGCTCGCGGGCACGGGGTGCGTCGCCGAGCGCGAGATGCTCCGATCCCAGGTTGTAGCGGTTGAACGGGCTGGGGTTCTCGCGTGCCTCGATCTCGAGCAGCTCGATGTTCCGCCGGGACTTGTCCTTCGCGGTGATCCGGCTGCGCAGGTAGCCGTAGTGGCGCATCCTGATTGTGCTGGTCTCGAACCGCTCCGGCAGATACGTCGGCATCGTGTGCGTCTTCTGCTCGTGGATGCGCCCCTCGAACCGGTACTGGGGCCGGCGCCGCCACAGCCGCAGCGCGTGATGCGTGACCGCCGCGCCGGAGTCGTCGCCTCCGGTGTAGTTGGTCTCCACCAGATAGAAGGCCTCGCGCCAGGTCTTTCCGAGCAGCTCCCGCAGCGCCGGCGCGTCCTGCGGCACCAGGTGCTCGTCCGCGTCCAGGTACATCACCCAGTCGCAGGTGGCGTGGTCGATCGAGACGTTGCGGGCATCCGCGAACGAGCCGTTCCACGGGAAGTGCACCACCTTCGCGCCGAAGCCCTCCGCGATCGCCACCGTGTCGTCGGACGAGCCCGTGTCGACCACGATCATCTCGTCGACGACGTCCTTCACCGCTTCGAGGCAGCCGGGCAGCATCTCCCGCTCGTCCTTCACGATCATGATCAGCGAGAGCGTCAGGCCCTGTGCCGGCCGGGCCTTTGCGGCGACGGCCCGGGCGCGCCTGCCGAGCGCGCGCAGTGCGGCTGCGACGGCACCGCGGGGCGGGGCGGCCTGTCCGCGGGCGCGGCAGGCGGCGATGTTGGCCTCGACGTGCTCCAGCTCGGGGTCGAGCCGCATCGCGGCGCGGAACAGCGCCTCGGCGCCCCCGTTCTCGGTCAGCTCGTAGAGCAGGACGCCGGCCATGTTCAGCAGCACGGGCTCGCGCGGCTCGCGCTCGAGCGCATCCAGCAGGCAGCGGGCGGTGACGGCAAAGGCCGGCGGCCAGAGCGCGGTCTGCAGCGGCCGGTAGGCGAGCGTCGCCTCGGCGATCCGGCAGCGAGCCTGGTAGGCGCGCTGCTCGTCGGCCCAGCCGTCGAGCTCGGTGAAGAGCGCCGCCAGGGTGCCCAGGTCGGCGGCGTCGAGCGCCTGCGCGGCTCGGCGCTGGACGTCCTCGACGCGCGCGCGCCAGGTCGCTGCGGCGGCTGCGGCGTCTGCAGGGGTGGGCGATGCCGGGACGGACGGCTGCATCGCCGGGGTGATCGGCCGGGTTAAGGGCGAGTTGAGCTTTCATCGCCCCCTCCGGGCAGATGGCTAACATGCGGGCCGTTGTGGTGGACCGAAACGGCTCCGAGCCGCATCCGCTTCAGTTCTCCGGCGGTCGTGACCGATACACCGGCTACCACCTGTCCGCGACCCCGAATTACGGAAGCCAGCCCACCTGATGAGCACCCCTGCACGCAACATCGCCGCCGTTCCCGAGCCGGCGCCGGCTCCGCGAGTCTCCGACGAGGAGGCGCTGGATCTCTACTACTGGATGGTGCTGACACGCGCCACCGAGGAGCGCGCGCTCAACCTCTACCGCCAGGGCAAGCTGCCCGGCAGCTACTACACCGGCCGTGGCCAGGAGGCGATCTCCGTCGGCATGGCCACGCCGCTGCGCAAGGGGCCCGACGGCGACTGGCTCTCCCCGTGGATTCGCGACCTCGGCTCCTACCTGGTGCACGGGGTTCCGGTCTGGCGCATGTTCGCCCAGTTCATGGGCAAGGCCGGCTCCACCACCCGCGGGAAGGACGGCAACCTGCACATCGGCGGCCGTGAGTGGAACATCCCCTGCCAGGTCTCCCACATGGCGGACATGATCCCGCTGACGGTGGGCGCGGCGCTGGCCTACAAGCAGCGCGGCGAGGACCGCGTGGCGGTCACCTCCTTCGGCGACGGCGCGACCTCGCGGGGCGACTTCCACGAGGGCCTGAACATCGCGGCGGTGCTCGAGGTGCCGGCGGTGTTCGTCGCCGAGAACAACCGGTGGGCGTACACGACGCCGATCAGCAAGCAGACCAAGGTCACCGACCTCTACAAGAAGGCGCTCGGCTACGGGATTCCCGCCGTCGAGGTCGACGGCAACGACGTGCTGGCCGTGTACTCGGCGATGGTCGAGGCGGTCGCCCAGTGCCGCGCCGGCCGCGGTCCGCGCTTCATCGAGTGCAAGACCTACCGGATGGCCGGCCACGCCGCTCACGACAAGTACGAGAGCTACATGCCGATGGAGCTGCTCGCGGAGTGGTCGGACAAGGATCCGCTAAAGCGCCTCGAGCAAAGCCTGCTCGAGGAGCGGTCGATCGCCGACGATCGTCTCGAGCGGATCCGCGAGCGGGTCAAGGACGAGGTGCACGCGGCGGTGGAGCGTGCGGACGCCGACGGCTACGCCGATCCTGCCGAGGCGCACCACGGCGTGTTCGCGGAGCCGGCCGATGCCTGAGCTGACCTACCTCGAGGCCATCCGCGCCGCGCTGCACGACGAGATGGAGATCGACGACCGCGTGTTCGTGATGGGCGAGGACGTCGGCCGCCAGGGCGGCGCGTTCGGCGCCACGAAGGAGCTGCAGCAGCGCTTCGGCGAGCTGCGCTCGATCGACACGCCGGTTGCCGAATCGGGCATCGTCGGCGTTGCGGTGGGCGCGGCCATGTCCGGCCAGCGGCCGGTGGCCGAGATGCAGTTCGCCGACTTCGTCTCGTGCGCCTTCGACCAGCTGATCACCTGCGCCGCGAAGATGCACTACCGGATCGGCTGGGCGGTGCCCATGGTCGTGCGCTGCCCGAACGGCGGCGGCGTCGGTGGCGGGCCCTACCACTCCGAGAACGTGGAGGCCTGGTTCCACCATCACGCCGGGCTCAAGATCGCCTGCCCCGCAACCGCGGTGGACGCGTACGGGCTCCTGCGCTCGGCCATCCGCGACCCGAACCCGGTCGTCTTCTGTGAGCACAAGTTCCTCTACCGGCGGGTGAAGCAGGACGTCGTCACCGGGCCGCGGGACGGGCGGCTGGTGCCGCTGGGCAAGGCAGCCGTGGTGCGCGAGGGCACCGACCTCTCGATCATCACCTACGCGTCCACCGTCCAGCTGTCCTTGGCGGTGGCCGACTCGCTCGCGGCGCAGGATGTATCGGTCGAGGTGGTCGACCTGCGCACGCTCGTGCCGTTCGACCGGGAGACGGTGCTGGCGTCGGTGCGCAAGACCGGCAAGGCGCTGATCGTGCACGAGGACAACCTCACCGGCGGGTTCGGCGGCGAGGTGGCGGCGGTCATCGCCCAGGACGCGTTCGAGCACCTGGACGCGCCGGTGCGCCGCGTTGCCGCGCTGGACACGCCGATCCCGTTCGCACCGCCGCTCGAGCGCGAGTACCTGCCGCTCGAGTCCGACATCCTCGCCGCTGCGGCCGATCTCGCGGCCTACTAGACAACCTCCCCCAAAAGGGGCGCTCGGTGGTCTCCGCCCCGGTCCTATAATCGGGTAGGCAGGGGTCTGGGAGCGAGGTCATCGGAGCAGCGTGCGGTTTCGTCACAAGCTGTCCATCGTGCTGGTCGGGCTGGCCATCGTGCCGCTCGTCGCAGCCGGACTGATCGTGCAGGCGCTGCTCGCCGGCGACGAGGTCCGCTCCGTGGACTCGAAGCTCTCGGCGGGGGCGGCCGGCGCCGCGGCCGCGTACCGGGCGCAGCTCGAGGTGGCCGAGACGCTCGCCCAGCAGATGGCCGGCCGTCCGGACGTTGCCCGCGCCTTCGCGAGGCGTGACGGCAAGGCCGTCGACCTCTCGGCGGTGCCGGCCGGCTACTCCGTCGCGCTGGCTGACGATCGCGGCATCTTCGCCGGGTCGGTGCCTGCCGGCATGGTGTGGAGCACGACCGCCCGCCTCAACCCGGCGTCGCACGACCGTCGCGTGATCGTCTCGCTGCCGCTCGACACCGACACGCTGCTGCGGGTGCAGGCCCAGAGCCCGGTGGCCGAGGGCGTCGGACTCGCGCTCGTGGTCGGCGGCCGGTCGATCGCCAGCATCGGCGGGCCGGCCGGTGTCGCCACGGGCCTTCGCTCCGGACAGCCGGCGGATGCACGCATCGGGTCGACGGATGTCCGGGCTCAGGCCGTGGACGTGCAGGGGCCGAACCGGCGCGCGCAGCTTGTGGCCGACTACCCGAGCAGCCGGATCTCCGACCACGTCGACGCGGTGCGGCTGAAGCTGCTGATCCCGCTCGCCGTGCTGGCCGGCATCGTCGCGGCGCTCGCGCTGCTCGCGGCCGACCGCATCTCGCGGGCCCTGGTCGAGCTCTCGCAGCGCGCGCTCGCGCTCGTCCGGTCGGACTCGCCGCTTCCGCGCGGCGGCGGCGACGAGCTGGAGGAGCTGAACGTCGCCCTGGACACGATGTCCGGCCAGCTCTCGGACCGCATGTCCGAGCTCGAAAGCGAGCGCGCCCGCCTGAAGACCACGCTTGCCCGGTACGGCGAGACGCTGGCCGCGACGCACGACCTGCGGGCACTGCTCGGGGCCGTCCTCGACACGGCCGTGCAGGCCACGAAGGCGCGCGGTGGCCGGCTACTGCTGTACGACGTCGAGCGTGGCGAGGCGACCGAGCAGGTGCGGCTGGGGACGGCGCGCGGCTCGCGTGCGGACCTGCCGATGGTGGTTCCGGCAGGCCACGGGCTTGAGGGCGAGGCCCTGCTCGCCCAGCAGCCGCGCTGGTCGGCCGCGCCGCGGCCGCTGGTGGCCGTTCCCATCGTGCGCGAGCAGAACCTGCTCGGCGTCGTCACGGTGGTCGATCCGGCCGAGGGCAGCTTCGGCCCGGACGATGTCGAGACGCTCGCCGGCCTGGCGGTGCAGGCCGGGGTGGCGATCGAGAACGCGCGGCTGCACCGGGCGGTGGAGCAGCAGGCGGTCACCGACGAGCTGACCGGGCTTGCGAATCGCCGGCAGTTCTACGACGTGCTCGGCCGCGAGTTCGAGCGCGCGCACCGGTTCGGCACGCCGCTCTCGCTGATCCTGCTCGACATCGACGACTTCAAGCGGATCAACGACACCCACCCGATGAAGCACCTGGCCGGAGACGCGGTGCTGGGGGCTGTCGCCGCCGCGATCGCGAGCCACATCCGCGACATCGACCTGGCGGCTCGCTACGGCGGCGAGGAGTTCGCCGTGCTGCTGCCCCAGACCGATCGCGAAGGCGCGGTCAACCTCGCCGAGCGGCTGCGCGTCGCGATCGAGGCGCAGCAGGTCAGCTTCGGCGAGGGCGACCGGATCGGGGTCACAGCCAGCTTCGGCGTGGCCTCGGGGCCGTATGAGGATCAGACGCAGCTCGACCTGATCGCGACCGCGGACAACGCGCTTTATGCGAGCAAGCGGGCGGGAAAGAACCGGGTAAGCTAGCCGCCGCGAGGCGTCCTCCGTGTTTACGAGTGGATTACATTCGGTTGGTAGACTCCCGCCGGGTTTCGGGCTCAGACATCCATCGACGGAGGGTTTTTGCATGTCCGGTAGCGGTTCGCTGTTCGCCTCGGTGATCGAGGATCATCTTGCGCTCAAGCGCCGAAACGGCCATCTCGACGAGCGCATGCCGATCGACGACTTCATCGTCGATGACCCGTTCGAGAACCATCCCCTGTTCAAGACCGAGGACGAGGCGCGCCGGGAGGAGGAGGAGACCGGAGAGCATCCCGCGGTCGCCCTCGAGATCCCGGCCGACACGCTGACCATGCCGGTGGCCGCCGCCGTCGAGGAGCGCGAGCCCCTCGGCTGGATGGAGACGACGACCGATCAGGAGTTCCGCTGGGAGTAGCCGCCGATCCGGGCGGCTGCAAACCTTCGCATAGGGTGTGGCTTCGGTCGGCCCGTGCGGAGCACTGTGCCTCCCTCGCTCCTAGGACTGCTCGGTTTTCGCTCGCCTCCCGACGGCTGCAAACCTTCGCATTCCGGCGTCGCTTCGGTCGGCCCGTGCGGAGCACTGTGCCTCCCTCGCTCCTTGGACTGCTCGGTTTTCGCTCGCCGGGACCGGCGTCGGTCAGCCGGTAGCTGACCGACTAGCGCGCACCACCAGCTCGAACACGTCCGGCCTGCTGTAGTGCCCCGCCGGGTCGAACCGCTGGCGGTCGGCCGCCAGCCGGTCGGGGTCGAGCGTTGCCGTGACGATGCCCGGCTCGTCGTAGAGCGGCCCGGCCAGGTACGTCCCGTCCGGTGCAAGGATCGCCGCGCCGCCCCGGTCCATCAGCTCCGGCCCCTCGGCGATCGGCACCTCCGGCGGATGGCTGGACGCATGCTGGAAGACGCATGACGTGAGCACGAAGCACCGCGACTCACGGGCGATGTGCCGCATCGAGTCCTGCCACGCGTCGCTGTCGTCCGCCGTGGGAGCGAGATAGATGTCGAGTCCGGCCAGGTAGAGCGCCGCTCGCGGCAGCGGCATAAGGTTCTCCCAGCAGATCAGGCCGCCGAACCTCCCAAACGGCGCGCTCACCGGCTCCATGCCGCGCCCGTCGCCGAGCCCCCATACCAGCCGCTCGTGGTTGGTCGGCATCAGCTTGCGGTGGTGCAGCGCCAGCCGGCCATCCGGGCCGTGCACGAGCAGCGAGTTGTAGATCGTCCCGCCGTCGAGCTCGTTGACGCCGATCGCCAGCCATAGCTCATGCTCGCGTGCGATGCCACCCAACCTGTCGCAGGCCGGCCCGGGCACCTCCACCGACTCCCGCATCAGCCGGGCGAACGTGGCACGCGCGGCCTCGTCGGCGCCGGCGGCCAGCCGTTGCACCCACCGGTTCGACGGATAGCACGGGATGAAGGTCTCGGGAAACAGCACCAGCCGGGCCCCGGCTGCGGCCGCCTGCCGCGTCAGCTCTGCGACGCGGTCGATCGTCGCCTCGCGGTCGAGGATGACCGGCTCGGCCTGGATGCAGGCCACGGTGACGGCGTCCTTCACGCGATCAGCCTACAGCGACCCGGCTCCCGCGCGCAGCCCGCTCAGGCGGGCCATCACGACCGCGTCCGCCGCCTCGCGGCTGGGGGCGTGACCCGTCACCGCGGCGATGAACTCGTCCCGTTCCAGCGTCAGCAGCGTGGAGTCCTGCGCCGCTCGAACCGTCGCCGTTCGCGGCACATCGCGGACCAGCGCGATCTCGCCGAAGTACTCGCCCGGTCCCAGGGTCGCCAGCTGCTCGCCGTCGCGGTCGACCACGAGCTCGCCGGTCTCGACGAGGTAGAACAGGTCGCCGGCGTCGCCTTGCCGTACCACCACCGATCCCGCGTCGACGGTCGCCGAGCCGAGCAGGGAAGCGATCCGCTCCACGGTGGGCTCGGGAAGCGGGGCGAAGAACGGCACGGCCCGAACCGCGGCCGCGCGCTCCGGGGACGAGATGCCGACGTCGAGCCCTCGCAGAACCGGCAGCGAGACGACGACCAGCGCGGGAAGCAGCAGGCCGAACGCGATCAGCGTGGTGTCGGTCCCAAACGCGCTCAGCAGTGCCGGTGCAGCCGCCGCGCCCAGTGCGATGGCGACGGAGAACGACGTCTCCAGGGCGCCGAACACCCGGCCCTGCACCGCGTCGGGGGCGAGCCGCTGAAGCAGTGTCAGGCAGGCGACGTCGAGCGGCACGTTCGCAATTCCGATCACGAAGAACATTGCGATCGCGAACCACGGCCTGGTGATGCCTGCGATCAGCGCGATCGGCAGGCCCCAGCCGATCAGGCCTGCTGCGAAGTAGAGGCCGAGGTTCCCGCGCGTGACCAGGAGCGCCGCCACGACGCCCCCGATCAGACCGCCCACGCCGACGGCG
>DASSEV010000096.1:0-36391 GCA_035695105.1 Gaiellales bacterium
TCCACGACCCCGCACGTCTGATCGTCTGACTGCGGGTGGTTGCCGACCATGCAGGGCTGCGGTCGCTAGGACGTCCCCTCCCGATCTGCGTGATCGCAGATTGGGAGTGACCGGCGCAAGCCGTTGGCTTGCGCCTTGCCCGCACGGCGCCGTGGAACCACTCATCTCGCCGATAGACTCCGGCGCCGATGTCCTCCCGATTCGAACCGGTGGCGCTGCTCGCGGCGCCGGCCGGTCTGCTCGCTGCCCGCCTGCTCGGGATCGACCCGCTCGCCGTGTGGTGCGCCTTCGTGGTGACGGTGATGCTGCCCGGCTGGGGCGCGATGCGGCTGCTGCGCGTCGAGCGCGAGCTGGGCCTTGCCGGGGCGGCGGTCGTGTCCACGTCGCTCGGCCTCGCCATCTGGATCGCGCCGCTGGCCGCCGCGTTCGCCGCAGGGCTGCCGCTGGTCGCGCCGCTGGCCGTGGTGCTCGGCGCGGGCGTGCTGCTCTGCGTCGCCGCCGTCACTCGCCCGCTCCTGTTCGAGCGTGTGGAGTGGTGGGAGGTCGTCGCCGGCGCCGTCGCCGCGGCCGCGTTCGCCTTCGTGGCGTGGCGGCTGTCGACGGGGATCATCTCGGATGCGCTGTTCCACGTCGGGCGCATGCGCAAACTGAGCGACCTCGGCTCGCTGTCCCTGACCGACATCTCCTCCTATCGTGACGGGGCGCCGCACGCGGGCTACGCCTTCCCGCTGCTGCACGCCGCCTTCGCCGGCACCGCGCGCGTGGCCGGGGTGGACGTGGCCACGGCCTTCATCTACCTGCTCCCGCTGTGCGCCTTCCTGACGATGACGGGCGCGTTCGCGGTGGCCCGCTCCCTGACCGGCTGGCGCACCGCCGGGTACCTCGCCGCCGCGGCGCTGGCGTGGGACCTGGCGACCCTGATCAACGGCCTGATCATGCAGGTCAACCAGCCGCCGGTGTTCACGTTCTTCGTGCTGACGCCGGCGGCGATCCTGCTGTTCGTCGCAGCCATGCGCGGCTCACGGTCGGCGGCCTGGTCGGCGATGGCGGCGGTGACGGTGATCGCGCTCGTGCACCCAACGTATGCGGCGCCCGCGCTTGCGATCGCCGCCGGCATCGCGCTCGGCTCCTGGCGGGCGCACCTGCGGATGCCCCCGGTGGCGCTCGAGGCGCTGGCCGCGTCGTTCGTGGCGAGCGCCGCCGTCGCCGCATGGATCTGGTGGGTGGCGATCGACGGCGGCCACCGCCGGCAGATCATCACGCACTCCGACGAGTTCCTGCATCACGGCGCCCGGGCGATCCTGATGTACCCGTGGGCCCCGGTGTTCGGCCGTGGCTACGTGCTGGTGGCGATCGTCGGGCTGATCCTGCTTGTCCGCTACCGCGACACGCTGCCCACCGCCGGGGCGATGCTCGCGCCGGTCGTGCTGCTGCTGCTGCCGGGGCTGAGCACGGCGGTACTCGCGGTGAGCGGGATGGGGCAGTTCCATCGCTTCTGGCAGGTGCTGCCCTGGCCGGCGGTGCTCGCGGCGGCTGCGTGCGTCGCGGCGGGGCTGCTCGGGTGGCGGCGGGGGGTGCCCGTCGCGCTCGCGCTGGCCCTGCTGATGTGGTACCTGCGGGTGCAGCACACGTTCTGGCGCCAGCCGACCAGCATCGTGGTGGTGGCCGCGCTGCTCGGCGTGCTGGTGGCGCTGATCCTGCGGCCGCGCAAGATCGTCGAGGCGGGGCCCTGGTGGGTCTCGTCGCTGCTGGTTGCGGCTGTCATGCTCGGGCCGGTCTGGCAGGGCAGCGAGCGCGTCTGGGACGAGGCCAAGGCGGGCCCGCACCGGCCGGTGCGGGAGGATCTGCGCACCGTGCTGACCCCGGACGTCTGGCGCTATTTCCGGGGGCTGCACGGGCCGCCGCCGGTGGTGCTCGGTGAGGATCACCGCGTCTTCGAGCTGCTCGCCTACGCGGACGTCTACGCCGCCGCGCTGCCCGAGGCGCGGTCGCGCGCGGAGCCGAAGGTCGACACCGCCGGACGGCTGCAGGACGAGCTGAGCTTCTTCGACCCGTCGACCTCCTCCGCGGAGCGCACCCAGCTCATCGATCGCCTGCACGCGGACTACGTGCTGCTGGACACCCAGGGCCAGGCCGACGTTGCGCCGCAGATCCTCTCGCAGCCGGGCCTGCAGGTCGTCTACCGCGGGCCGCGGTTCGTGATCCTGCGCGTGGAGCGGTAGATCACGTCACGCTCCCCCCTGGGCAGCCCGGCCGGGAGCAGCGCCAGGAAGGCAAGCGCCGCGGCCGCTCCCGTAGCCAGCAGCGACAGCCACCAGGCCGAGTCCGCGGTTGCGGCGTGCGCGGCCAGCGCCGCCCCCAGGCACGCCGCCGACGGGATCAGCAGCCGCAGGTAGTCGGCCGTGTAGGGCTGGATCCCGACCACCCGTGAGACCTGCACCAGCCGCAGCAGGTTGACGCCGCCGATCGCGACCGCCGAGGCGACGGCGGCTCCCTCGATGCCGTGGGCGGATGACAGCGGCGCGGCCAGCCCCACCAGCACGGCCACCGCGATCGCGTTGTCGACCAGGTCGAGCCCGGTGCGGCCGACCATGATCAGCACGAAGGCGACGCTGCCGGTGGCGACGTTGACGAGCTGCCCGGCGAGCAGGATGCGCAGGGCGTCCTCGCCGCCGGCGTAGCGGGGCCCGAAGGCGGCGAGCACATCGGCGGCCGCGACCCAGAGGATGATCACGACCGGGATGGTCGCCGCCAGCGCCCAGCGCGTGGCGCTCTTGAAGAGGCCGTCGAGCTGATCGCGCAGGCCGCGGGCATGCAGGTCGGCGGCGAACGGCGAGAACAGCAGGTTGACGGAGGTGAGGAACAGCAGCAGCACCTGGGAGATCCGGCCGACGGCGGCGTAGGTGCCGACCTGCGCATCGGAGACGTACGCGCCGACCACCCACAGGTCGGCCCAGAACAGCGCCTGCGCCAGCAGCGCCGACGGCGCGCGCGGCAGGCCGAACCGCAGCGCGCCGCGCACCTCCTCGCGGGTCGCCTGGACATCGCCGAAGGCACTGCTCTCGCGCCGCCAGAGCATGCGTGCGGCAACGAGGCCGAGCAGCCACGAGAGGTCGTAGCTCCAGACGGCCGCGTCGACGCCGCCGCCGGCGGCGAAGGCGAGCACCGCGAGCACGATCCAGGCGAGCGGCTGGCCGATCCAGAACACCCAGAGCGTCGGCGCCATCTGCTTCAGGCCGCGGGTGGCGCCGAGGTAGACGTTGGTGGCCGCGGCGAGCGGGATCGATGCCGCGGCGATGGCGATCTCGCGGGAGCCGGCCGCCGCCGCCACGGCGGCGATGACGAGGGCCGCGGCGATGCTGACGGCGACGGCGACAGCGGTGCAGCGATCGACCAGGCTGCGCATCGTGTCGAGCCGGCCGGCGCCGCGTGCGATCGCGACGTCGCGCACCGCCGAGAGGTCCATGCCGAACCGGCTGCCCGCGGCTGCGACGAAGGCCACCTGCACCGCGACGGTGACGAGCCCGAGCCCGGAGCGGCCGAGATGCCGCCCCATCAGCACCTGGACGCCGAAGGCGGCCGCGACGCCGGCGGCGAGGCCGACGATGTTGAGGGCGGTGCCGGAGAGGAGGGTGCGGTGGTCGCTCATCGGCGCGTGCGGCGCCCCGTAGTCTTTCTCACGCATCGGCGGTCTCGGCCGTTTCAGGCATGGAACGGAGGTGGTGCCGTGGCACTCGTGATCGTCGTCTCGCTGGTCGTGGTCGCGCTGCTCGCCTCGCTGCGCTGGGGCGTCGACTCGCGGCCGGGCCCGGGCGCGCCGCCTGAGCGATGGTGGCCGGGCACACCACGGTAGGTTCGCCGTCCGGCCGCCGGGGGTAGCCTGCGGGCACCGCGGCTGAGCAGGGCAGACCGTTCGAGCATCCGGAGGAGGGCGTTCTGTGCGTACGCCGGTGGTGGCGATCGGAACCGTGCTCGCGATCGCGGCCGTGTCGGCCGTGGCAGCCGGGGTCGGCCTCAATCCGGACGCCGTCGCGCACGAGCACGCGACGCCCCCGGCCGAGCGGCCCTCCCCGGCGCACCATCCGGCGCCGCGCAGCCACGCCGCGCGTCGCGTGCGGCCCAGCATGCGCCCGGTCCCGATCCTGATGTACCACGTGATCGGCCGGCCCCCGGCCGGGGCGCCGTTCCCGCAGCTGTTCGTCTCGCCCGGCGTGTTCCGGGCGCAGATCGGCTGGCTGCAGCGCCACGGGTTCACGGCCGTCACCCTCGATCGTGTGATCGCCGCCTGGGCCGGCCGGGCGACGCTGCCCGCGCGTCCGGTGGTGCTCTCGTTCGACGACGGCTACCTGGGCGACGCGACGGTGGCCAGGCCGGTGCTGGCGCATCGCCGCTGGCCGGGCGTTCTCAACCTCATCGTGAGCCGGATGCGGCCCGGCGACGGCGCCGGCCTGACCCGTGGGATGGTGCGGTCGTTGATCGCCCACGGCTGGGAGGTCGACTCGCACACGATCACCCATCCCGACCTGACCACGCTGAGTCCCGGCTTGGCCGCGCGGGAGGTCGAGCGCTCGCGGGTCCTCCTGCGCCGGATGTTCCACGTGCCGGTCGAGGGCTTCTGCTACCCGGCCGGGCGGTACGACGCGCTCGTCCTGCGCGATGTGCGCCGGGCGGGCTATCGGTTCGCCACCACGGAGTTGCCGGGCGCCGCGAGGCCGGGGGACGACCGGCTCCAGCTACCGCGCATCCGCGTCGCGGGCGGTGAGCCGCCTGGCGCGCTCGGCGCCGCGATCGAGCAGGCGCTGGCGGCCGCTCACTCGAGGTAGCCGAGCCCGCGGAGCCGCTCCTCGACCTCGCGCTCCTCGTCGTCGGAGAACACCGCAGCCGCCTGGCGCTCGGGCTCGGCGGCCGCGGTCGCCGTTTCGATGCCGAGCGACCGGGTGATCCACCCGGCGAAGTCGGCCAGCGAGATCTCCGGGCCGTCGCCCTCGCTGACATCCGCACCCGCGGCCACGTAGATGCCCTCCGGCCGGTGGTCGCCGGACAGCCAGTCGGCGGGCTCGACCATCTGCCGGGCGTGGGTGAGGCTGTAGAGGGGAGCGGGCTCCAGCAGCAGGTCTGGCGCCCGGTCGAGGTATGGGCCGTCGAGCACGTCCTCCTTGCGCCGGACGGAGGCGATCGGGTGGCGGCCGGTGGCCGGGTCGACGAAGCCGAGCAGCGCGGTCGCAACGTGGTCGCGCACGCGCTCGTAGTCATCGGGTGAGACAACGCCGTCGGGCTCGCGGCCGGCGAGCGCGATCGAGACGCCCTCGCCGGTGGAGGTGACGCTCGTGTACGCACGGGTGCGCGACCAGTCGATCGGCGTGGTGGGGACGGCGACCTTGCCGTGCAGCCCGAGCTTGTCATAGGCGACCCGTGCGATCGAGCGGATGCGGCCCCACGCAAGCAGCGAGATGAGCGCGTTGCCGCGGCCGGTGCGGAGCACGCCGAGGCTCTCGAGCACGCGGTTCATGTTGAGTGCGCGGGTGACGGGCTGGTGCCCGTGGTCGGACATGAGGATGACGAGGTCGTCGGCATCAGTGCGCTCGACGAGGGTGCCGAGCTCGCGGTCGAGCAGGCGGTAGACGTCCTTGACCCGCTCGGCGGTCGTCGTCCGCGAAGCCCTGGCGAAGTCCGGGTGCCCCGGGTGGACGTACTCGAGCAGGCAGTGCTGGATCCGGTCGGGGGAGACGAACACCATGCAGGCGGCGTCCCAGGACTGCTCGTCGAGCAGGGTGCGCATGGCCTGGGCGCGGCGGCGGGTGACGTCCTCGACGTCGGCGACGAGGTCGAGCGGGCGGTTGCGGAAGGTCGTCCAGGAGCCGCCGTTGATCGGCCAGCCGAGGCGCGGCCCGGCGTCGGCAGGACGGCTGTAGGTGCTGCCCTGGGGGATCACGCCGCCGGCGATGGCGACGCCCTTGATGTCGGGTGGGGGATAGGTGAGCGGGACGTTGACGACCAGGCTGGTGCGCCCGGCGTCCGTGAGCTGCTCCGGCCACGTGGGCGCGAGGATCGACCTCGACGAGACCGGCAGGCGGCGGGTGGCGCCGGGGCGGTACTCGAGGATGTCGAAGACGCCGTGGCCGGCGGGATCGCGGCCGGTGAGGAAGGTCGGCCACGCGGCCCAGGAGTGGGAGGGGAGGCAGGAGCGGGACACGCCCTTGCGCCCCCGCGCGATCAGCGCGGCGAGGTTGGGCAGGTCGCCGGCGGCGAGCAGCGGGTCGAGGATCTCCCAGTCGGCGCCGTCCCAGCCGATGACGAGGACGCGGTTGGCCATTCGGCGCAGGCTAGCGGTCGGCGGCCCGCGGGCGGTTCGCCTTGGGCTTCGCATAGTAATACGTCAATTGTGTATACTCATGCACATGTCTGTGCTCGCGCCGCCAGCGGTCGCCACCGTGGCAGTCCACGGCTCCACCGGCTTCGCCGGCCAGGAGCTGCTCCGGCTGCTCGCGGGGCACCCGCGGATGCATGCGGTGGCCTGCACGCCCGACGCGCGCGCACCGGTGCAGTGCGATCTCGCATTCCTGGCGCTCCCCCATGGCGTCTCCGGCGAGGTCGGTCGGGAGCTGGCCGGTGCGCGCGTGCCCGTCGTCGACCTCTCCGCGGACCTCCGCGCCGAGTGGCCCTACGGCCTGCCCGAGCTGCACCGCGGCGCGATCGCCGCCAGCGACGCCGTCGCCAACCCCGGCTGCTACGCCACCGCCGCCGTGCTCGCGCTGGCGCCGCTGGTCTCGGAGGGCCTGGTGCTGCCCGACCTCGTGGTGGATGGCAAGTCCGGCGTGTCGGGCGCCGGGAAGACGCCGAGCGCGCGCACGTCCTTCACCAGCGTCTCGGAGGGCATCGCCCCCTATACGCCGGTCGGCCACCACCACCAGCTGGAGATCGAGCGAGAGCTCTCGGATCTCGGCGCCGGGCAGGTCTCGGTCACGTTCACGCCGCACCTGGCGCCGTTCACGCGCGGGCTGCTGGTCACCTGCTACGCCCGGCTCGCGGCCGGGGCCGCGCCCGACGAGGTGCACGACGCGCTGGCCGACGCGTACGCCGGCGAGCACTTCGTGCACCTCGTCGACGGCGTTCGCACCCACGCCGTCCGCGGCAGCAACCTCTGCCATCTCCAGGCCTGGGTCGATGCCGACCGCGGCCGCGTCATCGTCGCCGCCGCAATCGACAACCTCGTCAAGGGAGCGGCCGGCCAGGCGATCCAGAACGCCAACCTGATGCTCGGGCTGTCCGAGCAGACCGGGCTCCCGGCGGAGGCGGCGTGGCTGTAGGCGCCTGCTATCCGAAGGGGTTTGCCGCAGGCGTCGCCGCCTGCGGCATGAAGCGCAGCGGCAAGGCCGATCTCGCCCTGCTCGTCTCCGACCGGCCCGCCGCGGCGGCCGGCGTGTTCACCACCAACCGGGTGGTCGCAGCTCCGGTCACCGTCAGCCGCGCGCAGGTGCAGACCGGCATCGCGCAGGCCGTCGTGACCAACTCCGGCTGCGCCAACGCCTGCACCGGCGATGCCGGCCGGCAGGACGCCTGGACGATGGTGCGGGAGGCGGCGTCGGCGCTCGGCATCGCACCCTCCCGTGTGCTGGTCGCGTCGACGGGCGTGATCGGCCGGCCGCTGCCCATCGACGACGTCGTCGCCGGCATCCACGACGCCGCAGCAGCCGTGACCGGCACGAACGGCCGCCAGGCGGCGAATGCGATCCGCACCACCGACCGGTTCCCGAAGCTCGCGGAGTCGCACGCCGACCTGGCCGGCGGCCGGGTGCGGATCGGCGGCATGGCGAAGGGCGCCGGGATGATCCGCCCCGACATGGCGACGACGCTGGCGCAGGTCACGCTCGACGCCGACCTGCCGCCGACGACGCTTCGACGCCTGCTTCGCCAGGCCGTTGCCGACTCGTTCAACGCCATCTCCGTGGACGGCTGCACGAGCACCAACGACTGTGTCTTCATGCTCGCCAACGGCGCGAGCGGGGTCGCCGTCGACGGGCCGCGGCAGCTGCGGATGCTGACGGCCGCCGTCGGCGAGCTGATGCTCGATCTGGCGAAGCAGGTGGTGCGCGACGGCGAGGGATCGACCCGGGTCTGCGTCTACACCGTCACCGGCGCGCTCAGCGGCCCCGAGGCGCGGGCGGCGGCCCGCGGCGTGGCCGAGAACGTGCTCGTCAAGTGCGCGCTGCACGGCGGGGACCCGAACTGGGGCCGCATCCTGGCTGCGCTCGGCGCTGCGGGCGTGCACCTCGATCCCGACCGCGTCGCGATCGCCGTCGGCGGTGTTCCGATCGTGCTGGCCGGAGAGGGCGTCGAGCAGGCGATGCCGGACGCGAAGGCCCAGCTGAGCAAGGACGAGGTCGAGGTGCAGATCTCGCTCGGCCTCGGCGCCGGCCAGGCGACGGTGATCGCCTCCGACCTCTCTCCCGACTACGTCCATTTCAACAGCGCGGTGACGACATGATCACGGTGGTCAAGGTGGGCGGCGCCGCCCACGGCGCCGCCGCACAGGTCGCCGCGCTGGCTGCCCGCGGCCGCCAGGTGGCCGTCGTCCACGGCGCGGGACCGCAGATCACCGCCGCCTGCCGGGCTGCGGGCCTCGAGCCCCAGTTCGTCGACGGCCAGCGGGTGACCGATGCCGCCGTCATGCGCGCGGTCGAGTCGGCGATCAGCGAGGTCAACGCGGCACTCTGCGAGGCGCTGGTCGCGGCCGGCGTCGCCTGCAGGCCGATGCTCGACGCGCTCACCGCCGAGCCGTGGGGCGACGAGCGGCTGGGGCTGGTCGGCCGCGTCACCGGCGTCGAGCAGATCGGCATCCGCGCCATGCTCGCCGCCGGGGTGGTGCCGGTGATCGCCCCGACGGCCGGCGGGCTCAATGTCAACGCTGACAACGCGGCGGCCGCGGTGGCGTCGGCGCTTCGCGCGTCCGAACTGATCTTCCTCTCCGACGTTCCCGGGCTGCTCGGCCCGCAGGGCGACGTGATCCGTCGCGTGAGCGCCGCGGCGGTCTCCCAACTGGTCGCGTCCGGCGACGTCAGCGGCGGCATGATTCCCAAGCTCGATGCCGGACTGGCGGCACTCGCCGGCGGCGTCTGGCGCGTCTGGATCGGAGCGGAAACGATGGTGACGGCATGAATGACCGACAGCGGATGATCACCGAGCTGCTCGACGAGCACGAGGTCTCGACCCAGCTGCAGCTGCAGCGCCTGCTGGCCCGGCGCGGCCACGACGTGACCCAGGCGACGGTGTCGCGCGACCTCGACCGGCTGGGCGTCGTGCGGGTGCGCCGGCACGGCCGGCTGGTCTACGCGCTGTCGGAGGAGGCCGACGTCGCACCCGCCGATCCGGTCGGCCAGGTCGTGCTCGCGCTCGGGCTCGTCCGCTCCATGGAGGCGAGCGGAAACCTCTGCGTGCTGCGCACGGGCCCGGCCAACGCCCACCCGGTCGCCTTCGCGTTCGACAACGCCTCGTTCCCCGAGATCATCGGCACCATCGCCGGCGACGACACCGCTGCCCTGATCGCCCGTGAACCACACACCGGGCACGACCTGATCCGCCTCATCGAGCGGCTGCAAGAGGAGACACCATGAAGGACACCATCATCCTTGCCTATTCCGGAGGCCTCGACACCTCGGTCGCCCTGCGCTGGCTGGCCGACGAGTACGACGCCGAGGTGGTCGCGCTGCTGATCGACGTCGGCCAGGGGATCGACGCGGCCGGCGTGACCGACCGGGCGCTGAAGGCCGGCGCCGCCGACGTCGAGATCGTCGATGCGCGCGACGAGTTCGCACAGGAGTTCGTCCTGCCGGTGCTGCAGGCGGCCGCGCTGTACGAGGGCCGCTACCCGCTGGTGTCGGCGCTGTCTCGGCCGCTGATCGCGCGGCACCTGGTGGCGGCCGCCCGGCAGCGCGGGGCGACGGCCGTAGCCCACGGCTGCACGGGCAAGGGCAACGACCAGGTGCGGTTCGAGACGGCGGTTGCCGCGCTCGCGCCCGACCTGGCGGTGCTCGCTCCCGTCCGGGACTGGGGCATGACCCGCGAGCAGGAGATCGCGTACGCCCACGAGCACGGCATCGAGGTGCCGGTCAAGTCGGGCGAGGCGTTCTCGATCGACCACAACCTGTGGGGACGCTCGATCGAGGCGGGGCCGCTCGAGGATCCATGGCAGGCGCCGCCCGAGCAGGCGTTCGCGCTGACGATCGCGCCCGAGCGGGCGCTCGCCGCGCCGCAGGTGGTCGAGATCGAGTTCGAGGCCGGCGTGCCCGTCGCGATCGACGGCGAGCGGCTCGACCTGGTCTCGCTGATCGCCCGGGCCGGTGCCCTGGCGGGCGCGCACGGCGTGGGCCGCATCGACATGATCGAGAACCGGCTGGTCGGGATCAAGAGCCGCGAGATCTACGAGACGCCCGCCGCCGCGCTCCTGCTGACGGCATACGCCGGGGTGGAGGAGCTCGTCAGCGAGCGCGACCTCGCCCACACCAAGCAGCAGCTCGCCCTCCAGTACGCGACGCTGATCTACAACGGCCTCTGGTACTCGCCGCTGCGGCTCGCGCTGCAGGCGTTCATGGATCAGGTGACTGCGTCGGTGACCGGCACGGCGAAGGTGAAGCTGTACCGCGGCAGCTGCACGATCGCCGGACGCACGGCGCGGGCATCGCTCTACGATCACGCCCTCGCCACCTACGAGGAGGGCGACGCCTTCCAGCACGGCGCCGCTGCCGGCTTCATCCACGTCTGGTCGCTCGGCACCAAGACGTGGGCCGCGGCGACGCAGCCGGATACCGTAGGGGTGTGAACCAGACCTCCGGGTCCCCACAGCCGCTCTGGTCGGGCCGTCTCGCCGGCGGGCTCGACCCTGCCATCCTCGACTTCACCGCCTCGCTCGCCGTCGACCGGCGGCTGCTGCCCTACGACCTGCGCGCCAGCGCCGTCCACGTGCGGATGCTGGCGCGGCAGGGGCTGATCGAGCAGGAGCAGGCGGACGCCATCGTCGCGGCGCTCGGCCGCGTCGAGGTCGAGGAGGACGCGGCCGACGAGGACGTGCACTCGGCGATCGAGCGCCTGCTCGGCGACCTCGGCCCGCGCGTCCACGCCGGACGCAGCCGCAACGACCAGGTGCAGACGGCCATGCGGCTATGGGTGAAGGACGCCTGCGGACAGCTGGTCGCGGGCGTGCGCGGGCTCGCGGACCTCCTGCTCGACCGCGCCGAGGCCGACGGCGACGCGCTGCTACCTGGGTACACGCATGGGCAGCGAGCGCAGCCGGTGTGGCTCGGCCAGCACCTCGCCGCGCACGTCTGGGCGCTGACCCGCGACGGCCGGCGCCTGGGGCAGGTGCGCGAGGCCGCCGACGTCTGCCCGCTCGGCGCCGGCGCGCTGGCCGGATCGAGCCTGCCGCTCGACCCGCAGTGGGTCGCGTCGGAGCTCGGGTTCGCCCGGTCGTTTGCCAACTCGCTCGACGCAGTTGCCGACCGCGACTACGTGACCGGCCTCAGCTACGCCTGCGCGGTCTGCATGGTGCATCTGTCGCGGATCGGCGAGGAGCTTGTGCTGTGGACGTCGTCCGAGTACGGCTTCGCTGAGCTGGACGACGGGGCTGCCACCGGCAGCTCGATGATGCCGCAGAAGAAGAACCCCGACGCCGCCGAGCTCGTGCGCGGCAAGGCGGGGACCGCGATCGGGCGCCTGGCCGGGCTGCTCGCTACCCTGAAGGGGCTGCCGCTCACCTACAACCGCGACCTGCAGGAGGACAAGCGCGCCAGCTTCGACCAGGTCGACGACCTCGCCGGCGCGCTGCGGTCGCTCGAGGTGTGCTTCCGCGGCATCCGCTTCGACCGGGAGCGGATGGCAGCCGCCGCGGGCGACGGGCGCACCGTCGCAACCGACGTCGCCGAGGCGCTCGTGCGAGAGGGCGTGCCGTTCCGCGACGCGCACGCGCAGGTCGCCGCGCGGGTGGCGGCCGGCGAGCGGTTCGCGGAGCCGACCGCCGAGCAGGCGGCCGCCGCGCGCCTGTCGCGTGATGCCCTCGCGTCGCAGCTGCGCGATGCGCGGGAGGCGGTCGCGGCGCTGTGAGCGAGCTGGAGCTGGGCGGTGTGCCGGCCTCGCGCCTGGCCGCGGAGTTCGGCACGCCCCTCTACGTGTACGAGCGCGCCGTGATCGGGCGCCGCGCCCGGGCCTACCTCGCCGGGCTGGAGAGCTATCCCGGCGACTCGCGGGCCGTGTACGCCTGCAAGGCGAACGCGACGGTCGGGGTGATCCGGGCGATGGTCGAGGAGGGCCTCGGCGCGGATGTGGCGTCCGCCGGCGAGCTGGCCGCGGCGTTGCGTGCCGGCGCGGATCCGGCAGGCGTGATCGTCCACGGCAACAACAAGTCGGACGCCGACCTCGCCGCGGCCGTCGACGCCCGCTGCGGGCTGGTGGTCGTCGACCACATGGGCGAGCTCGAGCAGCTCGACCGCATCGCGGCCGCGGCCGGGCGCGTGCAGCCGGTGCTGGTGCGGGTCACCCCGGGCATCGACGCCGACACCCACGACAAGATCCGCACCGGACACCACGGATCCAAGTTCGGCTTCGCGCCGCCGGACGCGCTCGACGCGCTCGACCAGGCCGGTGCGCTGCTCAACCTCAGCCCCGCCGGTCTGCACGTGCACCTGGGCTCGCAGATCCGGGATCTCTCGACCTATGCCGAGGCGGTCGACTGGCTGGTGGAGTTCATCGAGGCGAACGGCCTGGGCGAGCTGCCGGTGCTCGACCTCGGCGGCGGCCTCGGCATCGCGCACGTCGAGGGCGAGGTGGAGCTCGACATCCAGGCCTCCGTGGAGGCGCTCTGCGCCAGGCTGACGGACGGGCTGATCGCCCACGGCCTGCCGATGCCGGAGCTCGTGCTCGAGCCGGGCAGGTCGATCGTCGGGCCGGCCGGGACGACGCTCTACCGGGTGGGCGCGATCAAGCGCGCCGCCGACGGGACCGTCTACGCGGCCGTCGACGGCGGCATGGCGGACAACCCACGCCCGGCGCTCTACGACGCCCGCTACACGGCCGTGGTCGCCGATCGAGCGGATGCCGTTGCCGACTATGACTACACCATCGCAGGGAAGCACTGCGAGTCCGGCGACGTGCTGATCGAGCGGGTCAGGCTGCCCGAGCTGGCGAGCGGCGACCTGCTCGCCGTGCCCGCCACGGGCGCCTACACGGCGAGCATGGCTTCGACCTACAACCTGCTGCCGCGGCCGGCGGCCGTGATGGTTGCGGACGGCGAGGCACGGCTGATCCAGCGGCGGGAGACCGCGGAGGATCTGCTCGCGCGGGATGTGGGCTAGAGGCTAGAGGCCCGTGACCCGGGTCAGCTCGCGGGCGAACGCGGGAGCGACCCACCTGGCGTACGTCTCGGAGATGTGCCCGCGGTCGTCCATGTAGACGATGATGTGGCGCACGACCATCGGGCACGTGCCGTGGGCGCAGAACAGCTGCCGCGTGGGGATGAAGCCGACCCCCTGGTTCGCCGCGGCGGTGCGCGTCGCACCCTCGATCAGCGGCCCCCACGCGGCCGGCAGGTGGAACGCGCACGAGCCGAGCGTCGCACCCGACTTGAGGATGCAGTCGACCGGGTCGCCGGGCGGCGCGGGCGGATCCTGGATCAGCGCCACCTTGCGGTCGCCGCTGAGGTCGTGCATCTCCGTGATCACGCCGTGCACCGCCTGACGCAGCACGTCCGGGCCGCCCTCGACGCTGGAGTAGCGGGTGCCGATCACGACCGCATCGGGGTGCAGCCGGTCGACCTCCGCGAGCGCCCACCGGTACCAGGAGGAGCACCGCTTGTCGGCCGACGACAGGTTGGCCCAGCCCTCGGCGACGCAGCCCTCCGCGACCAGCGGGATCACCGTCAGGTGCCGCCGCTTCGCCCAGTAGAGCAGCCCCGGCATCCACATCCGGGTGTGCGAATCGCCGAACACGACCACCGTGTGCCGCGGGGTCGGGCTGCCCAGCCGACACACCGCGTTGTGGCCGTACCCCTTCAGGCAGGAGCCGAAGTCGAACCGATCCTTCTCCAGATGGTCGGGCAGCGGTGCCAGCTCCGACGGGATCGGCTGTGCCAGCTGCGAGGGCCGAACGCTCTCGACGACCGCCTGCACGAACGGGTTGCCGCGCGAGGAGCTGACCAGCTCGGGGGCCTTCGGCACGAACTGGACGGGCGACTTCGTGTGCGCGTAGGCGATGCCGACCTGGGCAACGAGCACGACCACACCCAACGTGATCGGCCACAGCCGCAGCGGCCGCAGCGGGCGGGCGGCCAGCCGGGCGGAGTGGCGGATGGGGTTCTCGTACAGCCGGTACGTCGCCACGCTGAGGGCGAACGCGGCCGCCAGCAGGAGCAGGTTCTGGCGCAGCGTCAGGTCGTGGCCGACGTACAGGGCCGGCATGATCAGCGCGGGCCAGTGCCACAGGTAGAAGCTGTAGGACACGTCGCCTACGAAGGTGAGCGGCTGCCGTGACAGCAGGCGCGACGCGCCGCTTGCGGCCGTCCCCATGCCGGCGACCACGAGCAGTGCCGCCGCCCCGACCGGCAGCAGGGCCGCGTACCCGGGGAAGGCGGTGCCCGGTGAGTACAGGGTGCCGGCGCAGAGCACGCCGGCCAGCCCGGCCCAGCCCAGCCAGCGCCGCAGCCCGGCCGGCAGCCGGCTCAGCCACGCGGCGCCCACGGCCAGCAGAGCGCCGACGGCGAGCTCCCAGGCACGGGTGAACGTCGAGAAGTACGCGGTCTGCGGTGAGCTCTGGGTGTCCGTGATCGACCATGCCAGCGAGGCGGCGATGATCACTCCGAGCAGCAGCGCGATCGGCAGCCTCGGCACCGCAACGTGCCGTGGCCCGGGCCCGGAGCGCCGGCGCCCGAGCAGCGCCACGGCGAGGCCGAGCAGCAGCGGCCACACAAGGTAGAACTGCTCCTCCACGGCGAGCGTCCAGAAGTGCTGGAGCGGAGAGGGCGGGCTCGCCTGTGCGAAGTAGTCCGATCCGATCTGCGCGAAGTGGATGTTGGCGGCGAACGCGGCGCACCACATCGCGTCGTGGAGGATGTCGGTGGCCCGCACGTAGTTGAGCCAGGCCACCGCCGCGACGCACACGGTCACCAGCGTCAGCGTCGCCGCGGGCAGGATCCGCTTCGCCCGCGCGGCGTAGAACCGCCCGATCCCGACCGAGCCGGTGGCGTCGGCGCGCCGCAGCAGCAGGCCGGTGATGAGGAAGCCGGAGAGCACGAAGAACACGTCCACGCCGACGTAGCCGCCCGTCACGTGCGGCACCCCGGCGTGCTGGAGTGCGACCAGCAGCACGGCGATCGCCCGCATCCCCTGGATGTCCGGCCTGAACGGCAGACCGCTCCCGCCGGGGGTGCTTGGTCGCCCCTCGCCCATCGCCCGAGTGTAGACCGCAGGCGAGACGCCGGTTCCCGGCAGGATCCCCGGGGCATTCAACGAAGAACGTTTTCCCCTATCGTGTAGGTGAGCATGGCCCCGGCAAAGCCTCGAGCGGTGTGGAGCGGCAGCATCAGCTTCGGTCTGGTGAACGCTCCCGTGCGCATGTACGCCGCCATCAGCGAGAAGAACCTGAAGTTCAACCTCATCCATGAGAAGGACGGCGGGCGGATCGGCTACCAGAAGATCTGCAAGCTGGAGGACGAGGTCGTGCCCAACGAGGAGATCGTGAAGGCCTACCAGGTGGAGGACGACGAGTTCGTCTATCTCACGGACGAGGACTTCGAGGCCGCCGCGCCGGAGGCCTACAAGACGATCACGATCCACGACTTCGTGCCCGCCGAACAGATCGACCCGATCTACTTCGAGCGCACCTACTTCCTCGGGCCGGCCGAGTCCGCCGCCGAGCCCGTCTACGCCCTGCTGGTCAAGGCGATGGAGGAGGCGGGGCTGGTCGCGGTCGCCACCTATGTCTTCCACGAGCGCGAGAACCTCGGCTGCCTGCGCGTCCGCGACGGCGTGCTCACGCTCGAGAAGATGTTCTTCGCCGACGAGGTGCGGCCCGTCGAGGGCATCGCCCCGGAGGGCGTCAAGGTCGACAAGCGCCAGCTCGAGATGGCGATGCAGCTGATCGGGCAGTACCAGGGCGACTTCGACCCCGACCAGTACCACGACGCGTACCGCGAGCGGCTGATGGGCGTGATCGAGGCCAAGCGCAGCGGCGAGGGCGTGAAGCCGGCCGTCGAGACCGAGAAGCCGGCGGCGCCGGATCTGCTGGCCGCGCTGCAGGCATCGCTCGAGGAGGTCAAGGCGACGCCGAAGCCGAAGGCGAAGTCCGGCGGCGCGTCGAAGGGCAAGAGCCGGTCTACGGCAGGCGCTGGCGGCGGCCGAGCAACGGCTCGGCGAGGTCGCCGAGCCGGCTGATCCGCTCGATCACGGCCTCCATCGTGAACGCGCCGGGGTCGAGGTCGGGCGTCAGCTCGTCCCAGGCCAGCGGCGTCGCCACCTTCGCACCGGGACGGGGCCGCACCGAGTAGGCGCCCGAGGTGGTGCGGCCGCGGCCGTTCTGGTTCGCGTCGATCAGCACCCCATGGCGGTCGGAGCGGCGCCACTTGGTGGTGATCAGCTCGGGGTGCGTCCGCGCGAGCGCCCGTGCCACAGCGGCCACGAAGGCGCGGGCCTCGTCGTGGTCGTAGCGCCGCTCGACCGGCACCAGCACGTGCATGCCCTTGCCGCCGCTCGTTCGCGGCACCCCTTCCAGCTTCAGCGCCCGCAGCGCCTCGCGCACGAGCAGCGCCACCTCGACCACGGTCGAGAAGGGGACGCCGTCGGCCGGATCGAGATCGAACATGACGAGATCGGGCCGCTCCGGCCGGTCGCAGCGCGCGAGCCAGGGATGCAGGTCGATGCACCCCATGTTGACCACCCAGGCAAGGGTGTCCGCGTCGTTGACAAGGATGTAGCGGATGTCCTCGTCGGTGAACGTCCGCACCCAGCCGGGCAGGTGGTCGGGAGCGTCCTTCTGGAAGAAGCTCTTGCCCTCGATCCCGTCCGGGTAGCGCAGCATGGTGAACGGGCGGTCGCGCATGTGCGGCACGACCACCTCGGAGACGGCCATGTAGTAGTCGAACAGGTCGGCCTTGGTGATGCCCTCGTCGGGGAAGAACACCTTGCCGGGGTTGCTCAGGGTGACCCTGGCCGACGCCGGCGTGGCCGGGCGCACCCGCTCGTCCGCCAGCCCCAGGAACACCGGCGCGCGCAGCCGCCCGTCGCGCGTGCGCTCTGCGTAGGCCACCTTCGCACACAGGCGCGGCTCGACCCAGGTCACCCGCCGTACCGGCGTCTTCGGCATCTTCGGCAGCGGCGAGATCGGGGGCGTGTCGACGCGGATCGCCTCCATCCGCCGCAGGAGGTCGGTGATCGAGCGCTCGTCCAGGCCGCTGCCGACGTTGCCTGCCCACGTGAGGCCGTCGTCGCCCTGCTCGCCCAGCACCAGCGACCCGAGCGCCTCGCGCGCGCCCTGGCCCGGCGTCCAGCCGAGGATCAGGAACTCGCCGTCCTGCCGGGTCTTCACCTTGACCCAGTCGCCGGTGCGCTTGCCGGGGCGGTAGGGCGAGCCGCGCCGCTTGGCGATGACGCCCTCCATGTCCTGCGCCACGACCGCGTCGAGCAGCCCGGGGCCGTCCTCGAAGCTGCTGGACAGGCGCACGAGCGGGTTGCCCTCGACCAGCAGCGCCTCGAGCCGCGCGCGGCGCTCCTCCAGCGGCAGGTCGACCAGCGGCCGGCGCTCCAGCTCGAGCAGGTCGAACACGTAGTACGCGGGCGAGCCCTCGCCGCGCTGCATGAGCGAGAAGCTGGGGCGTCCGCGCTCGTCCAGCATGCACAGCTCGCCGTCGACCACGCAGTCCGAGGTGCGCACGGCGTGGGGGAGCGCCCGGGCGAGCATCGGGAACCTGCTGCCCATGTCGACGCCGCGGCGGCTCGTGAGCGTGGCCTCGCCGCCCTCGAGCCGGGCGATCACCCGGTAGCCGTCCCACTTCACCTCGTAGGTCCAGTCACCGCGGGCCGGCAGCCGGTCCGACTGTGTTGCCAGCATGGGCGCGTAGGACGCGCGCTCGGCCCGCTCCGCCGGCGCGCCGGGGTCGTGCTTCTTGATCACCAGCCAGTTCTTCTCATCGCCGCCCAGCCGGGCCGGGACGAGCGTCCACAGGCCGTGCACCCGGTCGCCGGCCAGTCGCACCGTGAGGCCGCCGTCGCGCTTCTGCTCGACCAGCTCGTAGACGCCGTGGTCCCAGATCTCCATGGTGCCTGCGCCGTACTCGCCCTTCGGGATGACGCCGGCGAAGGTGGCGTACTTCATCGGGTGATCCTCGGTGTGGACGGCCAGGTAGCGCTCGCCCGGCTCGAGCGGTAGCCCCTTCGGCAACGCCCAGCTGGCCAGCACGCCGTGCATCTCGAGCCGCAGGTCATAGTGGAGGCGGCGGGCGTCGTGGCGCTGGATGACGAACACCGGCCGGCCGTCACCGCCCGATGCGTCCTCCTCGCCGGCCGGCTCGGGGGTCTTCCCGGGACGCCGCTTGCGACGGTAGTCCTCGAGCGACATCAGGTGAAGCGGGCGATGCCGACGTGGGCCGCCTTCGCCGGCGTGTCGCCGAAGCGGTAGACGAGCAGGCCTCCCTGCTGCTTGCCGGGTACCGGGAAGACCAGGGAGCCGGTGACGGTCTCGCCGGGGCTGAGCGTCCTGCCGATCAACTGGTTGGCGACCTTGGCCGTGCCCGAGGCAAGGAACGTGTGGTTCAGCGTATTGCGGAGCCAGATCTGGGTCGGCGCAACCGTGCCTGACCGGGTGGTGCTCGCGTTGCCGAGGCGAACCCGGAAGACGGCGTAGAGCTTCGTGCCCGGGGGCGAGACGGCGCCCGGCACGGACGTGCGCCACTGCACCGCGACGATGCGCAGGGTGAGGTTGTCGAGCCTCAGCGTCTGTCCGGGCGCGGCCACGGTGTAGACCTTGCCGTCGGGCAGCTTGGCGGTGCCGGAGTCGGGCAGCGTCTGGGCGGTCGGAACGGCGGCGGTGGTTCCCGAGTCCCCGCCGGACGGCGATCCGCTGCCGCCCATGCAGCCGGCGGCGAGCAGCGCGAGCAGGAGCAGTGCAACGAGTCGCATGCGCACGCGCTGACTGTAGTGGAGCGGGGCCCGCTCAGGCCCGCTTCGAGGCCGCCGTCCGGCGGGCGGCCAGCACCTCGAGCGGCGCGAGCGGGTCGATCCCGTCCCGCGCCAGCAGCACCATCGAGTGGAACCACAGGTCGGCCACCTCTGCGATCAGCTCGCTGCTCCCCGGAGCTGCCAGCAGCACCTCGACCGCCTCCTCGCCGACCTTGCGCTGCGGCCGCTCGCGCTCGCCGGCGAGCATCCCTGCGACGTAGCTCTCCGCCGGGTCAGTGCCGCGGCGCTGCTCGATCACCTTCGCCACGTCCGACAACGTAGCCGTGCGGGGGTCCGCACGCCGGGGGCCGAAGCATGTCTCCTCGCCCGTGTGGCACACCGGGCCGGTCGGACGGACCAGCATCAGCAGCGTGTCGCCATCGCAGTCAACGGCGATCGACTCCACGGCCATCACGTTCCCCGAGGTCTCGCCCTTCTTCCACAGCCGCCCCCGTGACCTCGAGTGGAAGTGTGCGAAGCCGGTCGCACGCGTCGCCTCGAGCGCCTCCTGGTCGGCCCACGCCACCATCAGCACGTCGCCGGTTCCCGCGTCCTGCACCACGCACGTGACCAGCTGGCCCGGCTCCAGGGTCAGATCCGCACCGGCAGGCCGCATGCGGCCACCTCCTGCTTCACCTCGGCGATGGGATGGAGGCCATCGTGGAAGATGGAGGCGGCCAGCGCGGCCGACGCTCCCGCCTCCAGAGCCGCGACCAGGTCGGACGGGCCGCCCGCTCCGCCGGAGGCGATCACGGGCACCGTGACGGCCCCGCACACCGCCGCCAGCAGATCGAGGTCGTATCCGCCACCCGTGCCGTCGCTGTCGATGCTCGTCACAAGCAGCTCGCCCGCGCCGCGCTGCGCCACCTCACAGGCCCAGGCCACCGCGTCGCGGCCGGTCGGCCGGCGCCCTCCTCCGGCGAACACCTCCCATCCGCCGGTGCGCCTCGCCGCATCGATCGCAGCCACCACGCACTGCGTGCCGAAGGCGGCGGCCAGCTCCCCGACCAGCTCGGGCCGTTCGAGGGCAGCGCTGTTGACGCAGACCTTGTCCGCCCCGGCCCGCAGCAGCTCTCGCGCCTGCTCGGCGGTCGAGATGCCGCCGCCGACGCAGAGGGGGACGTCAACCTGCTCGGCCGCCCGCTCCACCGCGGCCAGCAGCTCGGACCACCGCTCGTCGCCGGCGCTGATGTTGAGCCAGACGATCTCGTCGGCGCCCGCATCCGCGTAGCGCCGCGCCGCGTCGACGGGATCGCCGCAGTCGCGCAGCGACTCGAAGTTGATGCCCTTCACCAGCCGCCCGCCACGCACGTCGAGGCACGGAATCACGCGCCTACGCAGCAAGCCACCGCTCCAGCATCCGCCGGCCGTCGCCGGCGCTCTTCTCCGGATGGAACTGCACGCCCTCCAGCCGGCCGCTGCGAACGACCGTCGGCACCGACCGCCCGTCGACCGGCGTCCGCCCGGCGACCACATCGTCCTCGCAGGCAACGGCATACGAGTGTGCGAAGTAGCAGACGGCGGGCGCGCCGTCGCCGACGACGTCGTTCCAGCCCATGTGCGGGACCCGCTCGGCCCAGTCGATCGGCTGCACGCGGCCGCGGAGCAGGCCCAGGCAGTCGACACCGCCCTCGTCGGACTCCTCGAACAGCAGCTGCATCCCGAGGCAGACCCCGAGCAACGGCGCGCTGGAGGCGCGCACCGCCTCGTCCAGTCCTCGCTCGCGCAGCGCACGCATCGCGGGGCCCGCCGCTCCGACGCCGGGCAGCACCAGCCGGTCGGCGCCGGCCACCGTGGCAGCATCGCCCGTGACCCGCACCGAGGCTCCCAGCCGCTCGAAGGCGGCGCGCAGCGAGCGCAGGTTGCCGGCGCCGTAGTCGATCAGGGTCACGACCGTCATACCGAGCCCTTGGTGCTCGGCAGGGCACCGGCCCTCGCCTCGTCGACCGCGACCGCGCGCCGCAGCGCGAGCGCAAGCGATTTGAAGGCCGCCTCGACAACGTGATGGTCGTCCTCGCCGCTGCCCTCGAGGTGGATCGCGAGCCGGCCGGCACGCGACAGGGAGTCGAAGAAGTGGGGGATGAGGCTCGCCGGCAGCTCACCGATCCGCTCGCCGGTGAGACGCAGGCCGACGGCGCTGTGCCCGCGCCCGCCGAGGTCGACCGTGGCATGGCACAGCGCCTCGTCCAACGGCGCCCGGGCGTCGCCGTACCGCACGATGCCCGCCCGGTCGCCGAGCGCCGCGTCCAGGGCCTGGCCCAGCGCGATGGCAACGTCCTCGACCGTGTGGTGCTCGTCCACCCACAGATCGCCGGCGCACATCAGGCGGAGGTCGGTGAGCGAGTGGAACGCCAGGGCCGTCAGCATGTGATCGAGGAAGCCGATGCCGGTGGTGATCCCCGCCTCGCCCGAGCCGTCGAGCGTCCACTCCACGTCGATGGCCGTCTCCCGGGTGCGGCGGTGCACCGTGCCGGTTCGCGGTCGCTCATCCTGAGGCTCCGGCTGCGGCTCGAACCCGAGCGTCCGCAGCAGCAGGTCGTTGTCCGCCGGTGTGCCCACCGTGATGCGCAGGCATGTCGGCAGGGCGTCGAACGTGCGCACCACGATGCCGGCCCCGAGCAGCCGCAGGGCCCAGGCCGTGGAGTCCTCCCCGGTATCGGCCAGCAGGAAGTTCGTGCAGGAGGGGTGGACGCGCCATCCCGCGGCGGCCAGTGCGGCGGCGAGCCGCTCGCGCTCCCGCACCGTCGCTGCGACGTCCGCGCGCATCGTCTCCAGATCCGACAACGCGCGCAGTGCGAGCGCGTTCGACAGGCTCGAGATGCTGCCGGGCGGCCGCACCGCCTCCAGCGCCCGTGCCAGCGGCGGCGGGGCGATCAGGTAGCCGACGCGGATCCCGGCGAGCGCGAACCCCTTCGACAGCGTGCGGACGACGACGACGTCATCACGCTCGCGCACCAGGCCCGACAGATCGGTGCCGCCGAACTCGAGGTAGGCCTGGTCGATCACCACGAGCCCGCCGCCGGGCGCCGGGACGTCGCCGGGCGCGTCCTCGCCCGTCGGGTTGTGCGGCGAGCAGACCCAGGTCAGCTGTGCGCCGTCGGGCTCGTCGTCGAGCGAGGCTCCGGCCAGCCGCGTGACGCTCCCGTACACCGCGTACGCAGGCGTCCTCGCGTATGCGCGGTCACCCGGCGACAGCGCGAGCAGCGCGCACAGCATCAGCGCCTCGTCGGCGCCGGCGGTCACCACGATCTGCTCCGGCGGGAAGCCGGCGTATGCGGCCGCGGCCTCCCGCAGCGCGGTGTAGCGCGAGTCCGGATAGCCGTTGACGCCGATCGCCGCGAGCCGTGCGGCGGCGCCGGCATACCATGCGGGTGGCCGCCCCTGGGTGTTCTGGTCGAGCCGCACGACCGGCGTGCCCTCCGGGACATGGCGCTCCCAGCCCTCCTGCCACCTGTACGGCTCGAGGGCGGCAAGGTCGGCCCGCACGAGCCCGCTCATGGGACGAGGTTCTCGATCGGGAGCACGAGGATGCTGGAGGCGCCGGCCGCCCGCAGCGGGCCCAGCAGCTCGACCACCTGACGGCGGTCGACCACCGCGTGCACCGCGTGCATGCCCGTGCGCGCGAGCGGCAGCACGGTCGGCGACTCCATCCCCGGCAGCAGATCGACGATCCGGTCGAGGGATGGGTCGGGGGCGTTCAGCATCAGGTAGCGCCGGCCTCGCGCCGCGATCACGCTGGCCATCACGGTCGCCAGGGCCTCGGCCACCCGGCGGTGGGCATCGTCCAGGTCGGGCCGGGCGAGCAGCACCGCCTCGGACTCGAGCACCGTTGCGACCGGCCGCAGACCGTTCGACCGCAGCGTCTCGCCGCTCGAGACCAGGTCGCAGATCGCCTCCGCGGCGTCGAGCCGCGGCGCCAGCTCGACCGAGCCGTGGATCGGCACGACCTGCACATCGACGCCGGCATCCGCGAAGAACCGCTCGGTGGTGCGGGGGTATGCGGTCGCCACCCGCTTGCCGTCCAGGTCGGCGGGCTTCTGGATCGCGGCGTCGTGGGCGACGGCCAGTTCGAGCCGGCACGCGCCGAATCCGAGCGGCAGCAGCTCCTCCACCGGGGCGCCCGCCTCGATCAGCTGGTTGCGGCCGGCGATCGCCGTCTCGACTGCACCGTCCGCGGCCCAGGTGGGGATGTCGTCCGACCGGGCAAAGAGCACCTCGATGTCCCACTGCGAGCAGTGGGAGTAGAGCGCGCGGCCGTTCGCCTCCACCTCGATGCCGGCGGCCCGTGCAAGCTCGAGCGCCGGAGCGTGCATCCGGCCCTTCGACGGCAGGGCCAGCCGGAACGGACGGGTCACGCCTCCGCTCCGATCCGGTCGAGCACGAGCCGGTAGCCGCCCTCGCCGTGGCGCAGCCAGTGCGCGACCCTGGTCACGGTGGCCGTCGAGGCGTGCAGCTCCGACGCCACCCGAGCGTACGGCGTGCCCTGGTCGAGCATGCGCGCCGCCTGCCAGCGGTGGGAGAGCGACTCGAGCTCATGAAGCGAGCAGATGTCCCGCAGGAATGCGGCCGCCTCGTCTCTGGTCCGCAGCGCCAGCAGGGCGTCGCAGAGCTCCTCGATCGCGTGTGTCCGCCAGTCCTCGGCCATAGTGCTAGCATTTTAGCATGCTGAAACGCAACCACGACGAGCGACCGCGCGTGGTGCCGGCGGTCGATCTGCTGGACGGGCGGGTCGTGCGCCTGCGCCAGGGGCGGTTCGACGCGGTCACCGAGTTCCCGGTCGACCCCGAGCGGGTCGCAGCCGAGTTCGCCGAGCAGGGGGCGACGCTGCTGCACGTGATCGACCTGTCCGCCGCGCGTGACGGCGCGAGGCCGCCCGAGCATGCGGCCGTGATCCGCCGGCTTGTCGAGCGGTCGGGCATGGCTGTGCAGGTCGGCGGCGGCATGCGCAGCGAGGACGACGTGCACGAGGTGCTGGAGCTGGGCGTTGCGCGGGTGCTGATCGGGACGCTGGCCGCCGTCCAGCCCGACCTCGCCGGCCGGCTCGCGGTCGAGACCGCACGCCTCGCCGTCGCCGCCGACGTGCTGGATGGCACGGTGCGCGCCGCCGGGTGGCTGCAGGACACGGGCGCCCCGGCCGAGGCGTTCGTGCAGCGGCTCGCCGACGCAGGCGTCCGCGACTTCCTCGTCACGGCCATCGACCGGGACGGCACCGAGTCGGGTCCTGACACCGAGCTGTTGCGGAGCCTGCGGCCGTACGTGCCCGGGTTGCTGATGGCGGCCGGCGGGATCGGCTCGCCTGCGGACGTCGCCGCCGTGGTCGCGGCGGGCGCCGATTGCGCCGTGGTCGGGCGGGCGCTCTACGACGGTTCGTGGTCCGGCATCCCGGCGGAGGCCTCGGCCTCGCTGCGGAGCTCGCCGACCGAGAGCCCCTCGTAGCTCAGGAAGAAGAAGCCGAGTCCGACGCCGAGCAGCGCCTCGATCACCTGCAGGCCGATGCCGAACGTGATCGCGAGGTTCGTGGGGATGTTGTAGACCTGAAGCGCGGTGTAGGTCGCGCCCTGGAACACCACCAGGTTGCCGGGCACGATCGGGAACAGCCCGACCAGGTTCGACGCCAGGAAGACCAGCGCCGCGGCGCCGATCCCCTCGTGGATGCCGTAGGCGAGCAGGGCCCAGTAGATGCCGAGCATTTGGGCGAGCCACGAGAGCGTGGCGGTGGACAGCCCCCACAGGAGCAGCCGCGGCTTCCGCAGCACCGCCTGCCCCTCCCGCATGGCAAGCGGGATGGCGCTCAGGCTGATCCCGAGCAGGTGCCACCAGTGCTCTACCGGATCCGACTCGGTCGGCACCTGGCGGCGCCGGTAGCGGGCCCACACCTCGATCGCTGCCGCCGAAACGGCGATCACGAGCACGACCCCGATCAGCACCAGCAGCAGCTTGCCGGCCCACCCGGGGATCGACACGAACGCGGCCACCCCGAGCAGCACGGCCACGAGCGTCACGCCCGAGAGCAGCTGCTCGGTGACGAGCGTTCCGACCAGCGTCGGCACCGGCACGTCGTAGCCTCGGGCGAGCAGCTTGCGCCGCAGCACCGAGACGCGCGCCACCTCGCCCAGACGCGCGAACAGCACCGTGTTCAGGAGGAAGCCGATGAAGATGGCGGGCACGACGTCCGAGAAGCGGGTGTGCAGGCGCCCGTTGCCGCCCTCGGGCGTCGTCGGGACATCCTCGACCGCATCCAGGGCGGCCTTCCAGGTCAGCCCCTTTCCGGCCACGGACAGCAGGTTGGCCGCGAGCGCCGCGAACACGAAGGTGGGGTGGGCGTCGGTGATGACGCCGCCGATGCTCTTCAGGTCGAGCTTGGTCGAGAGCAGCAGGACACCGGCGGCCAACAGCCCGGCGATCACCATGGCCCGCAACGCCAGCCGCCGGTGCGGCCGCAGGTCGGCGGCGAGCTCGGAGACCGTCACGAACTGCAGGCCACGATCCTTCCCGGCCTCGAGGATCCGCGGGAGCGCGGCGACGGTCTGCGAGCGGTCGTCGCCGTTGCCGGAGCCGTCCGCGTCGTGCAGCAGCAGGATCGCGCCGGGGTGCAGCTTCGACACGCTGCGGTCGACGATGCGGTCGACCCCCGGCTTGGCGGTGTCCCACACGCCTGCCGTCCAGCCGACCACCCGGTAGCCGAGCCGCCGTGCCACGGGCGCCAGGAATGGGCTGCGGAACCCGTGCGGGGCACGGAACAGCGGTGCGGGGCCGCTGCCCGTGGCCGCGACGACCGCCTCGTCCAGTGCCCGCAGCTGGTGCGCGATGCCGGTCGGGCCCTCGAAGGTGAGCAGCGAGTGGTCGTCGCCGTGGCTCGCCAGCTCGTGCCCCTCGTCGACGATCCGCCTCGCGATCTCGGGATGCGCGCGGACGTGGCGTCCGAGCACGAAGAACGTGCAGCGCACGCCCGCATCGCGCAGCTCATCCAGGATGCGCGGGGTGTGCTCGGCGCTCGGTCCATCGTCGAAGGTGATGGCGGCCTTGGCGACATCGACCTTTCCGCGCCCGATCACCCGGCCGAACAGGGGTGTGTTCGGGGTGAACGCGGCGAAGGCGACGAGCAGCACCAGGATCAGCGCCGCGCCGAAGACGATGTCCCCCGTAATGCCGCCGATCCGAACCCCGAGCGCCCCAGCCAGCGCCAGCCAGAGCACGGCGAGCGCTACGAAGGTGCTGATGACCTGGCGCTTGCCCATACCGGTCGTCGTCCTGCCATCAGATCGCCATAGTACTGCTCGAGCTGGGCGCCCACCCTCGGCCATGCGTAGAGCTCGAGCGCGGTGCGCCGGCCCTCGGCCGCCATCCGGTCGCGCGTGCGGTCGTCGTCCAGCAGCCGGCGCAGCGCGTCGGCGAACCGCTCGGGCGAGCGCGCAGGGTGCACCAGGTACCCCTGCCGGCCGTCCTCCATCAGCAGCTGGAAGCCGCTGATGCGGCTGGCCGCGACGGCCCGGCCGCAGCTCATCGCCTCGAGCAGCACCATGCCGAACGACGCCCGTGCGCAGGGAGTGCAGAAGACCTCCCCGGTGACCAGGTAGTTGGGCCGGCTGCGGTTGAGGCGGCCGGCGAAGTGGACGTACGGCCGCGCCGCGTCCGAGACCATCCGCTCGTAGTAGGGGCGGAGCGGGCCGTCGCCGACGATGATCAGGCGGACGTCCGGCCCGCGTTCGCGGAACAGCTGCTCGTGTGCCTGGATCATGGTGTCCACGCCGTTTCGCGGATCGAAGCGGCCGACGAAGACGATGGTGCGGTGGTCGCCCATCAGCTCGTGCACCGGCTCGGCCTGGGGCGAGAAGTGCTCGGCGTCGATGCCGTTCGGGATCACGTCGTAGGCGTAGGGGAAGTACGGGGTGAGCGAGCCGATGCAGGCCTCGCTGACGCAGATCCGCCCGTCCAGCCGTTCGATCGCGGGCCGGATCAGCTCGGCCTCGATGTCCATGCCGAGCGTCTGGGGGAACACGCTGTGGAAGGTTGCCACGGCGACGGCGTCGTCCGGCGTGTTCTCGATCGCCCACGCCGGCATCTGCGGGTTGTAGGGCGCATGCACGTGGACGACATCGAACCCGCGCTCGCGGAAGAACGCGCCCAGCCGCCGGCCCAGGCGCGGGCCGATGGTGTGCGTCGTCTCGGCGCCGTTGCCCCAGCGGGGGACGTAGAGCCTGATCGCCGATCCCATGTGGACGACCTCGAACGTCGGCTCGGGCACCGCCATGGCGTCGTCCTGCACGGGCGGCGGGCGCAGCAGCTTGCCGGTGACAACGGTGACCTCATGCCCCAGCGCCGTCAGCGCGCGCGCCTGGCCGTCGACATGCTCCGTGATGCCGCCCAGCGAGGGGTAGTAGAAGTCGCTGACGATGGCGATCCGCATCGGGCGCGGATGCTATCCGATTGGCACTCTCGGCCCCAGTGTGCCAATGGCGCCCGGCCCCGCTGGTAGAATTGCCGCATGCCGATCTACGAGTACCGGTGTGAGAACGACCACCGCTTCGAGGTGCTCCAGAAGTTCTCGGACGAGCCGCTGACGGCGTGCGAGGTGTGCGGCGCACCGGCGCAGCGGGTGCTCCACCCGGTGGCCATCCACTTCAAGGGATCGGGGTTCTACTCGACCGACTACGGCCGCGGCAAGAAGTCGGCGGCGAGCGACGGCAAGCCGGACTCCGGCTCGTCGTCATCCGACGGCAAGACCGCGTCGAAGACGGACGGCGGCAGCTCGTCGGGCGGCGGGGATTCGAAGCCCGCCAAGGCCGCCGAGGCCTGAGGATCTCCTACTTGACCGTGCAGCCCGGGCCGTAGAGCGACGTCTTCGACGGCGGCTGCGGCGCGATCTGGCCGAGGAACATCTGCACGACGAGGCGGTTCTGGGGGTCGCCGAGGATCATGTCCTGGCCGTCGACCAGTGCCGGGTTGCCGCCGAGGTGGCACTGCAGCGTACGGCTCGCACGGAACTTCTCCCAGCCGATGCCGATCAGCTCGTTGGCCGACAGGTCGGTCGTGAGCGGCCGGGCGATGGCGCGGCCGATGCTGGGCAGGTGCAGCAGGCTCGACGGCGAGACCAGCTGCCGCTCGATCGCCTGCATCACCAGCTGCTGGCGCTCGGTGCGGGTGATGTCGCTGTCCTGCGGGTTGGTGGTGTGGCGGATGCGGGCGAACGCGAGCGCGTGGCGCCCGTCCAGATGGATCGTGCCCTTGCCGAAGTGCCACATGTACCCATCGAACGGCTGCGAGGAGATGACGGGCCGCTTGTTGTAGAGCGTGACGCCGCCGAGCGAGTCGATCAGCTCCTTGAACCCGGTGAAGTTGACGAGCACGATGTGGTTCACCTTCAGGCCGGTGAGGCCGTTGATGGTGCGGATCAGGAGCGGTGAGCCGCCGTAGGCGAAGGCGGCGTTGATCTTCGTCTCGCCGTGGCCGGGGATCGGCACGCGCAGGTCGCGGGGGATCGACAGCATGCTGATCAGGTGCTTGCCCGGGTCGGTGCGGTACAGGATGATCGAGTCGGCCCGCGCGGTGGTGTGCGCACCGCGGCTGTCGGAGCCGAGCACAAGCGTGATCTGCGGCGAGGTGAGGATGTGGCCGGCCGGGGTGAGCGCGGCCCTCGTGCGCTTGTCCAGACGCTTGTTGGCGTTCGCCACCTCGTTCGAGAACGACCGGTAGCCCATGTACAGCCAGCCGACGAACAGCAGCAGCACCACGCCGACGATGAGGGGGACGCCCTTCTTCCAGCCCGGCCAGAACCTCCGGCGCCCGGGTGCAGTGGCGACCTGGCGGCCGGGCAGGCGGGGCGGAGGCCCGGACGGCGCGGCCGGCCGGCCCAGGCCGGGCGGGGTGGCGGGACGGGGGGGATCGGCGACGCTCTGGGCGGAGCCGAAGGAGAAGCGACCGACGTCCGGGTCGTCTTTGCGTATATGCCCGCCGCGGTACACGCGGTAGGCCTTGGGCCTACGGGATTGCTCAGCCACGGCGTTGCTATGTTAGCCAGCGGCATGCCCGATTCCTCCCACCGCGCCGTCGTCGGCATCGACCTCGGCGGCACGACGACGAAGGCTGCCCTGGTCTCCGACAGCTACGAGCTGCTGGGGCGCACGGCGGTTCCCACGGAGCTGCGCAGCCAGGCGGCGCTGCTCGACTCGATCGAGCGGCTGGTGGAGCAGGTGGCCGGCGACGCGGCGCCCGCGGCGGTCGGGTTCGGCCTGCCGTCGCAGATCGACCAGCGCCACGGCCGCGTGCTCGACTCGACCAACGTGCCGCTCGAGGAGATCGACTTCAAGTCCGAGATGGGCCGCCGCCTGGGCGTGCCGGTCACCATCGACAACGATGCCAACGCGGCGTGTCTCGCGGAGGCGCGGATCGGCGCCGCCCGCGATGCGAAGCATGTGGTGATGCTCACCCTCGGCACCGGCGTCGGCGGCGGGCTCCTGCTCGGTGGCGAGCTCTACCGCGGGTCGTACGGCACGGCCGCCGAGCTCGGCCACATGTCGATCGACGAGGACGGGCCGCCCTGCCAGGGGCACTGCACCAACCGGGGGTGCCTGGAGGTGCTGTGCTCGGCCACCGGCATCCTTGCGGCGGCGAACGCGATCGCCGACGACCGGCCGCACGGAACGCTGGCGGCGGCCCGGGGCTCCGGGCTCGATCTCGATGCGCACTACGTCATCGAGCAGGCGAAGGCGGGAAGCGTCGAGGCGCGGGACGTGTTCGGGATCGTCGGCCGGCATCTCGGGGTCGGCATTGCCAACTACGTCAACATCTTCAATCCCGAGCTGGTGGTGATCGGCGGCGGGATCAGCGCGGCCGGCGAGGTGCTGCTGGAACCGGCCAGGCGGGAGTACGAGCAGCGGGTCCTGCGCGCCTCCGCGTCGGCGAGGGTGGTGGCGGCCGAGCTCGGGAACGACGCGGGCGTGCTCGGCGCCGCCGCACTCGTGCTCTAGTCACAGCACCGCAACGGCGGGCTCACGCCCGCCTGGTACGACTTGGTCTCCAATAATTGGCGTGGGCGGTCACGGAGGTTGTGACACTGATCAAGGCGGCGCGGCCGGTCCGAGATTCGTAAAGTGTCCGCCATGTCCGACGCCGGCGCCCTCGTCGTCTGTCCGACCCCGATCGGCAACCTCGGGGACATCACCCTGCGCGCGCTGGAGGAGCTCCGCCGCGCCGATGCCGCCGCCTGCGAGGACACGCGACACTCGAGAACGCTGCTTGCCCGCCACGGCATCCAGCTGCCGCTGATCGCCCTGCACGAGCACAACGAGCGGGCGCAGGCGCCGGCGATCATCCGCCGCGTCGCGTCCGGCGAACGCATCTGCCTGCTGACCGACGCCGGCTTCCCGGCCGTGTCCGACCCGGGCGCGCTGCTGATCTCCGCCGCCATCGACGCCGGCATCCACCCGCTGGTGCTGCCGGGAGCATCAGCCGTCCCGGTCGCGCTGGCCGCCTCCGGGATGGCCGGCGGCGGCTACGTGTTTGCGGGGTTTCTGCCGCGGTCGGCGGGATCGCTCGCGGCGACCCTCGACCGGCTCGACGGCGCCGGGCTGCCCGTGGTCGCCTTCGAGTCCCCGCGGCGCCTGCCGGCGACGCTGTCACGGCTGGCCGCCCGTGACCCCGACCGACCGGTAGCGGTCTGCCGGGAGCTGACAAAGCTGCACGAGCAGGTGGAGCGGGGCACCGCCGTCCAGCTTGCCGCCCGCTTCGAGCAGCCGCCGAAGGGCGAGGTGACGCTCGTGCTCGGGGTCGTCGAGCAGCCGGCCGCTGCGCTCCCCGATCCCGCCCTGCTGGCCGAGCTGGCCGCCGCCGTCGGGGCGAAGCGGGCGGCGGCGCTCGCTGCCGCCCTCACCGGCGCATCGCGGAACGCCCTCTACGCGATGCTCACCGGTCGTTAGCCCCGGGTCGCGTAGACGACGTCGTCGCCGCGCAGCGCGTCGATGCAGTCCTCGCAAACGGGCCGGCCGCGGTATGCCGCCAGCCGCTCCTGCGACCCGCAGAACACGCACTCGGTATGCGGCCGCTCGAGCACGATCGCATCGCCCTGCACGCTGATCTCGAGGGCGTCGTGGTTGCTGATCCCAAACCGCTTGCGGATCTCGACCGGGATGACAATGCGCCCCAGCTCGTCGATGCGGCGCACCACTCCACCGACCCGCTGGCCGCTGCCGGAAAGGGGTCTAGCCTCCGTGCTGCGCCTCGACATCCGCCGCCTTCGTGTCCCTGGATAGGATGCGGCCAGCATATCCACCGAGCTTGCAATTTGCCAGCGTCCGCTTTGCGATATGGCCTTTTCTGTCACCACTCCTATCTATTACGTCAACTCCGATCCGCATCTCGGGCATGCGTACACGACCGTGGCGGCAGACGTGCTCGCACGGCATCACCGCCAGCTCGGTGAGGACGTCTTCTTTCTGACCGGCACTGACGAGCACGGCGGCAACGTCGCCCGTGCGGCCGAGGCTGCCGGGCTCCCGCCGAAGGAGTTCTGCGACCAGGTGTCCGAGCGCTTCCGCCGCCTGACCGCGGAGATGGAGTCGTCGCACGACTTCTTCATCCGCACCACCGATCCCGAGCACGAGCGGCGCGTGCAGGACTTCGTGCAGCGCCTCTACGACGGCGGGCACCTCTACGAGGGCACGTACGCCGGCTTCTACTGCTCCTCCTGCGAGGTCTTCTATCCCGAGGCGGAGCTCGTCCAGCCGGGCAACCTGTGTCCCATCCACAACCGCCCGACCGAGTGGCTCGAGGAGAAGAACTGGTTCTTCCCGCTGTCGAAGTGGGGCGACCGCCTGCTCGAGCTCTACGACGGCGACCCGAACTTCGTGCGCCCGCGCGCCCGCTACAACGAGGCCCGGTCGATGATCGCCGGCGGCCTCGAGGACGTGTCGTTCACCCGCGGCTCCGTGAGCTGGGGCATCCCGGTCCCGTGGGAGCCGAGCCAGACCATCTACGTCTGGGTGGACGCCCTCTTCAACTACCGCACCGGCCAGGAGTACGGCCTCGGACACGATGTGAGCGGGACCTTCTGGCCGCCGACCGTGCAGCTGATGGCGAAGGACATCCTCCGCCTGCACGGCATCATCTGGCCCGCGATGCTGCTGGCCGCCGGGTACGAGACCCCGCGCAGCCTCTTCGTCCACGGCTACTTCACGTCCGATGGGCAGAAGATGAGCAAGACGCTCGGCAATGTGATCGACCCGTTCGAGGTGATCGCGACGCTCGGCGCCGACGCGCTCAGGTTCTACCTGCTACGCGAGGTGCAGTGGGGCCAGGACGGCGACGTCACCTGGGAGGGCCTGCACCGCCGCTACGAGGGCGAGCTCGCGAACGACCTCGGCAACCTGGTGTCGCGCACCACCGCGATGATCGTGCGCTATCGCGACGGCATCGTGCCCGAGGGCCGAAACACGCTCACGCCCGTGCACGAGGCGGTCGGCTCGCGGCTGGCGGACGTCGACCTGTCCGGAGCGCTCGAGGAGATCTGGGGGCTCGTGCGCGCCGCGAACCGCCACGTCGAGGAGCAGCAGCCGTGGGTTCTGGCCAAGAGCGACTCGCCGGAGGACGCCCGCCGGCTCGACGACGCGCTCTACGCGCTCGCCGACACCGTCCGGGCGCTCGCGGTGCTGCTGACGCCCTACATCCCGGCGGCGGCAGCGAAGATCCTCGATGCGGTCGGCGACCCGGGCGCCGACGCGTGGGAGCGGGCGTCGCTTGGCCTGCTGCAGCCGGGCACGCGCGTGCGCCAGCCCGAGCCGCTGTTCCCGCGCGTCGAGCGGTGATCGACACCCACGCCCACCTGGAGAGCTGCCCCGGCGGCCCGGACGCCGCCGTGGCCGGCGCGTCGGAAGCCGGCGTCGACCGCGTCCTCACGATCGGCCGCGAGCAGGCCGTCGAGCTGGCCGCGCGCCACGCCGGCGTCTGGGCGATCGTCGGCTGGCACCCGCACGAGGCGGCCGAAGCCGACGTGGCGGAGCTGCGGCCGCTGCTCTCACAGCCGCGGGTGGTGGCCCTGGGTGAGGTGGGGCTCGATTTCTACCGAGACAACGCGCCGCGTGAGGAGCAGCGCCGGGTCTTCGCCGAGCAGATCGACCTGGCCAACGAGCTGGGGCTTCCCCTGGTGATCCACACTCGCGACGCGGACGAGGAGACGTTCCCGATGCTGGAGCGTGCGCGCGTGCCCGTCGTCCTGCACTGCTTCTCCTCGCCGGGCCGGCTGTCCGAAGCCGCGTCGCGCGGCTACATGCTGTCGTTCGCCGGGAACGTCACCTACCCGAAGGCGGTTGAGCTGCAGGAGGCGGCCGCCCGCACGCCGGCCGAGCTGCTACTCGCCGAGACCGACAGCCCGTACCTGTCGCCGGTTCCCCTGCGCGGGCGGCCGAACACCCCGGCCAACGTGACGCACATCGTCGGCTTCCTGGCCGGGCTGCGCGGCGTCGCCGCCGACGAGCTCGCCGAGCAGATCGAGCAGAACGCCGCGCGCGTGTTCGGCCTGCCATGAGCGCCGACGCGCTCGCGCTGGCCCTCGCGGCGGCGCTGGTGCACGCCCTCTGGAACGTGCTGGTCGGCAGCGCGCGGGACCCCCGGCCGGCGGCGGCCGTGGCGATGCTGGTGGGGATCGCGGCCGCGCTGCCGATCGCCGTCGCGACATGGGACGTGCGCGCCGCGGCCATTCCCTGGATCGCCGCCTCGGCGGTGCTCGAGCTGGCCTACATCGCCCTGCTCGCTGCGGCCTACCGGGGAGCCGCCGTGCCGGTCGTCTACCCGGTCGCCCGCGGGGCGGCGCCGCCGCTGGTGCTCGCGATCGCGGTTGCGACCGGCGCCACGGCCTCGCCCGCGCAGGTCGCGGGCGTGCTGCTGGTCGCGGCCGGGATCGGCGTCGTCGCGCTCGGCGCAGGCCGCGCGCCCTCCCGGCAGCTGGGCCTGGCGCTCGGCGTGGCCGTGACGATCGCCGGCTACACGGTCGTCGACAAGCACGGGCTGCGATACGGCTCGCCGGTGCCGTACCTGGAGGCGGTGATGGTGTGGCCGTCGCTGGCGTACGCGGCCTGGTCGCTCAGCCGCGACGGCCGTCCGGCCCTGCGCGCGGCCGCCGACCGCTCGTCGCTGGTCGCCGGCGTCGGCATGTTCGGCGCCTATGCGCTCGCCCTCGCCGCCCTGCAGCGGGCGCCGGCGGCGTCGGTCTCGGCCGTTCGCGAGTCGAGCATCGTGATGGCGCCGCTGCTGGCCGCAATGCTCGGCCGCAGCCGGCTCGACCCACGGATGCTGGCGGGGGCGGCCGTGGTGGCGGCCGGAGTGGCCGTCGTCACGCTGGCATGATGCGCCGGTGAGTGCGTCCGGCCAGGTCTCGATCGCGCGGCTGCGTGAGCTCGGCATCACCCCCAACCGCGAGCTCGGCCAGAACTTCCTGATCGACGACAACGTGCTCGGCATCATCGGCCGCATCGCGCCGCTGCGGCCGGAGGACGTCGTGCTCGAGGTCGGCCCGGGGCTCGGCGTGCTCACGCGGTGGCTGAGCGAACGCGCCGCGCTCGTGCACGCGGTCGAGATCGACCGGCGGCTCGCGCCGGCGCTCGACGCGACGCTCGACGGCGTCGAGAACGTGCGGCTGCTGTTCGCCGACGCCATGAAGGTCGACTTCGCCGCCCTCGATCCGCGGCCGACGGCGCTGGTCGCGAACCTGCCCTATGCCGTGGCGACGCCGGTCGTGATGAACGCGCTGCCGGTGTGCGAGCGGTTCTGCGTGATGGTGCAGCGCGAGATCGCCGACCGGTTCTTCGCCCGGCCGGGAACCAAGGCCTACGGGGCCGTATCGGTGCTCGTCCAGCTCAGCTGCCGCCGGCTCGCGGTGCGCACCGTGTCCAGGCGCGTGTTCTCGCCGGTGCCGCGGGTGGACTCCGCCCTGGTCGCCTTCGAGAGGAGCAGCGACCGTGCTGGCGGCCCCGGCTGGCCGGCGCTCTCCCGAGCGGTGCACGCGGCGTTCGCGCACCGGCGCAAGCGGCTCGGCAACGCGATGGCGCTGGCCGGCTTCCCCCCGCCGCCCGAGCACCTCGCCGGGCTCCGGGCGGAGCAGCTCGAGCCCGAGCAGTTCCTGGAGCTGGTGTGATCCTCACGGCGCCCGCGAAGATCAACCTCTGCCTGCGCGTCGGCCCGGTTCGCGAGGACGGGTTCCACCGCATCACGACGCTGTTCGCGGCGCTCGAGCTGCACGACACGCTGACGCTCGAGCCAGCGCCCGAAACGGCGGTGGAGGGCTTCGCCGAGGACACGCTCGTCACCCGCGCGCTCGCGGCGCTCGACGAGACGCGGCACGTGCGTCTGGACAAGCGGATCCCGGTCGCGGCAGGACTGGGAGGGGGGTCCTCCGACGCCGCGGCGGTGCTGCGCGCGCTCCCCGGCGAGCACACGGTCAACGAGCTGTACGAGATCGCGCGGTCGCTCGGCAGCGATGTGCCGTTCTTCCTCTCGGGGCTCGAGGTGGCCCTGGGCACCGGCAGGGGCGACGTGCTGCGGCCGCTGCCGGGGTTCCCGCGTGGAATCGGCGTCCTGCTGGTGCCGGACGGCGAGGGACTGTCCACGGCGGACGTCTACGCCGCGACCCAGCCGAATCCAATCTACCCGGCCGTGCAGGGCGATCTGATCCGGGGGGTCCACACCGTCCGCTCGGCACGCGACGTCGCGGGCCTGGTCGCGAACGACCTGGAGGATGCGGCCTGTTCGCTGCGGCCCGCGATCCGAGACACGCTGGCCGTCGTGCGGGCAGCGGGAGCGCTGGCGGCGGCCGTGTCCGGCAGCGGTCCGACGGTGTTCGGGCTGTTCCCCGACGAGGCGGCTGCAGCGGCCGCCGCGGCGGCCGTCCCAGGCTCGATTCCAACCCGCACCATGTAGCATTCAGCCATGGCCGAATGGAACGTTTCCACCGACCGCGTCACCCTTCAGGAGAAGCCTCCGCGGCGCTCTCCGGTGCAGTGGGTGCGCGAGCACAGCATCCGCATCGCGCTCGTCGTCGGCATCGTCGAGGGCCTGGCCGTGTGGCTGAAGGGCTTCCACTGGCTGTGGCTGGTCGGACTGGTCGTCGTGTTCGCCTACCTCTGGCTCCGGAAGCGCGTTCCGATGCGGCTGCGGCGGCCGCTCTGGATCGTCGCCATGTCGCAGGCGGTGGCCGCGATCATCGTGCCCGCGCT
>DASSEV010000097.1:0-41062 GCA_035695105.1 Gaiellales bacterium
CATGCGCGCCGAGACGACCTCCGGCGCTTCCAGCACTCACTCGAGCAGGCGGAGGAGGAGTTCGCCGAGGCACAGGCGACGCTCGTCCCGATCGCCGAGCACGTCAGCGATGCCGAGTACGCACGACGGCTCGCCGACGCCCTCGGCGAACCCGCGCAGGCGACCTCACCTGCACCAGCAGTGCCGGTGCTGGCCGACGAGCTGCCGCTCAAGGACGTCGCCATCTTGTTCGGCACCACGCCACAAACGATCTGCCGATGGCGCAGGGTCGGCCAGCCCAAGAACCGGCCGCTTCGTTGGCACGGCGGCGAGGACGCCTGGCACGACCACACCGAGAAGGACCGGCGGCTCCGCCGCAGCGCCATCAACACGCAGGCGCTGACCCCAGATCAAGAGCGGCTGCTCGAGGAGATGCTGGTCCGCTTCGCGCTCGAAGGCGACCGCCCGAACGCTGCCGGTGCCGATGGGCGTCTCGACGCCTGGGAAACCAGCGGCTCATCCCCGCCGCAGCAGCTCACCGATCAGGCGGCGCCGGAATGAACCGGGCCGCTGCAACGTTTGAAAGTACGAGAGTAGAAGACCGCGCATCACGGCCGCCTTCGGCGGAGACGGGTGCCTCACCAACATGGAGAGGTACCCAATGACCAACAGCCGAACCGAGACCAGCCACCTCCGCGCCCAGGACTCCACCTGCGGCCGGCGCCGCCATCATGCGCTGGACGCGTTCCAGACGAGCGGCTCCTCGCCGCCCATGGTCGGTGGCCACTCGCACGAACCTGGCCACTCGCACGAGCAGGCCGTAACCGACGCGGCTTGGGGGGCTCCGTGGAGCCGCTGATCACGACCCGCCAGCTCGCCGAGCTGTGGTGCCAGACGCCGCGCTGGGTCTTGCGCATGGCAAAGGAGCAGGACCTGCCCCACTACGAGCTGGGCGGTGCTCTTCGCTACCGGGGCTCCGAGGTCGAGGCCTGGCTCCAGCAACACCACAGCGGACAGCCAACCGTCGCGGCGGACACGCTGGCGAGCCCGGGGACGGTCGAGTTGCGATCGGTCGACGGTGCCCGGGGTGCGGCATGAGCAGCACCGCCATCTCAGACCTCCAGGTCTTCAAGCCCAAGGGCGACGCACGCTGGGCCTACCGCTTCCGCGTCTCCGACGGGCTCCCCGGACCGCGACGGCCCATGGGCCGCGGCTATACCACCCGCCGCGACGCTCAGGCGGCCGCCCAGGCGCGCATCGACGCGTTGCTCGCCCAGGCTCGCGACGCCGCGGTCTTCCCCACCGTGTCAGTGCTGGTCGACGACTACCGGGTCCTGCGGCCGGGCAAGGGTGGCGGCCGCGAGCGCGTCGCCTGGGCTCTCGCCAAGATCGAGGCCCGATTCGGCGCCATCCGCATCGACCAGATCACGGCGCGCGAGGTCGAGGTCTGGATCGCCGGCCTCGACACGCCCAGCACGCGCTGGGAGGTCAGCCGCGTCTTCCGCCAGCTGTTCACCCTGGCCGGCCACCACTACGACACCAAGAACCCCGTCAAGGTCACTCCGCAGCCGCGCCGCGCTGAGGTGAAGCCCTTCAAGGATCTCGAGGAACTCGAGCGGGTCGCGATCGAGCTGGGCGAGTGGGGCGACACGGCTCGCTTCGTCGGTGCGACCGGGATGCGCCCAGAGGAGTGGATTCCGCTCGAGCCATCAGACGTGGACGAGGAGGCGCAGACGGTGACGATCCGCCGCACCTATACCGAAGGCAAAGGCCTCGACGAGTTCACCGGCAAGACCATCGGCTCGATCCGCACCATCCCTCTCTCCGCTGCGGCGTTCGCCGCCTACCAGTCCCAACGCCGCCGAACGCCCGATTCACCGCTCGTCTTCCCGGCGCCACGCGGCGGCTACCTCAATCTGCGCAACTGGAGAGACCGCGACTGGCACCCCGCGCTCGAAGCCGCCGGCGTCGAGCCGCGCGGCCCAAACGCGCTTCGCCACACCTTCGCCACCTGGTTCCTGCTCCACTCCGACGACCGCTGGCTGCTGGCCAAGCTGATGGGCACCAGCGTCGACATGATCGAACAGCACTACGGCCACCTGCTCGCCCCCCACGCCAGTCGCAGCCGCGACATCCTCGACCAAATCTGGGACGGATTTGGACGCAAACTGGACGCAACCGGCGAATCGACCAATCACGCGGGCCTGATCACACCTCCTGACCTTGGCTCAACCAAGCCTTAAACAACGAAAGCCCTCTAACGGACTCGAACCGTTGACCCCTTCCTTACCATGGAAGTGCTCTACCAACTGAGCTAAGAGGGCGCGCGGCCGCTGGGCGGCCGGCCCCGACAGCATACCGGCTCACGCGCCGTTTCCCTCGGGGCCTCGGCGGGAACCGGGCCTGGGTCACCGAAGGGAGCCCGTCCGTGCAACGCTGGGGAACGCTGGTGGTCGTCGTCTCGGCCATCTTCATGCTGCTGATCGACATCACCGTCGTCAACGTCGCGCTCCCCGACATCCAGACGGCGCTCGGTGCCAGCTTCACCCAGCTGCAGTGGGTGATCGACGCGTACTCGCTCGCGCTGGCCACCTTCGTTCTCAACGCCGGGGCCGTCGCCGACCTGCTGGGCCGCAAGCGCGTCTTCATCGCCGGGCTGATCGCCTTCACCGCCTCGTCGATCCTGTGCGGTCTGGCCGGCTCGCCGGAGTTCCTGATCGGGTCGCGCGCCGTCCAGGGCATCGGCGGCTCGATCATGTTCGCGACCTCGCTGGCCATCCTCGCCCAGGAGTACACCGGGCGTGACCGCGGCGTCGCGTTCGGCGCCTGGGGTGCGACCGCCGGCGCCGCCGTCGCCGTCGGCCCTGTGGTCGGCGGTCTGCTCACGACCTGGATCGGCTGGGAGTGGATCTTCTTCGTCAACGGCCCGATCGGCGTGCTGGCGGTGTTCGCCGCCGTCCGCTACCTGCACGAGTCGAGCGACCCTGACGCCGCCAGGCTCGACTGGATCGGCATGATCACGCTCGCAGGCACAGTCTTCCTCGTCGTCTACGGCCTGCTGCGCGGCAACGACAACGGGTGGACGAGCACCTCGACGCTCGCCTGCTTCATCGGAGGCGCCCTCCTGCTCGTCCTGTTCATCATCAGCCAGGCCCTGCAGAAGCGCCCGATGGTCGACCTCACGCTGTTCCGCCGCCCCGCCTTCGTCGGCGCCCAGACCACGGCGTTCCTGCTCTCGGCCTCCTACTTCGGGCTGTTCCTCTATCTCACGCTCTACCTGCAGAACATCCTCGGCTACTCGCCGCTCGGCGCCGGACTGCGCCTGCTCCCGATCTCCGTCGCGGCGTTCGTGGTGGCGCCCGCCTCCGGCCGCCTGTCAGCCTCCGTCCCCGTGCGCCTGTTGATGGCCGGCGGGCTCGGCATGATCTCGATCGGCGTCCTGCTCCTGACCGGCATCTCCGTGAGCTCAGGTTGGACGGCGCTGATCGCCGGCTTCGTCATCAGCGGCATCGGACTCGGCCTCACGAACCCGCCGCTGGCGTCGACGGCGATCGGCGTGGCGCCGCAGGCTCGCTCGGGCATGGCCTCCGGCATCAACAACATGTTCCGGCAGGTCGGGCTCGCCACCGGGGTCGCTGCGCTCGGGGCGGTCTTCCAGTCACAGGTGAAGGACAGCCTGCACTCGGCGCTGGCCGGCACGCTGGCCGCGCGCGCCTCGGGGTCGCTGTCCAGCGCGGTGTCGTCGGGCTCGGTGGCGGGCGCGCTCCAGCACGTGCCGGCACGCGCGCGCGGGCAGGTCGAGGCGGCCGCGACCGCCGCCTTCGTCGACGGGCTGACCACCCTGTTCTGGGTCTGCGCCGCGCTCGCAGCGCTCGGCGCGGTGCTCGCGTTGGTGCTCGTCCGCGGCTCCGACTTCGAGCGCCACCAGGCGGGCGCAGAGCGGCGGGCCCAGCACGACCGAGCGCGCGTCCGCGAGCCGGCCTGACCAGACCCGTGAGCGTGAGCGCGTCTACTCAGGTTTGCATATCGCGATATATCGTGATACAACATCGATATGGCTTACAAAAGGGAGGATCAATGACTGAATACGCCATTCCCATGGGCGGCCGGGCCGAGTTCCGCGAGCTGATGGCTCGCTGCGCCCGCCACGGCCGCCGCCACGCCCGCGAGCACTGGGGCCGCAGGGGCGAGATGCCCTTCTTCGCACGCGGCCGCGCCGGCCGCGGCGACATCCGCGCTGCGATCCTGGCACTGCTCGCCGAGCAGCCGATGCACGGCTACCAGATCATGCAGGAGCTGAGCGAGCGCTCCGGCGGTGCCTGGCGCATCAGCCCCGGCTCCGTGTACCCGACGCTCTCGCAGCTCGAGGACGAGGAGCTCGTCCAGGCCGAACAGCAGGGCGGCAAGCGGGTGTTCTCGCTCACCGAGGCCGGCAAGGCCGAGGCCGCGCAAGGCCCCGCCGCTCCCTGGCAGGAGGTCGCATCCGACATCCCGCCGGCCGCACTGGAGCTGCGCGACCTGATGTTCCAGGTCGGCACCGCCGCCCGGCAGGTCGTGATGGCCGGCAACGAGCGGCAGATCGGCGACGCTGCAGCGGTGCTCCGCGAGACGCGGCGCCGGCTGTACCAGCTGCTGGCCGAGGACGACCAGCCCGCCACGGACGCCTGACGTTCCGGGCAGGGGTGCCCCGAGCATCCCTGCCCGTCGCGGGTACCCTGGCTGCCGTGAACGCTCCCCAGGTGATCGTCGTTGCCGGCCTGCCCGGCTCGGGCAAGAGCACCGTCGCCGACGGCATCGCCCGCGAGCTCGGCATCCCGGTGCTGTCGGTCGACCCGATCGAGTCGGCGATCATCGAAAGCGGATTCGCCCGCAGCTTCGAGACCGGCCTCGCCGCCTATCTCGTCGCCCAGTCGAGCGCAGCCGCGCAGCTGCGGCTCGGCCTCTCGGTCGTGATCGACGCCGTCAGCCCGGTCGAGCAGGCCCGCGCCATGTGGCGGCAGCTGGCCGCCGAGTACGGCGCCGGGCTGAGGCTGATCGAGTGCGTCCTCGACCCCGAGCTGCATCGCGCGCGGGTCGAGGCCCGTGTGCGCGGCCTGCCCGGCATCCCCGAGGTGACGTGGGACGACGTCGAGCAGCGCCGGCGAACCTGCCTGCCCTGGAGCGAGGAGCGGCTGATCCTCGACACCGCACGTCCGGCCGCGGACGTGATCCGCGAGGCGGTGGCAGCCGCCCGCGGCGCGTGATCGCTAGGCCGGCTCGGCCCTGACTTCGCCGCGGAGCCCGAGCGGCTCCAGCGCGGCTCCGGTGAACATGGGGAGCGCGCGGTCGCGGCCGATCCGCGACGCCACCAGCTCGAACGTCTCGTCCAGGAAGGGCGGCCGCCGCGCCCGGTGGCCATCCGACCCGATCAGGTCGGCCTGGCCGGTCTCGACCAGCTCCCACCCCGCGCGCTCAGCATCCTCGCCGTGGCGGCCGTGTAGGCTGGAGCCGTTCACCTGGGTCAGCCAGCCGCGGCGGCGGAAGCGGGTCACCCACCCCAGCTCGGCGGCTACGAGGTCGCAGCGCTCGGGGTGGCCGAGGATGGGCGTCAGCCCGGCGCCCTCGATGTGCTCGGCGCAGGCGATCACCATGTCCAGATCGGGTGGCGCCGTGTGCGGAAGCGGTAGCTCGAGCAGGCAGGCGTCCAGGCCCTCCATCGCGAGCTCCGTCGGATCGGTGTCGAGCACCCAGCGCTCCGGCCCGATCTCCCAGCCGATGCGGAAGTCCACCCGGCCCGCCAGCCGTGCCCGCATCTGCTCGCGCGCCGCCATCACCATGCGCCGGCGCTCGGGCGTCACCGGAAACCGCTCGAGCGCGTGCGGCGTCGCGTACTGGACGGCCGTGCCGCGGCGCCCCGCTTCGAGCACCAGCTCGACGCCTTCGTCGACGGAACGGACGCCGTCGTCACCCGACGGAACCATGTGGCTGTGGGTGTCGACGAAGCCGGTCACACCCGCAGCGTAGGCGCCTCGGGGAACCGGCCGGGCCAGCAGCCGGGCGTTTACCACCCGTTCACCGAGGGCAAGCCGGACGTATCGGTTGACACACGGGAGGGATCTATGGCGACTGCATCCACAGAAGTGCGAATGCAAGGCCCGGTCGAGTCCGACATCCCGGCCCGCATGGACCGCCTGCCATGGAGCAAGTGGCACTGGATGGTTGTTGTCGGACTCGGCATCACCTGGATCCTCGACGGGCTCGAGGTCACGATCGTCGGCCTGATCGCGCCGGTGATCACCAAGGGCGGCGGCGGCGGGCTCGATCTCGGCACGGGCCAGATCGGCTTCGCGAACAGCATGTACCTGGCCGGCGCGGCAGCCGGAGCGCTGATGCTCGGCTACGCGACCGATCGGCTCGGGCGCAAGCGGCTGTTCATGTTCTCGCTCGGCTGGTACCTGGTCTGGACGATCGCAACCGCGTTCTCGTTCAACTTCGAGTCGTTCGTGTTCTTCCGGTTCATGACCGGCATCGGCATCGGCGGCGAGTACGCGGCCATCAACTCGGCGATCGACGAGCTGATCCCGGCCCGCCGGCGCGGCTGGACGGATCTGGCCATCAACGGCTCGTGGTGGGTCGGCACCGCGATCGGCTCGGCCGCGTCGCTGTACCTGCTCGACCCGTCGCGGGTCAACCCGGCGATCGGCTGGCGCGTCTGCTTCGGCATGGGCGCGATCCTCGCCGTCTGCGTGCTGTTCATCCGCAAGAACCTGCCGGAGAGCCCCCGCTATCTGATGACCCACGGCCGCTTCGACGAGGCGGACGAGGTGGTGCAGCAGATCGAGGCGGAGGTCGCGAAGGAGAAAGGCGACCTGCCGGCACCCGGCGACTACCGCGTCACGATCGACCCCCAGCGCGACATCGGGATCGTCGGCATCGTCAAGGCGATCCTGCTCACGTACCCGAAGCGCTCGTTCGTCGGCCTGATGCTGATGGGGTCGCAGGCGTTCTTCTACAACGCCATCTTCTTCACCTACGCGCTGGTGCTGACGACGTTCTTCGGGATCGCCGCGAGCGACGTGGCGTACTTCATCTTCCCGTTCGCCGTCGGCAACGTGCTCGGCCCGATCGTGCTCGGGCACTTCTTCGACTCGATCGGCCGGCGGCCGATGATCTTCGGCACCTACATGGCGTCGGCCATCGGCCTGCTGATCACCGGATGGATGTTCCAGCAGGACATGCTGTCGGCGACGACCATGACCATCTGCTGGTCGATCACGTTCTTCTTCGCCTCGGCGGGCGCCAGCGCGGCGTACCTGACCGTGTCGGAGATCTTCCCGATCGAGAGCCGCGCGATGGCGATCGCGGTGTTCTATGCGATCGGCACGGGCGCGGGCGGCTTCGCGGCACCGTGGCTGTTCGGCAACCTGATCGGGAGCGGCGACCGCAACGAGGTGTTCCTCGGCTACATCATCGGCGCCGGCCTGATGGCGCTGGGTGGGATCACGGAGCTGATCTGGGGCGTCGAGGCGGCCGGACGGTCGCTCGAGGACGTGGCGCATCCGCTGTCGGCGGTGCGCGACCGGATCCGCGACGCCGGAGCGGCGGACGTGGGCACCGCCGGCGCACGGGCTCGCTGAACGGCACCGGGGGTGCTTGCCTGGGCAGGCACCCCCGGTAATCTCCGCGCGCATGGACGTGTTCGCAGCCATCTCGTCGGCACGCGCGGTGCGGCAGTTCGACGGCCGTCCGATCGACCAGGGCGACCTCGACCGCATCCTCGCGGCCGCCCGGCTCTCGCCCAGCTCGAAGAACGACCAGCGCTGGTCGTTCATCCTCTGCACCGATCGCGACCACCTGCGGCAGCTGTCGAAGATCGGCGACTACGCCGGGCACCTGGCCGGCGCTGCGGCGGCGATTGCCGTGGTGATGCCGAAGTCGGACGTCGGCTGGGAGCGCGAGATCCTGGCCTTCGATGCCGGTCAGTGCGTCCGCAACATGATGCTGGCCGCCTGGGAGCTCGGGATCGGCAGCTGCCACGCCTCGGTCTACGACCCGAAGCTGACGCGCGAGCTGCTCGGCTTTCCCGATGACATGCGCTGCGACCTGCTGGTCTCGTTCGGCCACCCGGCCGATCCTGCCCTGCTGACCCGGCCGATCCCCGACTCGGCGAGAAAGCCGATGGCCGAGCTGCTGCACCGGGAGCGCTGGTAGCGATGCAGCTGTGCCTGATGATCGAGGGCCAGGAGGACGTCACCTGGGACGACTGGGTGGCGCTGGCCGACGCGTGCGAGGCGAGCGGCGTGGAGGTGCTGTTCCGGTCGGACCACTACCTGTCGGGCGACGGCCAGAATGGGCGCGGCTCCCACGACGCATGGACGACGCTCGCGGCGATCGCGGCCCGCACCAGTCGCGTGAGGCTCGGCACCATGGTTTCACCGGTCACGTTCCGGCATCCCTCGCTCGTCGCCAATGCGGCGACGACGGTCGACCACATCTCCGGCGGCAGGGTCGAGTTCGGCCTCGGTGCCGGCTGGTACGAGCTCGAGCACCAGACCTTCGGCTTCCCCTTCCCACCGATGCGCGATCGCATGGAGATGCTGGAGGAGCAACTCGAGATCGTCATCGCGCAGTGGACGCAGGACGAGTTCTCGTTCGACGGCCGGCACTACCGGCTGGATCGCTGCCAGGCCAACCCCAAGCCGGTGCAGCGGCCGCATCCGCCCGTGATCGTGGGCGGCGGGGGAAAGCCGCGCACCGTCGATCTGGCCGCGCGGTTCGGGCAGGAGTACAACGTCGTGTCGGCCGACCCGGAGGAGTGCGCGCGGATCCGCGGCGCGCTCGATGAGGCGACCGCGCGGCACGGGCGCGAGCGGCTCGTCTTCTCCTTCATGGAGACGACGCTGATCGGGCGCGACCGCGACGACCTGATGGAGAAGGCCGACCGGCTGGGCCGCCTGCACTGGGACGGGATCAGCGGCGAGCAGCTGCTCGCGGAGCACGCGGACGGCTGGGTGCGCGGCACAGTCGACGAGGTGGCGACGCAGCTGGAGGAGCTGGCCGGCACGGGTCTCGAGCGGGCGATGCTGCAGCACCTCGACCATCGCGACCTGGAAACGGTGCGGCTGATCGGCGAGGAGCTGCAGCCGCGGGTGGCGGCGCTGTGAGCGGCGTCGACGCGGCAGCCCTGGCGCGCGAGCTGCTGGCCGGGCCGAACTTCGGGCACCTGGGCACGGTCAACGCCGACGGGAGCGTGCAGGTGTCGCCGGTCTGGGTCGACCTCGAGGACGGCCGGCCCGTGTTCAACACGACCGAGGGACGGGTCAAGTGGCGGAACATGCGACGCGATCCGCGAGTGACGCTCGAGGTGATCGACGTGTCCGACGGCTACCGGGCCGTCGAGGTCCGAGGCCGCGCGACGATGACGCTCGAGGGCGCACACGAGCACATCAACGAGCTGTCGCTGAAGTACACCGGCGAGCCGTTCCAGTATGTGGAGGGCGCAGTGCGGGTGAAGGTGACGATCGAGCCGGAGCGGTTCATCTACCACCATTAGTGGGGTCACGCCTCTGGCCTGACGCCATTGAAGGATGGAGCAAGGTGCCGGGCTTCCGTCCGGCACCGTCTTGGCTGACATCAGGCCAGAAGGAGTGGGTCGCGCTGAAGCGCGCCCCACGCTCATCTATCTACGGGGTCAGGCCGAAGGCCTGACCCCACCTCTGGCGCATCCGCGGCAGCACTTCCGCCCCGAACCGCTCGAGGAACGGGCCCTGATCCGGCGCCGGGCTGTGGAACACGAGGTGCCGGAACCCCATCTCGACGTACGGCGCCACGCGCTCGACCACCTCGTCGGGATCGCCGGTGACGATGAACCGCGACTCCGCCTTGACGTGCTCCTCGGCCGCCAGGCGCTCGAGCTCGAGCGGGTCGTCGACCCCCTGCTTGTCCTCCGCCGGCAGCGCGAGCGCCGCCCAGAACGCGCAGTCGGCCCGGGCCCGCTCCACGTCGTGGTCGAACGACACCTTCACCTCCAGCAGACGCTCCGCCGCCGCCGGGTCACGTCCGGCCTCACGGGCCCCCCGCTCGACCGCAGGCAGCAGCGTGTCCACGTACAGCTCCCGGGGCTTCCCGCTGGTCGTGATGAAGCCGTCCCCCTCGGCGCCCGCGAACTCCGCCGCCTTCGGGCCGGCGGCCGCGACCAGGATCGGCACCGGCTGGTCGGGCCGGTCGTAGACCGTGGCTCGCAACGTCCTGTAGTACCTGCCCTCGTAGCTCACGCGCTCCTGCGACCAGAGCGTGCGGATCAGGTCGATTGCCTCGCGCAGGCGGCCCAGGCGCTCACCGAACTTCGGCCACTCGATACCAAGCGGCGGCACCTCGTTCAGCGACTCGCCGGTGCCGACGCCCAGCCACACGCGTCCCGGAGCCAGGCACCCGAGCGTCGCGAACGCCTGGGCGACCATCGAGGGATGGAAGCGCAGGGTCGGCGTCGAGACGCTGGTGCCGATCCGGATCCGCCCGCTGGATGCCGCCAGCGCGCCCAGCCACGGCAGTGCCGCAGGGGCGTGGCCGCCCGTGTGGCGGAAGGGCTGGAAGTGATCGGACACCGCCACGCTGTCGAACCCGCGGCGCTCCGCCTCGAGCGCGTACCCGAGCAGCTCCCGGGGCCCGAACTGCTCGGCCGAGGCCTTGTATCCGAGAGTGATCACGAACGGCAATCTACAGTGCAACCCGTGGCCACCCAGATCCTGATCCCGCTGAAGCACCTGGAGAGCGCGAAGCGCAGGCTGCATCCCCAGATCGGCGCCGAGGGGCGGCGATCGATGATGCTGGCGATGCTCGCCCACGTCGCGGGCGAGGCGGTGAGAGCCGGGCTCGGGCCGGTCGCGCTCGCAAGCTCGGAGCCGCGTGCGCCCACCATCGCGGCGGAGCACGGGATCGGCCTTGTCGACGACGGCGGCCTGCCGTGGAACCAGGGCCTCGTGCACGCGCTCGGCCTGCTCGCGGCGCCACCCGACGCCGTCCTGTTCCTCGCCGGCGACCTGCCGCTCGTCACCGCGGACGAGATCACGGAGCTGGCGGCGGCCGTGCCGGCCCGCGGCATCGCGATCGGGCGCGCGCACGACGGCGGCACCAACGCGCTCGGGCTGCGGCCGCCTGATGCCGTCGTGCCCTCGTTCGGCAGCCCCCAGAGCGCCCGCGTCCATGCACAGCTGGCCGAGCGCGCCGGGGTCGAGGTGGCCGTCGTCGACCTGCCGGGCATCGCGCTCGACGTTGACACCCCGGCCGACGCCGAGCGCGCTCGGCTCTCCGCCTAGCCGTCCGCCTCGCTCGCAAAGATGCCGGGCGTGGAGGAGTTCGGCACCACCCGATTCGAGACGTTCAGCGACGGCATCTTCGCCATCGCGGCGACGCTGCTCGTGCTGGAGATCGGCGTCAGCGCGAACAGCGGCGCGCACCTCGGCCGGGCGCTGGTCGACCTGTGGCCGAGCTATCTCGCCTACGCCACGAGCTTCCTCACCATCGGCATCATCTGGGTGAACCACCACGAGTGCGTCTCGTGCATGGACCGGGTCGACCGGACGATGCTCTTCATCAACATCGTGTTCCTGATGGTGGTCTCGTTCATCCCCTTCCCCACCAAGCTGGTCGCCGACCACCTGCAGGGGCCCGGCGAGCACGCCGCCGTGTACGCCTACGACCTCACGCTGGCCCTCATGGCGCTGCTCTACAACGTGTGGTGGCGCTACGCACGGGCCGGCAGGCGGCTGATCGCGGCCAACGTGCCCGACTCAAGGCTCGACGCCATCTCGCGGGCCTTCAACCCGGGCGTGCCCCTCTACGTCCTCGTGCTGCTGATCGCGATCGTCAGCCCGCTCACCAGCGTGGTGCTGACGCTCGTGCTGGCCGCGTTCTACGTCCCTGCCGGCCGGCTGTTCGAGGGCACCCAGACCGGCTAGAGGAAGAGATCGCGCTCCTGCGGCCGGACGAGGTCGAGGGCGCTGCCCTCGCCCGACGCGCCGAACCCGCGGATCAGCACAGCCGGCACGCGCTCGAGCTTGCCGAGCACGAGATCAGCAGCGGCGGCGAGCTCGTCGGCCACGGCCACCTGGGTGGTGCGCAGCGTGTAGCCGGCGGCGTCCTCCTCGCCCTGGTACCCGCGCAGCGGCCCCAACCCACTCACGCCGATCGCAGTGCCGACGATTCCGTTTCGCAGCGGTCTGCCCATGGTGTCTGCGACGACAACTGCGACGCCGGCGCCCGTGTGCTGTTTCACCGCGGCGCGCAGCCCGGCCGCCGAACGGTCGGGATCCACGGGGAGCAGCACGACCATGTCCGGCCCCGGTGCGTTCGAGCGATCGATGCCGGCGCTGGCGCAGACGAACCCGTGGTGCGTCTCGGCGATCAGCAGCGAGCCCCTTCGGCGCACGATCCGGCGGCTCTCGCGGAGCACGAGCTCCGCGAGCCTGGCGTCGCCGTCCGGCGCCGCCAGCTCCACGGCGCGCGGCGACGGCACGACCGTCGACAGGTCGACGAGGCGGCCCTCGGACTTCGCGACGGCCTTGTGCGAGACAACGAGGACGTCCCCGTCGGCCGGTGCCGGCGCCGCCGCGAGCAGCAGGACGGCCAGGTCGTCGCCGGGACGGATCTCGCCGTCGACCGCCAGCGGCACGATCTCGAGCGTCATGCGACGGCGCCGGCGGCGTCGAGTGCCGCGCGCGCGAGCCGCTCGCGCGCGGCGGCGTCGCGCATGATCGTGTCCGCCACCACCGCGCGCATGCCGTGCCGCTCCACCGTCTCGGCGAGCTCCGCGTCCTGCTGGTCGATCACGAGGGCGTCGACCAGGCCGGCGTAGATGGCGGCCACGCCGGCGACGGAGGCCTCGTGACCCAGCGACTCGAGCATTGCCGCCGCGGGGCCGCGGAGCGCCCGGCCTCCGACGATCGGGCTGACCGCCACGCAGGGCGCCGACCGGGATGCCAGGAGCGCGCGAACGTCGGGCACGGCCAGGATCGGGCCGATCGAGATGAGGGGGTTGGACGGCGCGATCACGACCGCGGCCGCATCGCGAAGCGCCTCCACCACGCCCGGCGCCGGCCTGGCCAGCTCCGCACCGTCGAACCGGATGCCCGTGACGCGGTCGGCATGGCGATGACGGACGTAGTACGTCTGGAAGTCGATCTCACCGTCGGGGGTGTCGATCATCGTCCGCAGGCGATCGTCGGTGGCCGGGATCAATCGGACGGGTAGCCCCAGGCGCTCGGCGAGGCGCGCCGTGACGGCGCTGAGCGGCTCGCCGCGGCGGAGCGCCTCGGTGCGGGCCAGGTGCAGCCCGATGTCGAAGTCACCGAGCCAGAACCACGCGTCGGCACCGAGCTCGCGGGCGCGCTCCAGCGCACGGTCGCTGTCACGGCGAACGCCCCAGCCCTTGTCCTCGTCGATCCAACCGGTCAGCGTGTACAGGACGGTGTCCAGGTCGGGCGAGACGTGGAGGCCATAAGGCTCCACGTCGTCGCCGACGTTGCCCACGACGACGACGCGCTCGGGAGGGAGGACGTCGACCACGCCCTGCAGGAAGCGGGCGCCGCCGACGCCGCCGGCGAGAACCGTGACGGGGCTCGCGGTCACGCCGCGTATCATGCACCGCCGTGAGCCGGGATCGGAGCACCGTCGAGCTGGTCGCACGGCGCGCGCCGCTGGCGGGCGTGCTCCTGATCGCAGCCGGCGCATCGCTGTGGGGCCTCGACGCGCTGCTGCGAAAGCCGCTCACCAACGAGTGGTCGCCCTACACCATCGTGCTCTACGAGCACGCGATCCTGACGGCCTGCGTGCTCCCGATCCTCCTGCGCCACCGCGACCAGCTGTCGCGGCTGACGCACGCCGGCTGGCTGTGCGCGATCGTGATCGGCTGGGGCGGATCGGCGATCGCGACGCTGCTGATCACCGAGGCGTTCGCGATCGGCTACGCGAACCCGGACGTGATCCTGCTCCTGCAGAAGACCCAGCCGCTGTGGGCAATCGGCGCCGCCGTGATCGTGCTCGGCGAACGTCCGCGCCGGGAGATGTGGTACCTGCTCGTCCCGGCGGCGGTCGGGACGTACCTGCTGTCGTTCGGCATCGCCTCGCCCTCCCAGGTGTGGTCGGGACACGAGCTCCGCCCGGTGCTCTACTCGCTGGCCGCAGCCGCGCTCTGGGGATCGGCCACCGCGTTCGGGCGCCGCGGCCTGCGGGAGGTGGAGCCGAACGTGCTGATGGGGCTGCGGTTCTCGCTGGCGCTGCCGTTGCTGTTCGTGATCGCGCTTGCCAAGGGAGCCGTCCTGCCCGCGGAGCACGCGGTCGCGGCCGACTGGCTGCGCCTGCCGCTGCTCGCGGTCGGGTCCGGACTGATCGCGATGATGCTGTACTACCGCGGCCTGCGAACGACGCCGGCGCCCGTCGCGACGATCGCCGAGCTGGCGTTCCCGGCCACGGCGCTCGTCGTCAACTGGTTCGCCTTCGGGACGACCATCGGCGGCTGGCAGCTGGCCGGCTTCGCGATCCTCTGGGTCACGATCCTGATGATCTACCGCGTGCCCGTGTCGGTGCCGCGTGGGCGCGAGGTGGCGGTGCCGCCGCCGCTTCCGAGCGGCGCATGAGCGGGGCGCCGGCGGCGCGGGCGCTGATCTTCGACTTCAACGGAACGCTCTCGGACGACGAGGACATCATGGAGCTCGTCACCGCCGAGGCGCTCGCACCGCATGCACGGCCGCCGACGCACGAGGAGTACGTGGAGCGCCTGGCCGGGCTCTCGGACGAGGCGATGGTGCGGGAGTGGCTGGGAGACAGGGACGACGTGGACGAGATCGTGGCCGCCCGCATCGACGGCTACTGCAGGCGCATGTCCGACGGCGCCACGATCACCGCGGAGATGCGGGAGGTGGTGCGGTGGGCCGCCTCGGTGGCTCCGGTGGCGATCGTCTCCGGCGCCGCAAGGGCCGAGATCCAGCCGGTGATCGAGGCGGCGGAGATCGCCGACCTCTTCCTCACCGTTGTCACATCCGACGACCTGGAGCACGGCAAGCCGCACCCGGAGGGCTACCTGATCGCGCTCGAGCGGCTCCGCGACCGGTTGCCCGACCTGGCTGCCGGGGATGTGGCCGTGATGGAGGACACGGAGGCGGGCGTGCTGGCCGCGAAGGCGGCGGGAATGCGCTGCCTGGCGCTGATCGGCACGATGCCGGCCGAGCGGCTGGCGGCGGCGGATGAGCTGATCGAGCGGATCGACCTGGGGCTGGTGCGGCGGCTGCTTGGGTTCAGGCCTCCGGCCTGACCCCGTCGATCGGCCGACGCAGTGTCGCGTCAGCGCGATACCGCGGCTGACATCGGTGTCAGCGGGAGCGGCGCCGGACTGAAGTCCGGCCCCTGGAGGGTTCCGCACACGGGGTCAGGCCGGAGGCCTGACCCCAATTGCCCGCCCCGCCCGCTCCGGCCGCGGCAGCCCGGCATGCGCGGTCGCCAGCTCCCGCGCCCGCTCCGCCACGGCGCCAGATGCCTCGACCACCCGGCCGGCGCCGGTGTCGACGTGCAGCAGCATCTGCTCCGCGGTCGCCACCACCTCACCGTCCCGGCGCATCTCGTGGAACACATGCACCCGCTTGCCGTCTTCGTCGAGCACCTGCGTCGTCACCTGCAGCTCCTCGCCCGCAGAGACCTCGCGCAGGTGCGAGAGATGCGTCTCGACCGTGTAGAAGCTGTGCCCGCCCTCCAGGTACTCCGCGTCGACCCCGAGGCGCTGCAGCACCCCGTCCGTGGCATCCCCGAACACCTGCAGGTACCGGCTCTCGTGCGCGTGGCCGTTGTAGTCCACCCACTCGGGCAGCACCCGCGCCCGGTGCAGCGGACGTCCCTGCTCGTCGACGGCGCCCACGGCCCCGCCGGGCGTGGCCTGCATCAGCGAGCGCTCGTAGCGTTCGAGCACCGCCCCGGCACCGACGCCCCGCGCCCGCAGCGCCTGGATGATGCCGACCAGGCAGTCGTCCCGCCGGCGCTCCATGTCGCGGAAGCCCATCCCGCCCGCCTGCTCGTCAGATTGGGCCGCGATCCGGTCGAGCAGCTCGTCGGTCAGCTCGGGAACGTCGGTGAGCCTCGTCCACGGCCAGCGCAGCGCCGGGCCGAACTGCTCCATGAAGTGCCTCATGCCCTCCTCGCCGCCGGCGATGCGGTAGGTCTCGAACGTCCCCATCGCCGCCCAGCGCAGGCCGGCGCCGAGCCGCACGGCGTCGTCCAGCTCGGACACCGTCGCCACCTCGTCGTTCACGAGCCACAACGACTCCCGCCACAGGGCCTCCATCAGCCGGTCGGCGAGGAAGCCGTCGATCTCCCGTCGCACCACGAGCGGAGCCATTCCGATCGCCTCGCAGATCAGCCGCATCCGCTCGACCGACTCGGGAGCCGTCGCCTGGCCCGCGCACAGCTCGACCAGAGGCAGCAGGTACACCGGGTTGAAGGGGTGTGCGACGAGCATCCGCTCCGGGCTCCGCATGTCCGCCTGCAGCGCTGACGGCCGAAGCCCCGACGTCGACGAGGTGAACAGCGCGTCGTCGGGAGCGGCACGCTCGACGCGGGCGAACAGCTCCCGCTTCAGCTCCTCCCGCTCGGGCGCGCTCTCCACGACCAGGGCGGCGCCCGCCACCGCATCCTCCGCGGAGCCGCACAGCTCCAGCCGGCCCTCCGCGGGGAGCGGCGCGTGGGTCAGGCGCCGGGTCGCCCGCCGGGCGTTCTCGACCACCTCGGCGACCTTGCGCCCGGCGTCCGGGTCAGGATCGTGGACACGGACGTCGATGCCGTTCAGGAGGAACCGTGCGGCCCAGCCACCGCCGATCACGCCGCCGCCGAGCAGCGCCACCGTCTCCGGCAGCGCCTCGCGCGGATCAGCCATGGCGGCGCAGTGCGAGCCGCTCGCGCACCTCGTCCGGGCCGAGCACCCGCACGTTCATGCCCTCGAGGATGTGGACGGCCCGCTCGACCAGCTGTGCGTTCGTGGCCGGCACGCCGCGCGAGAGGTAGAGGTTGTCCTCGAGGCCAACGCGGACGTTGCCTCCCAGGATGGGCGCGAGCGCGACGAACGGCAGCTGCATCCGGCCGATCGAGAACGCGGAGAAGATCGCCCCGTCCGGCAGCAGGGAGCGCAGCGCCACGACCGTCGACGGGTCATCCGGCGCCCCGTAGGGGATTCCCGTGCAGAGCTGCACCAGCACCGGATCGTCGAGCAGGCCGTCGCGGATCATCTCCTTCACGAGCACCATGTGCCCCGTGTCGAACACCTCGAGCTCGGGGCGCACGCCGAGCTCCTTCACCCGGGCGGCCATCGCCCGCAGCACCGCCGGCGTGTTCACCATGACGTAGTCCCCACCCGCCGCGAAGTTCATGCTGCCGCAGTCGAGGGTGCAGATCTCCGGCCGCAGCTCGGCGACGTGGGCTAGGCGCTCATCGGCCCCGGCCATGTCCGTGCCGCCCTCGTCGAGCGGCAGCGGCCGCTGCGCGCTTCCCAGCACGAGGTCGCCGCCCATGCCGGCGGTCAGGTTGATGACAGGGTCGGGCGCCGAGGCGCGAACGCGCTCCACCACCTGCCGGTACAGCTCGACGTCGCGCGACCCGCGTCCCGTCTCCGGGTCACGGACATGGATGTGGACGATCGCCGCACCGGCCTCGGCGGCGTCGATCGCGGCCTCGGCGATCTGCTCGGGAGTCACCGGCACCTTGTCGCTGCGATCGCTGAGGGCGCCGGCACCGGTCACCGCGCAGGTGATGAAGACCTCCCAGTTCACGACAGCGCCGCCGTGATCTCGTGGGCGACGCCGAGGGCCGTGCGGCCGAGCGTGGGCAGCCGCGATTTGGTCACGCGCTGGGTCGGGCCCCAGATGTTGACGATGACGACCGGGCGGCCGCGGCGGTCGAGCGCGGCGGCGGACACGCCGTTGGAGAAGTCCTCGAACTCGCCCAGGCAGGTGCCGTATCCGAGTCGCCGGATCTCGGCCAGCTCGCGCTCAAGCTCCTCGCGGTCGGTGATCGTGCGGTCAGTGAAGCCCTCGAGCCCGCCCGCCAACAGCGGCTCGCGCTCGGCGTCCGGCAGCCAGGCGAGGAACACCTTGCCCGAGGACGTCGCGTGCAGCGGGATGGGCCTGCCCATCCAGCTCGGGCTGAGCGTGCGGGGTGGGTCAGCCTGGTCGACGTAGACGAGGCTGAAGCGCCGCGCGGCTGCCAGCGTCACGATCTCGCCTGTCTGCTCGGCCGCGCGCTCGATGATCGGCCGCACGCGACGGGCGATCGCGTCGTCCTCCGCCGCGGACGCGACCTGGAAGGCGGCGTAGCCGACGCCGTAGCGCTGGGTCAGCGGATCACGCTCGACCAGGCCGCCCGCCTCCAGCGTGGACAGCAGGCGCCAGGCGGTGCTGCGGTTGATCCGGCAGCGCTGCGCGAGCTCGGCGGCAGTGGCCGGCTCGGGGCCGGCGGCGACGGCCTTCAGCAGCGAGAGCGCCCGCTCGACCGACTGCACCCCGGCGGACGCTCGGCCGGGGGCGCTGGCTGGTGCGGTATGTGGACGCGCTGTTCCCATCGTGAACACGACAAGCGGGGCGGCAACTGTACACCACAGCCGGGCGGCCCGGTTGACGCAGCGTTCAGAACTCTGTACCGTCGCGGCGCGTTCACAATCCACGCGTCGCGTTCACGATACGAACGGCGCGGCGCCGACGCAGCCGTGGCTTGGGTCGCTTGACACGCCCCCGGGCAGGCTGGATCATCGCCGGTCCGGGAGCGGATGCTACCGGCCCTGAGGAAGGAGACGGAGATGGCGAACAGGCGCCCAGTTCGACTGGACTCGCTCGACGAGCTGCCACTCTCGCGACGCGAGCTGTTGATGGGAGCCGGCGGCCTCGCCCTTGCCGGCACGCTCGCAGCGTGCGGCGGCGGAAGCAGCAGCTCGAGCGGCGGTGGCGGCACGAGCGGCGGTGGCGGTGGCACCCCGAAGCCCGGCGGCAACTTCCGGCTCGGCGTGACCGGCGGCGGTGCCAAGGACATGATCGACGGGCAGAGCATCATCACCAAGCCCGACCAGGCGCGGCTGATGTCCGGCTGGGAGACGCTGCTGGTCTACGACGAGCAGTACAAGCTGACGACCGACGGGCTGGCCCAGGAGGCGACCCAGGACAAGCCCAACCAGTGGACGATCAAGCTGCGCGACGGCATCGAGTTCAACAACGGCAAGAGCCTGACCGCCGACGACGTCATCTACTCGCTCCAGCGGATCCTGAATCCGAAGGAGGGGCTGTTCGGCGGCGCCGGGCTCAGCTCGGTCGACCCGAACAACATCCAGAAGATGGACAACCTGACGGTTCGCCTGAACCTGAAGAACCCGGACTCGACCATCGGCGACCAGCTCGGCCAGTACTACAACGGCATCGTGCCGAAGGGGTACAGCCGCACCAACAACCTGAAGTGGGTTGGCACCGGCCCGTTCATCACCACAAGCTTCCAGCCCGGGCAGCAGAGCTCGCACAAGAAGAACCCGAACTACTGGCGCACCGGCCAGCCCTACTTCGACACCGTCACCATCACCGACTTCGCCGACCCCACAGCGCAGGTGAACGCGCTGCTGGCCGGTCAGATCGACGCGATGACCGACATCCCGTTCGCCCAGATCGAGGTCGCGAAGCAGCAAGGCGGGCTCTCGATCCTCGAGGGGCAGGGCGGCGGCTGGCTGCCGCTGTGCATGGCCGTCGACATGGCGCCGTTCACCGACCCGCGCGTGCGCCAGGCGATGCGCCTGATCGTCGACCGCAATGCCATGCTCGAGCAGGTGCTCTCCGGCCATGGCCGCGTCGCGAACGACATGTACTCGCCGTTCGACGCGGCCTACCCGTCCGACACCCCGCAGCGCGCGCAGGACATCGAGCAGGCCAAGTCGCTGCTCAAGCAGGCCGGCCAGGACGGCATGACCGTCGACCTGCACACGACCGACGGCGCCGCCGGCATGGTGGACTCGGCCAACGTGTTCGCGCAGCAGGCAAAGGCCGCGGGCATCACGGTCAACGTCAAGAACGACCCCAACTACTACGGCAACCAGTACCTGAAGCTGGCCTTCTCGGTCGACTTCTGGGGCACCCGGCAGTACCTGCCCCAGGTGGCCAACGGCAGCATCCCGACGGCGCCCTACAACGAGTGCCACTGGCCGCCGAAGTCGGGGACGGGGTCGGACTTCGTCAGCCTCTACCACCAGGCGCTGGCCGAGCCCGACGAGACGAAGCGCACCGACATCATCCACACGATGTACAGCGAGGAGTTCAGCAACGGGGGCTACATCATCCCGTTCTTCAACAACCTCGTGGACGCGTACTCGTCCAAGGTGTCGGGCTTCCAGGTGAACCGCGGCACGCTCAACCTCGACTCGTTCGGTCATGGCTACCGAACCATCTGGTTCAGCAGCTAGCCAGACGGTCGTGACCGACCCCGCGGGCGGCGCCGATACCTCCGGCGCCGCCCCGCGGCGGCACTGGTGGCACATCGGCGGCATCTTCGGATTCATCGTCCGCCGCACGCTGCTCGGCCTGCTGGTGCTGTTCCTCGTCTCGCTGATCGTGTTCGCGGCCACCCAGGCGCTGGGCGACCCGGCTCGCGCGATTCTCGGCCGCACGGCCACGCCGGCCAGCCTCGCGGCGCTGCACAAGCAGCTGCACCTCGACCAGCCGGTCTTCCAGCAGTACTGGAACTGGATCACCGGCCTCCTCCACGGCGACGCGGGCACCAGCCTGTCGGCGCAGATCCCGGTCACCGACTACCTCAAGGACCGCGTCGTCAACTCGGCGTTCCTGGTGCTGCTGGCCGGCGGCATCTCGATCCCGCTCTCGATCGCGATCGGCTCGTACGCCGCCCTGCACCGCGACCGCCCGTTCGACGTGATCACCTCGATCGTCACGCTCGCCTTCGCCGCGCTTCCGGAGTTCGTCGTCGGCCTGCTGCTGGTGGTCTTCTTCTCCACCAACGTCACGCACTGGCTGCCGGCGATCGCGGCGCCCGGCAAACGGCCCTGGCAGGACCTGGAGGGGATGATCCTGCCCACCGCGGTGCTCGTCATCGCCGTGACCCCCTACGTCGTCCGCATCATGCGCGCGTCGATGATCGAGGTGCTCGAGAGCGACTACGTGGAGATGGCGCGGCTGAAGGGCCTGCCTGAGCGCCAGGTGCTGATCCGCCATGCGCTGCCGAACGCCCTCGGCCCGACCTTCCAGGTGATCGCCATCAACCTGGCGTACCTGGCCGGCGGCGTGATCGTCGTCGAGTACCTGTTCAACTTCGCGGGCATCGGCGGCGCCATCCGCGACTCGGTGTTCAACAACGACCTGCCGCTGGTGCAGGCGCTGGCGATGCTGATCGCGGGGCTCTACGTGGTGCTGAACCTGATCGCGGACATCGCCACCATCCTCGTCACGCCGAGGCTGAGGACGCGGCTGTGACGCTCGCCGACACCGTCGCGCTCAGCCCAGATCCGGAGGCCGTCGAGCTGGTCGCGCAGAAGCCTGCCCGCCTCCTGAAGCAGGCGTGGCGTCTGTGGCGCACCCGGATCGGCCTCGTGCTCGCCGGCGGCGTGATCCTGATCGCCATCTTCGGCCCCTACGTCGCACCGCACGGTCCATCCGATTTCGTCGGCGCCCCCTACTCGAGCGGGCCCGGCATGTTCGGCACCGACCACCTCGGCCAGGACGTCTGGAGCCGGTTCCTGAACGGCGGCCGCAGCATCCTCTGGATCGCCACCGCCGCGACCGTGCTCGGCATCACCACCGGCGCGCTGGTGGGCCTGGTGGCCGCCTACTCGCGCAACTCCCTGGACGACGTGCTGATGCGGGCGATGGACGTGATCCTCGCCTTCCCGCAGATCATGCTGGCCCTGGTGGCGCTCGTCACCCTGGGCGCGCAGTCGTGGCTGCTGATCCTGGCGGTCGGCCTCACCACCACGCCGCGCGTCGCCCGGGTGGTGCGCGGCGCGGCCCAGCCGATCGTCGAGCGCGACTTCGTCGCTGCCGCGGACGCGCTCGGCGTGCCGCGCTGGCGGATCCTGTTCAGCGAGGTGCTGCCGAACATCCTCGCGCCGCTGATGGTCGAGACCAGCCTGCGGCTGACCTACGCGATCGCGCTGGTCGCGTCGCTGGCCTTCCTCGGCTTCACGCCGAATCCCGGCGGCGCCGACTGGGGGCTGATGATCTTCGAGAACCGGATCGCGCTGTCGGTGCAGCCGTGGGGCGTGATGCTCCCGATCATCGCGATCGGCCTGCTCACCCTCGGCACCGGCCTGATCGGCGACGGCATCTCGCGCGCCGCGGCCGGCATCGACCGCAGGCGAGGCGGCGAATGAGCGAGCCGGCCGCCGTCACGCCGACCCCGCCCGCCGCGGAGCAGCCCGCGATCGTGGTCGAGAACCTGCGGCTCAACCTCGCGGGGACAGACATCGACATCGTCGACGACGTCAGCTTCACGATCGCTCCGGGCGAGGTGCTGGGCCTGGTCGGCGAATCCGGCTCCGGCAAGACGACGGCCGGCCTGGCGCTGCTCGGACACTGCCGCCGCGGCGTCGAGATCGCCGGCGGATCCGTCCGCGTCGGCGACACGGAGGTGCTGCAGCTGAAGGGCGACGAGCGCCGCAAGCTGCGCGGGCGGGTCGTGTCGTACGTGCCGCAGGACCCGGCGGCGTCGCTGAACCCGGCGCTTCGCATCGGCACCCAGCTGCGCGAGGTGCTCGACGTGCACGGCTACGGCGAGAACGACACCGCCCGCAAGGAGCGTGTTGCGGAGATGATGCGCGAGGTGCTCCTGCCGGACGATCCGGCGTACCTGCGCCGGTATCCGCACGAGCTGTCGGGCGGCCAGCAGCAGCGGGTCGGGCTGGCGATGGCGTTCGCATGCCGTCCGCCGGTGATCGTGCTGGATGAGCCCACGACCGGCCTCGACGTGACCACGCAGGCGCACGTGCTGAACACGGTGCGCGAGCTGACCGAGCTGCATCGCTCCGCGGCCCTCTACGTCACCCACGACCTCGCGGTTGTGGCCACGCTGGCCACGCGCGTGGCGGTGATGTACGCCGGCCGCGTGGTGGAGGTCGGGCCGTCGGACGATCTCTTCAACGCACCCGCGCATCCCTACACGCGCCGGCTGATCGGCGCGATCCCGCACATCTCGGGCAAGCGCCAGCTGGCCGGCATCCCCGGCCGCGCGCCGTCGCCCGGATCGCGGCCGAAGGGCTGTTTCTTCGCCGCCCGGTGTCTCTGGAAGATCGATGCCTGCACGACCGAGCTGCCGCCGCTGCGACAGGTCGCTCCGGCGCACGCCGTCCGCTGCATCCGCGCCGATGAGGTGATGGCCGAGACCGGCCTGCCCTCCGGCGACACGCTGCCCGCCGAGGCGGTCGCCGCCGGCGCGCCGGTGCTGTCGCTGCGCGGGCTTCACGCCGGGTACGGCGGCAGCACGGTGCTGCACGACGTCACGCTCGACCTGGCGCCCCACGAGTGCCTCGCGCTGGTCGGCGAGTCCGGCTCGGGCAAGACCACGCTGGCCCGCTCGGTGGCAGGACTCCACCACGAGCGCCAAGGCGAGCTGCTGCTGAACGGGGAGCCGCTTGCGAACTCATCGCGCTCGCGCTCGACCAAGGCACGGCGGACGATCCAGTACATCTTCCAGAACCCGTACGGCTCGCTCAACCCGCGCCGGACGATCGGCCAGATCGTCTCCCAGCCGCTCGAGCTGTTCGGCACGGCCTCCGCGGAGCGCGAGCAGAAGGTCGGCACGATGCTCGAGCGGGTCTCGCTCACCGCCGCCTACGCGCACCGCTATCCAGACCAGCTGTCCGGCGGCGAGCGACAGCGCGTGGCGATCGCGCGAGCGCTGGTGTGCGACCCATCCGTGCTGATCTGCGACGAGATCACGTCCGCTCTCGACGTCAGCGTGCAGGCGGCGATCGTCGACCTCCTGGCCGAGCTGCAGCGCGATCTCGGACTGTCGATGCTCTTCGTCACCCACAACCTGCCGCTGGTGCGATCGATCGCCCAGCGGGTTGCGGTCATGAACAAGGGACGGATCGTCGAGCTCGGCCCCGTGGACAGCGTGCTGCTGTCGCCGCACGACGACTACACCAAGGCCCTGCTCGCGGACACGCCGTCGCTCGAGGCCGTCACCGCATGAGCCGAGCGGTGGGCGGGGCGTCCGGGGCTGTGGCGCCCGGGTTCGAACTTGTGCGATTGACGTTTGCCGAGGTGCTGGAATCGCAGGCACCGGGAAGCGGCTCGGCGTTTGCGGCGGTGGTCGACGGGCAGCTGGTGGTCGACCTGTGGGGCGGCGAGACCAACGCGGCTGGGAGACCGTGGCAGGAGGACACGATCGCCGTGCTGTTCTCGGGCACCAAGGGCGTGGTCGCAACGGCCCTGCTGACGCTGGTCGACGAGGGCCGGCTGCGCCTGAACGACCGGGTCGCCGACCACTGGCCGGCGTTCGCCGCCGCCGGGAAGACCGACATCACGGTCGCACAGCTGGGGTCGCACGCTGCCGGCCTGCCCTATCTCGCGCAGGCGGCGAGCGCGTCGGAGATCGCGGATCTGACGACGGCATCCGAGCTGCTCGCCCTGCAGGCGCCGGTGACCCCGGTCGGCCGGCCGACCTACCACGCCGTGACCTACGGATGGCTGATGGACGGGCTGATCCGGCACATCTGCCGCCTCAGCGCCGCCGAGCTGGTGGCGGAGCGGGTGGCCGGGCCGCTTGGCCTCGACCTCCGCATCGGGCTGGCGGGCGACCGGGACGCGGAGAGCCGGCTCGCAGATCCCCAGCGCGCCCCCGACTTCGCACCGTCGGCGATGGCGGCGGACGACCCCGATCCCCGGCTGGAGCAGGTGTACGCCCGCTTCTGGGCCAACCCGGCTGCGCCCGGCTGGCTGCAGACGCCGAACCCGGCGGCGAACGGCCTCGCCACGGCGCGCGCGATGGCGTCGCTCTACGGCAGCCTGGTGACCGGCGGGCTGGTCGGCATGCAGACGCTGAGCGAGGGAACGACGGTCGCCAGCCAGGGAGCGGATGTGCTGACGGGCCGGCCGCTGCGGTTCGGCCCGACCGGCTACGAGCTGGCCGGGACTCCCAGCCGGCTGGGACCGGCCGACGATGCGTTCGGGCACACCGGTGCGGGAGGCTCGTCGCACGGCGCCTGGCCGTCGGTTCGCACCGGATTCTCGTTCCTCACCTCCGACCTGCGGCTGGAGATGCGAGACGACCGCGCACCGCGGCTGCTGGACGGCCTGCACGCGGCGCTGCGACGTGGCTGACGACCGTCCGAACATCGTCCTGATCATGGCCGACCAGCTGCCGGCGGGCGCGCTCCCGGCGTATGGCCACCCGATCGTCTCGGCGCCGAACCTGACCCGCCTCGCCGAGGGCGGGACGGTGTTCGAGGCGGCCTACTGCGCATCGCCGCTCTGCGCGCCGTCGCGGAGCGCGATGCTGACCGGCCGGCGGCCGTCGGCGATCGGCGTGTACGACAACGCGGCCGAGCTGCCGGCGGCGGCGCCGACCATCACGCACCTGCTGCGGGCGGCCGGCTACGCCACCGTCCTGACGGGCAAGATGCACTTCGTCGGCCCCGACCAGCTGCACGGCTTCGAGCAGCGGCTGACCAGCGACGTGTATCCCGCGACGTTCGACTGGACGCCCGACTGGCGGCTGCCGGACGAGCGCAACCTGCCCTGGTACCACAACATGAACAGCCTGCTGGGCGCGCGGATCGCCGAAGCCGCCATGCAGACGGACTACGACGACGAGGTCTGCTTCACGGCCGTCCAGCTGCTGCGTGACCTGTCGCGGCAGCCGCATCGCCGGCCGTTCTTCGCGACGGTGTCGTTCACAAACCCGCACGACCCGTGGGAGGTGCGGCGCACGCACTGGGAGCGCTACGACGCCGAGCAGATCGACATGCCGCGGGTGGGGGCGATCCCGCGCGAGCAGGCCGACCCACACAGTCTGCGGCTGCGGGACATGATCGGCTGCGATGACCGGCCGCTCGGCGAGGAGGAGATACGCAGGGCACGGCACGGGTACTACGCGGCGATCAGCTACCTCGACGACCGCGTGGGCGAGGTGCTGGATGCGCTGGAGGCAACGGGTCTCGCCGACGACACGATCGTGCTGTTCACCGCGGACCACGGCGAGATGCTCGGGGAGCGCGGCCTCTGGTACAAGATGAGCTTCTTCGACGGCTCCGCGCGGGTGCCGCTGATCGCCGCCGGCGCGGGGATCTCGAAGGGCCGCCACGCCGCGCCGGTCTCGCAGCTCGACCTGGCGCCGACGCTGGCTGAGCTGGCGGGCGTCGATCCTGGCGAAGCGGAGCTCGAGGGAACGAGCCTGGCCCCGATCCTGCAGGGCGGGTCGGCGGGTGGGCCGCGCTGGGTGGCCGGCGAGTACCTCGCCGAGGGAGTGCGCGCGCCATCGGTGATGCTGCGGCGCGGGCCTCACAAGCTGATCCGGACGCCGGGCGATCCCGATCAGCTGTACGACCTGGATGCGGATCCCCTGGAGCTGCGCAACCTGGCCGGCGACCCGGCGCACGAAGCGACGGGCCGGGAGATGGATGCGGAGGCCGCGCGGCGGTGGGATCTGGAGCGGCTCGACGCCGACGTGCGGGCTAGCCAGCGGCGGCGCCGGCTGGTCGCCGCGGGGCTGCGGCCCGGCGCCCAGACGCCGTGGGATCATCAGCCGTTCGTGGACGCCTCGGTGCAGTGGGTGCGCGGCGAGCGGGCCGGGGCGGAGCATCCGAGCCGGCTGCGACCGCGCGGGGATCTGCCGGAGCGGGAGTAGCGATCTGGGGTCAGGCCTCAGGCCTGACCCCGTGGTGATGGAGCCAGGTGCCGGACTTCAGTCCGGTCACCGCTTCGGCTGATCTTTCGCTGAATGTCGGGGCGGGCTCGCGCTGAAGCACGACCCCTGGCGACGACCGCAACGGGGTCAGGCCGGAGGCCTGACCCCGTTCCGAACCGGTTCAGCCTGAAGGCCGACTCCCCGCACCCCGCAGCGCCAACGCCACATCCGGCACGTCCGTGATAACGCACCCGACCGCGGGATCGGCGATCAGCCGTGCGAGCGCTGACCGGTCGTTCACCGTCCAGATGACCAACGGTCGGCGCCGCTCCATCGCCTGCTCCCGCAGCGCCTCGTCGAGCAGGTCGACGTGCGGCAGCAGCACGTCCGCGCCGCACTCGTCCGCGCGCGCGAAGCGGTCGGGCGACCCGTCCCATGGCCCGAGGATGAGGCCGGTGCGCACGGCGGGATCGAGCTCGCCGATCGCGCTCACGACCTCGGGGAGAAACGACGTGACCAGCAGGCCGTCGGGGTGCGGGGTCAGCACGTCGAGCACCTGATCCTCGTACCCCGCCTCCTTCAGCTCGACGTCCAGCCTGATCCGGCCGGCGGCCAGCTCCACGAGCTCGCCCAACTCCACCAGCCCGGGCGGCGGAACCGCCGGGAGCGGATCGTGCGCGAGCACGAGGCGGCCGTCCGGCGTCCGCCTGACATCGGTCTCGATGGCATCGGCGCCCAGCGCGATCGCCGAGACGAAGGCGTCTGCCGAGTTCTCCGGCAGGTATGCGCTGGCCCCGCGGTGCGCGCAGACGAGCGTGCGGGTCATGCACCCTCCAGCATCTCGGCCACCCGCTGCCGCACCGCCGCGCCGTCGAGTCCGCGCTGCGCCAGGGTGAGCCGCCCACGCACCACATCGTCGGTGGTCGCCGCCCATTCGCACTCCACCGCTTCCGGCACCTGAGCCCACACGTCCGGGCCGCCCGGATCGATCGGCTCGAGCAGCTCGGGGCGCTCCCGAGCGCGCTCCAGCACCTCGAGCGCCCGCAGGCCATACCGGCTCGCGAGCCACCCCGCGAGCGCGGGGTCGACCTCGGGCCACGAGGCCGCGACACGCCGCTGCACCGCGGCGACCGGCGCCGCACCGGGAGCCGGCTCGGGCGTCCGTGGGACGTGGCGCCCGAGCGCCGCCTCGGCCGCCTGCGTGCCGATCAGCCGCCAGGTCGTGAGCTTCCCGCCGGCCACCGAGACCATGCCTCCCGGACCGCGCTCCAGCACCGTCTCCCTTCGGGTGCGCACCGTCGATCCGGCGGCCGCCGGCAGCACCCGCAGGCCGGCGAAGCGCGACCGGACGCGCCCGGGCGCCACGATCTCGGGGTCCAGCGAGCGGCCGGCCTCGGCGAGGATCTGACGCTGATCGCCGTCGTCCGCTTGCACGCCTGCCGGGTCGTCGCCGTAGGCCTCGTCGGTCGTGCCGAGCAGCAGCATGCCCTCCCACGGGATCGCAAACGAGACCCGTCCGGCCGGAAGCGGCGTCGTCACGGCCGCCGTCCATCCCGGCGGCGCCTCGAGCAGCAGATGGGCACCCTTCGAGAGACGCACGCTGGTGCCGGCGCGCGGCGACTCCATGCGCCGCACCTCGTCCACCCAGGGGCCCGACGCATTGACGACGGATCGCGCGGTTACCGCCATCGGCGAGCCCGACAGGCGGTCGACCAGATCCGCGCCTGCGACCCGGCCGCCCGCCAGGCGCAGCGCCGACACCTCGACATGCGGCGCCACTACCGCGCCGTGCGCCGCCGCCGCCTGCAGCGCCGCAACCGTCAGCCTCGCATCGTTGGTCTGGTGGTCGTGGTAGAGCACCACGCCCCGCAGCTGCGACGTCCGCAGGCCCGGCACCCGGCGGTGCGCCTCGGCGAGCCCGATACGCCCGCTGCGGCCGTCGCCGAAGCGCGCCAGCGCGCCGTAGGCCCAGACGCCGGCCCGCACCTTCCAGAGCGGCACCGGAGCGTCGGCCGCGACGGGAACCAGAAACGGCAACGGCCTGACGAGATGCGGCGCCACGACCCGCGCGTTGATACGCCGCTCCGCATGCGCCTCGCGGACGAGGCCGATGTCGCCCATCGCCAGGTAGCGCAGCCCGCCGTGCAGCAGCTTGGACGACGCTGACGACGTCGCCGACGCGATCCCACCCTGGTCGACGACGGCGACGCTCGCGCCGGCGCGCGCCGCCGCCCAGGCGGCCGACGCGCCGATGATGCCTGCGCCGATCACAAGCAGGTCGACCGTCGATCCATCCAGGCGCTCGAGCGACGCCGCGCGGCTCCCCCCGGCGCTCAGCGCGAGTCCATCGCCTGATCGAACCGGATTGGTGTGATCGCGTTCGCCCAGACGCCGTCGATGTCCGCCCGCTGCAGGAGCACCGAACGGCCGTAGTGGACGGGCGAGATCAGCGCCTCGGTGACCAGCCGGCGGTCGACCTCCCCGTAGAGGCGCAGCCGCTCCTCCCGGTTGCGGCTGCCGCGGGCCGCGGCCAGCAGCCGGCCGAGCTCCGAGTCGCCGAGCACGTCCTGGTGCCGCAGGCTGAGCAGGCCGCGGAAGAAGCCGTCGGGATCGGGGTAGTCGGCCACCCAGCCCGAGAACCAGGCATCGCATTCGATCGTGCTCAACGTCGCGCCGATGTCCGTCCACTCGATGTCCGGTGTCACCCCGACCTGGGCGAGCGATGCCGTCACGAGATCGGCCAGCTGCGGCACCCGGTTGGGGATGGCGATGTGCAGCGGTCCGAGGCCACGCCCCTCGGGATATCCCGCGTCCGCCAGCAGGTCGCGGGCCTGGTCGATCGTGACCGGCTCTCGCATGCGGCGGGTGTGGCCGGGCATCGCGGGCGGCAGCAGGCCGCCACCATCGGCAGGCCGGACCGGCAGCCCGAGCTCCGCCATCCCGTCGGCCACACGCGCAATCGCCGCAGCGAGCGCCGTGCGGACGCGGGCATCGTCGTAGGGGGCGTGCGGATGAAATCCGAACATGGTCGTGCCGAGCGATGGAACGATCTGCACCTTCGCATCGCCGGCGTGCAGGGTGGCCGCCTCGTTGCTCACCAGGACGTCCAGGTTCCCGCTCTGCCAGAGCGCGTCCAGCTCGTTCCTCCCGCGGAAGAACTGGATCTCGACCTCGCCCACGTTGCCGCGGGAGCCGTCGTAGTGGGGGTTCGCGCGCAGGAGCATGCGCTCGGAATCGATGTGCTGGACGGTGTAGGGCCCGTTGGAAACGAGCGGCTCCCTGCGGCCCCACTCCTCACCATGCTCCGCGACGAGGTGCGACGGCCATGGGTAGGACGGCGGCACCGCCAGCACGTAGAGGAAGTAGTTGCGGGGCTCGCGGAGGGTCACCTCGAGCGTGTGGTCGTCCAGCGCCTCGGCGCGCTCGACGTCCTCGAGCAGGAATGCGGTCGCCCGCATCGTGCGGCGCGCCCGCTCCCAGGTGTCGACGAAGTCGTGGGCCGTCAGCGGCGTGCCGTCGCTCCACCGCGCGGTGGCACGGATCTGGAACAGATAGCTGAGCCCGTCCGCCGAGACCCGGAAGTTCTCCGCCAGCGCGGGCATCACGTTCAGGTCGCAGTCGACCTGCAGCAGCCCGCTGAAGATGTGCTCCGTGACCGTGTAGGTGTCGGACACGTACTCAAGGCCGGGGGCGACGTTGCGTATCGCCGGCATGGCGGTGACCAGGCGCCCGGGCGTCGGCGGCTGCACCACCGGCGGCACCTTGCAGGCGAAGGCCTCGTCATACGCCGCCTCCGCCTCGGGGTAGTTGAAGGACAGGTGGTGCACCAGGGCGATCTTGAACAGCGTCTCGCGCGAGCCGCGGTCGTCGCCGATCTGCTGGAGGAAGCGGCGCGCCGCGCGGTAGTGCATGATCGCCTCCTCGTCCGCATACAGCGCTCGAGCCTGGTCTCCGGCGAGGATCAGGTAGTGGGCGGCCCGCTCGGCCTCGTCGGCGGCGCTGAAGTGGCGCGCCAGGTGCGCCAGCATTCGCGAGCTCTCGCCCTCGCGCATGAGCAGCGGCTCCAGGGCGCGGCCGACCCGGCCGTGCAGCTCGCGGCGCCGCGTCTCGGTGAGCGCCCCGTACGCGGCCTCCTGCACGAGGCCGTGTCGGAAGCGGTAGGTCGGGAACGGCCGGCGCTGCTCCTCGACGATCAGCTCCAGCCGCTGCAGCTGGGAAAGCGCAGCGGGAAGGCCGGCCGGCTCCACCAGCTGCTCGAGCAGCGGCGTGCCGAAGCGCCTGCCGGACACGGCAGCCACCGAGATCACCTCGCGGGCCGGCGCGTCGAGCCTGTCGAGCCGGGCCTGCAGCACGGCCTGGACGAGTGCAGGCACTTCGACGGGCCCGTCTCCCTGCACCCAGGAGCCGTTGCTTCGTCGAAGCGCACCGCGCTCGATCAGGTCGCGGAGCGCCTCGCCCAGGAACAGCGGGTTTCCGCCCGCGCGCTGGACGAGCACGTCGGCGACCCCAGGGTCGACCGCCGCGCCGGCCAGCTCGTCGACCAGCTCCCGGCTGGCCGTCTCGGGCAGGGGCCGCAGCTCGATCTCGCGGTACCGGTGCGGGTAGCGCTGGCGCGCGCGCTCGCCGATGCGCCACGAGCCGCGCTCGCGGTCGGTGCGGTAGAGCAGGACGAGCCCGAGCGGCTCCTGCTCGGTCAGCTCCATCAGCGACTCGATCAGCTCCAGGGACGGCTCGTCCGCCCAGTGAAGGTCCTCGAACACCAGCAGCAGGGGCCGGTCGCGGGCCAGCCTGCAGATCAGCTCGGCGACCACCTCCATGCTGCGACGATGGACGGCGTCGCGGCTGAACTCGCCGATCATGGCCGCCATCTCGGCGTCCTGCTGGAGGCCGAGCAGCGCCGCCAGGAAGGGATAGTGGTCGCTGTCCTCCCCGAACAGCATGTGCAGCGCGGCCTTCAGGTCGAGCCTGACCCTGGCCTCGGCCGCCGTCGGCCCGGCGCCGAGCCAGTCGCGGAGCAGCTCGCGGATCGGCCAGTAGGCGAAGGTTTCGGTATATGAGAGGCCACGGCCCTCGAGGATGCGGACGCGGTCGCGCACCGCATCGGCGGCGTCGATGACGAGACGCGACTTGCCGATCCCCGGCTCGCCGGTCACCGAGACGATCTCGCCGATGCCGTCGGCAACGCGTTCGAGCGTTTCGCGGACGTCGCCGAGCTCGCGGTCGCGGCCGATCAGCGGCTCGGAGGGCCGGCGCCGCGCCTGGTCGAGCTCGCCCAGCACACGGAAGCGTCCAACCGGGGCATCGCGTCCCCGGAGCTGCGTCTCGCCGAGCTCCTCGAGCTCGAAGCAGCCGCGCACCTGCGCGGCGGTCTGCGCGCCCAGCGTCACCTCGGCCTCGCCGGCCAGCGCCTGCAGGCGCGCCGCGACGTTGACGGTATCGCCGAGCGCGTTGTAGCGGCGGCCGTCGTCTCCCGCCGGCGACACCACCACGGGCCCGGTGTTCACGGCGATCCGGGCACGGAGCTCGACCCCGTAGGCATCGCGAACCTCCCGCGCGTAGCCCTCCAGCGCCCGCTGGATCGCGAGCCCGGCTCGGACGGCGCGCTCACTGTCGTCCTCGTGGGCAACGGGTGCGCCGAACATGGCCAGCAACCCGTCTCCGAGCAGCTGGGCGACGGTGCCGTCGTAGCGCTCGATCTCGGCCGTCATCAGGCGCATGACCTCGTCGAACAGGAACTTCGAGCGCTCCGGCCCCAGCCGCTCGCCGATCGCGGTCGAGCCCGCGACATCGGCCATCAGCACCGCAACGACGCGGCGTTCACCGTCGATCACCGCCATCTCCGAAGTCTAGTTAGACGAGACGGCCGAAGACCTGCTGCGAGCGCGATCCGGTGGTCTCGGCCAGGACGGCGCGTGCGTCGTCCTCCGGGGTGCCGGCCGCCACGAGCAGATGCAGCGCCGTCGACTGCAGCAGCGACCAGCAGACCAGCGCCGCCGGCGTCCCCTGCGGGTCGAACTCGTCCGGCGCGTGGGCGACGGACTCCTGCGCCTTGCCTCGCGCAGCCTCTGCATGCTGGTCGTCGAGCCCCTCCCCGAGCAGGTCCGCGGCTGCGGCGAGGCACTCGAGTCCCTCCTCCAGCTCCGGGGCGTTCTCCTGGTGGCGGACGAGCCGGGCGATCGCGGCGAGCAGGCTGCCGGTGTCCTGCGCGGCCAGGTCGAGGTGCGGCGCCACCCGGCCGACGGATTCGACCTGGGCCCGGTCGCGGCGGCGGAACGGGGCCAGGCGGGCCGCTCCGGCCGACATCGCCAGCGCGTCGGACAGCTCCGCGATGTGGGCGTCGAGGTCGGCCAGCGCCAGCCGGGCGCGCGCGGCGACCTCCTCGTCGCCGTCGCGCACAGCATCCCTGCCGGCGCGCAGGCCGGCGCTGAGGCTGCCGAGCACCGTCCGCAGGGCGCGGCTCGATGTGCTCACCGGGTCGAGCGGGAATAGCAGCTGGCTGAAGACCAGCGCCACCGCGCCGCCGATCAGCGTCTCGAACAGCGCCTCGGGATAGAGATGGCCGGGACCGCGGAAGGTGGCGACCAGGATCGCCCAGACACCGGCCTGTGCGACGAACGTCGTGCCACCGCCGATCACCAGTGCCAGCGTCATTGCCAGCGCGGTCAGGACGGCCAGCTGGACGGCCCCAGACCCGACCGCGTCGAGCGCGAGCGAGGCGACGCCGATGCCCGTCGCGACCCCGAGCACGGTCTCGAAGGCGAGCCGTCCGCGCTGACCGACCGAGATGCCGAGCGCGTTGACAGCCATCACGGCGGCGAACACCGGCTGGCTGGTCGGAAGCAGTGCATGTGCGATCTGCCAGGAGATGGCCGCGGCCATCGCCACCTGGACGACGGGCCAGGCGTACGCGCGGGCTCGCTCCAGGCGGGCCCGCCAGAATCCCCTGGCGATCCCGCGCAGCCGCTCGCGGTCGTGCAGCCGTTCACGCACGCCGATCACGCGTGAGAATTGCCCCGGGTGGCGGGAGGCAAACGCGGTACCATCGCGCCCATCACCACCCAGGAGGATCAGCCATGAAGGTCGTGCATTGCCCATGCGGCGTCGACGTCAGCGGTGAGTCCGACGACGAGCTGGTCACGAACGTCGAGCAGCACATGAAGGACGACCATCCGGACATGGCAGGCCAGTACTCACGCGAGCAGATCCTGAGCATGGCCCACGATCACTGACGGGCCGGCCCAGCGGGGCGCAGACAGCGCTCAGGCGTGACCGCATCGGTCACGGCCACGCAGCACGAGGGCGGCCGTGACCGATGGAGAGGCTCTAGGAGACGACCACCTTGATCCGCAGCACGTTGTCGGCGCCGGTGGTGACGACGCCCTTGGTGTAGTCCTCGCCCGGCTTGGTGCCCAGCAGGTAGGTGCCCGGCTTGGCGAAGGTGATCGTGGAGGTCGCGCCCGGCTTGTTCATCGGCGCGGTCGTGATCGTCGCGGCTGGGCCGGCCAGCTCGACCAGCTTGTGAGACATCACGTCCTTGTTCGTGACCGTGATCGAGTCGCCAACCGACAGGTTCGCGAGCTGGTCCGCGGCATACGCATCGCCGTTGTACGACCACGCGTGACAGTGCCGCACCTGGTGACGGATCACCAACGAGGCGTCCTTCGACGCCGACGCCGCCGACCCGGCAGCGGCCGGGGATTTCGCGTGGCCGCCACCCTGGGCGGCCTGGTAGTCGATCGCGATAGCGGCAACTGGCACGGCGATCGCCAGCATCACCACGGTCAGAACCGCGAAGATTGACTTGAGCACCTTCATCTCCCGCTCCTTTTGACTGTTCCTCGAATGCTGCGAGAGCTCGAGGGAGACAGCATCAGCGGCAGCCCGGTACGCCGTACAGGGTTCTACGCAGCGCTCAACACGATGATCTGAACGATGGGGGGGACAGGATTCGAACCTGTGTAGGCAGAGCCAACGGGTTTACAGCCCGTCTCCTTTAACCACTCGGACACCCCCCCGAGCGGGCGGATTCTATCGCCGCGCGGTACTGCGGTGCCGCGCTATTCGGCGTTGCGAAGGGCTTGCGCCTCGGGCAGGCTCTCGAGCTTCTTGAGCGTGTTGTTCTCGATCTGGCGGATGCGCTCGCGCGTGACGCCGAACGCCCTGCCGACCTCCTCGAGCGTGCACGGGTGCTCGCCCTTGAGGCCGAACCGCAGCTCGATCACCTTGCGCTCCCGCTCGGGAAGCGAGTCGAGGGCGCGCTCGATGTCCTCCTTGCGCAGCGTCATCGTGGCCGAGTCGAACGGCGAGACCGCCTGCTCGTCCTGCACGAAATCGCCGAGCTCCGACTCCTCCTCCTCGCCGATCGGCTTCTCGAGGCTGACCGGCAGCTGCGCCATGCGCAGGATGTCGCGCACCTCGTCGGCCGTCATCGACAGCTCGCGGGCGATCTCGTCGGGGCGCGGCTCGCGGCCCAGGCGCTGCACCAGCTGGCGCTCGATGTGGACGACGCGGTTCAGCTTCTCGACCATGTGCACCGGGATCCGGATCGTGCGGGCCTTGTCCGCGATCGCGCGGGTGACCGCCTGGCGGATCCACCAGGTTGCGTAGGTGGAGAACTTGTAGCCCTTGCGGTAGTCGAACTTCTCGACCGCCCGGATCAGCCCCAGGCTGCCCTCCTGGATCAGGTCGAGGAAGCTGAGCCCGCGGCCCAGGTAGCCCTTGGCGATCGAGACGACCAGCCGCAGGTTGGCCTCGATCATCTGCTGCTTCGCGCGCATGTCGCCGCGCTCGATCCGCTTGGCCAGGCTGACCTCCTGGTCGGCGGTCAGCAGCGGCACCTTGCCGATCTCCCGCAGGTAGAGGCGGAGCGAGTCGAGGCTCGGCTCGACCGTGAGGTCCAGCTCCGGCGGCTTCTCTCCGTGGATCAGGCGCTCCTGCTGCGCCTGCTGCTTCGACTCCCCGTCCAGCAGCTCGATGTTGTGATCGAGCAGGTAGGTGTAGAAGTCCTCGAGCTGCTCCTTTGTGAGCTCGATCTCCTCGAGCGCCGCGGCCACCTCGTCGAACGTCAGGTAGCCCTTTTCCTGGCCTTCCTGGACGAGCGCCTTGAGCTCGTCGATGTCGGGCAGGGAGATGTCGACGGTCAGCATGGGCGCCCTCGTAAGACGTCGGAGTGGAAGAAGACCCCGCCACCCCAATCGGTGGCCGGTAGCGCAGACGCGCGGAGTATACCGCCGGAATTCCGCTCCGAGAACCGAATTTTCACCATCCTGACAACTTCTCCCTTGCCTCAGTCCCGCATCAGCGGCACATCGGCTTCGAGGAACCCGACAACGTCACCAGGCGAGTTGATCACCGGTGGGCGCCGGAACCGGGAAAGCGCCACCGGCTCCTCCCGCCACCCGAGCACCTGCGCGAGCACCTCCATCACCGCCGGCTCGACCGCCCGCCAGGCACCGTCCTCGACGCGCACGGCCACGCCGATGCCCCCTGGAAGGGACACGCAGCTAAGCCCCTCGGCGCCGCCCTTGCTGACGGCGCCGTCCAGCTCGCGGGGCAGCTCCGTGTCGAGATCTCCCGGCCCGGCCACCATCACGGGATGCGCGCGCATGGCCGCGGCCTGGCGCGGCACGAGCTGCTCGAGCCGGGCATAGATCCATGCGATCGCCGACAGAGGCAGCGTGAAGCACACCACGCCGCAGCCGTCGGTGCAGAGCGGGATGTCCTCCTCGGGCACGCCGGCCGCCGCCGACACCGCCGAGAGCGCCGCCAGCTGCGAGGGATGGCCGGGCTCACGGTAGCCATCGACCGGCCAGCCGCGGTACGCCGAGAGCGCGAGGAAGGCGAGGTGGTTGCCGGAGCAGTTGTGCCGCAGCCGCTCCTCGGGCTGGCCGGAGCTGTTCCGCAGCGCGTCGGCGGCCAGGCCCGCCGCTTCGAGCCCGCGCCGCACCGCGGCGACATGCACATCGAGCCCCGCGTGCGATGCGCAGCAGACGGCGAGCGTCTCGTCGTCGATCCCGAAGGCCTCCAGCGCCCCCGACTGCACGAGCGGATCGGCCTGCAGGGGCTTCGCCGAGGAGCGCATGGTGGTGGGCCGGTCGGGATCGCCGTGCCACGCCAGCAGGCGGCCCGAGGCGTCCGAGACCGCCACGTGCACCTGATGGCTGCTCTCGGGCACGCCTCCTCGCACCACGGTCACCGGCATCACCACCTACCCTACCCGTGATGCCGGAGTTGCCAGAGCTGGAGGCGTTCGTCCGCGCGCAGCGCGAGCGGCTCACCGCCGAGCCGATCGCCGCCGTGCCGGTCGCCCACTTCGCGACCGTGAAGACGATCGACCCACCGATGTCGTCGCTCGCGGGCATGCGCTTCACCGACGTGCGGCGGCGGGCCAAGCGACTGCTGTTCGAGACGGACGGCGGCCCCGTGCTCGTCATCCATCTCATGTCGGCGGGCAGGCTCGCCGTCGGCCCGAAGCATCCGAAGTCCTCCGTGCTGGTCGTGCGGTTCGAGAGCGGGACGGAGCTCGCGATGAGCGAGGGCGGGAGCAAGCGCCGCGCCGGCGCCTGGCTGCTCACGCCCGAAGCGCTCGCGGCGGAGCTCGAGCACCTCGGCCCCGAGCCGCTCGATCCCTCGTTCGACACCGCCGCGCTCCGGCGCCAGCTCGAGGCGCACCCCCACCGGCTGCATGCCTTCCTCCGCGACCAGCGCGCGATCGCCGGAGTCGGGCGCGCCTACGCGAACGAGATCCTGCACACCGCCCGCCTCTCGCCGTACGCGATGGGAAGCCAGCTCGACGACGAGGAGCTGGGCCGCCTGCACGACGCGATCGTGAGCGAGCTGGGAGACGCGACCGAGCGGCTGGTACCGCTGTCGACCGCCGGCCTGGCCACAAAGGCCGCGCACGGCTACGCGGTGCACAACCGGCTCGGCGATCAGTGCCCGCGATGCGGAAATGAAATCCGGCAGGTCTCGTTTGACGAACACACCATCTATTACTGCCCGACCTGCCAGACCGGCGGCCGGGTGCTCGCCGACAGGCGCATGTCCCGCCTGCTGCGGGACTGACGGGACGACGGGGAGGGCTACCATGACGGCCATGAGCCAGACCGACACGCAGATCTTCACCAACGACCTCCAGGCCACCGAACCGGACGTGCACCTCGCGCTCACCCGCGCGGGCGTGACCGGCGTCCAGAAGGTCATCCGCATCACCCACGCCGCATCCGAGCTCCTCTACTACGCCGACATCGACGCCTTCGTCGACCTCGACCCGGCGCAGAAGGGCGTGCACATGTCGCGCTTCCCCGAGACGGTCGCCGAGGCGATCGACGAGGTCGTGATCGGCGAGTCGCTGCACGTCGAGGATCTGGCCGAGCGGATCGCGGCGCGGATCGTCGAGCGCCAGCGGGCCGTCCGCAGCGAGGTCACGATCCGGGCGAAGTTCCCGGTCACCCGCCGCACGCCGGTGTCCGACCTGCCGACGCAGGAGATCTACCACCTGATCGGCCGGGCGCTCGCGAACGGGTCGAAGCCGCGCCGGATGGTGGGCGTCGAGGTTCGCGGGCTGAACGCCTGCCCATGCGCCCAGGGCCTGGTGCGCGACCGCGCGGGCGTGCGGCTGCGCGAGGCCGGCTATGACGACGGCCAGGTCGATGAGATCTTCTCACTGCTGCCGGCGGCCACCCACAACCAGCGTGCCGAGGCGACGCTGATGCTCGGCACCACGCGGGAGGTCGACGCGCGCGACCTGATCGGGATCGCCGAGCGTTCGATGAGCGCACCGATCTTTGAGCTGCTCAAGCGCCCGGACGAGCTGCACGTGGTCGAGCAGGCGCACCTGCACCCGCGGTTCGTGGAGGACTCGGTGCGGCTGATGGTTGCCGGAGCGCTCGAGCACTACGCCGACCTGTCCGACGGCTGCTTCGTGCTCGCCCGCCAGGTGAACTTCGAGACCATCCACAACCATGACGTGCTGGCCGAGCGGCACGGCGTCGTCGCGGAGCTGCGCGCCGACCTCGACCGCACCGGCACGACGTCGCGGCATACGACGGCGGAGGAGTGGCTGCTCGGCGGCTGATCGCCGAACGCCTCGCCGCCGCCGGCGTGATCTGGGCGCAGGACGAGGCGGCGCAGCTGATCGACGCGGCCGGCGGCGACCCCGCCCGGCTCGAGCTGCTCGTGGGGCGCCGGCTCGGCGGAGAGCCGTTGGCCTGGATCACGGGCCAAACGGTGTTCTGCGACCTCGCGCTGCGCGTCGACCCGGGCGTCTACGTGCCGCGCCCGCACACCGAGCCGCTTGCGCGACGCGCGGCGGAGCTGCTGCCCGCCGAGGGAATCGCGCTCGATCCCTGCACCGGGTGCGGGGCGATCGCCGTGGTGATGGCAAAGGCACGGCCGCAGGCGCAGGTGATCGCCGGCGACCTGGACGAGCGATCCGTCGCCTGCTCCCGGCGAAACGACGCCACCGCCGTGCACGGCGATCTGTTCGGCGGGTTCCCTGCAGAGCTTGCGGGACGCGTCGACGTGATCACCGCCGTCGTCCCCTACGTCCCGGCGTCCGAGCTGCCGCTGCTGCACCGCGACACATTCGCCTTCGAGGGTCGCACGGCCTACGACGGCGGCCCCGACGGGCTGGCGGTGATGCAGCGCCTCATCCGGGAGTCGCCTCGCTGGCTTCGTCCGGGCGGCACGTTGCTCGTGGAGATCGGCGGTGGCCAGGCCGGCGCGGTGACCGCGCTGCTCGGGGACGCCGGGTTCGGCGATGTTCGCACCCCGGGTCCGGCGCTGCGCGCACTGGAGGCGAAGCTCAGTGAAGCAGCACGCGGCGCGCTCCGTCGCCCGCGCGCATCTGATCGAACGCCCGGTTGACGTCGTCCAGGCCGATCCGCTCGGCGATCAGCCGCTCGACGGGGAGGCGCCCCTCCATGGCGAGCGCTGCGAACCGCGGGAAGTCGCGGTCGGGAACGCACGAGCCGTACGTGCAGCCGAGGATGGTCTGTCCTGCCGCGGTGAAAGACAGCGGGTCAAAGCTCAAGCGCACTCCCTCGGGAGTCATCCCCACCAGCGTGGTGGTGCCCCCCATCGGCATCAGCGAGAACGCCCACTCGATGGTGGACTGCAGGCCGATCGCCTCGAACACGTGGTCCGGCCCGCCGGGCACGATGCGGGCGACCTCGGCGCCTGCGCCATCGCCGCCGCGCACCGCGTGGGTCGCGCCCACGTCCCGTGCCAGCTCGAGCTTCTCGTCGTTGAGATCGACGGCGACGATCGGCGCGGCGCCGGCGAGCGCGGCGCCCATCACCGCCGAGAGCCCGACACCGCCGCAGCCGATGACGACGACGCTCTGCTCGGCCTGCACGCCGGCCGTGTTCAGCACGGCGCCGACGCCGGTGGCGACGCCGCAGCCGATCAGCGCACCGACGTCGGCCGGCAGGGCCTGATCGACGCGGATGGCGCCCGACTCGGGGACGACCGCGGCGGCGCCCAGCGAGCCGACGTTGAGGTACGAGCGCACCGCCTCGCCGTCCGGCCGGCGCAGCCGGGTGGTGCCGTCGGGCATGACGCTGTCGTTGGCCCGTGTCTCGGTGCAGATCCAGGGGCGGCCGGACCGGCAGCGGGCGCACTCGCCGCAGGGCGCGTACCAGCAGAGCACCACCCGATCGCCCGGCGCGAACCGGTGGACGCCGTCGCCGACCGCCTCGACCACGCCGCAGCCCTCGTGCCCGAGCACCATGGGCGGCCGTTCAGTCCACTCGCCCATCATCACGTGCAGGTCGCTGTGGCAGAGACCCGACGCCTCGATCCGTACGGCCACCTCACCGGGCCCCGGCGGCGCCAGCTCGAGCGATTCGATCTCGAGCGGCCGGTCGACGCCGGTGTACACGGCGGCGCGCACAGCCGTCACGGCCGCGCTCCCCGCAGGTTGAGGCGATTCTCCGTTCCGGCACGCAGACGGGCGATGTTCGAGCGGTGCCGCCAGATCACGACGGCGGCGCCGAACAGCGCGAACACGACGATCGGCCAGGGCTGGTCGCTCGCGAACACGCCGACGACGAGGACGATTGCCGAGACGATCGACGCCACCGAGATGTACCGGGTGAGCAGGCTGACGGCGATCCAGACGATTGCGACCGGCACGGTCACCTCGGGCGCGAGCGCGAGCATGGCGCCGCCGCCGGTCGCCACGGCCTTGCCGCCGCCGCGGAAGCCGAGGAACCGCGAGCGCGTGTGCCCGAGCATCGCGGCC
>DASSEV010000098.1:0-31109 GCA_035695105.1 Gaiellales bacterium
CAATCACGGGAGCCGCGACCGTGCCGTACCGAGTACGCGGGCACCGCTAGCGCGTCGTTGCACATGCGGCCGGGCGGAAGATCCCGACCGAGTGGTTCCGAACCTTTGATGAGGCAGGCACGTACGCCGACGAACTGGCCCGCGAGCCGCACGTGATCTGCGTGGTGCATTTGACGGGAAGCGAAGACCCGGCCTACGTTGCGCCGGTGAATGCCCGTCCCGGCGGCGGCGAGGGCACCGGCCCTGGCGGGCTGGGCGGCGTCCGGGAACCACGGCGGCCGCGGCCGGGGGCAGCACCCGATGCACTCGCGCTCGAGCTGCCGGACTGAAGCAGCTCGCCGCTCGCCGAGCTGCTACTCGACCGTGACGGTCTTCGCCAGGTTCCGCGGCTTGTCGATGTCGAGGCCGCGTCGCTTGGCGATGGCGTAGGCAAGCTGCTGCAGCGGCAGGATCGCCAGCGCCGCCTGCAGCTCCGGCTCCGTGCGCGGCAGGTACAGCACGTGCTCCGCGAACTCCTGGATCTGCACGTTGCCTTCGGTAGCGACGGCGATCACGTGCGCACCCCGTGCCCGCACCTCCTGGATGTTCGACACCACCTTGTCGTACACGTGGTTGTCGGTCGCGATCACCACCACCGGCGTGCGGTCGTCGAGCAGCGCGATCGGCCCATGCTTCATCTCGCCGGCCGCGTACGCATCCGTCGGGATGTAGCTGATCTCCTTCAGCTTCAACGCGCCCTCGAGCGCGATCGGCAGCCCGATGTTCCGCCCCAGATACAGGAAGAACTCGTTCTCCCAGAACCGCTCCGCGATCGGCTCGACCAGGTCACCCCGGTCGAGCGTCTGCTGCGCCAGCTCGGGCAATGAGCGCACCTGCTCGAGCAGCACGTCCGCCCGGGTCGCGTCGATCGTCCCGCGCACCATCCCCAGCTTCAGCGCCAGCAGGTACATCAGCACCACCTGGCTCGTGAACGTCTTCGACGCCGCGACGCCGATCTCGAGCCCCGCCCTCGTGTACAGCACCGAGTCGCAGTCCCGGGTCGCCTGACTCCCCATCACGTTCGTGATCGCCAGGACGTGCGCGCCGCGATCCCGCGCCTCCTTCATCGCCGCGATCGTGTCGATCGTCTCGCCCGACTGCGACACCGCGATCACCAGCGTGTGCTCGTCGATCACCGGCCGCCGGTAGCGCCACTCGCTGGCGATGTCCGACTCGCTCGGGATCCGTGCCCACTCCTCCAGCAGGTACCGCCCGATCAGGCCCGCGTGGTACGCCGTGCCGCACGCCAGGATCACCACCCGCGACAGGTCGCGGATCTGTTCCTCGCTCAGGTTCAGCCCGTCCAGCTGCAGCTCGCCGTGGTACAGCCGCTCGCCGATCGTCTCGGCGATCGCATCCGGCTGCTCGTGGATCTCCTTCAGCATGAACGTCTCGTAGCCCTGCTTCTCGGCCGCGTCCTCGTCCCAGTCCACGTACTCCACGGGACGGTCGATCGTCTCGCCTTCCGCGTTCAGGAACGTCGCGCCGTCGGGCCGCGCCACCACGATCTCGTTGTCCAGCACGTACTGCACGCGCCGCGTCTCGCTCATGAACGCCGGGATCGCCGACGCCATGAACATCTCGCCGTCACCAACGCCGACAACAAGCGGGCATTGCCGCCGCGCCGCCAGGATCTCGTGCGGGTGGTCGCGGTGCACCACCGCGAACGCGAAGTGCCCGTGCAGCTCGCGGTAGGCCAGCCGCACCGCCTCGACCAGGTCGCCGTCGTAGTGCTCCTCGACCAGGTGGCTGATGACCTCGCTGTCGGTGTCGGTGTGGAACTCGTGCCCTCGCTCGATCAGCATCTCTCGCAGCGCCACGTAGTTCTCGATGATGCCGTTGTGCACAGCGGTCACGCCGGAGCCCTCGCAGGCCTCGATCGGGTGCGCGTTGGACTCGGTCACGCCGCCGTGTGTCGCCCAGCGCGTGTGCGCCAGCCCGAGCGTCGCCGGGTGGCTGCCGTCCCCGACCGCCTCGCGCAGCGCCTCCACGCGGCCGACGCGCCGGGTGATGTCCACGCTGCCGTTGATCAGGGCGATGCCGGCGGAGTCATAGCCACGGTACTCGAGCCGCTCCAGCCCCGTGAGCAGCAGCTCCTTGCACTGGCGCTCACCCACATATCCGACGATTCCGCACATTGTCCCTTCTTACGTCCCGATCTCGGATTGCACAAGCTCCACGAGCCGCTGGCAGATGCGCTCGCACTCGGCCTCGTCCTCGGCCTCGACCATGACGCGCACCAGCGGCTCCGTCCCCGATGCGCGAAGCACGATCCGGCCTCCGTCGCCAAGCTTCTCGCTGACCGCCCCCACCTCCTGCCAGATACGGTCAGCGGACGGTAGCAGGCTGCGATCCGCGGGCACCGCGACCAGCCGCTGCGGGAAGGGCACCAGCATGTCGTTCGCCTGCTCCGGGCTGAGGCCCAGGCGGTGCAGCGCGCCCAGGAACATCAGCGCGGTGGCGAGGCCGTCACCGGTCGTGTGGTTCCGCAGGTCGACGACGTGGCCCGACTGCTCCCCGCCGAGCACGGCGCCCGTCTCGAGCATCCGCTCGAGCACGTAGCGGTCACCGACGTCGGTCACCTCCACCGCGATGTCGTGCACCCGCATCAGCCGCTGGAATCCGAGGTTCGTCATCGACGTGACGACGACCCGGTCTCCGGCCAGCAGCCCGCGGCGGTGGAGGTCGATCGCGAGCGTGGCGATGACGACGTCGCCGTTGACCGGGCGGCCGCGGCCGTCCACCGCCAGGCAGCGGTCGGCGTCGCCGTCGAACGCGATGCCGACGTCGAGGCCGCGCTCCGAGACCAGCGCGGCCACCGCCTCGAGATGCATGGAGCCGACGCCGGCGTTGATGTTGCGGCCGTCCGGATCGCAGCCGATCCGCTCGACGCGCTCGCCCAGCCGCTCGAACAGCGCCGGCGCCGCCTGCCAGGCAGCGCCGTTCGCGCAGTCGATCCCGACCCGCAGGCCGGCCTCGACGTCGTCGCCGTAGGTCGCGGCGAGCCACTCGACGTACGTCGCCCACGCATCGTCGAGACGCTCCGCCCTGCCTCCGGGTCCACCGTCGAGCGAGGCCATCAGCGACTCGATGCGCGCCTCGTCGGCGTCCGGCAGCTTGCGGCCGTCGCCGCCCAGGAATTTGATGCCGTTGTCCTCGAAGGGATTGTGTGACGCCGAGATCACGCACCCGAGCGCGGCGCCCACGTCGCGGGCCAGCACTGCCACGCCCGGCGTCGGAATCACGCCGGCGCGCACGGCCACGCCTCCCGCGGAGACGATGCCGGCGACGAGCGCCGCCTCCAGCGCCGGGCCGGACTCGCGCGTGTCCCGCCCGATCAGGATCTCCTCGCCGGGCCCCGCGAAGCGGGCGGCCGCGGCGCCCAGATCACGGGCGAGCTGCTCCGTCAGATCGACGCCGGCGCGCCCACGGACACCGTCCGTTCCGAACAGCTGGCGTGCAGCCACCCAGAGCTAGCGCTTCGAGAACTGCGGCCGCTTGCGCGCCTTCTTCAGGCCGGCCTTCTTGCGCTCGACCTGGCGCGCGTCGCGGGTGAGGAAGCCCGCGCGCTTGAGATCGGCGCGGAGCGCGTCGTCGGCCTCGAGCAGGGCCACCGAGATGCCGTGCCGCAGGGCGCCGGCCTGGCCGGAGATGCCGCCGCCGTCGATGCGCGCGCGGACGTCGAAGCTCGAGTCGGTACCGCTCACGCGCAGCGGTGCCGTCGCAACGGACTGCAGCGTCGGGCGCGGGAAGTACTCCGCGAGGGCCTTGCCGTTGACGGTCACCTGCCCGGTGCCGGGGACGAGCACGACGCGCGCGACGGAGGTCTTCCGCTTGCCGGTGCCACGGTATGCGACGGGTGTGTTGGCCACTACGAGCTCTCCTTCAGCGGTGCGGGGTTCTGCGCCTCGTGCGGGTGCTCCGGGCCGGCGTACACCTTCAGCTTCTTCAGCTGCGCTGCGGCCAGGCGGTTCTTGGGGAGCATGCCCTTGACGGCCTTGCGGATGACCTCCTCGGGCCGTCGCTGCAGCTGCTCGGCGAGCGTCCGCTGGCGGAGGCCGCCCGGGTAGCCGCTGTGGCGGTAGTAGATCTTCTGCTCAAGCTTGTTGCCGGTCACGTGGATCTTCTCGGCGTTGACGACGACGACGAAGTCGCCGGTGTCGACGTGAGGCGTGTAGGCGGGCTTGCGCTTGCCGCGCAGCACGTCGGCGATCTCGGTGGCGAGACGGCCGAGCGTCTCGCCCTCGGCGTCCACCAGGTACCAGCTCTGCTCGATCTCGCGCGGCTTTGCGCTGTAGGTCTTCATCTGTCCTCGTGCGTGGGAACTGCCGGCGGCGGGCGCATGCAGCAGCCGGCAGCCGGAACGACGGCGAATGGTAGCTCAGATCGCTACCCGGCGAGGGCACACGGCCCGTGATGGGTGCGGAGGGGCCGTTCGCGCGCGCCGATAAGCTTCGCGTATGCGAGACGTGCTGCAGGACGCCCACGAGCTGCTGGCCACCGGTGAGCCGGTGGCCGTGGCCATGGTCGTCGACACCCGGCGATCCGCCCCGCGGCCGCTCGGCTCGCACCTGCTGGTGACGGCGGGAGGCGAGATGCGGGGCTCGGTGTCGGGCGGCTGCGTCGAGAGCGACGTGGTGCTCCGCGCGCAGGAGGTGCTCCGCACGGGCCAGCCGCAGCTCGTCCCCTATGGCATCACCGATGACGACGCCTTCGAGGTGGGGCTGCCCTGCGGCGGCGAGATCGAGGTGTTCATCGCGCCGCTCGACGCCGATGAGGTGGCGCGCGTGCAGCGCGCCATCGACGGCCACGAGCGGCTGTCGGTGACCACGACGCTGAGCGGCCCCGACGCCGGCGCGAAGGCATACGGCGAGGGCGAGGCGCACTCCGGCGCCGTGCGGGAGACCGCCGAGACGTTCGTCGAGCACCACGCACCCGCGCCGGTGCTGATGGTGTTCGGCGCGGTCGACACCGCGCAGGAGCTGTGCCGGATGGCGAAGCAGGCCGGCTTCCGCACGATCGTCTCGGACGCGCGGACGAAGTTCGCCCGGCCCGAGCGGATCCCCGACGCCGACGAGATCGTGGTCGGATGGCCGGCGATGGCGTACGACCGGCACGCCCCCGATGAGGCCACCTACGTGGTCGTCCTGACGCACGACGCCCGGTTCGACGAGCCGGCGCTGGGGACGGCGATCCGCAGCCCCGCCCCCTACATCGGCGCCCTCGGCAGCAGGCGGGCCCAGGACAAGCGCCGCGAGCGGATGCTGAACGCCGGCTACACCGAGGCCGAGCTGAGCCGCATCTCCGGCCCGCTCGGACTGGACATCGGCGCGGTCACGCCGGCCGAGACGGCCGTCTCGATCCTGGCGGAGGTGATCGCCACCCACCGCGGGCGGGACGGCGGCCGGCTCTCCCAGTCGCCGGGGCGGATCCACCCGGAGACCGTCCACTCCTGAGCGGCCGCGCGGTGCGCACGGCACTGATCGCGGACATCCACGGGAACCTCGTTGCACTGCGGTCGGTGGTGGCCGACCTGACGGCTCGCGGCGCCGAGCGCATCGTCTGCCTGGGGGACGTGGCGGCGACAGGGCCGCAGCCGGTCGATGCGATCGACGCGGTCGCCCAGCTCGGCTGCGACGTGGTGATGGGCAATACCGACGCCTGGCTGCTCGAGCCGACGGAGGAGTCGATCGAGGACGACGACACGCGCCGCATCGTCGAGATCGACCTGTGGGCGCGCGAGCAGCTGTCGGCCGAACATTTCACGATCCTCGCGCGCTATCAGCCGCGGGTCGAGCTGGACGGGTTGCTCTGCTACCACGGGTCGCCGCGCTCGAACACCGAGGCGCTGCTGCCGACCACGTCCGACGCGGAGCTCGCGCGCATGCTGGCCGGCTACGAGCGGCCGGTCATGGCCGGCGCGCACACCCACACGGCCATGCTGCGGCGGTTCCGGCAGTCGATCGTGATCAACCCGGGGAGCGTCGGGATGCCCTTCGAGCAGGCGGCCGACGGAACCTTCCGGAACCCGCCCTGGGCGGAGTACGCGATCGTCGACGGCGGCCAGGTCGAGTTCCACCGGGTGCCGGTCGACGTGGGAGCCGTGACCGAGGCGGCGCTCGCGAGCGGCATGCCGAATGCGGGCTGGTGGGTGAAGGACTGGGCGTGGACCTAGGGGGCACCCCGGCGCCCTTCCCCCTTCCTCGTCATATCGGTCACAAGCCCGGCGCCGATACATCTCGCATCGATGCAGCGACGGGTCCTGCTTGCGATCGCCCTGGCGACGGTGGTGCCCGGCCAGGCGGCGACCGCACTGGCCAGCGGCGCCACGGTCACGCCCTCGGCTGATCGCTACCACCCGTCGCTCGTCTTCACCTATCCGTCGGCGGTCACGTTGACCGACCCAGCCGCTCAGGTGACGGTGACGCGCGTGAGCAACGGCGCCGCCGTGCCGTTCACCGTGTCGGGCTCGGGCACGGCGCAGATCACGGTCGGCATCGACACCACGCTCGCGTCGGGCGCGCAGTACACCGCCTCCGTGACGCCCGACGGCGATACGCCGGACACGTGGACGTGGACGACCCGGGCCACTCCCGCCCACCCCACGCTGCGCGCAAAGATCGTGACGGCGGTGTCACAGGCCGCGGTCGGCGACATCCTCCACCAGCTCGACCGCGCCAACCTCCTGGCAGTTCCACGCGACGCCGACGTGGTCGACATCTCGGCGGCGAGCGCCCACGCCCTGACGGCATCCGACCTAACCGGCTACCAGGCGGTGCTCGTCGTCACCGACGAGGACGTCTTCGACCAGGCGGCCGCCAGCAGCGTGCTCAGCGCCTACGCGGCCAAGGGGCACGGCGTCGTGGTCGCCGGCCAGACGCACTGGCCGAACACCGGCGGATGGGGCAACAGCTCAATCGGCGACAGCAACGGCACCTGGGCGGCGAACTGGAGCCCGCTCGGCTACGCGGCACCGCCGTCGGTCGAGGGAGGCACGCTGAACACCGCCGGCATGGCGCAGCACTTCCTCACGAGGAACCTCGGCCCGTTCACCGTGGTCGGGCCGGGCTCGGGAGCTGAGGCGTCGCACAACTCGTGGAACGAGACGGTGCTCGCCCATCTGCACACGACCGCGTCGTATTCGCACGCCGGGCAGTCGTTCCTGGCCATCCACTGGGAGTCGAGCGCGCAGCCGGGCCGGGTGGTCGACCTCGGATTCAATCCGTGGTCGACGGACGCCGCCGCCGACGGCGGGTACGAGCCCTCCGAGGCCGGCGCCGCCGGCGCGCTGCTCGCGCGATGCCTGTGGTGGGCGACCGATCGCATCCCGCCCACTGACACGCACTTCACGTCGAAGCCGAAGAACCCGTCGCCGTACCGGACGGTGACGTTCTCGATGGCGGCCAGGGATGCCGACCCGGGCTCCGCGTTCTCGACGCTGCGGTTTCAGTACCGGGTGAACAGCGGCCGCTGGCATTGGGCGGCCGGCAGCACGTCGTTCGCCTTGTACCACCTGCCGGCCGGCCACACGTACACGGTGCGAGCACGGGCGGTTGACTTCGCGGGCAACCTGGACGCGCACCCGGCGGTGTACCGGTTCAGGGTGCCGGTGGGGGCAACGGGCTGAGGGTCAGGCCTTGTGCCTGACCCTGTTGCCGATGTCGCCAGGGGTCGCGCTTCAGCGCGCCCCGTGGACTAACTGAATCAGCCGAAGCGGTGCCAGCCTAGAGGCTGGCACCCGGCGGGATCGATCAACGGGGTCAGGCCGGAGGCCCGACCCCAACTACTCCCACTCGATGGTGCTGGGCGGCTTGCTGGAGATGTCCAGCGCGACGCGGTTCACGCCCGGGATCTCGTTGATGATCCGGCTCGAGATCCGCTCCAGCAGGTCGTATGGCAGCCGCGCCCAGTCCGCCGTCATCGCGTCCTCCGACGACACGGCGCGGATCACGATCGGGTAGGCGTACGTGCGGGAGTCGCCCTGCACCCCCACGCTCCGGATCGCCGGCAGGATCGCAAACGTCTGCCACAGCTCGTGGTACAGCCCCGCCCGCCGGATCTCCTCGAGCAGCACGGCGTCCGCCTCCCGCAGGATGTCCAGCCGCTCCTGCGTGACCTCGCCGATGATGCGGATCGCGAGGCCCGGCCCCGGGAAGGGCTGGCGCCAGACCATCCGCTCCGGCAGCCCGAGCTCCTCGCCGACGCGCCGCACCTCGTCCTTGAAGATCAGCCGCAGCGGCTCGACGAGGTCGAACTCCATGTCCTCCGGCAGGCCGCCGACGTTGTGGTGGCTCTTGATCTTCGCGGCCGTGCGGCTGCCGGACTCGATCACGTCCGAGTAGAGCGTCCCCTGCACGAGGTGGCGGACGTCGCCCAGCTTCGCGGCCTCGTCCTCGAACAGCCGGATGAACTCCTCGCCGATGATCCGACGCTTCGTCTCGGGATCCGTCACGCCCGCGAGCCGGCCGAGGAACCGCTCCTGCGCCTGCACGTGCACCAGCGGCACGTGGAAGTGCTCCTCGAAGGCTTCGACCACCTGCTCGGCCTCGTCCTTGCGGAGCAGGCCGTGGTCGACGAACACACAGGTCAGCTGGTCGCCGACCGCGCGGTGCACCAGCAGCGCGGCGACGGCGGAGTCGACGCCGCCCGAGAGCGCGCAGATCACCTGCTCGTCGCCCACCTGGCGGCGGATGCGCTCCACCTGCTCCTCGATGAACTGCAGCGGCGTCCACGTCGGCGGCGCCTGGCAGGCCTCGAGCACGAACTGGCCCAGCATCTCGGTGCCGCGCGGCGTGTGCGCCACCTCGGGATGAAACTGCACGGCGAAGAAGCCGCGCTCGGCGTCCTCCATGGCGGCGATCGGCGTCGACGTCGTGCTTGCCGTGACCATGAACCCGTCGGGTGCGCGCACGATGCTGTCGCGGTGGCTCATCCAGCAGGACTGCTCGGCCGGCAGGTCACCGAACAGCAGGCTGCCCTCCGACAGCATCACCGGCGTCTTGCCGAACTCGCCGAGGCCGGTGTTCGCGACCTCGCCGTCGAGGGCCTGCGCCATCGCCTGTGCGCCGTAGCAGATGCCCAGCACCGGCACCCCGAGCTGGAAGAGCTCGGCGTCGACCGACGGAGCGCCCGGCTCGTAGATCGAGGACGGGCCGCCGGACAGGATGATGCCGACCGGATCGCGCGCGGCGATCTCGGACACGGGCATATCGTGCGGGACGATCTCGGAGTAGACGCGGCACTCACGCACTCGCCGCGCGATCAGCTGGGCGTACTGCGCGCCGAAGTCGATCACGAGCACCGGGCGGTGCGGCGGCGGCGAGTCGGCCAGTGCGGCCCCCAGCCCCTCCGCCTCCGACCGGTGCTGTGTCAACGGCTCATCCCGATCGCCTGCTCGCGCTGCAGCTTCTTGCCCTCGGTCTGGAGCGCCGGCGCGAACATGATCTCCGCCTTCTGGAACGCCTGGATGGTGTCGTAGCCGGTCGTGGCCATGGAGGTGCGAAGCGCGCCCATCAGGTTGAGCGTCCCGTCGTTCTCCTTGGCCGGCCCGATCACGATCTCCTCGAGCGTGGCGACCTGGTCGGTCTTCACGCGGGCTCCGCGGGGGAGGCTGGGATGGAACGTGGCCATGCCCCAGTGGTAGCCGTGCCCGGGCGCCTCGGCGGCGCGCGCGAGCGGCGAGCCGACCATGACGGCGTCTGCGCCGCAGGCGATCGCCTTGGAGATGTCGCCGCCGGTGCGCATGCCGCCGTCGGCGATCACGTTCACGTACTGGCCGGTCTCGAGCAGGTGCTGGACGCGCGCCGCCGCAGCGTCGGCGATCGCCGTCGCCTGGGGCACTCCGACGCCGAGCACGCCGCGCGTGGTGCAGGCCGCGCCGGGGCCGACGCCGACGAGCACGCCCGCGGCGCCCGTCCGCATCAGGTGCAGCGCCGCCTGGTAGGAGGCGCAGCCGCCGACGATCACCGGCACCGGCATCGAGGCGATGAACTCCTTCAGGTTCAGCGGCTCGACCACCGTGGACACGTGCTCGGCGGACACGACCGTGCCCTGGATGACGAGCACGTCGAGCCCCGCGTCCAGCGCCAGCTGCCAGTACTCGCGCACCCGCTGCGGGGTCAGCGACGCTGCCGCAAGCACGCCGGCGTCCTTGATCTCCTTGATGCGCCTGCTGATCAGCTCGGGCTTGACCGGCTCGGCGTAGATCTGCTGCATCTCGCGCGACGCCTCGGCCTTGTCGAACCCGGCGATGCGCTCGAGCACCTCGTCCGCGTTCTCGTAGCGCGTCCACAGCCCCTCGAGGTTGAGGACGCCGAGGCCGCCCAGCTCGCCGAGCTTGATGGCGGTCGCCGGCGACACCACGCCGTCCATCGCCGAGGCCAGCAGCGGCAGCTCGAGCAGATGCGGGCCGAGCCGCCAGGCGATGTCCACGTCCTCGGCATCGCGCGTGCGCCGGCTCGGCACGATCGCGATGTCGTCGAATCCGTATGCGCGGCGAGCCTTCTTTCCGCGCCCGATCTCAATCTCCAACCCGCACGACCCCCTTTAAAAACACACGCGGCCCTTGCGGGCCGGGAGAGGAAAACCGACTGTCAGCTCGAACGCTCAACGTTCGCCGCAGTCTATCAACGGGGTCGGCGGGGCAGGTGTCCGCCGCACCCGTTCAGGAGGCGCGAACAGCGGTGCCCGTGATCTCCTGCACCTCGACCATCGCGGCGTAGCGGGGGACGTCCCGCGGGTCGAACACGCCGGCCCCGACCACCTGGGTGTTGGCGGCCCCGCAGGCCAGCCCCTGGCGCAGGCACTGCTCCGGCCCCTGCGCCGCCTGGTGCGCCGAGAGGAAGCCCGCGAGGAACGCGTCGCCCGACCCGACCGCCGAGACCGCCTCCACGCGCGGGATCCAGGCCCGGTAGAGGTGCCGCCGGCCCTTGCCCTCCTGCAGCAGCGCGTAGCAGCCGGTCTTGAGCGTGACCAGCACCGCCCCTGCGCCCATCGCCGCGATCGTGACCAGGCCGGCCTGGAAGTCCTCGTCCGTCTGGAACTCGTTGCCGACCAGCGCCTCCGCCTCGCGCTGGTTGGGGAAGACGAAGGCGGGCTCGGCGGCCAGCGCCAGCCGCAGCGGCTCGCCCTCGGTGTCGACCGCCGTCGCGACCTTGCGGCGGTTCAGCTCGCGGATCAGCTCGGCGTAGAAGCTGGTCTCGACCCGGCGCGGCAGGCTGCCCGCGAGCACGACTGTGGAGACCGCTCCGGAGAGGTACCGCACGCGGTCGAGCAGGGCGGCGATCTCCTCGGGCGTTACCTCCGGCCCGTACTCGTTGATCTCGGTCTGCAGGCCGCTGGTGGGGTCGACGACGGCGGTGGACGTGCGCGACTCGGCCTCGATCCGCACGAAGTCGTTGACGATCCCCTCGGCGTCGAGCCCGGCGGTGATCTGCGTGCCGGCACGTCCTCCGGCCAGCCCGGTGGCGATCACCGGCTCACCCAGCCGCCGCAACGCCCGCGCGACGTTGATGCCCTTGCCGCCGGGCATCACCAGGCCCTGCTGCGCCCGGTGGCGCCGCCCCAGCTGGAGGTTCGCCACCGTCAGGGTCTTGTCGACCGCGGCATTGACCGTAACGGTGAGAATCATTCCGAAAGCCGGAGAGTGAGTGGTGCGATCGTGGGCCCGGCGCCGTCCTCAACCGCGCCGTTCGGCAGCCGTAGCTTACACTTGACCGCCCTGCCGGCCCTCGTACAGTGGAGGCATGTTCGGCAGCCGCACCCGGTCGATCGTGACGGTGACCGTGATCATCGAGGCCACGATCGCGGGCTGGGCGCTGGGTCGGCCGCTGGAGGCGCTGCTGCTGATGGTGCTTGCCGTGACCGCTGCGGACACGCTGTGGGGGCTGCTGCGGCGCCACGCGCTGAGCGATCTGGCCGGCGTCGAGTTGGCCGCCGTGCTGGGCCTGCTCCTGGCCGCGCGGGCCGATCTGACGATGACGTGCCTGATCGCCTGCTGCTGCGCAGCCTGGCTCGTTCGCCCGGAGCGGCAGCAGCCGCTCAGGCGGCCCGGCGAATCGCACAGCGGTCGCTGATCCGCGACGCCGGCACCGGCCGGCTGAACAGGAACCCCTGCCCCAGCCGGCAGCCGCGCGCCAGCAGGATCACCCGCTGCTGCTCGGTCTCGATGCCCTCCGCAAGCGGCTCCAGGCCGAGGTTGCGGGTGAGGCCGATGATGGTGTCGACCAGCGCCTCCGCGGCCGGGTCGTCGCCCAGCTCCCGCACGAATGACCGGTCGATCTTGATCGTCGTCACCGGGAGCTCGCGCAGGCGGGCAAGCGACGAGTGTCCAGTGCCGAAGTCGTCGATGGCCAGCCGCAGGCCCGCCTGGGACAACCTGGCGAGCACGCTGTCGCACACCGAAGGGTCGATCATGACCGTCGACTCCGTGACCTCGACGGTGACCCGGCTCGGATCGACCGACCGGTGCTGCACCGTCTCGATCAGCCGCTCCGCCGCGGCCGGGTGCCACAGGATTGCCGGCACGTTGACTGCGACGCCGATGTCGAGCCCCGCGTCGTGCCACTCGCGCAGCTGACGGCAGGCCTCGTCCACCACCCAGTCGGTGAGCAGGCCGATCAGCCCGGTCCGCTCGGCCAGCGGGATGAAGTCGCCGGGCGGCACCAGGCCGTGCTCGGCGTCCTGCCAGCGCACCAGCGCCTCAACCGACCGCACGCGCCCGGTCGCGATCTCGACCACCGGCTGGTAGTGGAGGATGAAGCGGCCCTCGGCCAGCGCGCGGTGCAGGCGGGCGGTGAGCGACACCTCGTGCAGCGGATCGAGCGCGTTCCGTCCGGCCGAACCTCCGGCGCAGAGCCCCGACTGCGCCTCGCCCTTGGCGACGTCGGCGTGGCGCAGCAACCCGTCGCGGTCGGCGGCATGCACCGGATAGACGGCGATGCCGAGGCAGGGCCGCAGGAACACCTCCGCTCCGCCGGCGTCGAACGGCTCCGCGAACGCGGCCTGGATGCGCGCGGCGATCGCCTGGGCGATCTGCGCCACGTCGTCCACGCTGCGGCAGGCGTTGCTCGATGGGTCGTCGGAGCCGTCGGCCACGACCAGCAGGAACTCGTCCCCCGCGTGCCGCGTCAGCATGTCGGCTCCGGCCGCCGCGCGGCGCAGGCGCTCGCCGACCTGGCGGATGACGTCGTCGCCCGCCTTCTGCCCGAAGCTGTCGTTCACGAGCTGGAAGTGGTCGATGTCGACCCAGACCAGCGCGGCGGAGCGGCCGTGCCTGCCTGCCAGGCCCAGCAGGTGGTCGAGTCGGTCGTGCAGGGCCGCCCGGTTGGGCAAGCCGGTGAGCTGGTCGTGGAAGGCGAGATCGGCGACCCGCTGCTCGGCCCGATCGCGTTCGATCGCGGCCGCCAGCACGTTGGCAACCGCCAGCAGCACATGCGCCTCCTCCTCCGTGAAGACGCGATGGGTGCGGTGGTGCACCATCAGCACGCCGTGGACGCCGCCGCTGCCATGGATGGGGACGCCCATCGCGCTGCGGGCGCCCTCCGCCTGCACCGCAGGCCCCGACCGCTCCCGCGACAGGTCGTCGACGATCACCGGCAGCTCCGAGAGCAGCACCCTGTGGGCGAGCGATCCGGCCTCCGACGACACGCGGTACGTGCCTGCCAGCATGGCCGGCCAGCCGTCGACGGCAACGGCGAGCAGCGAGCCGTCGTCCTCCTGCATGCGCAACACCGACGCGAGGTCGACGTCGAGCGCCTCCCGCACCACCGGCATCGCCTCCGCGAGCAGGTCGTCGACGCGGAGCAGCAGCCCGGCCACACCGAGGCGGGCGACGGCTGCGTTGCGGCGTGACCGCGTCGCGGCGGCCGCCTCGGCATCGCGGCGCTCGGTGATGTCCTCGCCGATCGCCGTGCACCCGAACACCACCCCTCGCCGGTCTCGCATCGGCGTCGTGTTCCAGGCGATCAGGCGGTGGTGGCCGTCGCGCGTCCGCAGCAGCAGCTCCTCGTGCGGACGCATCTCACCCGCGAGGCGCCGCCGCGCCTGCTCGCGGTTCTCGGTCTCGTCGCCGACGCTCAGCACCTCGGGCCAGATCCGTCCGGTCAGCTCCTCGCAGGTGTAGCCGGCCGTGGACGCGAGGTGGTCGTTGCAGAACAGGATGCGGCCCTCGAGATCCTGCATCACGGTCAGCAGCGGCATCGTCTGCAGCACCTCGCGCATCACCCGCTGCCACTCGTCCGCGGCGCGCTCGGCCTCGAGCTCGCGCCCGATGTCGAGCAGGCGGACGAGCCGGCACTGCCTGCCGCGGAAGACGACCGGAGAGCCGGTGCCCTCGAGCTCGACCTCGCGTCCACCCGGCCGTACGACGCCGAACCGCTGGGTCAGCGTCTGGCGCCCCCGGCCAGCCCGATGATCCGGTCGCGATCCTCGGGCCGCAGCCACCCGCGCACGTCGACGCCGATCAGCTGCTCACGGCGGCGGTCCAGCAGCTCGCAGAACGCCCGGTTGACGTCGACGATGATTCCTCGATCGTGGATCAGGATCGGCTCCCCCGCCCCGTCGGCGAGTAGCCGCAGGCGCTCCGGATCGTCCTCCGGCGGGAGGTCGTGGATCGAGGGGGTCGACCGCTCCATGCACCGGGGTGATCGGCCACGGTGGTGAGGGTGCCCTCGCCGAATCGCGGTAATTGGGTGCCGCGAGAGCGGCCGGTCAGCCGGTCGGGGTGGCCTCGCGCAGCTCCGCCGCCGCGCTTCGCACCGACTGGCGCCAATCGCCGCGGCGCTCGCGCCAGGCGTAGATCACCGAACGCGCCGCCACCACCAACCCGCCGGCAGGGTGGTCGCGGAACGCCGCGCCGAGCAGCTCCGCGCTGCCGCCCTGCGCTCCCACCCCTGGCATCAGCAGGATCTGGTGGGGCATCAGCTCCCGCGCCCGCTCGACGTTCTCGGGGTACGTGGCGCCGAGCACGGCGCCGACGCTCGAGAGCCCGGACTCCCCGACCAGCGACGCCCCCCACTCGGCCACGAGCTCGGCGACCCGCTCCCAAACGGGCCTGCCGTCGGCAAGGCGCTGCTCCTCGATGTCCGCGCCGCCCGGGTTCGACGTGCGGGTGAGGACGAACAGGCCGGCGCCCTCGCCGCAGGCGTTCAGGAACGGCTCGAGCGAGTCGCCGCCCATGTACGGGTTCACCGTGACAGCGTCGGCGACAGGGCGCCCGCCGTCGCGCGGGCCGAGCCACGCCTCGGCGTAGGCCTGCGCCGTCGAGCCGATGTCGCCGCGCTTGGCATCGGCGATCACGATCAGCCCGTGCTCGGTCGCTGCATCGCAGACCGCCTCGAGCGCCGTCAGGCCGTAGCCTCCGAGCGCTTCGAAGAACGCCACCTGCGGCTTCACGGCGACGGCGTCCTCGGCCACCGCCTCGATGACGCCCTCGCAGAAGCGCTGGTAGGCGCGGGCGCGTCCCGCCCGGCCTGGCTTGAGGCCGGTGACGAGCTCCGGTGGAAGCAGATCGATCCGCGGATCGAGGCCGACGCACACGGTGGTCCCTTTCTCGTTCACCGCTGCGGCCAGGCGATCGGCGAAGTTCATCGGCGATAGGGTACCCGCTCCCGCAGCCCCGCGGCGCGGCGGATAACTGCCTGGTCTCCCTCGTTGCCTATCTGAGCTACGGCGAGGTCGCGGCCCGGCCGCGCGAAGGCCGCGGCGATGACATGGGCGACGTCGGCCTGGTCCGGCTCGAGCGGCGACCGCCGGCCGGCTGCCGCCTCGGCGAGCGAGGCCGCCAGTGGCGCGAGCTCCAGCGTGCCATCCCCGGCCCGCGGCACGCGCCGGCGCGCCACGACGCGGCCGCCGGAGCAGGCGAACGCCTGCACGAAGCGATCGTCCAGATCGGCGGCGAGCACCACCCCGCGCCGCGCGGCGGCGCGGTCGAGCCGCGCCAGCGACCGCCGCACCGACTCCAGTGCATCGAGCTGGTCGCGCAGCTCGGCAGCCTGCTCGAAGCGGCGCTCGGCGCTGAGCGCCGCCATCCACGCTCGGATGCGCGACAGCTCCGCCCCGCCGGAACGGCCCGCCAGCCAGCCGGCGGCCGCGTCCACCGCCGCGGCGTGGTCGGCCGTCGCCGAACCTCCCCTGCAGGGTGCGGCACAGCGGCCGAGCAGCCCCGCGAGGCAGCTGCCATCGTCCTCGGGGAGCGCCGGGCGGCAGCTGCGCAGCCGGAACGCCGCGCGGATCGCCGCCGCGGCGGACTGCGCCTCGGACCGGCTCCGCAGCGGCCCCACACTGACCGCTCCCGGGTGCGGTCGCGCGGTCACCGACAGGCGCGGCACCCGCTCGTTCGTCGTCAGCGTCAGGTAACAGCTGCGCTCGGGGTGCGCCGAGCGCCGGTTCGCGTCCGGGCGCAGGCGCAGGATCAGCTCGATCTCGAGCAGCGCGGCCTCAAACTCGCTGCCCACCGGGCGCGTCTCGATCCGCTCCGTCGCCTCCAGCGCATGCTCGACCCGCTTCCGGAGCTGCGAGCCGGCGAAGTAGGAGCGCACGCGGGCCCGGAGGTCGGTGGCCTTGCCGACGTACAGGACGCGGTCGGCGCGGTCGCGGAACAGGTAGACGCCCGGGCCGGTCGGCACGTCGCGCGCCAGCTCGCGGCGCAGGCGCACGCGCCGCTTGATCGGGGCGGCGAAGGCGACCGCCTCGGCAACCGTGGCGACGCCGTGCTCCTGGGCCATGCCAAGCAGGTGCACGAGCACCTCGGCCGTGGCCTGGGCATCGGGGAGCGCACGGTGGCACGGCCGCACCTCGGTGTCGAAGCGCTCCGCCAGCGTGCCCAGGTTCATGCGGGGCAGACGGCCGTCCAGCAGCCGGCGCGCGAGGGCGACCGTGTCCAGCACCGGAGCTGCCAGACGCCGGCTTTCGAGCCGGGAGAGCTCCGCGTCGACGAATCCGACGTCGAACCGCGCATTATGCGCAACCAGCACGGCGCCCTGGGCAAAGGCCAGGAACCGGGGCAGCGCCTGGGCGATGCGTGGCGAGCGGCGCACGTCGCGGGTCTCGATGCCGGTGATCGCCGTGATCGTCGCGGGCACGGGCACGCCCGGGTTCACGAGCTGCTTATGGACGCCGACCTGCTCGAACCCCTGCAGCCGCACCGCCCCGATCTCGACGATGCGCGATACACCCGGCCGCGTGCCGGTCGTTTCCAGGTCGAAGACGACGAAGGGCGCCTGGTCGAGCGGGAGGTCGTGGAGGGAGGCCACCTCCTCCCATTCCGCGAGGGCCACCTCCGTCGGCGACCTCCACACCAGCCGGCCGTCGCTGCGGACGACCTCGTCGACCAGCTGGCGGACGAGCGCCGAGGGGGGCTGTCCACGCAGCGCGAACAGGCTGGCGGCCGCCTCCGCCATGCCCACCGGCGCGCGGCGCTGGACGAGCTCGTCGACCAGCCGGTCGGCACCGTCGAGCGACAGTTGGGCAGCGGCCGCACGCATCCGAACATATGTTCGCATGCGTGTCGGATGGAGCGCAAGGGACGGGGTCTGGGCTCCGGCCTGACCCCGTGGGCGCATGGACGGGGTGCCCGACTGAAGTCGAGCACCTGGCGGAGAACGACAACGGGGTCAGGCCCGAGGCCTGACCCCGCGAGCGGCGCCCGCCGCCTGAGTCAGGCGGCGGGCGTCCGCGAGAGACCTCCGGGGGCCCGAGTTACTTGACGGCGGCCTTGAGCTGGCTGCCCGCCGAGAACTTCGGCACTCTGCTGGCCGGAATGGTGACCTTCTGGCCAGGGTTCCGCGGGTTGACACCGGTGCGCGCCTTGCGGTTCTGCACGGAGAACTTGCCGAACCCCGTGAACACCACGTCCTCGCCCTTGGCGAGTGCGTCCTTGACGGACTCGAGCACCGCGTCAACTGCGGCGCCTGCATCCTTCTTGGACAGGTTCGACTTGGTCGCAACCGCGTCGATGAAATCGCTCTTCGTCACCCTCATTCCTCCTGGTAGTTTTCGGGGCCGGAACGGGTCAATCGGGCTACCCTAGCACGGCCATCGGACATCAACATCGGCTTGACCAAGGGGATTTCAGGCGGTCGCGGAGGGCGCGCCGACGCCCAGCTGCGAGGTGGTGAAGAGGGGGCGGAACGGCACCCCCGCCGCGGCGATCGCCTCGGCCCCGCCCTCCTCGCGGTCGACCACGCAAATTGCAGCGGAAACGTGCAGGCCGGCCTCGCGCAGCGCGTCCACCGCGGAGAGCAGCGCGCCGCCGGAAGTGACCACGTCCTCGACGACGCACACCCGCTGCCCCGCCTCGTGGACTCCTTCGAGCCGCTTGGCGGTTCCGTACTCCTTCGCCTCCTTGCGGACGATCAGGTACGGCAGGCCGGTCTCGATCGCGGTCACCGCCGCGAGCGGGACCGCCCCCAGCTCCGGGCCGGCGAGCACCTCGGGGTCACCGCCGTCGGACCGGACGAGCTCTCCCAGCTCGCGGCCCAGGCCGCCGAGCAGCACGGGATCGGTCTCGAAGCGGTACTTGTCGAGGTAGTAGCGGCTGCGGCGCCCGGACCGCAGGACGAAGTCGCCCTCGAGGTAAGCGCGCTCGAGCAGCCGCGCCGCCAGCTCGTCCCTGGTCACGCGCCCTCGCGCGCCGCCGCGAGCACCTCTTCCGCGTTCGGCAGCATCGCATCGGCGTCCGGCGAGCCCGCGGCCAGCGACACCATCGACCCGTCGTCGAAGTACACGTCGACCCGGGTGCGGTTCCGCACAGACCGCCGTCGGTAGAGCACGGTTCCGAGGAACGACCCGGCTCCGATCACGACCGGGATGACGAGCTTACGCCGTGGCATCGGGCCCACCGTCGATCTGCCGCAGCAGCGTCTTCAGGTCGTAGAACACCAGGCCGACGGTCGGGTCGGTGCCCGTCGTCGCGACGGCCATCCGCCGATCGTCGACCACCACGAACACGCTTCCCTCCGGGGTCGCGGCCTGCAGCTGGGCGAGCGCCTCGCGCCCGAGATCGGTGCGCACCTGGTCGGCGTCCTCGGCGAGCGAGTGGGCGGCACGGGCGATCCGCTCGGCGGTGGACTCCTGCACGCTCGAGGCGACGACGGTGCCGTCCCTCCCGGCCACGACCACGGCCTCGATCTGGGTCGAGAGCTCCCGGAGCTCGGCGATTGCGGCGGTCGCATCCAACAAAGCCACGCTAGCACAGTCCATCGCTGCCGATATCCTCATCAACGATGGCCAATCACTCCGCCGCCCCTCCGATCGCTCCGTACCGGCGCGTCGCCGGCCAGACCGGGTCGATCCTGGGCAAGTACCTGTCCGACCGGGGGCCGCACCTGGCCGCGATGGTCGCGTACTACGCACTGCTGTCGCTGTTTCCGTTCCTGTTCCTGCTGCTCTCCACGCTCGGCCTGGCGGGGCAGATGTCCAGGTCGAGCACGATCGTCCGCGAGCTTGAACGCGTGCTCCCCCACCAGTCAGCGAGCGACCTGGTGCACCTGGTCAGCCAGGTGCAGGCGAACGCCGGCACGTTCTTCGTGATCGGCGTGCTCGGCATCGTCTGGTCGTCGTTGGGCTTCTACTCGGCGCTCGAGTCGGCGCTCAACATCGTCTTCCAGACGAGCAACCGGGGCTTCGTCAAGGGCAAGTGGATCAGCTTCATGCTCGTGCTGGGGTCGCTGGCGGTGCTGTTCACCTCGCTGCTGATTGCCACCGTTGCAAACGGCTGGCTGCACAGGCATGAGCCGGGGGCGCTGACCGAGGGCTTCGTGCCCTACCTGGTCTCGATCGCGGTGTCGAGCATCGGGTCGTTCCTGTTCCTGATGGTGACCTACCGCGTGCTGACCAACGTCGACCTGCACCGCAACGACGTCTGGCCGGGGGCGCTGTTTGCGACCGTGCTCTTCCAGATCTCGTTCTTGGCGGTGCCCATCTACCTGCAGCGCGCCGACGTGCTGATCGCGCTGCGGGCGTTCGGCGGCCTGGTGCTGCTGCTGGTCTGGCTGTACCTGATGGCAAACGTGATCGTGCTCGGCGCGGAGATCAACTGGCGGCACTGGTCGCGGCACCAGCCCGCGGAGCAGGACGTGCCCGTCGGGCTCGCCTGAAGCCGGCTCGCAGCCCGATCTACCTCAGCCGGCGCGGCCGAGCCAGCGCTCGCCGTGGTCGACCCACCTGTCGGCGGTCGCGGCGTCGTGGTGCTCGATCGACCAGCTCGCCAGCCGCAGGGCCATGTGCGCCACGTAGGCGCGCAGCACGGCCGGCTCCCGCAGGCCGCACAGGTGCCCCCACAGCCCGTCCTGGGCGTCCAGGTCGAGCCCGCCCTCCTCGCTGCAGAACAGCAGCGTGACCAGATCGAACGTGTGGTCGCCCGGCCGGATGCCCTCGCAGTCGATCACGCCGGTCACCGTCGCGCCCTCGACCAGCACGTTCAGGTGGTGGAAATCGACGTGGGCGAGGTCGGCGGAGGGCAGCGGGCCACCCAGCGTCGCCTCGCCCACCTCGACGATCCGCTCGAGCAGCCGCGCGGAGGCGGCCGAGTGCCGCCGCAGCGGCTCGTGCAGGCAGTACCCGGCGGCACCGTGGAGCAGCGTGCTCACCATCCAGCGCCCCCACTCCGGATCGACCGTCTGCGTGCCCCGCTGCAGGGCGTTCAGCGTCACCAGCTGCGCCACATGACCCGCGGCGAGCCGCTCCGGCGGCCGGCCCGGGAGCAGCTCCTGCACCACCAGCAGGATCCCGTCGCGCTCGGCAACAAGCTCGTACCCGGGAGCCGGATAGCCCCGGGCGCGCAGGACGTCCACTCGTTCAGCCGCGCTCCGGAGCCAGGCGAGCGAGTCGCTCTCGCCGCCCGCAGGCTCCCACCATCTGAGCACGCGGTCGCCGCCGCCGTCGGTGACGACCGTGGCGTGGCTGACCTGCCCACCGGGGAGCGGTGCGACCGCCGTGTACGTGCGACCGGTCTCGCGGCCGAGGGCACGCAGCGCGTCGGCCGTCGTCACGGCGCCGGCAGCAGCGCGAGCAGCGCATGCGCCGCCCGGGCACGATGCGAGATGGCGTCCTTCTCCTCCGCCGACATCTCCCCCACCGTGCGCTGCTCGCCCTCAGGGATGAACGCCGGGTCGTAGCCGAACCCGCCGGTTCCGCGCGGGGCGTCCGCGAGCGAACCGCGCAGCTCGCCGCGGGCGTGCAGCTCGCGTCCGTCCGGCGCGATCGCGACGAGCTCCGCGACGTAGGCGACGCGCCGGTCCTCCCTTCCGGCGAGCACGCCCAGCAGCTTTGCCAGGTTCTGTTCGTCGGTCGCATGCTCGCCCGCAAACCGCGCCGAGCGCACGCCCGGCCGTCCGCCCAGCGCCGCCGCCTCGATGCCGGAGTCATCTGCCAGCACCCACTCCGCGCCGCCGGTCGCCTCGTGCACCGCCCGCGCCTTCAAGAGCGCGTTGTCCAGGAACGTCTCGCCCGTCTCCTCTGGCAGCTCACCGCCGTACGGCTCGACCTCCCAGCCCGGCAGCAGCCGCGTGAACTCGCGCGCCTTGTGGGCGTTGTGCGATGCGAGGACGAGCCTCATCGCCGCTCAGGCGCCGGCGGCGGCCGCAGCGCGCGCCTCGTGCAGCACCCGCGTCTGCAGCGACGCGATCTCCTCGATCCCCCCGGCCGCGAGCTCGAGCAGATCGTCCAACGATGCGCGGCCGAAGGGCGTCCGCTCCGCGGTGGCCTGCACCTCGATCAGGCGGCCGCTGCCTGCGATGACAACGTTCATGTCGACCTCCGCACGCGAGTCCTCCACGTATGCGAGGTCGAGCAGCGGCGTGCCGTCGACGATGCCGACCGACACCGCCGCCACGGAGTCGGTGAGCGGCAGCTCCTTCAGCCGGCCGCCGTCGACCAGTCCCGACAACGCCAGATGGAGGGCGACGTACCCGCCGCAGATGGCCGCGCAGCGCGTGCCCCCGTCGGCCTGCAGGACGTCGCAGTCGACCCACACGGTGCGCTCGCCGAGCGCCTTGAAATCGACGACGGAGCGCAGCGAACGCCCGATCAGCCGCTGGATCTCGACCGTGCGGCCGTCCAGCTTGCCCCGTGCGGCGTCGCGCGGCTTCCGATCCGACGTCGAGCCGGGGAGCATGCCGTACTCCGACGTCACCCAACCGGTACCCCGCCCCCGCATCCAGCCGGGCACCGACTCCTCCACCATCGCCGTGCAGACCAGCCGTGTGCGGCCGATCGAGAACAGCACGGAGCCGTGGGCGCTGTCGATGAAGCCGGGCTCCATCGAGACCGGGCGCAGCCCGTCGGCCGCGCGGCCGTCCTGGCGCTTCACGCCGCCAGCTCCAGCCGGGCTGGGTCGATCCGCTCGACGTCGCTCACCGGCAGCTGCAGGAAGTTGCCCGCGACCTCGCGGAAGGCCTCCTCATCGCCCGTGCAGAGGAAGCGGTAGCTCCCGTCGCGAGCCGGGTCGTTGCCGACGCCGCGGCGCTCCAGCGTGGCGGACACCTCCCGGGCGATCTCCTCGGCCGACGTGATCAGCGTCACGCCGCGCCCGAAGATCCGCTGCAGCATCGGACGGATCAGCGGATAGTGCGTGCATCCGAGGATGACCGTGTCGGCGCCGGCGGCCTTGAGCGGCGCCGCGTAGCGCTTCGCCGCCTCGTGCAGCGCGTGCCCGCTGATGTCGCCCGCCTGGATCAGCGGCACCAGCTCGGGGCAGGCGACCTGGGTCACGTCCACCCCCGCATCCAGCACCGCGATCGCCGCCGGGTACCGCCCGCTGCCCACCGTCGCCTCGGTCGCCATGACGCCGACCCGGCGGTTGCGCGTGGCCTGCACGGCCGCATGCGCCTCGGGCGTGATCACGCCGATCAGCGGCACGGCGAACTCACGCTGAAGGTCGGGCAGCGCCGCGGCGGTGGCGGAGTTGCAGGCCACGACGAGCAGCTTCACGTCACGCTCGATCAGGTGCTGTGCGATCTCGTGTGCGTAGCGGCGGATGGTCACCGCCGGCTTCGTGCCATACGGAAAGCGGTCGGGCGAGGAGTCGCCGAAGTAGACGAAGTCCTCGTGCGGCAGCGTGACCAGGCACTCGTGCAGCACCGTCAGGCCGCCCACGCCAGAGTCGAACACGCCGATCGGACGCTCGTCCATGCGCGGAGTGTAGGGCGATCGTCAGTCGGCCCGGATCAGGGCCTGGAAGTCCGAGCGGCCGAGCACGCGCCCGGTGCGCTTCGACCGAAGCACGATCGTGGGCCGCTCCTTGCCCGACCGCAGTGTGCCGTTGCCCGTCGCGAACCAGAGCGCGGAATCGACGGTGACGTGCGTGAAGCTGGCAGGGAACGCCGACGTCTCGGTGGTCGTCCGTGTGCCGAACGGGCAGCCCCGTTTCGTATCGCAGTACTCGCGGACCTGGTGCACCTGGATCACCATCGCGCGCGTCCCCGGGAGCGTCGCCGTGACGTGGATCGACCCGAGCGTCACCCGGTCGTGCGTGGCGCGAAGCGTCTGCTGCCAGCGCACGACGGCGCCGTTCGAGGCGGTGAACCCACCGGTGATGGTGAGCCGCCCGGTGCCGGCCAGCCTCCGCCGCGGCGCCGCCTTGATCGTCACCGTCAGGTCGGCCGGCCGCGCGCGGGCGCCCCACGCCGCCTTCAGCGAGATGCCTCGAGGAACGGTGAAGCGGATCGTGGCGGCGGCGTAGTCGAGCGTGAACGCCGCGCGGCCACGGATGCCGGGCCACTGGCCGAAGGCGAGCGTGCCGGTGGCCGCGCCGGTCGAAGGACAGCCCGCCGACAGGTTGACGTGCAGGGTCTGGGAGCGGGTATGGGCGCCGCGGGCCGAAGCGGTGCAGGAGGCCGCCGCCGATCCGGCGCGAACATCCGCAGACAGCGCTGCGGCCACCGCCACCAAAGCGGCGCACACAAGGAGCCTCCCCCGCATGCGGCGATCCTACAACCTGTCGTGTTCTGAGGCGACCGGCCCGCTTCCGCGCCCGCAGCCGGCCCACTAGACTGGCCGCCGATGGGACGGCCCTCCTGGCACACCGACGACTTCCCCGAGCTGCGCGAGGCGCCGCCTTGGGTGATGCAGGAGATGATCGAGGCGCAGCCGGAGCTGCTCGAGTCGATCGCCACCGGCACCGACACTGCGCCGCTCGCGCTGCTGCTGCGTGTGCCCGGGCCGCTGACCGTGGTCGGCTGCGGCACCAGCGAGCACGCCGCGCTGGCGACCGCTGCGATCCTGAGCGAGTCGGGCACGGAGGCGCGCTCAGGGCAGGCCTTCGAGGCGGCGCTGATGCCGCAGGATGGCGGCGCCGTGCTGGGCATCTCGCACGAGGGCGGCACCTGGGCGACCGTGGAAGCGCTCGAGGCGGCGCGGCGCGCGGGGTCGGCCACCGGGCTGGTCACCGCGGTCGCCGACAGCCGCGCGACCGCCGAGGCGGACGGCGTGGTCGTAACGCCGCTGGTCGACCGCAGCTGGTGCCACACCGTCGGCTACACGTCTCCGATCGCGACCGCGCTTGCGCTCGCTGCTCGGCCCGAGGCGGGGATCGTCGGCGACCTGACCGCAGCCGGGGTGGAGCGACGGGCAGCCGCGGCCGAGGTGGCCGGAGCACTCGCCGGCTGCGAGCACCTGATCGTGATCGGCTCGGGCGCGGATCGGATCGCCGCACGGGAGCTGACGCTGAAGATCGAGGAGGCGAGCCACATTCCGACCGCGATGCGCGACCTGGAGACGTTCCTTCACGGCCACCTGCCCGCCTGCGACGATCGCACGGGCCTGATCCTGATCGAGCACGACCGGCGGCGGTCGGGCCCCCGCCGGGAGCGCGGCGAGACGCTCCTGCGGGCTGCAGCGCGAGCCGGCGTGCGCTGTTCCGTGATCGGCCGGGAGGCGCCTGACGCCGGCCTCGCTCCTGCGGGGTACATCGCCACGCCGGCCGACGAGCGGCTGCCGGCCGCCGCCGAGGCGCTGCTCGCGACGGCGCCGGCGCTGCAGTGGGTCGCACACGAGCTGGCCGTTGCCCGTGGAGTCAATCCAGACCTGATCCGGCGGGAGCAGGAGCCGTACCGGGAGGCGGCGGCGCTGCATGGCTAGGGCGCTGCACATCCAGAACGAGTCGACCGACCCGGCGGTGCCGTTCGTCGAGGCGCTCGAGGCGCACGGCTTCGAGGTGCTGACGCTGCACCCCTATCGCGGCGACCCGCTGCCCGAGACGCTCGACGGCATCGACGCGATCGTGGCGGGAGGCGGGCTCGTCGACACCCACCAGGCGGGCGAGGTGCCCTGGCTGTTCCGAGAGATCCAGCTCGTCCGCGAGGCGCTCGTCCGCGGGACGCCGTACATGGGCCTGTGCCTGGGCGCCCAGATCCTGACGGAGGCGACCGGCGGCACCGTGTACCGCGCCGAGCCGCACGAGGTGGGCTGGCACGAGGTCGAGCTGCTGCCGGCGGCGAAGGACGACGAGCTGTTCGCGGGGCTGCCGGAGCGGTTCCACGCGATGCAGTGGCACTACTACGCGTGCAGGGCCAACGAGCAGATGGTGAAGCTCGCGGAGAACCCTTCTGCCCTACAGGCGGTGCGCGTCGGCGACGCGGCGTGGGGCACCCAGTTCCACATCGAGGTGACGCGTCCGGTGCTGATGGTCTGGCTCGACATGGGCGCGGAGGACCTCGCGAAGAACGGCTACTCGCGCGAGGAGTTCCTCGCGTCGATCGACGAGCGGCTCGAGCAGCACCTCGGCATCGGCCGCACGCTGGCCGAGCGGTTCGCGACGCTGGCCGAGGGCCGCGCCGCGCTCAGGCGAGCAGGCTGAGCTCGGCCGCGTACTCCGGCCGCTCGGCGAGCCTGTCGCTCCAGGCCGCCACCGCCGGGAACCGCGAGACGTCGACGCCGACGCGATGCAGCCGCGCGATCCACGGCCACCAGCCGGGATCGGCGAGGGTGTACGCATCGCCGGCGAGGTAGGGGCGGCCGGCCAGCAGCGGGTCGAGCCACCCGAGCTCGCCCTCCAGCTGCTCGCGCCCACCGGGCTCGTCGCGACGAGCGGCGTAGTAGGCGTCCGACAGGTCATCGAACCGGCGCATCAGCATACGGACACGCGCGCGCTGCACCGGATCGGCCGGCAGCATCGCCGGCTCCGGGTGCGTCTGCTCGAGGTACTCGTTCAGCGCCTCGGACTCGTAGAGGATGGTGCCGCCGTCGTCGAGCACGGGGACGCGGTTGCGAGGGTTCAGCTCCCGGAGGAACGGCGGCTTGTCGCGCAGGTCGATCTCGACGAGGTCGTACGCGAGCCCCTTGCCGTCCAGCACCAGCCTCGTGCGGACGCAGAACGGACATTCAACGGCGGAGTACAGCGTGAGCGCCATGCCGGCACTGTACCCTTGACCGCGTGGCTGACCGCTACCACCTGCTCGCAGTGGATGAGGTGCCCCCGCTCGCCGTGGTGGGCGGCTCGCTGCAGTGGCGGCCGCTCCGCCGGACGCTCGGCGTGCGGGCGTTCGGGATCAACGCGTACACCGCCGCCACGGCCGGCGACGATGTGGTCGAGGACCACACCGAAGAGGGCCTCGGTCACGAGGAGATCTACATCGTGTTGGCAGGCCGGGCGACGTTCACCGTCGACGGTGACACCCTCGACGTCCCGGCCGGCTCTCTCGTGTACCTGCCCGACCCGGCGCTTCGCCGCCACGCCGTCGCGGCCGAGCCGAACACCACCGTGCTCGCGGTCGGCGGCAAGCCCGGCGCGGCGTTCCAGCCCTCGGCGTGGGAGCACTACTTCGCGGCCGGCGCGGCGCAGGAGGAGGGCGACCTCGACCGCGCGATGGAGCTCGTCCAGCGGGGACTCGAGGAGCATCCGGGAAACGTGGTGCTGCTGTTCAACGCGGCCTGCTACCAGGCTCTGGCCGGACACGGCGACGAGGCGATCGAGTTCCTGCGCCAGGCGTACGAGGCCGATCCCGACGGGGTGCGCGAGTTCGCGGGCGACCCTGATCTGAACTCGATCCGCGACCGGCCCGACTGGCCGCTCTAGCGGGTTCGAGCCACCTGTTACGGCAGCCGTGACGCCCCGCGCCAATTATTGGAGACCAAGTCGTACCAACCGGGCCTTACCAGTCCGCCGCGGTTCTGTGACGGGTCGTTGCCGGCGGCGACGTCACAGCCCGAGCGCTGAGCGCACGCTGACGAAGTCGTCGAACGGCTCGTACACCACGCCGTCGGCCTCCAGGTACTCCGCCAGCTCCCTGCGGGCGAACACCCGGTCGGCCGCGAGCGCTGCGCAGCGGTCGGAGTAGCCGTCGCCGATGTAGACGACCGCATCGTGTCCGCGCAGCTCGTCCACCACCGATCGCTTGCACTCCTGATCGCACACCGTGCACACCTCGCCGTGGCGAAACTCGACCGCTGACCCGCCCGGCGCGAACCGCACGTCGTGCGCCACCACCTCGACGGGCGGCACGCCCTCCCGCTCCAGCACCGGCCTGATGATCGATTCGAATCCACTCGAGACGACCACCACCCGGTGGCCGGCACCCCGTGCCGAGGCCACAAGCTGCGGGAACCCCGCGCGCACCCGGACGCGCGAGACCGCGCGCTCGACGATCTCGTCGTGGACGCCGCTGACCGCCTCGAACTCCCTGGCGATGCACTCGCGCAGGGTGATGCGGCCTGCCTGCAGATCCTCCTCGACCTGCTCGAACACCGCGGGCGCCTGCTCCTGCACGATGTCCACCAGCGTGTCGCGCTCGGTGATCGTGCCGTCGAAGTCGACGACGATCAACATCGGTCGGGAGACGAGTGATTCCACGGCGACGTGCGGGCAAGGCGCAAGCCGACGGCTTGCGCCGGTCACGACCAATCTGCGATCACGCAGATTGGGAGTGGGTCGGTAGGCAAGCAGCGCAAGGATCGAGGGAGGGCCGATATCGGGAAAATCGGCCCGACCGAGGACGCAGCAAGGTGCAAGGCCGCGGGCCTTGCACCGGCGACCGCAGCAACGCAACCGTCTCCTGCCCAGACCAGCATGCGTTCAGACGCGCGTGGTCGTGGAATCAATCGTCTAGTGCGCTCCGTGCCAGCGGGCGACGGTCTGCGCGTCATGGCCGACGGCCATCAGCTGGTAGAGCGGCTTCGGGCTCTTGAGCGTCTTGATCGTCTCCATGCGGCCGACCGAGATGCCCTGCCGCTGGCAGAAGGTGAGCAGCGCCTGACGGTCGGACGAGAGCACCCGCCAGACCGTCTCCTGCCGGTGGCGGTCGAAATCCGGGTAGACGCCGACGCCGCCGGCAACGGCTCGTGAGATGGCCTCGTTGTACTGCTCGCGGTAGTCGTGCTCTTCGCTCATCGCCTGGCCGGACAGTCTACTGTTCGCGCCATGAGCACCCGGACGTTCGGCGCGCAGAGCATGACCGCCCCGTTGCGCGACGTGCTCGTCAAGCGGCCGGCGGCGGCCTTCGGCGGCGCGTTCGACGATTCCGCGGTGGGCTTCCTGCACCCGGTCGATCTGGCGGCCGCGCAGCGCGAGCACGACGCGCTGACATCCCTGCTCAGCGACCTCGGCGCCACGGTGCACGAGCTCGGCGACGAGCACGATCCCGACCTGACGTACACGTTCGACCCGGCGCTCGTCACCGATCGCGGCGTGGTGCCGCTGCGACCGGGCAAGCCGAACCGGGTCGGCGAGGAGCTCGTGATCGAGCGCTGGTGCAACACCCATGGCATCCCCACCGCCGGACGCATCGAGTCGCCCGGCACCGCCGAGGGCGGAGACACGTTCTGGCTGGACGAGCGCACGCTCTGCGTCGGCCGCACCCTGCGCACGAACCGCAGCGGGGTCGCCCAGCTCGTGGACATCCTTCAGCCTGAAGTAGACGTTGAGGTTTTCGACGTGCCGTACTGGAAGGGACCGGCGGAGCTGATCCACCTGATGAGCGTGATCTCGCCGATCGACGAGGATCTCGCGGTGGTGTTCATGCCCCTGCTCCCCTGTGGGCTGCTGGAGCTGCTGCAGCAGCGCGGCGTGCGGATGGTCGAGGTGCCCGAGGAGGAGTTCCTCTCGCTCGGCTGCAACGTCCTTGCCGTGGCGCCCGGGGTCGCGGTCATGGCCGAGGGCAACCCCGTGACCCGCGGGCGGCTCGAGGCCGCGGGCGCGGATGTGCACGTGTTCGCCGCGGGCGAGGTGGGCGTCAACGGCAGCGGCGGCCCCACCTGCCTCACGCGTCCGATCCTGCGCGGATGAAGAACCTCGCCCCGGTGGAGCTCGCCGTCGTGGCGGCGGTCGACCGCGACCGCATCGCCGACGACCTCGCCGCCCTCGTCCGCATCCCCAGCATCACGGGTGACGAGTCGGCCGTGCAGACGGAGGCGGCGCTGCGGATGGCGACCGCCGGCCTCGAGGTCGAGCGGCTCGACGCGGACCCGGCCGAGCTGGCCGGCGATCCCGACTTCCCCGGGATGGAGTCGCCGCGCACGGTGCTGCCGGTGGTCGCGGGCAGTGCCGGCGAGCGGGGCGGCCGCCGGATCATCATCTGCGGCCACATTGACACGGTCGCTCCGGGAGCGCCGGAGGACTGGTCTGTGGATCCGTTCGGTGGCGAGATCCAAAGCGGACGCCTGTACGGCCGCGGGTCGCTCGACATGAAGGCGGGCATCGTGGCAGGGCTGGCGGCGCTCCGGGCCCTGGTGGACTCGGACGTCGAGCTGGGCGGCCAGGCGCTGCTGCTGACGGTGCCGTCCGAGGAGGACGGTGGCGCGGGCATGCTGGCGGCGATCAGGGCCGGGTACGTGGCCGACATGGCCGTGATCACGGAGCCGACCCGGCTCGAGATCGTCACCGCCCAGGCCGGTGCGATCACCTTCCGGCTGACCGTGTCCGGCCGCTCCGCCCACGCCGCATACCGGCTGCAGGGCGTCTCGGCGCTCGAGAAGCTGGGCGTGATCCATGCGGCGCTCGTGGAGGACGAGCGCCGGCGAAACGACGAGGAGTCCGATGCCGCGATGCGAGCCCTGGGCCTCCCCTACCCCACGAATCTCGGGCTGATCCGCGGCGGCGAGTGGTCGTCGACGGTGCCCGACCGGATGGTCGTGGAGGGGCGCTATGGCGTGCGCATCGGCGAGACGCCGGAGCAGGCCGAGGGCGCCCTGCGCCGGGCGGTCGCAGCCGCGTGCGAGGGGGACGACTGGCTGCGCGAGCACCCCGCCACGGTCGTGATCACGGGCGGGCGCTTCGCCTCCGCAGCCGTGCGGCACACCGACCCGCTGCCGTGGGGCCTCGGCGAGGCGGCACGGGACGTGCTCGGGAGGCTGCCGGACTTCGTGGGTGTGCCCTACGGCGCCGACATGCGGCTGCTGGTCAACGAGGGGGCGACGCCGACGGTGCTGTACGGGCCGGGCGACCCGTTTCTCGCGCACGCACCGGACGAGCACGTCGACCTCGAAGAGGTCGCGAAGTGTGCGCGCGTGCTTGCCGTGTGGGTGATGCGGGCGCTGGAGCAGGGCGCCTCCGACGCCTGACGGCCCTGCGCCTACGGCACCCGCAGCGACGCCGGCGCCAGCGGCACGATCACCAGCACCGCGAGCCCGGCGAACAGGAACGCCAGCCCCGGGGACGCGTGGTACACCGGCAGCCAGGCCAGCGGGGCCACCGCCGTGCCCGAGAACTTGGCCGCCGCGAAGAGCGATACCGCGCCGCCACGGTTTGCGGGCACCGCCTCGACGGCGATCGTGTTAAGCCCCGCCCACAGCAGCGCCGACACCGCGCCGGCGGCGAACCAGAGCGCCGCCATCGCGCCCGCGCTGGGTGCGATGCCGAGCGGCGCCACGAGCGCGGCGCCTGCGACCGCCGCCACCACCGACGCCCTCCCCGGCCCGAGCCGCTCCGACCAGACGCCGCCGGTGTGGCCGAACGCCAGGCCCGCCGCACCGTACGTGGCCAGCAGCGCTCCCCGCTCCGTTGCCCCTAGCGCAAACGCGTCCCCCGCCCGCAGCGAGACGAGGAACGCCAGCCCGGCCATCCCGATGTATCCGGCGAAGCCGGCTATGCAGAGCAGCGCCATCCGCATCGTCATCACCGAGCGCAGCGATGCCCGCCG
>DASSEV010000099.1:0-75364 GCA_035695105.1 Gaiellales bacterium
ACCTCTCGCAGCGGCCAGGCTCGCGAGAGATATCGATCAATCATCTGAATGTTCGAGTACTACGACCGGCGCGCGCCGGAGTACGACGAGTGGTACCTCGGCACCGGGCTGTTCGCAGCGCAGGAGCGGCCCGGCTGGCACGAGGAGGTGCGAGAGCTGTGCGATGCGATCGGTGCGTTGCCCGCGGCGCGGACGCTCGACGTGGCGTGCGGAACCGGCTTTCTGACCCGCCACCTCCGCGGCCCGGTGACCGCGCTCGATCAGAGCCTGCAGATGGTCGGCATCGCCCGCGAGCGGCTGCCGGAGGCGACGGTCGTCCAGGGTGAGGCGATCCCCCTACCGTTCCCGGACGAGCGCTTCGACCGCGTGTTCACAGGACACTTCTATGGACACCTGCGCGAGGACGAGCGCCGGCGGTTCCTCGCGGAGGCGAGGCGGGTCGCCCCCGAGCTGGTGATCGTCGACTCGCACGAGCGCGCTGACCGGGGCATCGAGGAGGAGCAGGAGCGGATCCTGAACGACGGCTCGGTGCATCACGTGTACAAGCGCTACTTCACGGGCGCCGGCCTGGCCGCGGAGCTCGGTGGCGGCGACGTGCTGCACGACGGGCGGTGGTTCGTGATGGTGCGCAACGAGTATGATCGCGTGACATGACGCTCAAGCTGCACCGGTGCTCCGGCACCCTGATCAAGGGGCCGCATCCCTGCTGGATCGCCCAGAAGGCGCTCGACGACGCGGGGATCCAGTACGAGCTGGTGAAGCACTCGCCGCTGCGGCCGCTCCGCAGCGACGTCCAGGCGCTGACCGGGCAGAAGAAGGTGCCGCTGGTGGAGTTCGAGGACGGCACCTTCCTGCGCGAGTCGAAGGTGATCGCGGAGCGGGCGGCGGCCGGCACGCTGCAGGGGCCGGGCGAGACCCCGCCGCTGCGGTAAGAGGGGTCTGGCTTCGCGCGCCCTCGGGTCTGACCCCTTGGGGTCTGACCCGGCCGGTTCGCTATGAGAGCCGGGTGCCGCCCTGCCGGGTCAGCCCCCTGCGAGGGCAGACCCGAAGAACCGCCCCTCAGACGTTGAAGCGGATGTTCAGCACGTCGCCGTCCTTGACGACGTAGTCGCGTCCCTCGACGCGCACCCAGCCGCGCCGCTTGGCCTCCGACTCTCCGCCGGCCTCGACCAGCCGGTCCCATTCGATCACCTCGGCCCGGATGAACCCGCGGGCGAGGTCGGTGTGGATCTTGCCCGCCGCCTCCTGGGCGTTCTGCCCGCGCCGGATCGTCCATGCCCGAGTCTCCTTCTCGCCCGACGTGAAGAACGGGATCAGGTCGAGCGCCCGGTATGCCGCCAGGCTGACCTGGTCGAGCGCCGGCGATTCGATGCCGAGGTCGTCGAGAAACGCCTGCCTGTCGGCCTCCTCCAGCTCCGCGATCTCCGCCTCCAGCTTCGCGTCGAGTGCGATCGTGTCGATCCCCCGCTCCCCGCCGAACGCGCGCAGCGCAGCGACCGCCTCGTCATTGCCGGACTCATCGACGTTGGCGATGTACAGCGCCGGCTTGGCCGTCAGCAGATCGAGCGCCTCCGGCAGCTCGACGCCCAGCGAGCGGGCCGGGCGCCCCGCCTCGAGGCCGGACGCCAGCTCACGGAGCGCCTCGTGCTCCGCGATCGCGGCCTTGTCGCCGGACTTGGCGGTCTTCGCCGTCCGCTCGATCCGCCGCTGCACCGCTGCCTGGTCGGCGAACACGAGCTCGAGCTCGACCGTCTCGGCGTCATCCAGCGGGTCGACCCGCCCGGACGGATGCGGCACCTGCTCGTCCTCGAAGCAGCGCACCACCAGCAGCACGGCGTCGGTCGTGCGCATGTGGGCCAGCAGCTCGCCGCCCAGACCCTCGCCCCGCTTCGCCCCCCGCACCAGCCGCGTCAGGTCGGTCACCTCGAGCGTCGCCGGCACCACCCGCTTCGACTCGGACACCCGCGCGAGGTCGGCCAGGCGCGGATCGCGCACATCGGCTATGCCCTGGCCGCCGTCGGCCGCGACGCTCGTGCCGCAGAGACACCGGAGCGTGGTCGTGACGCCGGACCACTGCAGTCCGAGCAGGCCCAGCCCGGCCACCGCTCACCGCCTCCAGGTCAGAAGCCGACCCGTCCGACGTGCGTCTCGCGCCGCACGTAGCAGATCTTCGATACGTCGACGTGATGGGCGACGCCCTCGCCCGTGAACGAGACCATCCCGGACCCCTCACGCAGGGCCTGCTCGAGGCGCGACCACTCCTCCTCCGGCAGCTTCGCGCTGATGATCAGCCCGCCCTCGAATCCGATCTCCACACGCGAATCAGCCATGCTCGCTCCCCTCGTCCGTCGGTTGCACCAGCTCCACCAGCACGCCCTCGACGCTGTGTGGATGGATGAACGCCACCTGCAGGCCGAACAGGCCGACGCGCGGCGCGGCGTCGATCAGCTCCGCCCCCGCATCCGCCGCCTCGCGCAGCGCGGCGCCGATGTCGTCGACGCGCAGGGCCACGTGATGCATCCCGGGCCCACGGTTCGCGAGGAACTTGCCCACGGGCGTATCCGGGCCCAGCGGCCGCAGCAGCTCGATCCGGCCGGTGCCGAGCATGATGGTGGCCGCCTCGACGCCCTGCTCGGGCACCGTCTCGCGATGCTCCAGCGTGCCGCCGAGCACCTTCCGGTAGGTGTCGATGGCGGCGTCGAGGTCTTCCACGGCATGCCCGATATGATGGATCTCCTGCGTGCGCACTGCGCACGGATCCTAGTGGGCAACGTACTCGGGGGTACACCGGATGGGCTTCCTGGACAAGATCAAGCAGCAGGCGACCGACGTCGCGACGACCGTGGTCGAGAAGACGCAGGAGACCGCGAAGGCCGGCCAGCTGCAGATGCAGCTGCGCAGCCTGAAGAACGAGGAGAAGGACGCGCTGGCCGACCTCGGCGCGGCGATGATGGCGCTCGGCGAGACGCCGGCGTCGCTCAGCGACCAGGCCGACCGCGTGCGCCAGGTGCGCCTGCGCATCGCCGAGAAGGAGTCGGAGATCGCCGAGGTGCGCGAGGCCGAGAGCGCGTCGGAGGCGGCGCCGCCGTCGACGCCCGCGGACACGGTGGAAAGCGACGCCGAGGAGGTCGTCGAGACCCCGACGTCCGCGGCGGCGGACGAGGCAGCGCCGGCGACGGAGGCCTAGGGAGAGGCTTCGGAGGGCTGCTCGCTGCGCAGCACCGGCTCGCGGCGGCGGGCGTCCGCCTGGGCGCCGTTCGAGGGCGCGTGGGCGGCTGACACCACCTCCGGCTGCTCGCGGGGGAGCTCCACCCCGACCTGGCCGGAGGCGTTCGAGGCGGGCTCGAGATCGGCCAGCAGCACGTCGATCTCCTCCCGCTCGAGCGTCTCCTTCTCGAGCAGGGCCGACGCCAGCGTGTCCAGGTGGTGCCGGTGAGCACGCACCAGCCGCAGCGCCTCGCTGTAGGCGCGGTCGGTGATCTCGCGCTGCTCCTGGTCGCGCAGGCGCTTGGTCTCCTCCGAGAGGGCGTAGTTGTCGGCACGCATCTGGTGTGAGGTGGTCGACGAGCCCATGCCCCACTCGAACACCATCGAGCGCGCCACGGCGGTCGCCCGCTCGAGGTCGTTCGCGGCGCCGTTCGTGATGCGACCGAACACCACCTGCTCGGCGGCGCGTCCGCCCAGGGTGACCTTCAGCCAGTCCTCGAGCTCCTCCTTGGAGAGGACGTAGCGGTCCTCCTCGGGCAGGCTCATCATGAAGCCGAGCGCCCGGCCGCGCGGCACGATCGTCACCTTGTGGACGTCGTCGGACATCAACCGCGCCAGCAGCGCGTGGCCCGCCTCGTGGTAGGCGATGACGCGCTTCTCCTTGTCCGTGATCAGCTTGCGCTGCTGCAGCCCGGCGACCACCCGCTCGACGGCCGCGTCGAAGTCCGCGCCGATGATCTCCACGCGCTTTGCCCGGCCGGCCTGGATCGCCGCCTCGTTGCAGATGTTCGCCAGGTCGGCGCCGGTCAGCCCGGACGTCTGCCGCGCGATGCGGCGCAGATCCACGCCCTCGGCCAGCGGCTTGTTGCGGCTGTGCACCTCGAGGATCTCCTGGCGGCCCTTGAGATCCGGCGTGGACACGTGGATCTGCCGGTCGAACCGGCCCGGGCGCAGCAGCGCCGGGTCGAGGTCCTCCAGACGGTTGGACGCCCCCATGATGATCAGGCGCTCGGCCTCCTCGAAGCCGTCCAGCTCGACCAGCAGCTGGTTCAGCGTCTGGTCGTGCTCGCGGTTGTGGCTGCCGCCGGAGCGTGCCGTGCCGACGGCGTCCAGCTCGTCGATGAAGATGATGGCCGGCTGGTGCTTACGTGCCTCCTGGAAGAGGCGCCGGATGCGGGCCGAGCCGACGCCGACGAACCTCTCCACGAACGACGAGGCGCTCTGGAAGTAGAAGTTCGCGCCCGACTCGGTGGCGATCGCCTTGGCCAGCAGGGTCTTGCCGGTACCTGGCGGCCCGTACAGCAGCACGCCCTTGGGGACGCGCGCGCCGAGCTTCTTGAACCGCTTGGGATCCTTCAGGAACTCGACGATCTCCTGCAGCTCCTCGCGCGCCTCGTCGGCGCCGGCGACGTCCTCCCACCGCACCTTCTGGCCGCTGCTCGGCTCGATCTTCATCGGCTTGGTGGTGGGCATCGCCTTCCACATCTTGTAGGCGAAGAAGACGAGCAGCCCGAAGCAGAGCGGCAGGAACAGCTCGAAGAAGAGGCCAGCAAGCCACAAGCCGAACCCGTGGAGGAAGTCGATCACCGCCTCCAGGGTACCGCGTATTGGACGGTCTGCAAAATCACCCGCCCGCAGGACGGGCGGGCGCAGCGCCCTCCAGCCGCAGCACCTCGTCGAGCGCCGCCTGCGCCACCTCGAGCTCCTCAGCGCTCGGCTCGCGCGTTGCCGCGACGCGCTGCAGCTCGAATCCCGGACGCCGCAGCGCTCGCGAGACCGGGCTGTCGGCATGGCGCGTCATCCACCCGAACACCTCGGTGGCGACGCCGATCGCGGCCAGGTTCGCCGCAAGCCTCGCCGGCCCGCGCCTCGCCGGCGGGAGCTTGCTGACGGCCAGGTTGCCGACGACGGTCGCCGCCAGCATCGGCCCGACCATGTGCGAGCCGCAGCGCTCGTGCTCCTTCGTGGCGTCCGCGGCCGCCTCGCCGTGCTCGTAGCCGCCAATCGCCTTGTGCTCCGCCCCGTGGTACCCGGCCACCTGCGAGCCGCGCAGCGACGCCAGCGCCGGCGCCAGCGACAGCCCGGCGCCGATCAGCTCGGCGGGCAGCGGGCTGAGCGAGGTGCGCCTGACCGCGCGGCTGAGCGCCACCGATGCCGCCAGCGCGCCCAGCGTGGTGGCGCCCTCGAGCGGCAGCCGCGCCTCCGGCAGCTTGCGACGGACGATCGGCAGCAGGTAGGCGATCTCGGCCACCCGGGCCACGCCGCGCACGCCCGGCACGGCCAGCAGCCGCTCCGGGATCTCGGGCTTTCGGCCGGACGCCAGGCGGAGCTCGCCCTCCGGCGTCCGCACCGCGGCAGCCCAGTGGTCGAAGCTGTGCACGAAGATGCCGTTGCGCAGCGCCATCCCGCCCAGCCGTACCTTCTCCGCCCCCGCCGTGCTCACCGTCCCAGTATAGGCTGCAGCCGTGGCAGACGACCTCTTCGCGGACGCAGCGGGCAGCCGCCTCGACGCCTTCGCGCCGCTCCCCCAGCGCGTGCGCCCGCATCTGCTGGAGGAGTTCGCGGGGCAGCGGGACGTCGTCGGCGAGGGCAGCGCGCTGCAGCGGGCGATCGCCGAGGACCGCGTCGGCTCGATGATCTTCTACGGGCCGCCGGGCACCGGAAAGACGACGCTCGCGCGGATCGTCGCCCACACGACGCAGGCGCACTTCGAGGAGCTGTCGGCCGTGCAGGTCGGCATCGCCGACGTCCGCCGCGTGATCGCCGAGTCGGAGCAGCGCCTCGGCCAGACCGGGCAGAAGACGATCCTGTTCCTGGACGAGATCCACCGGTTCAACAAGGCGCAGCAGGATGCGCTGCTGCCTGCCGTCGAGTCCGGCCTCGTCACGCTGATCGGCGCAACCACCGAGAACCCCTACTTCGAGGTCAACTCGGCGCTGCTGTCGCGCTGCCAGCTGTTCGAGCTGTCGCCGCTGTCACGGGAGGATCTGTCCGGCATCGTGGCGCGCGGCGAGCAGGCGCTCGGGGTGGAGGTCGACGGCGCCGTGCGGGACGAGATCGTGGTCGCAGCGGGCGGCGACGCCCGAAACGCGCTCAACATCCTCGAGGCAGCAGTGGCAGCAGCTGGTGGCGAGCCGGTATCGGCGGAGAACGTCCATGACGCCGCCCGCAAGCGGCCGCTGCTCTACGACAAGGGGGGCGACCACCACTACGACGTCACGTCGGCCTTCATCAAGAGCATGCGCGGCTCGGATGCCGACGCGGCGATCTACTACCTCGCCGTCATGATCGCCGGCGGCGAGGATCCCAAGTTCATCGCGCGGCGCATGATCGTGTTCGCCTCGGAGGACGTGGGGAACGCCGATCCGCAGGCGCTGCAGGTCGCGATCGCCACGGCCCGGGCGGTCGAGTTCGTCGGCCTGCCGGAGTGCCGCATCAACCTCGCCCAGGGCGCCGCCTACCTGGCGCGCGCGCCGAAGTCGAACGCCAGCTACCGCGCCATCGACCGGGCGCTCGCGGAGGTCAAGGAGCGGGGCACGCTGCGGCCGCCCAAGCCGATCCGCGACGCGAGCTACGCCGGCGCGGCGAAGCTCGGGCACGGCCAGGGCTACAAGTACCCGCACGACTATCCCGACGGCTGGGTCGACCAGCAGTACCTGCCGGACGAGCTGCTCGGCACGACGTTCTACGAGCCGAGCGACCGCGAGCGCTAGAGAGGCCTGCCACCCTCAAGGTCCGGGGTGCGCGTCCGACTGCCGGGGCTGGTTCAACTCGACCCAGCTCTCGGACAAAGGATCGGCAATGCGGACGTTCAGCTCCTGGTCGCTCGGGCGCAAGCTCGGCACCGGCTTCGGTATCACCGTCGCGATCTTCATGATCGCGCTTGGCATCACGCTCGTCTACTCCGCTTCGGCGCAGAGCAAGTGGAAGAACACGCTGCACTGGCAGGTGGCCGAGAAGGGCATCGCCATGCAGATCCGCAGCACGCAGATCCAGATGACGGAGCAGTCGCTGCTGGTCGCCACCTGGGATCCGAAGCACATCCAGGCCTGGGAGGCCGGCGTCACCCTCGGTGACCAGGGGGCGAAGATGGTGGCGACGGTGCACGACCCGGTGATCAACCGGATCTCGACCGCCGCCTCGGCCGCCGACCACAACCACGACAAGACGGTGCACGGGCTGCTGTTCCCCGCCTTCAAGGCGAATGACCACGCAGCCGCACGTGCCGCGCTGATCAAGGCCGACCACTACGTGCGGGTGCCCTACAACGCCCTGCTGCAGATCCAGTCTCGGATCGACCAGCTGCGCGACGCCGACGTCCGCAGCGCCGAGAGCTCGGCCGGCTCGGCGCGGCTGCTCGGCATCATCGCGGCAATCATCGGCGGGCTGGTCGCGGCCGTCGTCGCCGTGGTCATCATCCGCAGCGTCCGCCGCCCGATCGCCGAGCTGATGGAGGTCAGCGAGCGCGCGGCGAAGGGCGACCTGACCGTTCGCTCCGACAACACGGGCTCCGACGAGCTCGGCCGGCTGGGCGCGGCCTTCAACGGCATGATCGAGAACCTGAGCGAGCTGGTCGGCCAGATCGGCGAGACCAGCGGCACCCTGCTGACGGCCGCCGAGGGAATGGCGGGCACGTCCCAGGAGGCCGGGCGCGCCGTCTCGGAGATCGCCGCCGCCGTCGGCGAGGTGGCGACGGGCGCCGAGCGGCAGGCATCGCTGGCCGAGTCCGCGCGCGCCGCGGCGGAGGGCGTCGCGGGCGGCGTCGAGCGGAGCGCCGAGAGCGCGGTCGAGGCGAACGCGGCGGCCGACCAGGCACGCAAGGTCGCGGACGCGGGCGTCGAGGCGGTCGAGAGCGCCAGCGACGCGATGGCCGCGCTGCGCGAGTCGGCCGGCCAGGTCACAGCTGTGATCACCGAGCTCGGCGCCAAGTCCGAGCAGATCGGCGGCATCGTCGAGACCATCACCGGCATCGCCGGCCAGACCAACCTGCTCGCGCTGAACGCAGCGATCGAGGCGGCCAGGGCCGGCGAGCAGGGCCGCGGGTTCGCGGTCGTCGCCGAGGAGGTGCGCAAGCTCGCGGAGGAGTCCGAGAGCGCCGCGGCCACCATCGCCGAGCTGATCAGCCAGATCCAGACCGAGACGGCACGGGCGGTGGCGGTCGTCGAGGAGAGCGCGCAGCGCTCGCAGAGCGGGGCCACGACCGTGGCGGAGGCGCGTGACGCCTTCGTCAACATCGGCCAGGGCGTCGCCGACGTCACCGAGCGGGTGGCGCAGATCGTCAACGCGATCGAGAACGTCCGCTCCGACGCCGACCGCATGCGCGACGACATGGGGGAGGTCGCCGCCGTCGCGGAGCAGTCGTCGGCCAGCGCCCAGCAGATGTCGGCGTCGAGCCAGGAGACCAGCAACGCGGCCGGCGAGATCGTCGCCTCCGCCGAGCAGCTCCGCGGGACCGCGCAGGAGCTGGGGCGGCTCGTGTCCGCCTTCCAGCTGAGCACCGAGGACCGCGAGGCGATCTCCGCCTGATCCGTGGGCCGCACCCGGGGCCGGGCCGAGCGGCCCGGCCCCGCGGGCTACAGGATCCGTGCGCCGAGGCCGGACAGCACCAGCTCGACCGCCAGCCCGGCGGTCGCGTTGCGCTCGTCCAGCACCGGGTTGACCTCGACCACCTCGATCGAGGACACGACGCCGCTCGTGGCCAGCATCTCCATGGCCAGGTGCGCCTCACGGTAGGTGATGCCGCCGCGCACCGGCGTGCCGACTCCCGGCGCCTGGTCGGGGTCGAGCACGTCCATGTCGAGCGACACGTGCACGAACGCCGCCGCCGAGACGGCGGCGATGGCGTCCTCCATCACCTGCCGCATGCCGTGGCGGTCGACGTCCTCCATCGTGAACACCGAGACCCCGAGCGACGCCAGCCGGTTGCGCTCGCCGGCGTCCACGCTGCGGATCCCGACCAGCGCGGTGTGCTCCTCGCGGATCATCGGGAGCGGCCACGCAGAGCTCTCGAACCGTGGATCCCCGGCCAGTCCGAGGGCCACGGCGAGCGGCATCCCGTGCACGTTTCCGCTCGGCGAGGTGGTCGGTGAGTTGATGTCGGTGTGCGCATCGAGCCAGACGACACCGCCGGGAACGCCGTGCACGCGGGCGAGACCGCCGAGCGTGCCGATCGCGATGGAGTGGTCTCCGCCCAGCACCAGCGGCATCTCGCCCTCCGAGATGGTCGCGGCAACGTGGTCGGCCAGCTCCTCGCACGTGCGCTTGATCGCGCTCCAGTACCGCGCGGACGGGTCACCCTGGTCGAGCGCCTCAACCATGCCCGTCCGGACGTTGCCGTGGTCGTGGATGGACAGCCCCAGCTCCTCGATGCGCTCCCCCAGCTGGGCGTACCGGATGGCCGAGGGGCCCATGTCGACGCCGCGCCGGCCGGAGCCGAGGTCGAGCGCCGCGCCGATCACGCCGATCGGGCGGCGTCGTGCCACCGGTATCTGACGGCCTGTCACGGCCGCGAACACTACCGACCGCGCCGGTGCCATGGCCGGCGAAGAGGCCGGAATTGCCCCTAAAGGGTTACGGACGACCGCCGATACAGAGGGGGACTTTTCGGTCCCCGCCCACCCGCAGCACCTCGTTCAGCCCAGGAGGCATCACGTCCCATGATCGATCTGGCGAGCATTCGAAACGCGTCCTTTTCGCTCACCCCCACCGGCTACAACCCGGAGGAGGTCGATCACTTCCTGGTCACGCTGGCCGACTCCCAGCCGGGCAGCATCGATCTCGCCGCCGTGCGTAACGCGTCGTTCACGCTGACGCCCACCGGCTACAACCCCGAGGAGGTCGACCACTTCCTCGGCTCGATCGCCGACCAGCTCGGCGCCGCCGCGCAGGGCGATGCAACGCCGGCGCACGAGCCCGCGGAGGCCGAGCAGCCGGTGCACGCGGAGGAGCATGAGCACGAGGCGCCGTCCGAGCCCGCATTCGAGGCGCACCAGGACGAGCACGTCCCCTTCCAGGCCGAGGCGTCGGCTGGGCCCGAGTGGCACGAGCCGGACGCCGAGACGCACGACGGCGACCAGGCCGCAGAGCCCGCATCGGACGAGGCGGCGCACGAGCCCGAGCAGCACGAGCAGGAGCTGCCCGTCGCGCACGAGCAGCAGGTGCCTACCGAGCCGGCCGCTCCCGCCGTCGAGGCGGAGGCCCAGCCCGAGGTCGCCGAGGCCGAGCTCGAGCCCGAGCACGTCGAGCAGCCCGCTGCAGAGACGATCGGCGAGCCGCCCGTCGCCGAGCTGCCCGAGGCCGTCGTCGCCGAGCGCACGCCGGCCGATCTGCACGGCCTCTCCGAGGCCGTCGATCGCGCGATCAGCGCACTCGACCAGTTCGTGAACAACGAGCTGCGCGGGGTGCGCGAGGCGAGCCAGCTCGAGATGGAGGACATCCACGCCGAGCGGCGCCGCCTGATCGACGAGGCCGCCGAGGCCGGTCGCCGGCACATCGACGACGCCCGACGGCATGCCGACGGCATCATCGCCCAGGCCCAGCGCGAGGCCGACGAGCAGCGGGCGCGGTTCGAGCAGGAGCTGCGCGAGGAGCGCGAGCGGTTCGAGCAGGCCATGGCCGACCGCGACGCCCAGGCGCAGGCCCGGGCGGCCGAGGTGCTGGCTGCGGCCGAGGCGCGCCGGCGCGAATCCGACGAGCTGGTCGCGAGCGCGGCCCAGGCCCAGGCTGCCATGCTGGCCTCGTTCGAGCAGGCCCGCGCCTCGCTGATCCAGGCTGCCGAGCGCACCCGGCTGAGCCCCGCCGTGGACATGGTCTCGCCTGACCACGAGGACGCCGATGAGCACGACGCCTCGGCCGCAGCTTGATGCGGCCGTCGCCCAGTTCCGCCTGACGCCGGCCGGCGGCGGCGCCCCGGTCGAGGTCGACGACGTCATCCGACGCGGCCCGGCCGTGCTGGCGATGGTCGACGGCGGCAAGACCGATGACGCGCGGGCATCGATGCTGCGTGAGCTCGGCCAGCGGATCTCCGGCTCGGCCGCAACCGCCCGGCTGCTGCTCGTGTCGCCCGGCGACTCGGCCCTCGGCCGCCAGCTGTCGGTGGTCCACGTCGCAGAGTGGATGACCGACCCGAGCGGCGACGCCGCGCGGGCGCTGGGCGTGCTGTCGGGGCGGAAGCTGCGCCGCAATCGGCGCTCGGACGGCCTGTTCGTGCTGGACGCCGAGCGGATGCTCCGCTTCGCATTTCGGGCCGAGCAGCCCGACCAGTGGGTGCCGGCGAGCTTCGTCTGGTCACGCCTGGTTCGCCTCGGCGGCGCCGAGCCGGGGCCGGTGCAGCGTCCCGCCGAGCCGGGCGCTCCCGGCGAGGCCGAGCTCGACACGCTCGTCCGCGAGGTCGGCCGCCGGCTCGGGCTCTCGCCCAACGAGCTGACCCAGCTGGCCACCGCCTGCCGCTTCCGCGACCTCGGCATGCGGGTCGTTCCTGACGAGATCATCACGAAGATCGGCCCGCTCACCGACGACGAGTGGGCGATCGTCCACCAGCATCCCGAGCGTTCCGCCGAGATGCTCGGCCCGAGCCCGCTCTTCGCCGAGGTGCGGGAGATCGTCCGGGCCAGCCACGAGCACGTGGACGGCAGCGGCTACCCGAACGGCACCAGCGGCGAGGACATCCCGCTCGGCGCCCGCATCCTGCTCGCGGCAGAGGCGTACCTGGCCCTCTGCGACGGCCACAGCTACCACGACGCGGAGCGCACGGTCGATCCGATCGCAGAGCTGCGCACCGGAGCCGGGTCGCGCTACGACGCGCGGGTGGTCGAGGCGCTGGCCGAGACCGTGGCCGGCGCTCCCGCTGCGCCGGCCGCGACCGCCTGACACGTTTGGAAGCGGCCCGAGACGGGCACCGCACGCATATGAGCACCGTACTGTGGATCATCGTCGTCGTGATCGTCGTGCTCGTCGTGCTGGCCGTGGCCGGAGGGCTCAAGCGCCGGCACGACCGCGACGTGGCCGAGCGGCGGGTGGTGGCCGACGCGCACCGCGAGAACGCAGAGCGCAGCAACCAGCTGGCCGAGCAGGCCCGCTCCGAGGCCGAGGAGAAGGCTCGCATCGCCGAGCAGGCCCGCCGGGAGGCCGAGGCGTCCGCGAACCGGGCAGAGGAGCAGCAGTCCGTCGCCTCGAGCTCGCTGCAGCAGGCCGACGAGATCGATCCCGACACCGATAGCCGCGCGTAGCGCGAGCGCACAACCGAGGTTTGCCGCGTAGCGGGACGGGCATGGCAGCGGTGTGACGCTCAAGTCCTACATCCTGCGCACGGTCCCGCCGGCAACGCGCTCATCCTCATGGGTGCAGATCCGGAACCGCCGCTCCACCGCCGTGCTCGCGCGCGAGCGTGCGGCGGATGACGGGCGCGACCGGCGCGACCGGCCCTCCTGAGCCGGCCGGACGGCGGTACCCTTCGGCGGGCCGATGCTCGCCCCGTCGCTTCCGATCGAGACGCAGCGCCTGCGCCTCCGCGCCCTGCGGGCGGAGGACGGCGAGGCGCTGCACGAGATGGAATCGCGGGAGGACGTGACCCGCTGGCTCTACTACGAGCCGCGCACGGCGGCCGAGAGCGAGGAGGCGCTGGCCCGGCGTGTGGTTCGCACCCGCCTGGCGCACGAGGGAGATGCGCTCGAGCTCGGCATCGAGCATGCCGGAACCGGGGCGCTGCTCGGCACCGTGATCCTGATGTACCGCAGCGAGCAGCACCGGCAGGGCGAGATCGGCTTCGTCCTCCACCCCGACCACCAGGGTCAGGGGTTCGCGCGGGAGGCCGCGCGTGAGATGCTCCGGCTCGGCTTCGAGCAGCTGGGGCTGCACCGCATCGTCGGACGGCTGGAGCCCCGCAACGAGGCATCGGCCCGGCTGCTGGAGCGGCTGGGCATGCGGCGGGAGGCGCACCTGATCGAGAACGAGTGGGTCAAGGGCGAGTGGCAGTCCGAGCTGATCTACGCGATGCTCGACCGGGAATGGCGGGCGCAGGCCTGACCTTCGACGACCCCGGGGCCGCCCGGGCGATCGCCGCGATCGTGCGCCACGCGGCGGCGCAGCCCGAGGGCGTCGTCTCGCTCGGTGCCGACGGCGGGGATGTCGTGCTCGCGTCGCCCGGCGAGACGTCGCTGCTGTTGGTGCGACTCCCATCGCCTGGCGGGGCGGGCGTCCCCGAGGGCACCTACGCGGCGCCGGGCGACGTGCCGGACGGGGACGGGGACGGGGACGGCGCGCCGGTCACCGTGCGCAGCGTTCGCGGCCGGCTGCAGGTATCCGCCGGGGCGTTCCGGATCACGCTCGACCGGGTGTCTGACGAGGCGGTCGACGTGACATGGGTGTGGCCGGCAACCGAGCCGGCGGTGGAGGCGGTCGTCGCACGCGATGCGCTGCTTGACGCCCTGCCCTCCGGCGAAGGCCGGCTCGCCTTCGTCGGCGCCGACAAACAGGTGGTGCTCGAGGCCGGCCGAACGGAGCGTCGGCTGCCGCTGAAGAACCGCACCCGCCGGCGCAAGGACATCGGCGCCGCCGTGGCCTTCGACCAGCTGCGGCCGCTGCTCGCGGCGGCGACCGAGGACGTCACCATCGGCCTCGGCGACCTGCGTCCGCTGACCATCGAATCGGGCGCCGTCCGCGGGATGCTGGTGCGCGGGGCACCGCTGCGCTGGCGGCCGGGACCAGCGGCGGGCGCGGCGCGGGCAGCGCCGGCGGCACCGACGGCGAAGGCACCGCCACCGCGGGACCGGGCGGCGGAGGAGCGCCGCAGGCGGGAGGCGGAACGGGCGGCGCGGGAGCGCGAGCAGGAGGCGCGCCGGCGGGCGCGGTCGGCCGGCGCTGCCGTCGCGGCCGTCGGCCGGGCGGCGTCCCAGCTGGACGCAGCCATCGACGACGCGCGGCAGCTCGGAGACGACGAGGCCGGCACCCGTCTGCAGGACGCGCGGCGCTCGCTCGACGACGCGGCAGCGGCGCTTCGCCGGCACCTCGACTCCTCAGCCTCCGCGCCATAGAGTCTTCCGGTGGAACGGGTGCGGCAGGTGTCGGGGGTCGTGCGCCTCGCGGCGCGGAACCGCGCGCTGCGCCGGCTCGAGCTCGCGTTCGCGGCGTTCAACGGGGCCGAATGGGGGGTGTGGGTCGCCATCCTCGTCTACGGCTACGGCCACGGCGGCGCGAACGGCGCGGCTGCGATCGCGCTGATCCAGCTGATCCCCTCGGCGCTGCTCGCGCCGTCGCTGGCCACGCTGGCGGACCGCAGGCGCCCCGGCCGCGTGCTCCTGTGGAGCTACCTTGCGATGGCGGCCTCGATGGCGGCGGTCGCCGGCGCGATCGCCGTCTCGGCCCCGGTCGCGGTCGTCTTCGGGCTGGCGCCCCTGGTCAACCTCGCGCTCTCGGCGCCCCGCCCGGCACAGGCGGCGCTGCTGCCCGGGCTCGTGTCGACGCCGATCGAGCTCTCGGCCGCGAACGTGGTCTCCAGCTGGATGGAGAACCTCAGCGTGCTGATCGCGCCCGCAATCTCGGGCCTCCTGCTCGGCGTGGGCGGCCCACAGCTCGCCATCGCCGCGATGGCCGCGCTCGCCCTCTCGGGGGCCGTGCTGGTGGCACCGCTGCCCGGCCCGGCCCCGATCGCACCCGAGCAGCCGGACGAGGCGCCCGGGATGGTGGGCGACGTGCGCGAGTCGGTGGCGATGATCGTGCACGACCGGCCGGCCCGTCTTCTGGTCGGGCTGCTGGGCGCGCAGTTCGTCCTGCTCGGGGCGCTCGACCTGCTCTACGTCGTGCTCGCAATCTCCGTGCTCGACATGGGGCAGTCGGGCGCGGGATACCTGAGCGCGGCCGTCGGAGCCGGCGGCCTGATCGGGGGCGTGGTCGCCGCGGCGATGGTGGGACGGCGGCACCTGGCCCCGCTGCTCGTCTGCGGGATCGCCGCCGCGGGCGCGGCGCTCGTGACCCTTGGTGCCCGGCCGACCGTGGCCTCGGCCTTCCTCCTGCTCGGCCTCGCTGGCCTCGGACGAGCGGTGTTCGACGTCTCCGGCCGGACGCTCCTGCAGCGCGTGGCCCGCCCGGACATGCTGGCCCGCGTCTTCGGGCTGCTCGAGTCGCTGATGAACATCGGGCTTGCGATCGGGTCGCTGCTGGTGCCGGTCCTGATCGCGGCCAGCGGCGCCCGGGCGGCCCTGATCGGCGCCGGCGCGCTGCTGATCTTGCTGATCGCCGTCACCGGACGCTCCCTGCTTGCCGTGGACGAGGCGGCGGACGTCCCGGTGGTCGAGATCGCGCTGCTGCGGTCGATCCCGCTCTTCGCCGCTCTACCCGCCCCGGCGCTGGAGACGCTCGGCCGTGCCCTGGAGCCGGTCGACGTGGAGCAGGGCGCCGTGCTCATGCGCCAGGGTGAGCCCGGCGACCGGTACTACGCGATCGCCGAGGGCGAGCTCGACGTCACACGCTACGGCGCCCACGTCGCCACCCTCGGCCGCGGCGAGGGCGTCGGCGAGATCGCGCTGCTCGACGAAGTGCCGCGCACGGCCACGGTCACCGCCACGATGTCGGCGAAGCTGTACGCGCTGACCAAGGAGCCGTTCGTGCTCGCCCTGACCGGACATCCACCGGCGCAGCGCGCCGCGCGAGGCGTCGTCCAGTCCCGCCGCGAGCGGCTCGTGCAGCTCGACTCCGGCTGAGCGTCAGCCGGTGACGATCCGCTCGGGCGCGGTGTAGACGTTGAAGCGCGTCCCACGCAGGAAGCCGACGAGCGTGATGCCGAACCGGCGCGCCGCGTCGACGGCCAGGCTGGAGGGGGCCGACACGGCGCACACGACCGGGATGCCGGCGGTCGCCGCCTTCTGGATGATCTCGAAGCTCGACCGCCCCGAGACCAGCATGATGCGATCCGACAGGGGCAGCCGGCCGGCCAGCAGCTGGGCGCCGACCAGCTTGTCCACGGCGTTGTGGCGGCCCACATCCTCCCGCAGCTCGAGCAGCGCCCCGTCGCGGTCGAACAGTGCCGCCGCGTGCAGGCCGCCGGTGCGGTCGAACACCTCCTGGGCGGCGCGCAGCCGGTCGGGCAGCGCGGTTACGACCGACGCCGCAACCTCCGGCCCAGCCGCCACCGGCTCGCACTGCACCTCGATCGCGTCCAGCGAGGCCTTGCCGCAGACGCCGCAGCTCGACGTCGCGTAGAAGTTGCGCTCGGCGCCGACCGGATCCAGCGCCCGCGTGACGGCGACGCTGACCACGTTGTAGTGCTGCTCCTCCCTGGGCACCGCGCAGTAGCGGACGGTGCGAACCTCGTCCGCGCCGCGGATCAGGCCCTCGGTGAACAGGAAGCCGACCGCGAGCTCGAAGTCGTTTCCGGGCGTGCGCATGGTGACGGCGATCGTGCGCTGCTCGGCGCCCGGCTCCTCCACCCGGATCTCCATCGGCTCCTCGGTGGCGAGGCGGTCGCGCACGGTGCGGCTCGCCCCATCGTCGTACGTCACGATCCGGGCCCGCGTGGTGCTGGTGGGCCGGGGCGGCCCCTGCTCTACGAGGTGCTCTGCTGGTTCACTCAAGCTCGGCAGCCAGCGCGCGGATGCGGGCGACGCGCGCCTCCGGGTCGTCCTCGCCCGCGAGGATCTGGCCCGCAAGGTAGCAGGTGAGCGGCGCCGACCTGCGGTCGCCGCTCGAGTCGGCCACCACCTTTGCCAACCGCAGCAGCGCGTCCGCCTCGTCGCTCGTCAGCTCGTGCGCCCCGGTGGCGGCCGAGACCCGCGAGGTCACCGCCTCGTACGGCTGCGGCTCCCCGCTCACCCGCCGTCCGCGCGGTTCTGCACGTACTGGAAGCCGAAGCGGCCCTTCACGCAGAGGTTGCCGCTGGTCACGTCGTGGTCGAGCGGCGACGTGACCTTGACGATGCGGTTGTCCTGCACGTGCAGCTCGAGCGTGCAGCCGACCCCGCAGTACGAGCAGATGGTGTCGGTCACCGTCTGCTCGTCCTCCCGCCACTCGTCGGCCTCTCGCATGTCGTGCTCGCTCTTGAACATGAGCGCGCCCGTCGGGCAGACGGCGATGCAGTTGCCGCAGTAGACACACGCCGAGTCAGGCAGCGGCGCCGCGTACTCGGTCGCGATCCGCGCGTCAAAGCCGCGGCCCGCCACGGCGATCGCGAACGTGTTCTGCCAGTCCGAGCCGCAGCCCTCCACGCACTTGTAGCAGAGGATGCACTTGGAGTAGTCGCGCACGTAGTTCTCATTGTCGACCTTGACCGGCTGGGCAACGGTGGCCGCCGTCTGGCCGTCGCCGGCGTGGTGGTGCCCGGCCTGCGCGTGATCGCGCTCCCCGGCGGCCGCCGGAGCCGCGGGCGGGCCGTAGCGCTCCGGTCGCGCGCCGTACTCGCCCATCCACTCATCCACCCGCCGCGTCGTCGACAGGTCGACGCTGGAGCCGAGGAACTCGAGCACCATCTTGCGGCTGTGGCGCACGCGGTCGCTATCCGTGCGGACGACCATGCCCTCCTCCACCTTGCGCGCGCAGGAGGGCACCAGCACCCGCGAGCCCTCGACCTCGACCATGCACACGCGGCAGGCGTTGACCGGCGTCAGCGTGTCGCCGTAGCAGAGCGTGGGGATGTCCATGCCGCGCGACCGGCAGGCGTCGAGGATGGTCGAGCCCTCGCGGACGCGAACCGGCTCGCCGTCGATCAGCACCTCGACGGTGCGGCGGATCTCCACGGGCGTGACGCTCATGCGGCTCCTTGTGGTTGAAAGACGTGCAGCTGGCGGATGGCGGTGTCGATGGCGTTCGCGGCGGTCTGGCCGAGCCCGCAGATGGACGCGTCGCGCATCGCTTGGGCGATCTCGCCCAGCAGCGCCAGCTCGTCCTCGACGGTGCCGCGCGGCCGCTCGGATGCGAGCCGCAGCAGCGCCTCCTGCTGGCGCACCGTGCCGACACGGCAGGGCACGCACTGGCCGCATGACTCGTCGCGGAAGAAGGCCGCGATGCGAAGCAGGATCGGCACCAGGTCGACCGTGTCGTCGAACACCATGACGACACCCGATCCGAGCGTCGCGCCCGCCGCCCGGGTCGCCTCGAATGAGAGCTCGAGATCGAGCGCGTCGGGGCCGACGAAGCCGCCCGCGGCGCCGCCGAGGAGGATCGCCTTCAGCTGCCGGCCGCCGCGGACGCCACCGGCCATGTCGAGCACGCTGCCGAGCGTCACCCCGAAGGGCACCTCGTAGAGGCCCGGCCGCTCGACGCAGCCGGACAGGCACAGCAGGCGGGTGCCGGTCGACTGATCCGTGCCGATCGCCGCGAACGCCTCGCCGCCCTCGAGCACGATGTCGAGCACGTTGATCAGGCTCTCGACGTTGTTGACGACCGTCGGCTTGCCGAACAGGCCCTCGTCGACGGGGAAGGGCGGCTTGTTCCGCGGCTCGCCGCGCAGCCCCTCGATCGAGTTGAACAGCGCGGTCTCCTCGCCGCAGATGTAGGCGCCGGCGCCCTTGCGCAGCTCGATGTCGAAGCGAACGCCGTGCCCCATGACGTCGTCGCCGAGCAGCCCCCACTGCCGGGCCTGCGCGACGGCGGATGCCAGCCGCTCCCACGCCAGCGGATACTCGCCGCGGAGGTAGATGTAGCCGTGCTCGGCGCCGACCGCGAAGCCGGCGATCGTCAGCGCCTCGATCAGGGCAAACGGATCGTTCTCGATCACGACCCGGTCCTTGAACGTGCCCGGCTCCGACTCGTCGGCGTTGCAGACCACGAGATGGGGGCGGGACGGATTGCGTGCGACCGCCTCCCATTTGCGGCCGGTCGGGAACGCCGCGCCGCCGCGCCCGAGCAGCCTGGAGTCGGCCATCTCCCGGATCACGCCCGCCGGGCCGATCTCGAGCGCCCGGCGCAGCGCGGCGTAGCCGCCCGCGTTGCGGTAGCTCTCGAGGCTGTCCGGGTCGACCACGCCGACGCGGCGCAGCAGGCGCAGGGAGCCCGGATCCGTCTCGCGCTGCGGCACGATCGTTCCCGCGCCGCCGCCGTCCCCGCCGCCCAGCGCGCCCAGCACGTCGGACGCGGAGGCCGGGGCGATCGACCGCTCGGTGGGCTCCTCGCCGGCGCGGGTGACCAGCACCGCCGGCGCCTGCTCGCACAGGCCCAGGCAGGGGCTCTCGAGCCAGGTCGCGGAGCCGTCCTGGGTGATCTCGCCGGCGGAGCCGACGCGCTCCTCGAGGGCTGCCACCAGATCGCCGCTGCCACGGCACATGCAGGCGATGTCGGTGCAGACGTGCACGACCGTCGCCGGCCGCGGCTCGAGGGCGAACAGCGCATAGAAGCTGGCCACGCCGTATGCCTCGGCGGGCGGGATCGTCAGCCGCCGGCAGATGTAGCCGAGCGCTCCCGGGCTGATCCACCCGGCACGCGCTTGCACCTCGTGCAGCACGGGCAGCAGCAGGTGCCGGCGCCCGCGTGCCTCGTGGCCGCCGAGGGCGGACTGCGAGTCGTCGCCGCGGCGGCCTCCCTCCCACGACGAGCGCGGCGGCCCGAGCAGGGCATCCACGGCGGAGCGCTCCGCCTCGGTCGGCTCCTCGGATGTCAGGCGCAGGTCCACTAGCGGGCGGGCACGGCCGCCGTCGCGGGCTGGTCGCGTCGCTCGAGCACCTCGAGCTTCTCGACCCTGATCGCGGCCGCCTTGAACTCGGCGGTGCCGGACTTGGGGTCGGTGGCCTCGATGGTGAGCACGTTGGTCTCGACCTGGTCGGGGAAGTGCAGCGTCATGAAGGCGAGGCCCGGCCGCAGCGACGCGTCGATGCGCACGGGGGCCGTGACCGATCCGCGCCGGGAGCTGATCAGCACCTCCTCGCCGTCGGCGATGCCCAGCCGCTCGCAGTCCTCCGGCGAGAGGTCGAGCGTCTCGCCGCGGCGCAGCGGCGAGGAGTAGCCGCCGCTCTGCACCCCGGTGTTGTAGGAGTCGAGGCGGCGGCCCGTCGTGAGGCGGATCGGGAAGTCGTCGTCGAGCTCATCGACGGGCGGGTCATGGACGACCACGTTGAACGGGGCGCGCGGCCCCGTGACCGGCTCGTCCCACAGCCGCGCATGGAGGAACGGCGAGCCGGTGTCGTCCTCGTCGAAGCACGGCCACTGGATGCCACCCAGGCGCTCGAGCTTCTCGTAGCTCATGCCGGCGTGCATCGGCGACAGCGACCGCAGCTCGTTCCAGACCTCCTCGGCGCTCTCGTAGCGCATGTCGTAGCCCATCCGGCGGGCGATCTCGCACACGATCTCGATGTCGTCACGCGCCTGGCCGGGCGGGTCGAGCGCCTTGCGGACGCGCTGGACGCGGCGCTCGCTGTTGGTCACGGTCCCGTCCGACTCGCACCAGCTCGCCGATGCGGGAAGCACGACGTCCGCCAGCTCGGCGGTGCGGGTGAGGAAGATGTCCTGCACGACCAGGTGGTCGAGGCTCTCGAGCAGATGCATGGTGTGCTTCGCGTCGGCCTCGGACTGGGCCGGGTTCTCTCCGACCACGTACACCGCCCGCAGCTCGCCCCGCTCCATCGCCTGGAACATCTGGGTCAGGTGCCAGCCGTAGCGGGGCTGGATCGTCGTGCCCCACGCCTGCTCGAAGCGGGCGCGCGCGGCATGGTCGGCCTCGATGTCCTGGAAGCCGGGCAGCTTGTTGGGGATCGCGCCCATGTCGCCGCCGCCCTGGACGTTGTTCTGGCCGCGCAGCGGGTTGAGGCCCGAGCCGTAGCGTCCGACGTGGCCCGTCAGGAGCGCCAGGTTGATCAGCGAGAAGACGTTGTCGACGGCGTTGTGGTGCTCGGTGATGCCGAGCGTCCAGCAGATCATCGCCCGGTCGGCGCGGGCATAGGCATGGGCCGCATCGCGGATCAGGTCGGCCGGAACGCCGGTCTCCTCCTCGCCGCGCTCGAGCGTCCACTCCTCCACGCTGGCCGCGTACTCGTCGAAGCCGGTGGTCGCGCGCTCGATGAACTCCCGGTTGTGCAGCCCCTGATGGATGATCTCGCGGGCCATCGCGTTCGAGAGCGCGATGTCGGTTCCGACGTCGATGCCGAGCCAGCCGTCGGCCCACTGGGCCGAGCTGGTGCGGCGGGGATCGACGACGTACAGGCGCGCGCCGCTGTTCACCGCCTTGAGGACGTGATGGAAGAAGATCGGATGGGTTTCGCGGGCGTTCGACCCCCACAGCAGGATCAGGTCGGTCTCCCTCACCTCCTGGTAGGAGCTGGTGCCGCCCCCGGCCCCGAACACCGTCGCCAGACCGACGACGCTTGGTGCGTGTCAGGTCCGGTTACAGCTGTCGACGTTGTTCGAGCCCATGACGGCCCGCGTGAACTTCTGCGTCACGAAGTTCACCTCGTTGGTCGCCTTGGAGCAGCTGAACAGGCCGAACGCTCCGGGGCCGGCCTCGCGCGCGGCGCGGAAGCCTTCCGCGGCGCGGTCGAGCGCCTCGTCCCAGGTCGCGGGCCGAAGCACGCCGTTCTCGCGCACCAGCGGCTCGGTCAGCCGAGTCAGTTGTCGTGGCATGGATCCATCACCTCCTCCCGCTCCGTCGCAGGGTCACAACGCCCGGCGCAACCGGGCATGGGGAATCATTGCCGACCTGCGGGCGCCCGTAAAGTGGACCGACACCCACACTGGCACGCGGCCGGCTGGCCGGAGGCGCCATCCCGGGATGGTGAGAAGGTGGCGAACGGCGGCTCCGAGCGGCGCCACCGACGGTACACTCGGGCCTGTCGTGCACCCGGATCCCGCAGACCTGACGCGCCATGACCTGTTTGCAGGTCTCGACGAGGCGCAGCTCCAGCAGCTGGCGTCGTGGTTCGAGATCGAGGAGTTCTCAGCGGGGCAGGCGATCGTCCGCTACGGCGCCGCCGGGTACGCCTTCTATGTGATCGACGCGGGAACGATGCGCGTCGAGGTGGACGGGCGCGACCCGGTGACGCTCGGCCCCGGCTCGCCCGTGGGCGAGATGGCGTTCTTCGGGAACGGCCGGCGAAACGCCGAGGTGACGGCCGAGACGGACGGCCGCGTCCTGGCCATGTTCGGGACGCGCTTCCGGGAGCTGCAGCTGGAGCTGCCGGCGGTGGCCGAGCGGCTCGAGGCGCTGGTCACCCAGCGCAGCGCCTGAGCGGACAGCATCGCCGGCCGTCACGGCGGCTGTGACCGCCCACGCCAATTATTGGAGACCAAGTCGTACCAGGCGGCCGTGACCGCGCTGTGACCGGGTCGTGACGCGAGCCGGACGCGCGGCCGTCAGTTCAGGTGGTGCGGCGAACTCCGAAACGATCGATGGCGAGGGGCAGAGTCGAACTGCCGACACCGCGATTTTCAGTCGCGTGCTCTACCAACTGAGCTACCTCGCCGCGGGCGACAGTCTACCGGCACCTCGAGCGACACCACGAAAAGAAACGGCCTCCGGGACGGTGCTACCGCTCCGCGAAGGCCGTTCTGTGCGATCCATCCCACCACTCCGCGCAGCCGGCGTCAAGGGGGGTCGCCGAGGTTCACACCTCAGGTGTCGGCGAGAAGTCGATCGCGACCAGGTCGAGCGGGTCGGCATCGACCAGCTCGGCCGCGTTGCCGCGGTTGATCGCCACGGACAGCCGCTGCTCGGAGTCCTCGTAGACCACGAGATCGCCGCCCTCGACGTCCGCGAACGTGAGGGCGCAGGTGGCGAAGTAGCGGTCGTCGCGGTGCCGCAGCTCGACGATGCGCCCGTTCTCGAACAGCCCGTCGACGTCGGCGAGCACCGCCGACAGCTGCAGGTTCCCGAACCGGTCGATCTGCTGCACGGCCGCCGTGAGCACCGAGCCCTCGACCTCGGCGCCGGGCTCCGCGACGCGGACGAGCGCGCCGGGATCGACCGCGTGGCCCAGCTCGGCCGGATCGGCGCCGGAGGCGAGGTGCCCGCAGACGGGCGAGAACACGTCCCGGCCGTGGAACGTGCGCGAGACCGCCGGCAGCATGAACCGCGTCTCGGTGATCTCGACCGCCAGCTCGATGCCCCCGCAGGCCTCGGCCGCCGGAATCAGCAGACCGTTGTCCGGTCCGACGAACAGCCGGCCGTCCGCACTGCGCAGGCAGACCGCCCGGCGCTCCGAACCGACGCCGGGATCGACGACCGCCATGTGCACCCCGACCGGCAGGTAGGGGATCGACGCCGCCAGCACGCGCGCTCCCTGGCCGACCGACTGCGGCCGGATGCCGTGCGCCAGGTGGATCACCTCGGCGTCCGGGCAGGTGCGCACGATCACGCCGTGGCAGATGCCGACGAACGGATCCGACGAGCCGAAGTCGGAGAGGAAGGTGACGACCGGGCGGGTCACGGCCTCGATGCTACTGCGAGCACCGCCTCGACCAGCCCATCCACGTCGTGCGGATCGGCCTCCGCCACCGGCTCGATGCCGTGGGCCCGCAGCGACGCGGTCGTGATCGGGCCGATGGACACCGCCCGCAGCCGCTCGGGGCTGCCCGCGGGGAGGGCCGCCACGACGTTGTCGACGGTCGACGAGGAGGTGAACGTGACCAGGTCGGCGCCGAGCACGGCATCGGCGTCCACCGGCTCCCGCACGGTGCGGTACAGGTGGAGCACGTCGACCTCGGCGCCACCCGCCCGGAGGCCGTCCGGCAGTGCCGGCCGCGCTCCCTCGGCGGTCGCCACCAGCGCGCGCTTGCCCCTCACATCGCCGAGCGCGGGGACGATGGCGTCGGACATCGCCTGATCGGGCAGCACGTCCGCCACGATCCCGCGCCGGAGCAGCGCGTCGGCCGTGGCCCTGCCCACCGCCGCGACGGTCACCCCGTGGAGCGAGCGCACGTCCCCGTCCAGCAGCCGCTCCACCCCGTTCGCACTGGTCAGGCAGACGATGTCGTAGGCGCCGAGGTCGGGCCGGTGAAACGGCAGGTGCTCGATGGCGATCGCCGGCGCCTCGACCACGTCGGCGCCCAGCTCCGACAGCCGCGCCGCCAGGCCGCTGGCCTGGGGACGGGCGCGCGTGACGACGACCCGCCGTCCGAACAGCGGACGCCGCTCCCACCACGCCAGCCGGTCGTGCAGCGCTGCCACCGGACCCACCAGCGTGATGGCCGGCGCGCGCATGTCCGCGGCGGCCTCCGCGATGCCGCCCAGCGTCGAGACGACGGTGCGCTGGCCGGGGCGCGTGCCGTTGGAGATCACGGCGGCCGGCGTGTCGGATGCCATCCCGTGCTCGATCAGCCTGGCCGCGTTGCCCGCGAGCGAGCGGACGCCCATCAGGAAGACCAGCGTGCCGGGCGTCGCGGCCAGCGAAGCCCAGTCGAGGTCGCTCGACTCCTTGTCCGGATCCTCGTGCCCGGTGACGACGGTCACCTGCGCCGCCATGCCGCGCTGCGTCACGGGGATTCCGGCGTACGCGGGCACGGCGTACGCCGACGAGATGCCGGGCACGACCTCCCAGGCGATGCTTGCGTCGTCGAGCGCGAGCGCCTCCTCGCCGCCCCGGCCGAAGATGAACGGGTCGCCGCCTTTCAGCCGGACGACACATGGCCAGCGGCGCCCCAGCTCGACCAGCACGTCGTTGATCTGATCCTGGGTCAGCGCGTGGCGGTTCGGCTCCTTGCCGGCGTAGATGCGCTCGGCGGACGCAGGTGCGAGCGCGACGATGCGCGGGTCGGCCAGGCGGTCGTACACCAGCGCGTCGCAGCGCTCGAGCAGCTCCCGTCCGCGAACCGTCAGCAGACCCGGATCACCGGGCCCGGCTCCGACCAGGTAGACCGTCATGCCGCCGCCCAGGAGCGGAGGTGTAGCTCGCCGTCCTCGTGCCAGGCGTGCGCCGCGACCGGGACGGTGCAGCCGCCTCCCAGCTCCGCGACACGGGCGCGCTCGGCGAGCAGCTGCTCGTGGGACGGCCGGTGGTCGAGCGACGCCACCAGGTGCGCCTCACCCGACCGTACCTGCAGGGCGAGGGCCCCCTGCCCGGCCTCGGGGACGAAGGTTTCAGGATCGAACAGGAAGGCGATCCGGTCCCGCAGGCCGAGGCGGATCAGGCCGGCGGCCGCCAGCACGATCGCTTCGGCCTCGCCGGCATCCAGCTTGCGCAGCCGCGTGTCGACGTTTCCGCGCAGCGGCACCACCTCGAGATCGGGCCGCAGCTCGGCCAGCAGGCCGGCGCGACGGGCCGACGACGTGCCGATGCGCGCGCCGGCCGGGATCTGCTCGAGCGCCGGAAAGGGTCCGCAGCAGGCGTCGCGCGCGTCCTCCCTCGGCGGCACGGCCGCGATCTCGAGCCCATCCGGCATGTCGCCGGTCAGATCCTTCGCGCTGTGCACGGCGACGTCGACGCGGCCGTCCAGCAGCGCCCGCTCGATCTCGGCGGTGAACACGGCACGGCCGTCACCGATGCGATCGAACCGGTCGCTGACCCGGTCCCTGTCCCCCGCCGTCTCGATCACCACCAGCTCTGCGCCGTCCACGCGGTCCGCCACCCACCGCGCCTGAGCCATGGCGAGCGCGCTGCCGCGCGTGCCGATCCGCGTCACCGCCGGCCGAGGCCGAACAGCTCTGTCATGGTCTCGACGTGCGGCGCGTCGGCGTTCTCGGCCGCGAGCTCCTTCAGCCGCACGGTCGGGCGGTGGAGCAGCTTGTTCAGCATGCTCTGCGTGAGCTGGTCGAGCCGCTCGCGGTCGGCCTCCGACAGGCTCTCCCAGCGCCCGTCCATCCGGGCCAGCTCGTCGCGCCGGATCTGCTCGGCGAAGGCGCGTAGCTGACGGATCGCGGGCACCACCTCGAGCGCTGCCAGCCAGCTGCGGAACTCGGCGGTCTGCTCGGCGACGATCGCGTACGCCTGCTCGGCCTCGACGCGGCGCAGGCCGATGTTGCGCAGCACGGTCTCCTCGAGGTCGTCCAGGTTGACCAGCGTCACGCCCTCCACCTCCGCCGCGGCGGGATCGATGTCACGCGGCAGGGCCAGGTCGACCAGCACCCGCCGCCCGGGCGGGACGTCGGCCGCCCGGATCAGATACTCGTCGGACAGCGTCGAGCTGACGACCACGTCGGCGGCTGCCACCGCCCGGGGAAGGTCGTCCAGCGGGACGACCCCGCCGTCGAAGCGCTCGGCCAGCGCGGCGGCGCGCTCGCGGCTGCGGTTGGCGACGACGATCCGGACGCCGCCGCGCGAGGACAGGTTCTGGGCGACCAGCTCGGCGACCTTGCCGGCGCCGACGATCAGCACCGTCGCCCCGGCCAGGCCCTCGCCGAGCGTCTCGCGGACGAGCTCGGCAGCGACCGACGCGACCGAGGCATTCGACCGCCCGATCGCCGTCTCGTGCCGAACCCGCTTGCCCGCCTCGAGCGCCTCGTGGAACAGCCGGTTCGACACCGTCCCCGTCGATCCCATCTCGAGCGCGGATGCGTAGGCCTCGCGGATCTGGGCCAGGATCTGCGCCTCACCGGGCACGAGCGAGTCGAGCCCGCCGGCGACCTCGAACAGGTGCTCGGCCGCCTCGGCGCCCTCGCGGACGTAGAGCAGCGGCAGCACCTCCTCCTCGCTGCGGTGCGCGTACTCGGCCAGCCGCCGGACGGCCGCCTCACGCATCGCGCCCGGGTCAGCGCCGACCATGTACAGCTCGCAGCGGTTGCAGGTGGAGAGGCCGACGGCCTCGATCACTGCGTCCTCGGCGATCACCGACTCGATCAGCCGCCGTCCGTGCGCCTGGGCGGCGAGCTGCTCGCGCACGGCAATCGGCGCGTGCCGGTGGCTGGTGCCGACGAGCAGCAGGTGCACCGGCTCAGGCATCGCCCGCCCCCGGCTCCAGCAGCCCCGCGATCTCGTCCAGCTGGCGCTCGAGGCGGCCCAGCTTGGCGTTCAGGATGGCGATGTAGGCCAGGGTCACCACCCACACCAGACCGTAGACCGCAGCGACGTACTTGACCGCGGTCTCGTCGATCACGCGCGCGCCTCGGCCAGCCGCCGGATTGCACGGATCCGGTCGTCGATCCGCTTCCCGCGCAGCTCGACCAGGTACATCGTCACGGCCAGGGACAGCATGGCGGCCAGCGCGACCAGGAAGGTCAGGAACATGCTGCCGTCCATGTTGGCACCGTTCGAGTTGAACGTGATTGGATGGATCAGCTCGTTGCGCTGCGCGAACCGCACCCCGAGCACCGACAGCGGGATCAGCCCCACGCCGAGCAGCGCGTACACGGCGGAGTAGGTCGCGCGGCGCTCCCCCGGCTCGACCGAGAACCGGAGCATGAAGTACGCGCAGTTGAACAGGAAGATGATCAGGAAGGTGGTCAGCTGGGTGTCGCCCCAGAACCACCAGTGGCCCCACGAGATGCGCGCCCAGATCGACCCCGTTGCCAGCGTCAGCGAACCGAAGATGACCCCGAGGTGCATCGGGATGTAGCTCTTCAGATCGAGCGACTGGTCACGGCGCCACAGGTACCGCGCGGCGTTCACGGCGCCCCAGACGAACAGGGTGTAGGTGGTCAGCGCGATCGGCACGTGGAAGTAGAAGATGCGCTGGGAGTACCCCTGATCCACGTCCGTGGGAACGTAGAAGAAGATCATCCCGAGGGCGAGCGCCATCAGCACCGCCGTCGCGGTCGCGGCGACCGTCGCCCCATCGGGTCGGGCTCGTTGCGAGCCGATCACCATTGCCTCAATCCTCCACGACGTACTCGAAAAGCGCCCAGCCCAGGAGCCCGAAGATCGTATCATAGAGGGCCAGGAAGCCCAGCCCCTGGGACGTGTGCAAACCGCTTGTTTGCGGGGAAATCGTGTCCACCGTGAGCCGTACGGCGACTGTCACGAGCGGCAGCATGAACGGGAGGAACATCACGGGCAGGAGCACCTCCCGGGCGCGGACGTGGGTGGCCAGCCCGGCGAGCAGCGAGCCGAGCATTGCGACGCCGAGATCGGCAAGCAGCAGCGCGGCCACCAGCACGGGGATGCTCGGCGAGCGCCCCTCCTGCAGGAAGAACAGCCAGAACAGCGGGAGCGCGACCGCCTGGGTGAGCGCGAGGAACAGGAACGTGGCGGTGGCCCGCGCCGCCCAGATCGCCGAGCGGTCGGCGGGCGTCGAGAGCAGCCCGTCCCAGATGCCGTGCTCCCGCTCCTGCGCGAAGCTGCGCACGAGCGCGAGCATCGACGTGAACACGACGACCACCCACAGCAGCCCGGTGGCGGCGCGGGTGCCGCCGGCGAGGGTCTCGCCGCCGAGTCCGAACCGGACGAGCACCATCGCGCCCAGCACGAAGGCCAGCATGGCCGGCACCAGCTCGCGGCCGCGCCACTCCAGCAGGAGATCCTTGCGGAGCAGCGCCCGGTAGGCCCTCACGCCAGCTGGCCCTCCGCGAGCTGCACGCTGCGCACGCCGAGCGGAGCGAACCACTCCGGCTCGTGGGTGGAGATGAGGGCCGTGCCCTCGTGCGAGGCCAGCAGGCCGCGCAGCCGTTCGCGCCCGTCGTCGTCGAGGCCGGTCGTGGGCTCGTCCAGCAGCAGGATCTGGGGGCGGTGGAGCACGGCCCGAGCTAGGGCAAGGCGCTGGCGCATGCCGCGCGACAGCTCGGAGGCGACGCCGCCCCGGCGCCGCTCGAGGCCCACCAGCTCGAGCGCCTCGACGACCCGGGCCGCCGGGGCGCCGTGCAGCGCGGCGTAGAGCTCCAGGTTCTCGCCCGCGGTCAGCCCGGGGTAGACCAGCGGTTCGTGCCCGAGGTACCCGATCAGCGGCCGCACCCGCCGCGCCTCGCGCGGCAACGGATGCCCGGCGACGGTGACGGTGCCCTCGTGCGGGCGAAGCAGCGTGGCCAGCATCCGCAGCAGCGTCGTCTTCCCCGCGCCGTTGCCGCCGGTGAGAAGCACCCGCTCTCCCGGCTGCACCTGCAGGCTGACCCGGTCGAGGGCCAGGCGCTCGCCGTAGCGCCGGCTGACCGCATCGCAGCGGACCGCCGGGTCAGACGAGGACATCGGCCAGCACCGCGGCCAGGAAGACGATCGAGATCACGCCGTTCAGCGTGAAGAAGGCGACGTTGACGCGGGAGAGGTCGTCGGGATGCACGATGGCGTTCTCGTAGCCGAGCAGCGCTGCGACCACGGCCAGGCCGAGGTAGTACAGCGGCCCGAGGCCGAGGTGCACGCCGACTCCGATCAGCAGGGCGACCGCGAGCAGGTGGCACACGCGGGTGACCGTCAGCGCGGGTCCGATGCCGAACCTGACCGGGAGCGAGTGGAGGCCCTCCCGGCGGTCGAACTCGACGTCGGTCGTGGCGTAGATGATGTCGAAGCCGCCGATCCAGAGCGCCACGGCCGCCCACAGCATGAACGGGGCGACGTCGGTGTGGCCGCTCACTGCGAGCCACGCCCCGATCGGAGCGAGGCCGGTCGAGATGCCCAGGACGAGGTGGCAGAGCCAGGTGAAGCGCTTGGTGTAGGGGTAGAGCACGAACAGCGCGACCGGGATCGGCCAGAGCGGGTGGACGATCGGGTCGAGCTGCCAGACGGCGACCAGGAAGACCGCGAGCGAGGCGAGGCAGAAGGCGGTGACCTGGGCCCGGGAGAGCAGGCCGGAGGGGAGCTCGCGGGCGGCGGTGCGGGGGTTGCGCGCGTCGATCTCGGCATCGATCAGCCGGTTCAGGGCCATGGCCAGGCTGCGGGCGCCGACCATCGCCAGCGTCACCCATCCCAGCTTCGCTGCCGACGGCAGCTCGCCGACCGACAGGATGGCGCCGACGAAGGCGAACGGCAGCGCGAACACGGTGTGCTCGAACTTGACCAGCGAGACGAACCGCCGGGCGGTGATGACCGTGCTCACGGGTGCTCCGTGGGGCGGGAGGTGAGCAGCTCGACGCCGTGGCCGAGCGCCGGCTGGACGGCGTCGAAGCACTCCGCGCAGGCGCGCGGGCTGCCGGGGAAGTTGACGATCAGGCTGGCGCCGCGGATGCCGCTGTGGCCGCGGGACAGCAGACCGTGGGGCGAGGCCCGGCGGGAGACCTCGCGCATGGCCTCGTCCAGGCCGGGCGTGGGGCGCTCGACGACGGCAGCCGTCGCCTCGGGCGTGACGTCTCGCGGCGCAAAGCCGGTGCCGCCGGTCGTGAGCACGAGATCCGCGCGCTCGGCCAGCTGGAGCAGCGCCTCGGCGATGCCGTCGCGGTCGTCGGGCACGGTGCGCCGCTCGACCACCTCGAAGCCGGCGGCGGCCGCACGGTCGGCGAGCACCTGGCCGCTCGCGTCCTCACGGCTGCCGGCGGCGACGCCGTCGGACACGGTCAGCACGGCTGCCCTCATTCCGGCCGCCGCCAGTGGCCGGACTTGCCGCCCTCCTTCTCGACGAGGTGAGCGCCGTCGATGGCGATCGCCGGGTCGATGCCCTTGGTCATGTCGTAGACGGTGAGCGCCGCCGCGAGTGCGGCGGTCAGCGCCTCCATCTCGACGCCGGTCTGGGCGGTCGTCTCGGCGGCGGCGGTGATGGCTACCCCGTGGTCGTCCAGCTCAGGGGTGACGTCGACGCGGGTGAGGGGCAGCGGGTGGCAGAGCGGGACGATGTCCGGCGTGCGCTTGGCGGCCATGATCCCGGCGACGCGGGCGACGGCGAGAACGTCGCCCTTGGGCAGCGTGCCGGCGGTGATGCGGTCACGCACGTCCAGGCCCATCGCCACATGGGCGTAGGCAACAGCCCGGCGGCGCGTGACGGGCTTGTCGCCGACGTCGATCATGCGGATCTCGGACATCGGCGCGAAGTGTACGGGGGTCAGCGCGGGCCCGGTGCCAGCCTGGAGCGTTGGGCTAGCGTTTCAGGCGGTGGCTGACGGCTCGAACGACCTCGGCGTGACCGGCGTCCATGCGATCGTGTTCTCCCCGGAGGCGGATCGGGTGCGCGCGTTCTTCCGGGATGTCCTTCAGCTGCCGCACGTCGATGCGCACGCCGGGTGGCCGATCTTCGCGCTGCCGCCGGCGGAGCTCGCGGTGCACCCGGCCGAGGCCGGCGGACGCCATGAGCTGTTCCTGATGTGCGAGGACATCAGCGCGACGATGGCCGTGCTCGAGCGCCGGGGCATCGGCACGATGGGCGGGGTGACCGAGGAGAGCTGGGGTCTCTGGACGACGATCGTGATGCCCGACGGCGGTGGGCTGAAGGTGTACCAGCCAACGCACCCCAGCCCGATACGGCCGTGATCTCGCCGGTGCGAGCGCGAGTCATGGCCGCTCACAGCCGCGCTGGTGACGCAAGCAGCTCGAGCCGGTTCCCGAAGGGATCCGCCACGTAGAACCGCTCCTCGCCAGGCAGCGACTCATCCCAGGTGACCGCGTGCCCCGCGGCCGCCAGACGGCCGGCCAGGTCGTGGAGCTCGGATGCCGTCCCCAGGCGAAACGCCGGATGGGCCTTCGCCGCCGGGGCGAACGGCTCCGCCACGCCGACGTGCAGCTGCTGCTGCCCGGCCGCGAACCAGCATCCTCCGCGGCCGGCCAGCGCCTCCGGCTTCGCCACCTCCGGCAGCTCGAGCAGCCCGCCGTAGAACGCCCGGGCCTGCTCCTCGCAGCCAGGCGGCGCGGCCACCTGGACGTGGTCGATGCCCGCGATCACGCCTCGACGGGCCGCAGCGCGGCGAGGTCGCCGAGCTGCGCGTCGATCCACCGCGCGATGTCGTGCTCGCGGACCTGGCCTCGCAGCCCCTCGATGCGGTCGCGCCGCTCAGACTGGTGCATCGTCAGCGCCTGGTAGATCGCATCCGCCTGCTGCTGGATGTCGAACGGGTTGACCGAGATCGCCCACGGGGCCAGCTCCTCGTGCGACCCGGCGTTCTCCGACAGGATCAGCACCCCGTCGCGCTCGTTCAGCAGCGGCGCCTCCTTCGCCACCAGGTTCATGCCGTCGAAGATCGCATTCACGAGCAGCACGTCGTAGGCCTTGTACGCCGCGACGGCCTGCGGGAAGTTGTCCGAGATGCGCAGGTCGACCGGCGTCCACATCCCCGTCATGTACCAGCGGTCGTTGACCTCGCGCACGGCGCGCTGGATCGCACCGACGTACTCCGCGTACTCGGGGATGTCGGCCCGCGAGGGGTCGAGCAGCGCCAGCATCGTCACCCGCCCCCGCCACTCGCTGTGCTGCGACAGGAACAGGTCGAACGCCCGCAGGCCCCGCACCACGTTCTTCGACGGATCGGTGCGGTCGACCCGCAGGATCATCTTCTCCGGCCTGGCCAGCTCGATCGACGGCGCCAGCTCCAGCACCTCGTCGGTCGCCGCCAGCCGCTCGAACTCGGCCGGATCGACCGAGATCGGATAGCTCCGCACCTTGACGTCCCGGCCCCGGAAGCGCACGGTGCAGCTCGCGAAGTCCACCTCGCCGTCGGTGAGCTCGTCGCAGCAGTGCAGGAACGCCCGCACGTAGCGCGTCGTATGCAGCCCGACGATGTCGCAGTGGAGCATCGACTCGTGGATGGCCGTGCGGATCTCTGCGGGCAGGATCCGCCAGTAGTCCGGCATCGGCCAGGGGATGTGCGTGAAGTGCTGGATCAGCGCGTCCGGCACCCGCTCACGGATCCCCCGCGGCACCATGAACAGCTGGTAGTCGTGCACCATCACGATCGGCCGCGGGCCCTTGCCGCCGAGGCTCTCGAGCTCCGCCGCGACGGCCTCGGCGAAGCGCTCGTTGACCGGCAGGTAGCCGGCGTCCCACGCCAGCCGGATGTTGCGGTCGACGTCCGGCTCCAGGCTCAGCCCCCACAGGTAGTGGTGTAGGAACCAGAGCGTGGGATTCGCGAACACGTTGTAGTAGCGGTCGTACTCCTCGCGGTCGTGCGTCACGAGGCGCAGCCGCAGGTTGCCGTCCACGTACGGGCCTTCCGCCGCGACGGCCGCGTCGCCGTCCGAGAGCGCGCTTGCCACCCAGGTCAGCGGACGCTGCGAGGTCAGCGCCGAGAGCGCCGTGACCAGTCCGCCACCGCCGCGCTTCGCGCTGCGGCTGCCGTCGGCGGCCGTCTCGAACCGCATCGGCCCGCGGTTTGACACGATCAGGAGCGGAGCGTCGTCCATGGGCACGCAGCCTACCCGGCGCGGGCTGCGGGCTACACGCGCGCTCGGTGGAAGTCCAGCTCGACCTGCTCGCCGTCGAAGTGGTGCATCAGCGCCAGCCAGTCGCGCACCAGCCGCGGGGTCAGGAATCGCCGGCGGACGTGCTCCTTGCCGCGCCGCGCCATCGCGCGCGCCTCGGAGGGGTCCGCGAGGATCTCGAGCGCCCGCTCGGCGCACGCCTGCGGTGAATCCACCAGGTGCCCCGTCACGCGGTCCTCGATCTGCGTGGTGATCCCGCCCACGTTGCCGCCGATCACCGGACGCGCCTTCCACAGCGCCTCCGACACCGTCAGCCCGAAGCCCTCGCGGATCGACTTCTGGATGCACATCTCGGCGTGCACCTGGAACGCGTTCACCTCGACCGCGCCGACGTTGTTGAGGTTGCTGAGGATGTGGATGTCGGAGTCCTCGCCGGCCAGCGCCACGGTCTGGTTGTAGTACTCCCAGCCCTCGGGGTCGTCATGGGCCATCGAGCCGACCAGTGCCAGCTGCATCCCGGGGTGCTCGCGCTTGACCTGGCGGTACGCCTCGATCACGCCGGCCGGGTCCTTCCACGGATCGAACCGCGACACCTGCAGCATCATCGGGCGGTTCGCGTCGATGCCGAACTGGTCGACGATGTAGGCGGCGTCCTCGGCGGCGAGCGCCATGTTCTTCGGCGCCAGCGGGTCGATCGCGGGCGGCCAGATCACCGCGTTGGACACGGCGTCGGTGTGCGGCACGTACTCGTGCATGTGGAAGATGGTCGCGTCGTACGCGGAGATCGAGGGCAGCAGGAACTCGAGCACGTCCGGGTTCGGCTCGGACAGGTCGATGTGGCAGCGCCACACCCACCGCGGCCGCGAGGTCTGCACCATCGAGCGCATCGCCACGGGCTGGGGATCGTGCACGACGATCATGTCCCACTCGTCGGAGTCGGTCAGCTCGTCGGCGTTCAGCTGGTTGTAGCGGACGAACACCTCCTGCTGCTCGGCGGTCAGCCCCTGCGGGTTGCCCTGCAGGGCGTTGTGGATCGTCTTCGTCACGTCGAAGAACTCGTCGCGTCCGTGGATCACGCGCCACTCGGTCTCGATGCCGACGTCGTTCAGCAGCGGGATCAGCGTGTACTGGATCTCGGCGACGCCGCCGCCGAACGCGGTGGCCGACAGGTGCAGCATCCGCCGGCCGCGCAGAGGCTCGGCCAGCGTCCGGATCTCGTCCGCGAGCGAGCGCCCGACGATCGACGCGTAGTCCGCAAGGTTCTTGTGGCCGACATTGACGCGTTGCATGGCGGGAGACCCTAGCAACAGGCTCTACAGGGGACGAACGCCCAGCGTCACGTCGACCGTGCGCGTGTCAGACCCGCGCACCACGCGCAGGTGCAGCACGTCGCCCGGGCTCGCCTCGTCCACCAGGCGGATGAAGTCGTCGGACGACGTCACCCGATGGCCGTTCTCGCTGACGATGACGTCCCCGTCCGGCCGGATCGATGCGCCCTGGAAGTCCTCGAGCGACCCGCCGTCCGTCAGGCCGGCCCTGGCCGCCGGGCCGTTTGGCGTGACCGCCACGATCAGCGCCCCGCGGTCGGTGTGCAGCCCGAAGCGGTCGGCCAGCGCCGGGGTGACGGTGCTCAGCCGCACGCCCATCCACCCGTACTGCACCTGCCCGTGCTGTACCAGCTGCTCGAGCGAGCGCCTGGCCAGATCGATCGGCACCGCGAAGCCGACGCCCTCGCCGCCGCCGCTCGTCGTCTGGATCTGCGCGTTGATCCCGATCACCTGCCCCGCCGCGTCGAACAGCGGGCCGCCCGAGTTGCCGTGGTTGATCGCCGCGTCGGTCTGGATCGCTCCCGGGATCGCAAAGCCGGTGCCGCTCGCGAGCGACCGGTTGATCGCCGACACGACGCCGACCGACAGCGATCCGGCCTCGAGGAACGGGCTGCCGATGGCCGCTACCGGCTCCCCCACGCGCACGGCTGCCGAATCGCCGAGCGGGACCGGCCGCAGGCGCTCGGACCCGGGCTGCACCCTGATCACGGCCACGTCGGAGAACAGGTCGAAGCCGACCATGGTGGCGGGCACCTGGTTGCCGTCGGCGAACCGCACGTACATCTGCTGGGCGGGCTTGACGTCCTGCGGGCTCACGTTCTGGTCGGCCGAGTTTGTGACGACGTGGGCGTTGGTGATGATGAGGCCGTCCTTGCTGACCACAAACCCGCTGCCTCCCGACTCGCTGGAGCCGAGGATCGCCGTGATCGTGACCACGCCGCCGATGCGGGCCCGGTAGATCGCCCCAGCGTCGAAGCCGGTGGCGGTCGACGTCGCGTTCACCGGCTGAACGGTCGCCGCTCCCGCGGAGATGACGGTCTGGGTGCCATCGAACGCCCCGCTCGAGGATGCGATCGCGAGCGTGACGACGGCGGCGGCGACGCCGGCGACGAGCCCCGCCACGGCGGCGATCAGTACGGGGGCCTTCACCGGCCGAACGTTACCCGTGCGAAGGAGATGACGGATCCCACCCCGCAGCGCGTCTGATCGTCGAACGCTCGTAGAGGCCGTCCGGCCTGGGGCTGCGGTTGGAACCGTCGCATCGCGGCGTCCTCAATCGGGCCGATATTCCCGATATTGCGCCCTCCTTCGGTCCTTGCGCTGCTCGGTTCTCAACCGCTCAGACCGCACAGCGAGATGGGATTAGTCATCTCTCGGCCGGCAGCGTCAGCGCGAACCGCGTCTCCCCGTCCCCGCTGACCAGCTCCAGCTGGCCGTCCATCCGCTCGGCCAGCTCGCGCGCGATCGCGAGGCCGAGCCCGCTGCCCGACGCCGTGGTCGCCTCGCCGCGATAGAACCGCTCGAACAGGTGCTGTGCCGTGTCGGGGCCGATTCCGCGGCCGTCGTCCGCCACCTCCAGCCGCACGCTGCCGTTGTCCGCGGCCACGGCCACGCGCACCTGTGTGCCGTCGGGGTTGTGGCGGATCGCGTTGTCGAGCAGCGCCCGGCCGATCTGCTGCACCCGCTGCTCGTCGCCGATCGCGTTCGGCAGGTCGGCGGGCGGCTTCACCAGCGAGATGCGGCTGCCGTGCCCCGCGGCCAGCCCGCGGAACTCGCGCACCAGCCCGCGGGCAGCCGCAGCCACGTCGATCGGCTCGTGGGCGACGTCGAAGGCGCCGGCGTCGAGCCTCGAGAGGTCGAGCAGGTCGGTTGCGAGCTTGGTCATGCGGGCGACCTGCTCGCGCATCTGCCGGAGGAAGTCTGCGCGTGTGGCGTCGTCGATGTCCTCGTCGTCCAGCAGCTCCATGAAGCCGCCGAGGGTGAACAGCGGTGTGCGCAGCTCGTGGGAGGCGTTTGCCACGAACTCCTTACGCACCCGGTCGGCCTGCTCGAGCCGGATCTGCATGGTGTCGAAGGCACGGGCCAGCTGGCCGAGCTCGTCGGGGCTCGTGTCCCCGATCGGCGTGCTGAAGTCGCCGACCGCGATCCGCTGCGCGCCGGCCTCCAGGCGCGCCAGCCGCAGGGTGACCGCATGCGCGGCACCCCAGCCCACGAGCAGCGCGACCAGCAGCGCGAGCGCCGTCGCAATCAGGATGCGCCTCTCCACCAGGTCGGAGGTCTCGTTCACGTCGCCCACCGGCTGGGTGAGCACGACCACCGTGCCCGGGCCAACCCGGGCCGCCACCTTCAGCCGGCCACCGTGCCGGTCGCTCGCGAAGCCACTGATCAGCGCCTTTCCGACGACGGGATCGTCGGCGTCGACGGCGCTGGTGGCGTTGACCGGCGTGGGCCGGCTGTGGCCCGGGCAGACGGTGAACACCGACGCCCGGACGAAGGACAGGTGGCCGACCCGGTTGGTGCGCCTGATCACGGGACGCCACGACGCGCCGCTGGTGCCCGGGCAGCCGGCCTGCAGCGCCTGAGCGATCTCCTGCTTGAGCACCGCGTCCTTCTGCTCGCGGTGGCCGACCTGCTCCAGCCGGTTGACCCGGTCGGAGATCAGGTTCTCGCGCAGCGTCGGGACGACGTAGAGGAACACCACGCCCATCGCGGTCGCCACCACGGCCGCCAGCACCAGGATCAGGCGCAGGCGGAGCGATCTCACGGCGCCTGGGCGGGCACGTCCCGGAACCGGTAGCCGGCGCCGCGCACCGTGAGGATGAACGTCGGGTCGGCCGGGTCGGCCTCGAGCTTCTCGCGCAGATGACGGATGTGGACGTCGATGGTGCGCGGCTCGCGGTAGGCCGAACCGCCCCACACCGCTTCCAGCAGGGCCTGACGGCTGTACACGCGGCCCGGGTGCGTCGCCAGCGTGCGCAGCACCTCGAACTCGACGTAGGTCAGCTGCACCGACTGGCCGTCGACGTGGACGGTGCGCTTCGCGGGCTCGATCACCAGCCCGTCGGCCGTGATCGTCTCCTCGCCGAACGGCCGCCGCTCGGACAGCAGCGTCGCGCGCCGCAGCATCGCGCGGATGCGACTTCGGAACTCGCGGATGGAGAACGGCTTCGTGATGTAGTCGTCGGCCCCCAGCTCGAGGCCGAGCACCTTGTCCACCTCGTCGTCGCGCGCGGTCAGCATGATGATCGGCACCGCCGATGTGGTGCGCAGCCGTCTGCACACCTCGAGCCCGTCCATCTTGGGCAGCATCACGTCGAGCACGACGAGGTCGACCGTGGTCTCGGAGAACCGCTGCAGTGCCTCCTCGCCGTCGCGCGCGGGGACGACGCGGTAGCCCTCCCGCTCGAGCGGGAACGTGAGCAGCTTCTGGATCGACTCCTCGTCGTCGACGAGCAGGATCGTGGCCTCGGCGGACATGGAGAAATGGTAGTGGCGCGGGCGGTTGCGGCCCGCAACCGTGCTATAAGGGCGCGTGCCGCGCAGCGCCGCGACATCACGCCGGCCGCTCGTCTCGTGGCCCCTCTACCGCCTGCTCGCCGTCATCGCCCTCGTGCCCGTGCTGGTCGCGGCGCTGACCGTGCGGGAGCCGGCGCTGCCGCCGCCCCCGGCGCAGCCGCTCGCGCCGTTCGACGGGAACGCGGCGGCGACGACCGCCGCCGCGATGGTGACGGGGCCGAAGGCCCGCCACGGCCTGGCACCCGGGCGGGGCGGCGACCTGGCCGCCGCAGCCTGGGTGCGAGGCCAGCTCGAGCAGGCCGGCTACCACGTGTCCACGCAGACCTTCGCAGCCGACCTGCCGGGGCAGGCGAACGTGCCGATGCAGAACGTGATCGGCTACCTGCCAGGGCGGCGCCCCGATGTGATCGCGGTGTTCGCGCATCACGACGGCCTGGGCACGGGGGTTGACGACAACGGCGCGGCGGTCGGCGTGATGCTCGAGCTGGCCAAGGAGCTGCAGCCGCTCGCGCGCGAGCGAGGCCTGCTGTTCGTGTCGACCGACGGCGGCGCCACCGGCGGGCAGGGCGCCACCTACTTCGCGGAGCACTCGCCGTTCGCCCGCCGCATCTCGTCCGCGATCTCGCTCGACTCGCTCGGGGCGAAGGAGGGCAGCCCGCTACGCATCGTGATCCGGCCGGACACCGTCCGCGGCACCTCGCCGACGCTGTACCGCACGGCCCGCGCCGTCGCCGCCCGCGTGACCGGACAGGCGCCGCAGGTGCCGGGGCTGCTCGACCAGCTCTCGGGGCTGGCCGTCCCCTACGCGCTGGGCGAGCAGGGACCGCTGATCGCGCGGGGCGTGCCCGCCCTGACGCTCACCGCCGGGCCGCCGCCCGACACGGGGGCGGTGCCGACCAGCCTCAGCCCGGCGCAGCTCGCGGCGGCCGGTACGACGGTTGCGAACCTCGTCGAGCAGCTGGACGCGGCGCCGTCGATCGAGCCCGGCGGGCGGCCCGACATCTTCCTCGGCTCACGCACCATGCAGGGCTGGCTGGCCGAGATGGCGCTGGTCGCGCTGTTCGCACCCGCCCTCGTCACCACGCTCGACATGACCGCCCGCGTCCGCCGCAGACACCTGCCGCTCGCCGCCGCCGCCCGGGCCCTCAGCTGGAGGATGGCCGCCTGGGGCGCCTTCCTGGTGGCGCTGTGGCTGCTGCCGGTGCTGCCTGGAAATCTCGCCTCCGGGCTCAATATCGCGCCGCGGCCGAACGCGATCGGGATCTCGTGGAGCGGCATCGCGCTCGCCGTCGTGGCGGGCCTGCTGGTGTGGCGGTTCGTGACGAGGCCGCGGCTGACCCCCGAGCGGCCGATCGGCGGGGCCGATCGCACGGGCGGCCTGGTGGCCGGGCTACTTGGCCTCGACTTCGCAGCGACGCTGCTCGTGGCGGTGAACCCGTTCGCCCTGATCCTGGTGCTGCCGGCCGCTCACATCTGGCTGCTGCTGCCCTCGGCGGCGCGGCTCGGCCGGCGGTTCATGCTAGTCGTGTACCTGCTCGGCTTCTCCGGCCCGCTGCTGCTGGTGATCGAGTACGCAACCCGGTTCCACCTCGGCCTGTCGACGCCGCGGGCGCTGCTCGCGATGACCGCCAGCGGATACCTGTCGCCGGTCATGGCCGTCTGCTTCACGCTCGCGACCGCGTCGGCGGCGCAGGTCGGTTCGGTGATCACAGGTCGTTACAGCCCTGCACATACGGCAAATCACGGGTATAACTGAGGGGATGGCCACGCGCACCGTGGCGGAGGGCACGCCCGCCCGATCCGGCGGCCGGCGCCTTCGCCGACTCTCCAATGTGCTGATCGCCGTCGGCGTGGTCGTGATCCTCTACGCCGGCGTCATCCTCGCCTGGGGCGACCCGGTCACCTGGCTGTGGGCGCACTGGCAGCAGCGGGCGCTGACGCACCAGTTCCACGACGAGCAGAAGCTGTTCGAGCACCAGGTGCCGCCGCCGAACAACGCCGCCGCGCTGGTCGCGATCCGCGCGGACGCGGTCGCGTTCCAGCGCACCTTGAAGGAGGGCAACGCGTTCGGCCGCCTCACGATCGGGCGCATCGGACTGTCGAAGGTGGTCGTGGTGCAGGGCACGACGGCGGGCATCGACGCCGACCTCAGCAAGGGACCGGGCCACTACATGAACACCTCGTTCCCGGGGATGGGCTCGACCGTGGCGATCGCAGGGCACCGCACGACCTACGGCGCCTGGTTCCGCAACATCGACAGCATCCGAAACGGCGACGCCATCGACCTGGAGATGCCCTACGCCACATTCCACTACCGGGTGCAGATGCACCAGGTGGTGTCGAACACCGACTGGGGGATCATCAAGCCGCAGGGCTACGAGCGGCTCGTGCTCTCGGCGTGCCATCCCCTGTACTCGGCGTCGCACCGCTGGGTGGTGTTCGCCCGGGCGATCTCGGTGACGCTGCCCGGGCGCAACGGGCGCACGATTCCGCTCTAGATGGTTGATGCCACGGCGCCGTGCGGTCTGAGTGGTCGAAGACCCAGCAGCACAAGGATCGAGGGAGGGTCGATATCGGGAATATCGGCCCGACCGAGGACGCAGTGATGCGACGAGGTGCAAGGCGGAACGCCTTGCACCGGTCATGAGCGGTCTGCGATCACGCAGATCGCGAATGCGGCCACAGCGGCCTCGCGGTGGGCCTTCACGCTGCGCTAGGGCGGTCAGACGTGCGGGGCTGTGGCGTCAATCATCTAGCTAAAGCGCCACGTACTCGACCAGCTCCCCGACGGCGAGCTCGCCGGAGCCGGCCGGGATCAGCGCGATCGCGTCGGCGGCCGCCGCGTGCGCGATCAGGTGCGAGTCCTGCGCGGTCTGCGGGCGCAGCCGCATGCCGTCCTCCCCGCGCTCGAGCGCGCAGCGCACGGCGTGATCGCGCTCGGCCAACCGCGCGATCGGCGCCGCGAGACGGGCGACCGGGCGGCGCGCCGGCTCCGCCCCTGTCATCGCCTCGAGCGCAGCGCGCACGAACAGCTCGAAGCAGACCACGCTCGACACCGGGTTCCCCGGCAACCCGAACACGAGCGTGCCGTCGCCCGCCGTGCCGAACCAGAGCGGCTTTCCCGGCTTGTGCCGGACACGCCAGAACACTTCACGCACTCCGAGCTGCTCGAGGGCAGGCTTGACGTAGTCATGCGGGCCGACCGAGACGCCTCCCGACGACACCACCACGTCCGCCAGCTCCAGCGCCCGCGCGAACGCGCCGCGCGTCGCATCCGGGTCGTCCTCGACGATCTCGGCTGCCACCACCTCGGCGCCGGCGCGCGTCGCCTGGGCGGCCACGGCGATGATGTTCGACTCGTAGATCTGGCCGGGAGCGAGCGGCCGGCCGGGGCGGACCAGCTCGCTGCCGGTGGCGACGATCGCGATCCGCGGGCGAGCGGCCACCTCGATGCGGTCGGCGCCGGCAGCCGAGATCGCCGCCAGCACCGCCGGCCGCAGCACCGATCCGCGCGCCGCGACGACGTCGCCGGCGACCAGATCGCCGCCGGCCGGGCGGATCGCCGCGCCGACGCGCGGCTGCGCGGCGATCAGCCCGCCGTCCTCGCGCGCGTCCTCGATCGGCACGACCGCATCGGCGCCCTCCGGGACCGGACCTCCCGTGGCGATGCCCGCGGCCGTGCCCGGCTCCAGGGTCAGCGGGGCGTCGCCCGCGGCCACCCGAAACGCGATCGGCACCGGCTCGCCCCCCAGCTCGGCCGCACGCACCGCATAGCCGTCCATCGCCGACGTCGCGAACGGCGGCAGGCTCACCGCCGCCGTCACGTCGGCGAGCAGCACGCGGCCGGTCAGCTCCGGCGCCAGCGGCTCGGACGACCCGCGCGGCGGCGGGCTCGCGCCGCGGATCGCCTCGATTGCTTCGCCGACCGAGATCACGGGTCAGGTCGTGGGCGGGGGGCCGCCGCTGCCGCCGCCGCCACCGTTCCCGCCGCCGTTGCCGCCGCCGTTGCCGCCGCTGTTGCCGTTGCCGCCGCTCGAGCCGTTGCTGGAGCCGCTGGACGAGCCGCTCGAGCTTCCGCCGCAGTTCGACGTGCACGGGACGTAGGTCGGGAACTGCGAGTGGAACGGCACCCACTGCACGGGGTGCTGCGGCAGCGGCCAGGACATCACGGGTGGGAACTTCTTCGGCTCGAGGGCGAACGCCTTCTCCATATACGTCCGCCAGATGGTCGCGGGGATGTCGCCACCGAACGGCGTGTGGCCGTTCAGGTTGGTGAGCGTGATTTCACCCTTGGGGTAGCCCATCCATACGCAGGTGGTCAGGTTCGGCGTGTAGCCGCAGAACCAGGCGTCCTTGTAGTCGTTGGTGGTCCCGGTCTTGCCGGACTCGACGCGGCCGTCCGGGAACTGCGCGGTCGCATACGCGGTGCCGCCGGGGCTCCGGATCGGCCCCTCGAGCACCTGGTTCGCCTCGTAGGCGACGCCGTCGGAGAGCACCCGACGCCCTGGGTTGGGATACGTGTCGAGCGTCTTGCCGGTGGCGATGCTGCCGATGCTGGTGACGAACTGCGGGGGGTGCCGGACGCCGTCGGCGGCCAGCGTCGAGTAGGCGGCCGCCATCCACAGCGGCGACACCGGGCTGACGCCGAGCGTGATCGCCGGGTACGGCGCCAGGTGCACCGACTGCGGGATGCCCATCTTGTGCGCGGTCGCGACGATCGACGGTGCGCCGAGGTCGATCGCCAGGCGGGCGAAGACCGTGTTGTCGGAGGCGGCCGTGGCGTCGGCGATCGTCCGCGGCGCATTCAGCTCCTCGCTGTCGGACGCCGTGTCGACCACCCACGGGTTGCTCGGGCCAAGCGGCGTGTTCGGGAACAGGTACGAGAGATGGGCCGACAGCTCGCTGGTCGTCTGCGGGTTGTAGCCATCCTCGATGGACGTGACCAGCGTGAACATCTTGAAGGTGGAACCGACCTGGCGGTAGGCCTCCGCCGGGATGTTGAACTGGGACTTCTGGCTGAAGGGCACGGAGGCGTCCATTGCCAGCACCTGGCCGTTGCGCGGGTCGATCGAGACCAGCGCCGCGGCCGGCGCCCCCGACCAGCTCATCATGTCCCGCAGCGTCGTGTGGGCCGCCTGCTGCAGCCGCGGGTCGAGCGTTGTGTGGATGGCGAGCCCGCCCTTGCGCACGGTCTGGTGCCCGAGCTTGTCCTCCATCGTCTGGCGCACCCAGGCGACGAAGTAGCCGTTGTCGCCGCCGGTGGTGTCGAGGTAGGAGCCGGGATGTGTGCCGAGCGGGGAGGCGGCCGCCCGCTGGTACTGCGCCTGCGTGATGTGCCCCTGGCTCAGCATCGCAGCCAGCACCTCGTTGCGGCGCTGCCTGGCTGCGGCCTTGTTGGACAGCGGGTTGTAGGTGATGGGGTTCTGCGGCAGGCCGGCGATCACCGCCGCCTGGCGCAGGGTCAGCTGCGAGCAGTGCACGCTGAAGTACCGCAGCGCGGCCGCCTCGCAGCCGTAGGTGACGGCGCCGTAGGGCACGATGTTCAGGTACTCGGTCAGGATCTTGTCCTTCGACCAGGTGTCGGCCATCTCGGTCGCCAGGTAGGCCTCGCGGATCTTGCGGGTCACCGACTGCTCGTCCGACAGGTAGAGGTTGCGCACCAGCTGCTGCTCGAGGGTCGAGCCGCCCTGCTGGATCGATCCGGCCTCGAGGTTGTCGAGGGCGGCGCGGAGGATGCCCTGGAAGTCGAGCCCGCCATGCTGGTAGAACCGCTTGTCCTCGATGTCGACGGTCGCCGTCTTCAGCCACGGCGAGATCTTGTCGCTCGGCACCGGCGTGCGGTTCTCGGTCGAGGAGATGGTCTCGAGCAGGTTGCCGTTGCGGTCGAAGATCTGCGAGTTGATTCCGGGCGGGTCGGCCTTGAGCGTGTCCAGGGACACCCCGGCGAGGGTGTCGTGCACGAAGATCGCCCCCGCCACCGCGCCGGCGCCGAGCAGCGCCAGCAGCACCACCGCCACGGTCACGAGCAGGGTCACCACCACGGAGCGACGTGAGCGCCGCCGCTCGACGTTGCGCCGCTTGCGGCGCCTGGCCGCGACGTGAGCCAGCACGTCGTCGTAGGAGCCTCGCCGGTCGCGCGGGGTCATCGCACCACCGCCGCCTCGACGCCCCCGAAGACGCCCTCGTCCGCCAGCCGCGAGAGCGAGCGCTCCCGCAGCCACGCGGCGGTCTGCGCGGCGGTGGCCGGATCGGGCACCCACACCGCGACCGAGAACACCGCGCCGGTCTCTGTGAGCTCGGTCACCGAGACGCCCGGATCGGGCCGGTTGCCGATGCGCCCCGGCGCCACCTGAACGAGCTCGCCCAGCACCTCACGCACGCGGGCGGGGTCGGCGTTGAGCGGAACGGTCACCCGGATCTGCGCCAGGCTGACCGGATCCACCAGCGTGTGGTTGGTGACGCGGCTGTTGGCGAGCTCCTCGTTGGGGATCAGCACCCGCCGATTGTCCGCCGTTCGCAGCCGCGTGTATGTGAGCCCGATGTCCTCCACCTGCCCCTCGGCATCGCCCACCTGCACGCGATCGCCCAGCCGCACGGGCTGGTTGATGGCGATCATCACGCCGGCGACGAAGTTGGCGAGGGTCGAGCGGGCGGCAAAGCCGATCACCAGCCCGAGCACGGCGGACGACGCGAAGACCGTCTGTGCATAGGCACGGGTGGAGGGGATGTTGAACAGGACGGCGCCGGCCGCGAGCACCAGGATGACCGCGGCCACGACCCGGCGCAGCAGCCGGTAGCGGGTCTCCAGCATGGCCCGGTCGGTGGCCGGCAGCTTCTCGGAGAAGCGGCGCCCATAGCGGACCAGCAGACGGTCGACCGCCCAGAGGATCAGCAGTCCAGCGGCCGCGATCGCAATCGTGGGCCAATTATTTGAGAGCAGATCGCCCGTAGATGACCTTCCCGGAGGCGAAATCGATCAGGCCGAGGATCACATCAGGGCCCCTGGGGCCGCGTCGTCCCGTCACCTTCCACACTAGCCGAGAGTTCGTCGAGACCACGGCGCTCCCCTGCAAGGTGCGGACGCTGATGCTGCGGTCGGGAAGCCAGAGCAGCGACACCCGCTGCGGCCGCAGCCGGCCGTTGTCGAACGTCTTCAGCGCGATCGCCCGCGCCGCCGCGGGGGTGCCGGCCGCCGCGCCGCTCCGCTCCCGGGCCACGGTCGCCAGGAACCGCCAGCCCTCGAGCGGGTGCGACAGGAAATCGACAGGCTCGCCGGGACCGGTCGAGCGCTTGGCCAGCTCGGCCGGCAGGTACACCACCAGCCCCAGCACGGCAACTGCCAGGAAGGCCCAGAACAACCAGCTTCGATGCCTCACCGGCGAACAGTACAATCGCGCCGCATGCCAACCCGCCTGATCCCGCTCGCCGCGCTCGCGCTCCTGTGCGCGTCCTGCGGGTTCAAGCACGAGCCGACCGGCGTGCTCGCCGCATATCCGCAGTCGGTACGCGATGCGATCGGGCACGAGGTGCAGATCGACGCGGCGCCTCGGCACATCGTGTCGCTCGACCCGGGCATGACCGCGGCCATGTACGCGCTGGGGGCCGAGAAGCTGCTGGTCGGGCGAAGCGGATCCGAGACCTACCCGAAGCAGGCCATGCACCTGCCCGTGATGGTGAAGAACGGCAAGCCGAACATCAAGGCCATCGAGAAGGCGCAGCCCGACGTCGTGCTCGTCCCCGCGTCCATGGCGCCGACCGTGGGAGCCGCCGACCAGCTCGCGCGGAAGCTCGCGTCGGAGGTCTACGTGGTGGGGGGAAGCTCCGCCGGGCGCGTCGAGAACGACATCACGGAGCTGGGCCTGATCACGGACCGTGCGGCGGAGGGGCGGCGCGTCGCGGGCGAGATGCAGTCGGCCGTCAAGCGCATCCACGCGGCGGTGGCCGGGGAGCCGCCCGTGCCGGTCTTTGTCGACCAGGGCTTTGGGTACACCATCGACCCCACCGGGCTCACCGGCGACCTGCTGCGCCTGGCCGGCGGCCGCAACGTCGCCGCGAACGCCGATCCGTCCCAGCGCATCTCCGGAACCGAGCTCGCCACGCTCGCGCCCGCCGTCTACATCTCGGCGGGCGACGCCGGGGCCACACTCGCCGACCTGAAGCGGCACAAGGCGACCGCCCAGCTGCCGGCGGTGCTCGACAAGCGGGTGGTGCAGCTGCCGGTGAGCGTGCTCACCGAGGATGGCCCGCGCCTGCCCCAGGCGCTCGCCCGGATCGCGAAGCTGCTGCATCCGGACGCCTCGATCCCGGCATGAGCCGGTACCGCGCGGTGCTGTTCGACGCGTACGGGACGCTGATCCGGCTCGACCGGCCGGCGGCGCGGCTGACGGAGGCCGCCGGGCGGCGCTGGGGCCGTGCGCTGGCCCCGGCGGAGGCGGCCGACGCGGTGCGGGCCGAGATCGACCACTACGCCGCAGGCTGCCAGACCGCGGCCAACGAGCCGTCCCTGCACGCGCTGCGCTTGGACTGCGCCCGCATCCTGACGGCACACATCGGGGTCGAGACCGGCGACGACGACGCGCTTGCCCTGCTCCGGGAGACGATCGTGCTGCAGCCGTATCCCGACGCCGCGGACGCGCTGGACGCCGTCCGGTCGGCCGGCGCGGACACCGCCGTCGTCTCGAACGGCGACTGGTCGCTCGCCGGTGCGCTCGCGGACGCCGGCCTTGCGGTGGATGCCGTCGTCGACTCGGCAACGGCGGGCGCGGCCAAGCCCGACCCGGAGATCTTCCACCGCGCGCTCGACCTGCTCGGCGTCGTCGCGAGCGAGGCGCTGCACGTCGGCGACTCGGAGGCGACGGACGGCGTGGGCGCTCGCGCCGCCGGCATCGCCGTCGTCATCGTCGACCGCAGCCCGTCGCCGCGGCCGGGGGCGATCGGATCGCTGTCGGAGCTCGCGGGACTGCTGGCGTGATCGAGCCCGACGTCCCGCGCATCCCCTGGTACTGGTTGATCCCGCCCGCGGCGCTGTTCGCCGCCAACGCGGTGGCCGTCAACGCCTCGTCGACGGCAACGCAGCGCAACGGCGTCTACCGCTGGCCGGTGGTCGCCACGGGACTCACGGAGGCCGTGCTGTTCGGCGGGTACGCGCTGCTCGCGGCGAGGCTGTCGCAGGTGCCGGTGCGAGAGACGATGGCGATGCGCCGGCCGCGGCCAGACTCACGACCGTGGCTGCTCGTCCCCGGCGCCGTCGTGCTGATCTCGGCCGTCAGCCTCGCGGTCGAGCCGTTCCTCCACGGCGACCGCGACCAGGGCCTGACTCCGACGCGCGCCCCGCACGGACACGAGTGGATCACCCTGGCCGCGGCGCTGGTCGTGCTCGGGCTGATCGTTCCGCTCGGTGAGGAGCTGATGTTCCGCGGCCTCGGGTTCGCCGCGCTGCGGCGCTGGGCCGTGCCCGGCAGCGCCATCGGCTTCGCCGTGGCCCATGGCCTGGTGTCGCTGCTCGTGCCGGTGCTCGTCGCAGGCCTCGTGCTCGCCCTGCTGCGCAGCCGCACGGGATCGCTCTGGCCCGGGTACGCCACGCACGCGTCGATCAACGTGATCGGCATCGTGCTGGCGCTGCTCACCATCTGACGGGACAACGGCGCTCGGTAGACTGGCCGGGCGATGAATCCGTCCCAAGACCCCATCGTCCTCACGGCCCGCGACCGCATCGGCGCGGTCGATGCCGAGATCCTGGATGCGGTCAACCGCCGCATCAGGCTGGTCGCCGACCTGCACGCGCACAAGCGCGCGCAGGGATACCCGATGGTCGATCCCGAGCGCGAGCAGGGGCTGATCGCGTCGCTGGCGGCGGCGAACCCCGGCCCGCTGTCCGGGCAGCGGCTGGAGCAGCTCTACCGGGTGCTGCTCGAGATCTGCACCGCGGAGGCGGCCCGCCTGGGTGAGCAGGCGAACGCACCGCAGCAGTAGGGATATCCGAACCCCGGAGGCCGGGTACCCCGGCTGCGGCCTCCTCCGATCCACGCAACGATGATGCGCGACATGCGAGAGCAGGAGGACATAGTGAGCACGCCCGTCGAGCAGCAGGCGGCCGACGTGGTCGTCGCCGCCCATGGAGTCACACGCACCTACGGCGAGGGCGACGCGGTCGTCCACGCCCTCCGCGGCATCGATCTCGAGATCCCGCGCGGGCACTTCACGGCCGTGATGGGCCCCTCGGGCTCCGGCAAGTCCACGCTGATGCACATCCTCGCCGGCCTCGACCAGCCCACGGAGGGCAGCGTCACCATCGAGGGCGAGGAGATCACCACAATGGGCGACCAGGAGCTGACGCTGCTGCGCCGCCGCCACATCGGCTTCATCTTCCAGTTCTTCAACCTGCTGCCGATGCTCACCGCCGAGGAGAACATCGTGCTGCCGGTGCGCATCTCCGGCCGCCAGGTCGAGCGCGAGTGGATCGACGAGGTGATCGCCAAGGTCGGCCTCTCCGACCGGCGCAGCCATCGGCCCGCGCAGCTCTCGGGAGGCCAGCAGCAGCGCGTCGCCATCGCGCGCGGCCTCGTCTCGCGGCCGACCGTCATGTTCGCCGACGAGCCGACAGGCAACCTCGACTCAACGACCAGCGAGGAGATCCTCGAGCTGCTCCGCGAGGCCGTCGAGTCCTACGGTCAGACCACGGTGATGGTGACGCACGATCCGCGCGCGTCCGCGATGGCCGATCGCATCCTGTTCCTGGCCGACGGCCTGATCGTCCGCGACCAGGGGCGTGCCAGCGCACAGGAGGTGCTGGCCGCGATGGCCGAGGTGGCCGCCACATGATCGGCGTCGCCGTCCGCGGGCTGTGGGGCCGAAAGACGCGCGCGGTGCTGACGGCGATCTCGATCGTGCTCGGCACGGCGATGATCACCGGCACGTTCGTCGTGCGCGATCAGATCACCGGCGCGTTCAACGAGATCTTCCAGACCGGCCTCGAGAAGACGGACGTGCTGCTGTCGAAGAAGACCGCATTCACCAGCAACAACGGCGCGCAGGCGGGGCCGCTTCCGGCGACGCTGATCGGGAAGGTTGCCGCCGTTCCCGGCGTGGCCAGGGCGGAGGGTCAGATCCAGGCGCTGGGCGCGCTGGTCGTTAACGGCACGTACGAGGGCTCGACCACGGGCGCCCCCAGCCTCGTGGTCTCGACGCTCTCGGACACCTTCAACCCCTACACGTACTCCCGCGGCCACGGCCCCGAGTCGTCGGGACAGGTGGTGGTCAACTCCAAGCTGGCCGACGACAAGCACCTGCACATCGGCCAGCACGTGCAGCTGGCCACCAACGTCGGGCTGAAGCCGGTCACGATCGTCGGTGTCTTCAAGCTCGGCACCGCCTCCACCATCGGGGGCGCCACGATCGTCGGCACAACCTTTTCGGACGCCCAGCAGTGGTACGACCGCGTCGACCAGACCTCCACGATCTCGGTCAAGGCCGACTCGGGCGTCAGCCAGACCGAGCTGAAGCAGCGGCTGATCGCGGCGCTCCCACACGACGTGAAGGTGCAGACCGGCCCCGAGGCTGCGGCCGACCAGGCGCAGCAGACGTCGAGCGGGATCAACGACTTCCTCACGCCGCTGCTGCTCGCCTTTGCCGGCGCCACCGTGTTCGCCGGTGCGTTCATCATCTTCAACACGTTCGCCATCACCGTCGCCCAGCGCACGCGCGAGTTCGCGATGCTGCGGACGATCGGCGCCAGCCGCCGGCAGGTGCTCCGCTCGGTGCTGCTGGAGGCGCTGCTGATCGGGCTGCTGGCCTCGATCACAGGCATCATCGTCGGGGTCGGCTTCGCCAAGCTGCTCGACACGGCGTTCGACGCGATCGGCTTCGGCCTGCCCACCGCTCCCATCCACCTGGGCGCACTGACGATCCTGCTGCCGCTCGGCGTCGGCACCGCGGTCGCCATCCTGGCCGCCATCGGCCCCGCCTTCCGCGCGACCCGCGTGCCGCCCATCGCGGCGCTGCGGGAGGGCGCCGAGCTGCCGCCCTCCGCCCTGGCCCGTCACGCGACGCTGATCTCGACGGTGTTGCTCCTGCTCGGCCTCGGCGGGATCGTGGACGGCGTGTTCGAGAAGGGCAGCGTCCTGCAGGCGGTGACCGGGTTCGGGTCGACCGCCAGCGTGCTGATCAGCCTGGCCGGCGGCGCGGTGCTCTGCTTCCTGAGCGTCGCGATCCTCTCCTCCCACATCGTGCAGCCGCTGTCGTGGGCGATCGGCGCCCCGCTCGCGCTGCTGATCCGCGCCGGTGACTGGGTCGGCTCGCGGGTGCAGGGGATCCCGTTCATCGGGCACGGCTGGTACCTCGTGCGGCGCACGGTCTCCTACCTGTTGGCCCTGGCGCTGTTCGTGCTGCTCGGAGCGGCGGTGGCGGGCATCCTCGCCTTGATCGCAACGCCGCTCGCCCTGCTGGCCATCCTGGTCGCCGTCTGCCTCGCAATCTTCGCGGTCGCCCGTATCTGGCTGCGCACCGAGACGGAGTGGCCGCCGGAGGAGCCGTCATCGCTCACGAGCGAGCTGGCTCGCGAGAACACCGCCCGCAACCCCGGACGCACCGCCGTGACCTCGTCGTCGCTGATGATCGGAGTCGCCCTGGTGGTGTTCGTCGCGGTGTTCGTCAACGGGTTCAAGGACTCGTTCCTGGGCGCGCTCGACAAGTCGATCACGAGCGATCTGATCATCCAGTCGGAGAGCTTCGCCCCGATTCCGAAGGAGGCGGTGCCGACGCTGCAGGCGGTTCCGGAGGTGCAGACGGCGACCGGCATCCAGTTCACGGACGCGCGGATCAACCACGGCGGCACCGACGTCGTCAACGGCATCGACCCCGGCGACTTCGACCAGCTCTACACGTTCACGTGGCAGAAGGGCGGGTCAGACGCGCTGCTTCACAACTTCCAGGGGGATAAGGCGCTGATCGAGGAGCAGTTCGCGAAATCCCACCACCTCGACATCGGCGGGCACTTCACGATCACGAGCATCGAGGGCCACAAGCTGCGGCTGACCGTCGTCGGCCAGTACAAGGATCCCGTCCTGATGACCGGCATCTCGATCCCGTCCAGCACCTTCGACACCTGGACGACGAACAGCGACCCGGGTGTGATCCTGGCCAAGTTCAAGCCGGGCGTGAGCCTGGCGGCGGGCAAGGCGGCTGCGACGAAGGCGCTCAAGCAGTACCCGGTCGCGAAGGTGCGGACGAACGCGGAGTACAAGCAGAGCACCGAGAACCAGGTGAACGGGTTCCTGTACTTCCTCTACCTGCTGCTGGCGATGATCGGGATCATCTCCCTGGTCGGGATCATCAACACGCTGGCCCTGTCCGTCTTCGAGCGGACGCGCGAGATCGGCATGCTGCGCGCGGTGGGCACGACACGCCGCCAGCTGCGGCGCATGGTGCGGTACGAGAGCGTGATCACGTCGATCATCGGCGGGCTGCTCGGCGTGGGCGTCGGCCTGGTGTTCGGCTGGATCCTGACCAAGGGTTTGAGCGACCAGGGCATCGTCTTCTCGGTGCCGGTGTCGTTCATCATCGTGGTCATGATCGTGGCGGCCCTCGCCGGCGTCGTGGCCGCGATCATGCCGGCACGGCGCGCCGCCAGGCTAGACGTCCTGGAAGCACTGCAATACGAATAGGCCAGTCGTCGCGGAAGAGCGCGATGCTGACCGGAGCTTTCCGCCCGTACGAGCCGCAGGTGAACCAAAAGTGCCAGGCACTCTTGGTTCACCACACCGATCGTTGCGCAACCGGCACGGGTCGTGACGAAGCCTCCACCGCGCCGACTGTTGGCTCAGTCAGGCCGGCTCGGGCTCGGCGAAGGTGCGGGCCGCGCGCGGACGCACGAACACCGAGCTCCCCGGCTCGATCCCCAGCTCCGCCGCCTCGTCGCGCGTCAGCTGCGCGGTCAGCTGCTCACCGCCCTCGAGCGTGAGGATCACCCGCACCTCGAAGCCGAGATGGATGACGCGCTCGACGACCGCCGACTGGGTGGTGCCGTTGGGGGCGTGGCGGATCTCGATGTCGTGCGGACGGACGAGCGCGTCGCCGAGCTCGCTGACCGGGCCGACGAAGCTCATCACGAACCGGTTCGCCGGGTTGTCGTAGAGCTCCCGCGGCGCGCCCTCCTGCTCGATCTTGCCCCGGTGCATGACCACCACCGAGTCGGCCACCTCCATGGCCTCCTCCTGGTCGTGCGTGACGATCACCGTCGTCACGTGCACCTCGTCATGCAGCCGACGCAGCCAGGCGCGCAGATCCTTCCGCACCCGGGCATCGAGGGCGCCGAACGGCTCGTCCAGCAAGAGCACCTCGGGCTCCACGGCCAGCGCGCGGGCGAGCGCCATGCGCTGGCGCTGGCCGCCGGACAGCTGCGACGGGTACCGGTCGCCGAGCCCTTCGAGGTGGACGAGGTCGATCAGCTCGGCCACCCGGCGGCGGATCTCGTCCTTGGGCCGCTTGCGGATGTCGAGGCCGAAGGCGATGTTCTTGGCCACGGTCATGTGCTTGAACGCGGCGTAGTGCTGGAACACGAAGCCGATGTCGCGGCGGTGCGCGGGCAGCGTCGTCACGTCCCGGCCGTTCAGGCTGACGGAGCCGGCGTCGGGCGTCTCCAGCCCCGCGATGACCCGGAGCAGCGTCGACTTGCCGCTGCCGGACGGTCCGAGCAGCGCGGTCAGCGATCCGTCGGGGATCTCGATCGAGACGTCGTCGAGCGCCACGAAGTCGCCGAACCGCTTGGTCACGTTCGTTGCGGTGATGGCCATGTCGTTCCTATGCCTCCGAGCGCGGTTTGAAGAGGGTCATGAGCAGCACGGTGGCGAGCGCCACCACGGCGAGCACCACGGACACCGAGTAGGCGCCCTGCTTGTCGAAGCTCTCGTAGGAGCGGTTCACATACACGGTGGCCGTCTCGGAGCTGCCGATCACGTTGCCCGAGACCACCGCCACGGCGCCGTACTCGCCGATGCAGCGGGCCGTGGTCAGGATGACGCCGTAGACCACGCCCCACCGGATGGCCGGCAGCGTGATCCGGCGGAAGGTCGTGAAGGCGTCGGCGCCGAGCGTCGCAGCGGCCTGCTCCTGCTCCTCGCCCACCTCGCGCAGCACGGGCATCACCTCGCGGGCAACGAAGGGCAGCGACACGAACATGGTGGCGAGCACCATGCCGGGCAGCGAGAAGATGACGGTGATGCCCTCACGGGCCAGGTCGGCCCCGAACCAGCCGGTCTGGCCATAGGTGAGGATCAGCGCCAGGCCGACGACCACCGGCGAGAGCGCGAACGGCAGCGCCAGCACCGCGTTGATCACCGTCGCGCCCGGCACGCGGTGCCGGACGAGCATGATCGCCATGATGATGCCGAAGATCGTGTTCAGCGGCACCACGATCAGGGCGATCTCGATCGTCAGCCGCAGCGCGTGCAGCGCGTCGGGCTGCGTGACGGCGTCCCAGAACGGCGCGAAGCCGTCCTTGAAGGTGTGATACAGGATCATCCCCACCGGCACCAGCAGCAGCATCGCCAGGTAGCCGAGCGCGACGATCCGGAGCCCCCATCTAGCGATCATGGCGCGTCCCCCAGCGCTGGAGCAGGCTGATGCCGAGCAGGATCACGAGTGCCAGGATCAGCAGGACGAGCGAGATCGCCGCGGCGCCGGCCTGGTCGTCGCTCTCGATCCGGCCCTTGATCAGCACCGGCACCACCTGGGTCGAGAACGGCACGTTGCCCGAGATCAGAACGACCGAGCCGTACTCGCCGAGCGCCTTGGCAAAGGCCAGCGCCCCGCCCGAGAGGATGGCCGGCAGCAGGTTCGGCAGCACAATTCGCCGGAACACGGTGAGCGGCGCCGCGCCGAGCGAGGCCGCCGCCTGCTCCATCTCGCGGTCGAGCTCGAGCAGCACGGGCTGGACGCTTCGCACCACGAACGGCAGCGTCTCGAACATCAGCGCGAGGACGATGCCCTTCCGCGTGTAGGCGACGTCGATGCCGATCGGCGAGCTCGGCCCGTAGAGCAGCAGCAGGATGACACCGACCACGATGGTGGGCAGGGCGAAGGGCAGATCGACGACGGCGTTGACCGCCGACTTGCCCGGGAAGTCGTCGCGCACGAGCACCCAGGCCAGGATGGTGCCGAACACCGAGTTCACCACCACCACGATCAGCGCGACGCTGATCGACAGCTTCAGGGCGGCCTGCACGTCGGGCGCGCGGACCGCGTGCAGGAACCCGCTCCAGCCTCCCGCTTGCGCCTGCCAGACGAGCGCAGCCAGCGGCAGGAGCACGACCAGGCTGAGGTACAGCACCGCCGTCCCCGCCGCCAGCCCGGGGAGGGCGGCGGCGGGGTTGACGGAGCGAACGCGTGGAGCGCTAGCTGCTGGTTGAGACACCAATCGACTGCTCCACCTTGGCCATGATCCCCTTCGTCGGGTCGAAGAAGTCGGTCATGACCTTGTCCCAACCGCCCAGGTCGTCGATCGTGAACTCCTGCGGCGGCGTCGGGAACCGGTACTTCCCGGTGACGCCCGGCACCACCGGCCGGTAGCCGTTGTCCGCCCAGATCTTCTGCGCGGCCGGCGTGTACAGGTACTGCAGGAACTTCTTGGCGGCCGGCGGTGCCGTCTTGGTGACGGCGGCGACCGTCTCGATCTTGATCGTCTGGTCGGGGATCACGTAGTCGACGGAGGCGCCGCCCTGCTGGGCGCGGATCGCCTCGTTCTCGTACGACAGCAGCACATCGCCCTTGCCGTTGGTGAAGGTGGTCAGCGCGTCGCTGGCGCTGCCGTCCTGCACCGGCACGTGCTTGAACAGCTGGTACAGGTACTGGACGGCTTGGGCCGGGGTCTTGCCCTCCTTCAGCTGGGCGCCATACGCGGCCATGATGTTCCAGCGCGCGCCGCCCGACGTGAACGGGTTGGGCGTGATCACCTCGACGCCCGGCTTCACCAGGTCGTCCCAGGTGTGGATGCCCTTCGGGTTGCCCTTGCGGACGACGAAGGAGACGACGGAGTCGACCAGGACGCCCTTGTACTGATTCTGGTCCCAGCTGGCCGACACCTTGCCGTCGTCGACCAGGCGCTGGATGTCGGGCTCGAGCGCGAAGTGGACGAAGTCGGCCGGCTGGCCGGCATCGACCGCGCGGCTCTGCGAGCCGGACGGGCCGTAGGACTGCGAGAAGCTGACCGCCTTCCCAGCCGGGGTTCCGTCGAAGGCCTTGATCAGCTCCGCATAGGCGTCCGCCGGCGTGGAATAGGCGACCAGTCGAACGGAGCTCGCGCCCCCTGCGCCGCTTGCGGCGCTTCCACCGCCGCATCCGGCGGCTGCAAGCCCGAGAGTGAGTACGAGCAAGGCAGCAGCCGCTCGAACTGGGAGTTGTATTCTATACAAGTTGTCCCCTTTGTCTATTGACTTTATAGAAATACAACGTACACTCACCCCCATGAGCCGTCAAGAGACAACAACTCTCGAGGGTGGCGGATGCGCAGATCGGTCGATCGGAACCAATCTCCGCCACCTGGTCGGAATGCACGACCTGCTGCAGCGGGAGGTCGCCGGCTATGTGGGCCTGTCCCCGCAGGGGCTGTGGAACATCCTCAACGGCCGGTCGGAGCCTCGGTCGCGAACGGTTCGCGATTGCGCGCAGGCATTCGGGATCACGATTGATGATCTGTTCGCAGACACCGGGGCGTGCCTGCGGGCAGCGGCCCAGAACTACGAGAGCGCTCCCATCAGGTCTCTCGTAGTTGAGACGCTCGCCAGCGGCACCGACGGCTGAGGTATCCTTCCCGTCCGGCCGTCAGGCCAACCCAGGGCGCATAGCTCAGCTGGGAGAGCGTCCGCTTCACGCGCGGAAGGTCACAGGTTCGAGCCCTGTTGCGCCCACTCTCGAGAGGCTCTACGCGGCGTCGGACTCGATGATGCGGAGCCCCACATCCATGTCGGATGCGTGCCGGAGTGCCCCATGGCGGGCATCCCACGCACCGGACGCGAGGTCGGCCCGCAGCAGCTCGACACCCGCCTCGACCTGGTCGGCGGGGAGGTGGCGGAACGTCGAGATGTTCCGGCGCACGTCCGGGTCGAGGTAGGCCTCGGGCCGGCCGATGAACGCTTCGGGGAACCCATCCACGCAGGCAACCGGCACGCATAGCGTCAGGATCCTGGTGTGGCCTCCCAGCCGCTCAGCGATCGCTCGCGGCTGCACCTCTGGCCTGGCACAGCGTTCCGACATCCCCGGGAAGTAGTCCTCGGTCAGCCACAGCCGATTGATCACCGCTGCATCTCCGGCGACCACCACCACCCGGCGCGCGACGCGCCTGAGCTCGGCCAGGCCGGCGGCGGGGTCATCCCAGTGATGGATGGTCGCGACCGCCATGGCCGCATCGAAGCTGCCGGCGAGGAACGGCAACCGTTCGGCGGCCGCGAGCACGGCCGGGGCGGCGTCCACCGCTCGCTGACCCACCATCACCGGCGAGGGCTCGACGGCGACCACGGTCCGGTCGCGCGGCTCGTAGGCTCCGGCTCCGGCGCCCACGTTGACCACCGTGCGGGCGTCGCCCAGCGCTGCGTGGATCTGGGCAGCGATCTCGGGATCCTCCTGGCGCGTGGACGTGTACGTCGTTCCCAGGGTGTCGTACAGGGGCTGCGACATAGCGCGCCTACTATATAGCATGCGTGCGCTTATCGCGCGGGCGAAGCAGCTACTGCTCGAGCACAGGCTCCCGCACGACGGCCCGCGACCGTCCGGGAACCGCCAGCGCCACGCCCAGACCGCCGACCAGTGCCAGCGAGCACAGCACGAACGCGCTCGTCCAGCCGTGCGCCTCGGGCAGCCCGGAGGCCCCGGCCGATGCCGTCACCACGCTGGCCGACACCTGTGCGCCGACCGCGCCGCCGATGCTGCGCATGATCGTGTTCATACCGCCGGCAACACCCGTCTGCTCGCGCGGCACCGCCTCGACGATCAGGTTCGCCATAGCCGCGAACGCGAGGCCGATGCCCGCCCCGAGCAGTGCGGTCGCCAGATAGATCTGCCAGTGCTCGTCACGCCGCGCCGCGAGCAACGCGAACGCCGCCGCAGAGATGGCCGCCCCGAGGACGAGCGGGAGCTTCGATCCCACCGTCGAGGACAGCCGCCCCGCAATCGGGCTGACCAGCAGCATCGCCAGCGTCGCCGGAAACAGGAACAGGCCGGCCTCGGTCGCCGACGACCCGAAGCCGTATCCCGTCGAGGCCGGCATCTGCACGTACTGCGGGACGAGCACGAACGAGCTGTACATCCCGAAGCCGATCATGAGCGCGGCCGTGTTGGTCGTCCAGACGCCGCGCAGCCGCATCATCCGCATGTCGACCAGCGGCTGGGCGGCGCGTGACTCGACCGCGATCCAGACCACCAGCAGCAGCGCCGACAGCGCGAACAGGCCGAGCGTCCGCCCGGATGTCCACCCCCAGCCGGGCCCCTCGCTGACGCCGATCAGCAGGGCGACCAGCCAGCCGGCGAGCAGCATGGCGCCGAGCCAGTTGACCCTCCCCGGCGCGCGCACCGGCGACTCCGGGATGACGACGACGGCGGCCACCGTGGCGATCACGACCGGCACCAGCGGGAACCAGAAGATCCAGTGGTAGCCGAGGTGCTCGATGATCGGGCCGGCCAGCACGATGCCGGCGCCGCCGCCGATGCCGAGGATGGACGAGATCATCGCGATGCCGAACGCCACCCGCTCGGGCGGGAACTCGTCACGGATGATGCCGAAGGCGAGCGGGAACACGGCGCCCGCGAGCCCCTGGACGACACGCCCGGCGATCATGACCGCGATCGTCTGCGCCAGCGCCGACATCACCGTGCCCACGGCAAGCGCGGAGAGCGCGACGACGAGCATGCGCTTCTTGCCGTAGATGTCCCCCATCCTGCCCAGGATCGGCGTCGCCACCGAGGCGCTCAGGAGGTAGGCGGTGAGGATCCACGTCGACCCTGTCGTGCTCGTGTGCAGGTCGAGCTGGATGTCGCGCAGCGCGGGAGCCACCAGCGATTGCAGGAGCGCGAAGGACGCACCTGCGACGGCGAGGATGGCAAACGTGGAGCGGTAGTGCGGACGGTCCAGCTGGTGGGTCACTGCAGGCGACCACCGTAGCAGCCCCGAAGCGCCATTCGATCCCGGTTTGCTGCAGAATCCCATGCATGGCACTCACCCAGAGCGACCGTCCAGCCGCAGGCCGCCGGCCGGAGGCATCGCTGCTGCGAACGCTGGAGTCGTCGCGGGCCACCGCCCCCGCCGTGGCTGCGGCGCTCGTGCTCCTGAGCACACTGGTGACGGCGCTGGTCACGCCGACCGTGCCCTACGAGGCCGCCGGCGTCATCTACCTCGTCGGCGTGCTCGGCGTCTCGTCCATCTACGGCCTGTGGTGGGGCCTCGTCACGAGCGTGGCGTCCGCGCTCGCCTACAACTTCTTCTTCCTGCCGCCGGCGCACACCCTCGTCATCAACTCCTCGAGCGACTGGGCGGCGCTGGCCGCCTTCGTGCTGACCGCGCTCGTCACCTCGAACCTGGCCTCCCGTGCGCGCAGCGAGCGCGACGAGGCCGCCCGCCGTGCGGCAGAGGCGCGCCTCAGCGAGTCCTTCGCGACGCTCGTCGCCGACGCCGATGACCTCGCCTCGGTGTTGCCGACATTGGCATCGCAGGCGGCACGGTCGCTGGGTGCGACGGACGGCGTCATCCACCGCGGCACCCCGTCGCCCCCGGAGCGGCGGGGCGCGGTGCTGCCGCTTGTGTTCAACGACCGCTGGATGGGCGAGCTGCGCATGATCGAGCCGCCGCAGGGCGCGCTCGACACGGCGGCCGCGGAGCGGGTGGCGCGCAGCCTGGCCGGCCTGATCGCGCTCGGCGAGGAGCGAGAGCGCCGCATCCACCAGCAGGTGCAGGCCGAGGCGCTGTCGCGGTCGGATGAGCTGAAGACCGCGCTGCTGCGGGCGGTGTCGCACGACCTGCGCTCGCCGCTGATGGCGATCAGCACGGCCGCAGGCGGGCTCCGCTATGCCGGGCTGGACGACGAGGACCGGGAGCTGCTCGAGACGATCACGGAGCAGACCGGGCGGATGAACGGGATGATCGAGAACCTGCTCGACCTGTCCAAGCTACAGGCAGGCGCCGTCTCGACGCGCGCGGACTGGATCGACCTGCGGGAGCTGGTCGAGGCCTCGGCCGACGAGCTGGCGCGACGGATGCCCGAGGGCGGAGCGGTCGACCTGGAGTTCGACGCGGATCTGCCGCTGGTGCGGGGGGACGCGCCGCAGCTGCAGCGCGTGCTCGTCAACCTGCTCGAGAACGCCCGCAAGTTCTCGCCGCCGGATCAGCCGGTCCAGGTGACGGTGCGCCGGCGCGGCTCCCGGGTCGATCTGTCGGTGGCCGATCGCGGGCCCGGCGTCACGGAGGATGAGGCCGAGCGCATCTTCGAGCCGTTCTACCGCTCGCCGGAGCGGCGCGATGTGCCCGGATCAGGCCTGGGGCTCGCGATCGCCCGCGGGCTGGCCGAGGCCAACTCGGGGACGCTGGCGGTGGAGCGGCGCGACGGAGGCGGCAGCACGTTCACGCTGACGCTGCCGGTGCCGGCTGGTAGGGCCCGATGAGCGGCGGGACGCGCATCCTGGTGGTCGACGACGAGCGCCCGATCCGGCGGGCGCTCGAGGTCACGCTCGCGAAGGCGGGCTACACGGTGGACACCGCCACCGACGCGTCGGAGGCGCTCACCAAGGCGGCCCTGACGCCGCCCGACCTGGTCATCCTCGACCTGATGCTTCCCGACGCCGACGGCGCGGACGTGTCGCGGCAGCTGCGCGACTGGCTGCGCGCGCCGATCCTGCTGATCTCGGCGGTGGGCGAGGAGGGAGACAAGATCCGCGCGCTGGACGCCGGCGCCGACGATTACCTGACGAAGCCGTTCGGCATCGGGGAGCTGCTGGCGAGAGTGCGGGCGCTGCTGCGCCGTTCCGAGGGCGCGGCCTCGGGCGAGCAGGTCGTGACCGTCGGCGACCTGTCGATCGACCTGCCCCATCGCGTCGTCACCGCGGCAGGCAACGAGGTACACCTGACCCCGACCGAGTTCGACCTGCTGAAGGAGCTGGCGCTCGCGGAGGGCCGGCCCCTGACCCACAGGATGCTGCTCCGCAACGTGTGGGGTCCCGGTTACGCCCAGGAGATGCAGCTGCTGCGCACGCACATGGGCCGGCTGCGCGACAAGCTCGAGGAGAACGGCGTCCCCCGCACGTCGATCGAGACGCTGACCGGCGTCGGCTACCGGCTTCGCGGCTGAGCTCGACCGTGATGCGACCGTGATGCCGGTGTGATGAAACCGATGTGCAAACCGGCCTGATCGTCATGCCTCCGTGACGCGTTTCGCGCCACGATGCGAGCATGACCGTGAAAGCTTTCCCCCACAGACCGCGCGCCGGCGTGCGCCGCGGGTTCAGCTCGATCCTGCTTCCCGTGAACACCGCGCAGCCGGAGCTGCCCTGGGACATGATCGATCTGGCCGCCCGGCTTGCCACGGAGCGCCGGTCGGCGATCGTTCTGCTGGCCTTCACCGAGGTGCCGCTCTGGGAGGAGATGGACGTCGAGCTGCCCGAGGTCGAGGAGCGGGTGCACGAGATGGCGCGCCAGGCCCGGTCGATCGCCGGCCGCTACGGCGTCGGAGTCCACGTCACCGCCCCACGCACGCGCGGGGCCGCCGATCTGGTGCTGGCGGAGGCGAGACGCCGGAGGGCCGAGCTGATCGTGCTCGGGGCCACCGGGCACCGCCGCGGCACGGTCGCGTCGTTGCTCAGCGACCCGGTCGCACGGCGGGTGGCCGAGGAGCCCGGGCTGCGCACGATGTTCGTCAAGCCGCCGGAGTGTGCGGCATGAAGGTCGCCTCCGTCTCGGCACCCGCCAAGGTCGCCCACCCCGCCCGGCAGCCGGCCGAGGAGTCCCACGGCCATGCCGCGACCGGGCGATGGGCCGCGCTGGCGCTGTCCGTCGGCGCACTTGGCGTTGTCTACGGAGACATCGGAACCAGCCCGCTGTACACGATGCAGCTGATCTTCACCGTGCACCCGCTGGCACCGACGCGGACGCACGTCTACGGCGCTCTCTCGCTGATCTTCTGGTCGCTGCTGCTGGTCGTGACCTGCAAGTACGTGCTGCTCATCCTGCGAGCCGACAACCACGGCGAGGGCGGGATCATGGCGTTGGTGGCGCTGATTCAGCGGTCGATGAAGAGCCGCCGGCGCGAGGCGCTGATCCTGACCGGCATCCTCGGCGCCTCGCTGTTCTACGGCGACGGGATGCTGACGCCTGCGATCTCGGTCGTATCCGCGGTCAGCGGCCTGCAGGTGGCGTCACCCACGCTGGCGTCGCAGGTCGTCCCGTTCTCGCTCACGATCCTGATCGCGCTGTTCATCCTCCAGCGGTTCGGCACCGGGACGATCGGATTCCTGTTCGGACCGATCATGCTGGTGTGGTTCGCGGTGATCGGCGCGATCGGGCTGCACGAGGTGGTCAGGGATCCGGGTGTCCTGCGGGCGCTGTCACCGACGTACGGCGGCCAGTTCCTGTGGAACGAGCCGACGTCCGGCTTCCTCTCGCTCGCGTCGGTGTTCCTCGCGGTCACCGGTGCCGAGGCCATCTACGCGGACATGGGGCACTTCGGGCGCAAGCCGATCACGCGAGCGTGGCTGATCGTCTGCCTGCCCACCCTGATGCTCAACTACCTGGGACAGGGCGCGCTCCTCCTGCACAACCCCGCCGCCGTCTCGAACCCGTTCTTCATCGCTGTGCCGGGAGGACCGACGGCTCAGAAGGCGATGGTCATCCTCGCCACCATGGCGACCGTGATCGCGTCACAGGCCGTCATCTCGGGCGCCTACTCGGTCACCCAGCAGCTCGTCCAGCTCGGCTTCCTGCCGCGCATGTCGATCCGCCACACGTCCGCCAAGATCAGGGGGCAGATCTACATCCCGGTGGTGAACTGGGCACTCATGGCAGCGGTGGTCGGGCTCGTCATCGGGTTCCGAGATCCCGAGGGACTGGCGTCCGCGTACGGTGTTGCGCTGAGCGCGATCTTCGCCACGAACACGCTGCTCGCGTTCACCGTCTTCCGCGTCCTTTGGCGAAAGCCGCTCTGGCTCGTCATCCCGGGCGCTGCGTTCTTCCTCACGATCGAGCTGACGTTCTTCGCCGCGAATCTCGGCAAGCTGTTCAGCGGCGGCTGGATCCCGCTCGCGGTGGGTGCCATGTTCTTCACGGTGATCACCACCTGGCGGCGCGGCCGGGCGATCCTGAACCGCCGGATCAGCAAGGGCCGGGTGCCGCTCCGGCGCTACCTGAACCGGATGATCGACCAGCCGCCGCTGCGCGTGCCGGGCACCGCAGTGTTCCTGACGTCCGCTCAGGACACGGTGCCGCCGGCGCTGCTGACGAACGCGGAGCACAACCACGTGGTGCACGAGCAGGTGATCCTGTTGACCGTCGAGACGGCCGGGATCCCGAAGGTGCCGCCGAGCGGCCGGCTGAAGGTGTCGCGGTACCGGCTCGGATTCGTCGGCATCGTCGCCCGCTACGGCTATCAGGAGGACCCGGACGTCCCGGCGGCGCTGCGCCTGGCCGCCGAGCAGGGGCTCGAGATCGACCTCGACCAGACGTCGTATTACGTCAACCACGTGTCGCTGATCCCGACCGGCGAGCGGACGCTCCCGCGCTGGCGCGCGAAGCTGTTCGCGATGTTGCATCAGAACTCGACGCCGGCCGCGCGCTACTTCCGCATCCCGCCCGACCGGGTGCTCGAGGTCGGCGTCTACGTGACGATGTAACTCAGAGCCCAGAGGCGCCGGTCGCCCAGAGCGCCAGCAGCGAGCCGGCCAGGGTCAGCGGCACGAGCACGAAGCCGAGCACGGACACGCGCACCAGCGAGGGCCGCTCGCCGGCCGAGCGGCAGGCCTGGTACCAGAGGTAGGACGAGAGCGACCCGGTGACCGCGAGGTTCGGGCCGATGTCGAGGCCGAGCAGCAGCGACAGCGGGTGGCCGGGCGGCCGTGCCGAGAGCAGTGCGGCCGCGGGGAGGTTGTTGACGAAGACGGCCCCGAGCGCCCCGGCCACGGCCGTGCCCGCCGGTCCCAGCCCGGCGAGGAGATCGGCCGGGCCCGACCACTCGCGGGCGAGGGTGCCGAGCGAGACGGCGACCACGAACAGGAGCGCGGGCACGGCAACCGGCACGCGAGGGCGAAGCCGCTCAGCGGCCACCGCGATCACGCCGACGCCCAGCACCGGCAGCGCGGGTTTCGCCAGCGCCAGCATCAGCATGGTCGCAGCGGCCGTGGCGAGCGCGCCGGTGCGGAGCCGGAGCGCGGGCAATGCTGCGGCGGGTGGCCGGCCGTCGGAGGGCCGGTACCAGACGGCGAGCACGACGATGGTTGCCACAAGGGTGAACAGCCAGGCAGGGAGCATCGCACCGGCCAGATCCCGGCCGGTGCCCTGCTCGTGTGCGAGCACGATCAGGTTCGTCAGGTTCGACCCGGGGAGCAGCAGGGACGCGCCGTTTGCCATCAGCAGCGCCCCGTAGACGAACGCCCGGCGGTCGCAGCCGCGGTGCCGCGCGGCGTGGATCAGCACCGGCGTCATGAACACCGCCGCCGTGTCCAGGTTGAGCACTGCGGTGACGGCCGCCTCGAGCAGGAGCAGCCCGGCCAGGAGCACCACGGCCGGGCCGCCCACGCGCTCGATCCGCGCCGCCACCGCCTCGAACAGGCCGTCCCGCTCCACCAGGAGGCCGATCAGGAGGAGGCCCAGCACGAGCACGAACGGCGGCCAGGTCTGGTGGAGGGCGCCCTCCAGCGATGCGGTCACACCCGCGGCTTACCCGGAAGCGGCCACCTCAACGCGGCCCGTCAGCGTGCAGCGTTCATGCAGCCGCCTCTCCCGTCATCAACGGGTCCCCCGCTCCACGGTCGACCGTGCCGACACGAGCAGCCAGATACCGGCCACCAGCGCCCACAGGACGAGGATGAAGAACGGGAAGAAGGCCAGCGAGAACAGGCCGATCACGCCCGCGACCACCGTGAACCACCGGAGCCATGTCGGCAGAGCGGCGCTGCCGCGTACGGAGAGAGCGAGCAGCGTCACGGCGAGAAACGTCCCGCCGATGCCCCAGGCGGCCGCGAACCCGGTCTGCGTGAACATGTAGGTCACGGACGCGGGAATCGGCCGGCCGCCGTTGGCCAGGCCCATCGGCACGGTGTCGATCAGCACGGTGCCGATCGCAAACCCGGCGGCGGAGACCAGCCCGGCGGCCCACGCGAATCCGGCGTCGTTCCCGCCGCCCGCTGCCATACGGCGGAGCTCCGTGACCAGCATCAGCAGGCCCACGACCCCGATCAACGAGAGCGCCATCCCGATGACGACCGCGGTGCGGTGTCCGGATGCGGTGAAGTCCTGTAGATCCTTCGCGCTGTAGTTCCCGCCTGGCGGCGAGGCGAGGATCACGCCCGCGATCCACAGAACGGCGAAGCCGAGCGCGCCCACGCCGGGCCATCTCGATGCGGTCAGCATCAGTTCCTCCCTGATTCGATGTGCGTCCCACGGCGCGACCGGTGCGCCGCCGCGCGAGCATACCGTGTAGTTGCGCACACAATCAGGTCTAGACCACTTAGCGGAGAGGGCGGGATTCGAACCCGCGAACGAGGAAACCCCCCGTTACGCGATTTCCAGTCGCGCTCCTTAAGCCAGCTCGGACACCTCTCCTGGAGCCCCCAGTATGCCAGCCCCGGAGCCCCCCGGTCGTCCTACACAGGCACTTGCCCGCGCGCCCTGGCTGCGCTGTACTATGCGCTCCCGCCCGCGACGAGAGGACTGGCATGGCTGACGAGCGAACCGAGATCCTGGGACGCGTCCCCCTCTTCGAGGGCCTGTCCGAGAAGGAGCTCTCCGCCGTCTCAAGCGCTGTCAAGGAGCGCCGGTACGACACCGGGGACACCATCGTCAGCGAGGGCGAGGGCGGCGTGGGGTTCTTCGTCATCGCCGAGGGGACAGCCCGTGTCGAGGCCCGCGGCCAGCGCGTCGCGACGCTCGGCGCGGGCGCATCGTTCGGCGAGGTGGCCCTGCTCGACGAGGGCGGCCGGCGCACCGCGTCGGTGATCGCCGAGTCGCCGATGCGCGTGTTCGGGCTCACGTCCTGGCAGTTCACGCCGCTGCTCGAGCAGCACCCGCAGATCGCCATCAAGGTCGCCAAGCTGCTGGCCCGCCGCCTGCGCGAAACCGAGGAGCGCCAGGCCGCGGGATGATTGATTCCACGGCGCCGTGGTAGCATCCCCCGCGACCGTGCTAAGCGGGGAGATAGCGGTTCCCTGTACCGGCAATCCGCTCTAGCCGGGCCGAATTCCCACCCGAGGGGTAGCGTGTTCGGAATCAGGGTCTGTGCGTTCGGTGTTGATCGCCAGGTCCCACGCAACGGAGGCTTGCGAACCGCGTCAGGTCCGGAAGGAAGCAGCGCTAAGCAACGTCAGCCGGGTGCCGTGGGCCAGCCTGGAAGGAGCCTGCGTCACTGACACCGTCCGGGTGCGGGGCTTCGAAGGTGGGTGCACGGTCACTACACTCCCCTCGATGTCCGCGCTCTACCGAACCCACCGACCACAGGACTTCAGCCAGGTGGTCGGGCAGCCGCACATCGTGCAGACCCTGCGAAACGCGGTCGAGCTCGACCGCGTCGCGCACGCCTACCTGTTCGCCGGACCGCGCGGCACCGGCAAGACGTCGATGGCCAAGATCCTGGCCAAGTCGATCAACTGCGAGCAGGGCCCGACTGTCACGCCGTGCCTGGTCTGCGAGTCCTGCCGCACCATCCACGACGCCACTGCGATCGACGTGATCGAGATGGACGCGGCCAGCCACCGCGGCATCGACGACATCCGCGAGATCCGCGACCGCGTCGCGCTGCGCCCCGCCCGCGGGCGCATGAAGGTCTACATCATCGACGAGGCCCATATGCTGACGAAGGAGGCCTCGAACGCCGTGCTGAAGACGCTCGAGGAGCCTCCCGACCACGTCGTCTTCGTGCTCTGCACCACCGAGCTGGGCGCGATGCTGCCGACCATCCGCAGCCGCTGCCAGCGCTTCGCGTTCCAGCGGCCGGGGCTCGCGGACATCGCCCAGGTGCTGTCGCGCATCGCCACGGCGGAGACGATCGTGATCGACGACCCGGCCATCGAGCTGGTCGCGCGCGCGGCGGCCGGCAGCTTCCGCGACGGCGTCACCATCCTCGACCAGCTGTCGACGGCATCGAGCGGGCCGATCACCGCCGAGGACGTGCGCAGCCTGCTCGGCACCGCCGACGAGGCGTCGCTGTTCACGACAGTCGATCTGGTGGCGGCCGGCGACGCTGCGGGCCTGCTCGAGATGGTCGACCGGCTGGCCGAGTCCGGCACCGACCTCGCGTCGTTCACGACCGGGCTGCTCGGACACCTGCGCGGCCTGTTCCTGACGCAGCAGCTGGGCAGGCCGCCGGGTGACCTGGCGCTGGCGCCGCAGGAGCTCGAGCAGCTGGCAGCACAGGCGCAGACGATCACGCCCCGTGCGGTCGTGCGGCTGATCGATCTGCTGCGGGAGGTCGTCGACGAGGTCAAGGAGGGCGGCGACCCGCGGCTGCCGCTCGAGCTCGCGCTCGTCAAGGTCAGCCGGCCGCAGACGGAGCTGGCGTTGGAGGCGCTCGACCAGCGGCTGTCGCAGCTCGAGGGCGGCCTGCCGGCCGCACGTCCAGCCGTGGCGCCGCCCGCTCCCGAGCAGCCGGTTCGCGCCGAGGCCCCCGAGGCCGACCCGCCGCCGTCCGCGCCGCCGCCTCCACCCGCGCCGGCGGAGCTCACGGTCGAGCAGCTGGGCCAGCGCTGGTCGGATGCGATCCTCCCGGAGATCGGCCGGCGGGCGACGCCGCTGCACGCGCTGGTGGCGCCCTCACGGCCGGTGTCGTACGACGGGTCGGAGGTCGTCGTCGGGCTCCCGGCATCGCAGTCGTTCGCGAAGAGCATGATCGAGACGCCCCAGAACCTTCGCCTGATCACCGAGGTGGTCGGACAGGCGCTGGGCGGCTCGCCGCGCGTGCGGTTTGTCGTCGCCGGGGAGGATGATGCGCCGGCCCAGCCGGCCGCCGACGACGAGCAGGTGTCCGAGGACGAGCTCGTCTCGCGCCTCGCCCAGGAGTTCGACGCCCACGAGGTGTGACCACCAGTTCGAAGGAGCGCAGGATGACGAAGATCGACCCCAACAAGATGATGGCCCAGCTGGGACAGATGCAGGCGCAGATGGAGAAGGCCCAGGAGGAGCTGAAGACCGCCTACGTCGAGCACAGCGCCGGCGGCGGCGCGGTCACGGTCAAGGTCTCGGGCGCGCTCGAGGTCGCGGAGATCACGATCAAGCCCGAGGCGATCGATCCCGAGGACCCGGAGATGCTGCAGGACCTGCTCGTCTCGGCGGTCAACGGCGCGCTTGCCGCCGCGCAGCAGATGCAGCAGCAGAAGATGATGGGCCAGCTCGGCGGCCTGGGGGGCCTCGGCCTGCCCGGCATGTAGCGCTACGTGTACTCGCCGGCAGTCGACAACCTCATCACCCAGCTCGCGCGGCTGCCCGGCATCGGCCGGCGCACAGCCCAGCGGCTGGCGTTCTTCATCCTGCGGTCGACCCCCGAGCAGGCGCTGGCGCTGGCCGATGCGATCCGGGAGGTCAAGGAGAAGATCGGGTTCTGCGAGGAGTGCTTCAACCTCGCCGAGGGCCCGCTCTGCACGATCTGCCAGGACGCCCGCCGTGACCGGACGGTGATCTGCGTGGTCGAGGATCCGAGCGACATCGTCGCGGTCGAGCGAACGCACGAGTACCGCGGCGTCTACCACGTGCTGGGCGGGGCGCTCTCGCCGATCGACGGGGTCGACCCCGAGCACCTGCGGATCGCCGAGCTGCTGCAGCGGGTCGAGCGCAACGACGCCACCGAGGTCGTGCTCGCTACCAACCCGACGATGACCGGGGAGGCAACGGCGGTGTACATCGCCGACCGGCTGCGCGACCGCGTGCGCGTGACGCGCCTGGCCAGTGGGCTGCCGGTGGGGGGCGACCTCGAGTACGCGGATGAGGTCACGCTCGGGCGGGCGTTCGCCGGCCGCCGCGACATGTGAGTCCTGCATCACGCCTCTGCAGCAGCCAGTGGCGATCACGTCACGAAACCATGTCGGTAGCCGCCACTGCCTCTGAGGCGGTTTCGGGCCGATAGCGGACGGCACGAGTCGTGCACTGTCACGAGATGCATGACCTGCGCCCGGTGGCGTCACGGAGCGATCGCCGTCCCCGACACCGCCTCTGAGGCGGTTTCGGGCCTATAGCGGACGCTCGGAGCGTCCGCGGGCGCGGCGGCACTAGGCTGCGGCGCATGGACATGCACCGCTACTCGCAGGACACGGAGCGGCTGGCGCAGCGCGTGATGCAGATCGCCCTCGATCGGCTACGGATGGACGCGCCGCTCGACGGGCCGTCGACACCGGAGCAGCTGCAACAGCGCGCGGGCCAGACGATCACGCCCAAGGGGATCGGCGGCGACCGTGCGCTGCGTGTGTGGACTGACGTGCTGGCGCCCGCAGCGATGTCGGTCGACCACCCGCGCTACCTGGCGTTCATCCCCGGCGCCCCGACCGAGGCCTCGACGCTGTTCGATCTGGTGGTCGGTGCATCGGCAATGTACGGCGGAAACTGGCTGGAGAGCTCCGGCGCCGTCTATGCCGAGAACCAGGCGCTGCGGTGGATCGCCGACCTGGCCGGCATGCCAGCCGGAGCGGGCGGCTGTTTCGTCCAGGGCGGGACGGTCGGCAACCTGTCAGCGCTGGTCGCGGCGCGGCATGCGGCCCGGGAGCGGATTGGATCGGCGCCCGCGCGCTGGCGCGCCGCCGTCACCGCTGAGACCCACAGCTCGGTGGTCTACGCGCTGCGCAACGTGATGGACGTGGAGCCGCTGCTCGTCCCGGCCGACGAGCGCGGGCGGATGACCGGTGAGGCGCTGCGCACGGCGCTCGATGCCGACGGAACCGACGGCATATTCGCGGTCGTTGCCACTGCCGGCACCACCAACCTCGGGATCGTCGACGACCTGGCCGGCATCGCCGACGTCTGCGAGGAGCACGGGATCTGGATGCACGTCGACGGCGCCTACGGAGCGGCCGCGCTGGCGGCGCCCTCCGTGCGCCACCTGTTCGACGGCATCGAGCGGGCGGACAGCTTCATCGTCGATCCGCACAAGTGGCTGTTCGCTCCGTTCGACTGCTGCGCGCTGATCTACCGGGAACCGGAGCTGGCGCGACAGGCGCACACCCAGCACGCGGGCTACCTCGACCCGGTCACGCAGCGGAGCGAGTGGAACCCCTCCGACTACGCGGTGCACCTGTCGCGCAGGGCGCGCGGTCTGCCGTTCTGGTTCTCGCTCGCGGTGCACGGCACCGACAGCTATCGCGACGCGATCGAGAGCACGCTCGCCGTGGCGCGGGCCGGGGCCGAGGAGATCAGGAGCCGGCCGTACCTGGAGCTGCTTGTCGAGCCCGACCTCTCGGTGCTGATCTTCCGCCGCGTCGGCTGGGGCGCGGAGGACTACCTGGAGTGGACGCGGCAGCTGCTCGACCAGGGGTACGCGTTCGTCACGCCGACCACGCACCTGGGCGAGCCGTGCACCCGCTTTGCCGTGATCAACCCGCGGACCACGGTGTCTGACCTCGCGGGGATCCTGGCGACGATGGCGTAGTGCCTCACGTCTGACCCGTGGGGTCTGACCCGGCCGACCCACCACAACGGTCGGGTGTCCGGCCTGCCGGGTCAGCCCCCATGCGGGGGCAGACCCGAAGAGCCCGCCATTACACTCCCCGGGTGGAACACGCCGCCGCACCTGCGCTGGCCGGGCGCGTCAACGTCATGAAGTTCGGCGGCTCGTCCGTCGCCGACACGGACAAGATCAGGAACGTCGCCCGCCGACTGGTCGCGGCCCACGAGACCGGCCGTCCCGTGGTCGGCGTGGTCTCCGCCATGGGCGAGACCACCGACACGCTCGCCGCCCTCGCCGCCGAGGTCTCCCCGCGCCCCCACCCCCGCGAGATGGACATGCTGCTCTCGACCGGCGAGCGCATCTCCGCCGCCCTCTGCGCCATGGCGATCGAGGATCTGGGGCATCGCGCCGTGTCGCTGACCGGCTCGCAGGCGGGCATCGTCACGGACACCCGGCACACCAACGCGAAGATCGTCGACATCCGCCCGCGCCGCATCCTCGAGGCGCTGGCCGACGGGCGGATCGTGCTCGTCGCCGGCTTCCAGGGCGTCTCCACCGAGTTCGACGTCACCACGCTCGGCCGCGGCGCGTCGGATCTGACGGCGGTAGCGCTGGCTGCGGCACTCGACGGCGACTGCGAGATCTACACGGACGTCGAGGGCGTGTACACCGCCGACCCGCGGATCGTGCCCGCCGCGCGCAAGCTGCCGCGCGTCTCGCCGCTCGAGATGCTCGAGATGGCCGGGTCGGGCGCGCGGGTGCTGCAGCTACGATCGGTCGAGTTCGCCCGCAACCACGGCGTGCCGATCCACGTCCGTTCGACGTTCTCCGGTGCGGAGGGAACCTGGATCCGGGAGGACCCAACCATGGAAGACGCAATCATCTCCGGCATCACCCACACGGTCGACGAGGCCTACGTCACCCTCACCGACGTGCCCGACAAGCCGGGCACCGCGGCCAGCATCTTCAACGCCGTCGCCGGCGCAGGGATCAACGTCGACACGATCATCCAGAACGCGGTGACGCACGGCGACGCCGATGTGACCTTCTCGATCCCGCGGAACGACCTGCTGCTGATGACCGACACGATCGAGGATCTCTGCCGCGAGCTCGGCCTGCACTGGCGCGTCGACGACGAGGCCGGCAAGGTCAGCCTGATCGGCGCGGGAATGAAGAGCCACCCGGGGATCGCGGCGCGGATGTTCCAGACGCTCGCCGAGCACGGCATCAACGTGCGGATGATCGCCACGTCGCCGATCAAGGTGTCCTGCGTGATCTCGCGCGAGAAGGTCGGCGAGGCCGTGAAGGCCCTGCACGACGCATTTGCGGACGAGCTCGAGCAGTCGCACCAGGGGGCGGCGCATGTCTGAGCCGCGCGTGGCCGTGGTGGGCGCGACCGGCGCCGTCGGCCCCGAGGTGCTCTCGATCCTCGCGGAACGCTCGTTCCCCGCGTCGGAGGTCGTGCCGTTCGCGTCGGCGCGCTCCGCCGGCACTCGGGTCGCCTTCGGCGACGAGCAGCTGGAGGTTCGCGAGCTGACCGAGGACGCGCTGGGCGGGTTCGACCTGGCGCTCTTCTCGGCGGGCGGCGGCACGTCGAAGCGCTACGCGCCAGAGGCGGTCAAGCGCGGCTGCGTCGTGATCGACAAGTCGAGCGCCTTCCGCATGGATCCGTCGGTGCCACTGGTCGTGCCGGAGGTCAACGGTGACGCGGCCGCCGCGCACCAGGGCATCATCTCGAACCCCAACTGCTCGACCATTCAGCTCGTGATGGCGCTGAAGCCGCTGCATGACGCGGCGCGGATCCGCCACATGACGATCGCCACCTACCAGGCGGTCTCGGGGACCGGCAAGCGTGCGATGGATGAGCTTCGCTCGCAGTCGTTGGCCGTCTTGCAGGGTGCTGACGTCCAGCCGGATGTCTATCCTCACCCGATCGCCTTCAACGCACTGCCCCACTGCGACGCGTTCGAGGGCGACGAGACCACCGAGGAGACGAAGCTGGTCAACGAGACCCACAAGATCCTGGAGGACGACAGCATCGGCATCAGCGCCACATGCGTGCGCGTGCCGGTGTGGCGATCGCACTCGGAGGCCGTCTGGATAGAGACCGCGCAGCCGCTCGGCGCCAGCCGCGCGCGGGAGCTGCTCGAGTCCGCGCCCGGCGTGCGGCTGGTCGACGACCCCGCGAACGCGCGCTACCCGATGCCGAGCGACGCGGCCGGCGCCGATGACGTGCTGGTCGGCCGCATCCGCGAGGACCGCTCGCGGCCGAACGGGCTGGCGCTGTGGGTGGTCGCCGACAACCTGCGCAAGGGCGCAGCCTTGAACGGAGTGCAGATCGCCGAGCTGCTCGCCGCCCGCAACCTGATCCGCGTCCCCGAGCAGGAGAGGGTCGCGTGAGGAGAGGCGTGCGGGGGCATCTCTGCCCCGTGTGCGTCCGGCCGGTGCGCGAGGGAACCTGCTCGCAGCATGGACCCTGGAAGCCGCATCAGCTGCTCAGCCACGGCGATCGTCGCCGGGCCGAGCGGGAGCGCTGGCAGCCGTTCGAGCCGCTCGGCCACGCCTGCCCGCGCTGCCTCGGCGAGGTGGCCGACACGCGTGGGCGCTTCGGCTGTCTCGACCACGGCCACGACCACGACCAGCACGGGCCGTTCCGGGTCGACGAGCTGCTGCTGCCCTCGGCCCAGCGGGAGTCGGCGATGGCGCGGCACCGGCTCGCGCGCCGCTCGCAGGCGCGGCGGCGCGAACCCGCGCCGCTCTCCGCCATCAGCGTTCGCCTCCCCGATCCCGGGCGCAGCGCGCGCGTCGTCATCTCGGCCAGCATCGTGGCCGGAACGCTGGCGTTTCTCGCGCGGTAGCTCGCGCAGCTAGGCCGGCAGGACGGTCTTCGCCACGGCCGGCCCCTTGGGGCTCGGCCCGCCGCTGCCCGGCTCGAGCGTGATCACGATGGTGTCGCCCGGCGACGCGTGCTTCGTCAGCGTGAACGAGATGCCGTCGCCGCCCGCGAAGGTGCCCGCGGCGAGCGGAACGGACTGCCCGCTCGGGATCACCCACGCCTCGTAGGTGTGGTTCGCAGGCGCGGGCCGCAGATTCCCGACCAGGGTCGCGTCACCGCTCTGGTAGGAGACCAGGCTGCCGACGTTGCCGACGCTGGTGACGGCGGCGATGTCCTGGGAGCCCTGGCCGTTCCGCAGCGAGACGTTCCACACCGCGAGCGCGAGGACGGCGACAGCGAGCACTGGAACCGCGACCGCGGAGAAGCGCGGCCACCATGACCATCGCCGGCCGGCGGGCTGCTCCTCGTGCTGAGCGGTCGACACGACGGCCGGCCCGATCGACGCCATGACCCGGTCGCGGAGCTCGGCCGGAGGCTCGGCGGCGGGCGCCGAGAGGGCGATCGCCGCTGACACCGACTGCATCTCGCGCAGCTGCACCCGGCACCGCTCGCACTCGGCGAGGTGCGCCTCGACGGCGCGCTCGTCCTCGGGATCGAGGGCGTGCAGGGCGTGGGCGGCGATCAGCTCGTCGACGTGTTCCATTCCTGCTCCGGATGCATGCCCGACGCGGCCAGCAGCTCGCGCAGAGCGTTCATCGCCGCGAACGTGCGGCTCTTGACGGTGCCGATCGGGACGGCCAGCCGCTCGGCCAGCTGCGACTGGGTGTAGCCGGCGAAGTAGGCGAGCTCGAGCACCTCACGGTGCGGATCAGGCAGCTTGGACATCGCGGCCCGCACCTGCTCGCGCGCGACACCCTGCCAGGCCTGATCCTCGACGGGCGCCGACGCGTCGGGCGTCTCGCGTGCCTCGTCGATCGCCTCCGCGCGGCGGCGCTCCTCGCGGCGGACGGTATCGACGGCCTTGTGATGGGTCACGGTCAGTATCCAGGTCGAGGGCTGCCCCCTCGACGAATCGAACTTCGACGCCTGGTTCCAGATGGCGAGGAACGCGTCCTGCACGACGTCGGCGGCCAGATCGCGGTCGCGCACGACGCGCAGCGCCAGGGAGTACGCCGGTGCGGCGTAGAGGTCGTACAGCCGCGCGAACGCGTCCCTGTCCCCGCGCGCGACCAGTGCGAGCAGCCCGTGATCGGACAGGTGCTCCGTGATCGGATCCCTTCTCGGTGTGCGATCGGTCATTCGTCCGGTGCGATCGATCGGTTCACTGGAGCCCGGCGGGCGCGGGGTTGATCAGTGCCAGCCGGGCGCGCAGCCGCTCCAGCCTGCTCTCCTCGCTGACCGTCTCGATCGCCCGCAGGTCGAGCCGTTCGAGCGAGACGCGGCCGGCCGTGCGCTCGGGATGGAAGCCGAGGTCACGGAGGAAGTCGGCGGGGAAGATGGTGCGGTGGCCGAGGAACCGGGAGGCGAAGCCCTCGTCGGGCGGGAACCGGTAGCCGAAGGTCTCGAGCGCGGGCAGTCCGCGATCCCGGCACTCGCCGATGGCGGCAAGGAACAGGCTCTGCAGCACCCAGGGACTCTGCGCGTCGGTCAGGTACGCGCAGGTGACGAGCACGGCGTCGCGGCCGGGCGGGCCGGCCGGCAGATACCGCGCCCGCGAGAACAGGTCGCTCGGGCCGTACTGGATGAGGCCGATCACGCGCCCGTCGTCGACGTAGAGCTTCCCCCACGGCCCGAAGTCGTCCTCGGTGTCGCGCGCCCAGCGGCGGCGGTCACCTGGTCGTCCTCCGGGACGGGTCTGCCACCACATGCAGTCGCGGCAGGGGGGCGGCGCCGTGTCCACCGTCGCGCCGGTCAGGTGCTCGACACCGGTCATGCGGCGGGCGGCGCGACGTCGTCGACGACCACCGAGACCGACGACGGCTGCAGGTCGATCATGGAACCGAGGTAGTCGCGCACGCGGCGGCTCACCTCGGAGGCCACCCTCGGGATGCTGGCCCCCCAGTCGGTGACCAGATGCAGCTCGAGCCCGACCGCATCGCCGTCGGAGACCACCCGCACGCCCTTCGGCGCGCGCTCGGGGTCGACGGTGCCCCGCTCGCCGCCGGCGATCGCGTACACACCCGGCACCTCGACGGCGGCAGCCGCCGCATAGGTGGCGATCACGGCGTGGCTGATGTGCGCGCTGGCCGCGGCCGAATGCACCGATTCGGGCTGCAGCTCGCGGGGCGCGTCCATGGGCGAATCTTACGCCGCACCACCTTGACACTTGACAGACGCTTTTATGATGTCATAATGACGTCATGGACATGTCAGGACACATCGAGGCGCTGCGGGCCGATCTGGCTTCGGCGGCGTCGATCGCGGACGAGCAGGGCCAGCGCATCGCCGACCAGCTGGGGCGGGCGCTCGAGCCGGCGCTGCGCCTGCGGCTGCTCGACATCCTCGCCGAGGCGGCGCTGGAGCTGGACGATCAGCTGCCCGGCCACGTCGAGGTGCGGTTGTCGGGCCGGGACATCGGCCTGCACTACACCGAGCACGCACCCGAGCCGCAGC
>DASSEV010000100.1:0-12957 GCA_035695105.1 Gaiellales bacterium
CGATCCCGTCTGACCGTCATCGAAGTCAGCAGAAGCGGTGACGTGCTGAAGCCCGGCACCGCGCGCCATAAGACACGGGGTCAGGCCGGAGGCCTGACCCCGAGCGAGACCCGTCTACGCGCCCTGCGGTGCGTCCGGCGGCTTGCTCTGGTGGAGCGTGCCCGGAAGCGGCAGACCGATGGTGCGCGGCTTCGAAGGCTGCTTGGCCGGCTGCTCCTCCGCGACCGGCGCGGCGTGCTTCTCGTGGTCCTTGAAGACCTCTTCCACCGCCGTGCCGCCCAGCAGCTGCTGGAACTGCTCGCGGTCGATCGTCTCGTACTCGATCAGGATCTTCGACAGCCGCTGCAGCTCGTCGATGTGCTCCGAGAGCACCTTGCGCGCGCGCTCGTGCGCATCCTCGACGATCCGGCGGATCTCGTCGTCGATCTCGCGTGCGATCTCCTCGGAGTAATCCGCCTCGTGGCCGAAGTCGCGGCCGAGGAACGGCTGGCTCGAGTCGCGGCCGAATGTCCGCGGGCCGAGCTTCTCCGACATGCCCCAGCGCGTGACCATGCGCTTGGCCGTGTCGGTCGTCTTGTTGAGGTCGTCCTCGGCGCCGGTCGTGACCTCGCCGAACACGAGCTCCTCCGCGGTGCGCCCGCCCAGGTTCTTCGCGAGCGAGTCCATCAGTTCCGGTCGCGAGCGCATGAACTTGTCCTCGCTCGGCAGCGTGATCACGTAGCCGAGGGCCATGCCGCGCCCGACGATCGAGATCTTGTGCACCGGATCGTTGTGCTCGAGGTAGTGGCCGACGAGCGCGTGGCCCATCTCGTGCACCGCCGTGATCTCGCGCTCCTTCGGCGAGAGCAGCCGGGTCTTCTTCTCCGGGCCGGCGATCACGCGCATGATGCCCTCTTCCAGCTCCAGCATCTCGATCTGGCGCTTGCCCTTGCGGGCTGCCAGCAGCGCGGCCTCGTTCACCAGGTTCGACAGGTCGGCGCCCGTGAAGCCGGGCGTCTGGCCGGCAAGCGCCTCGAGGTCGACCGACTGCGAGATCGGCTTGCCGCGTGAGTGCACCTCGAGGATGCGCTTGCGGCCGACGCGGTCGGGCCGGTCGACGACGACCTGGCGGTCGAAGCGGCCGGGGCGCAGCAGCGCGGGGTCGAGGATGTCCGGCCGGTTCGTGGCGGCGATCAGGATGATGTTGTCCTTCATCTCGAAGCCGTCCATCTCGACCAGCAGCTGGTTCAGCGTCTGCTCGCGCTCGTCGTGGCCGCCGCCCATGCCGGCGCCGCGGTGGCGGCCGACGGCGTCGATCTCGTCCATGAAGATGATGCAGGGCGAGTTCTGCTTGGCCTGCTCGAACAGGTCGCGCACGCGGCTCGCGCCGACGCCGACGAACATCTCGACGAAGTCGGAGCCGGAGATCGAGAAGAAGGGCACGCCCGCCTCACCGGCGACTGCGCGGGCCAGCAACGTCTTACCGGTGCCGGGAGGCCCGAACAGCAGGACGCCCTTGGGGATGCGCGCGCCGAGCGCCTGGAACTTCTTGGGGTTCTCGAGGAACTCCTTGATCTCGTGCAGCTCCTCGACCGCCTCGTCCACGCCGGCCACGTCCTTGAACGTGATCTTGGGCGAGTCGACCGAGAGCCGCTTGGCACGGCTCTTACCGAAGCTCATCACCTTGCTGCCGCCGCCCTGCACCTGGTTCATCAGGAAGATCCAGAACCCGAAGAACAGGACGAACGGGAGGATGTAGGTGAGGATGCTCCACCACGGCGAGCCGCCGGTGCTGGTGCCCTCGTAGACCAGCGCGGAGTTCGTCTTCGCGGCGGCTATGCCGGCCTCCAGCGAGTCCGGGCTGGGAATGCCGATCGTGGTCGTCTGGCTGCCGTCCGAGGCGGTGGTGCTGTACTTGAGGCTGTTGTCGCCCTCGTTGGTCTTGAGGTACTCGACCTTGCCCTGGCTGGCGGCCGTCATGAAGTCGTTCCAGGTGTGAGCCTGGCTGCTCCCGGAGTTGTCGATGATCATCCGCTGGGCGAAGAACGCCAGCACGACGACGACGATGATCGGGAAGGCCGCGCTCTTGAAGAATCTGCTCACAGGGTGATCCGCCTACCTGCCTGGGGGGTGGATTGGAACGATATCACGGTGCATTTCCGGCTCATTGAGGCCCTTCCGGCGCGCGATGGATCCACCCCCACTACGCCGTTCGGCGCCCAGCGGTTCGCCGTGGGATCAATCATCTAGCGGGTCTATCGGCACCCCGCCCGGCCGACTTGACCGGCGACCCGGCAGCCGTCAGATCAGGTCTTCGGGCAGGCGCGCCTCGTCCAGCGCGGCCACGTAGGGCAGGCTGCGGTAGCGCTCGCCGTAGTCGAGCCCGTAGCCGATCGCGAACCGGTTCGGGATCTCGAAGCCGACGTAGCGGCAGCCGATGTCGGTCTGCCTGCGCTCCGGCTTGGTGAGCAGCGCGCAGATCTCCAGCGTGGCCGGCCCGCGGGCCTGGAGGTTGCGCACGAGATAGGACAGCGTCAGACCGGAGTCGACGATGTCCTCGATGATGATCACGTGCCGGCCCTCGATGTTCGCATCGAGATCCTTCAGGATCCGCACGACCCCCGACGAGTCGGTGCCGCTGCCGTAGCTGGAGACGGCCATGAAGTCGATCTCGCACGGGACGGTGATGCGCCGGACGAGATCCGCCATGAAGAAGACGGCGCCCTTGAGCACGCCGACCAGCAGCGGCTCGCGCCCCAGGTAGTCGCGCGAGATGTCCTCGCCCAGCTCGGCGATCCGGGCCTGCAGGGATTCCTCGTCGACCAGCGTCTCGGCGATCAGCTGGTCGGGATCGAGAGCCGTGAGGTCGCCGCTCATGGGCGCGCAGAATACCTCGCCGGCGGCCCGAAGCTGAGCGCCGACCGCTCGCGCACGGCCTCCACGTCGGCGCCCAGCGACAGGCGCTCCACGCCCGACCGTCGCTCCGCCAGCTCCTCCAGCCGGCCGGTCAGTTGCCGGGGCAGGCGAAGCGGCCTCCCGGCGGCACGCTCGGCCGCCTCGCGCAGCACCAGCACGCGCAGCGCCCGCGGCAGGGCGGCCAGCCGGTCGAGGTCGAGCGGATCGCCGACATGCTCGCCCGTCAGCTCGGCCAGCAGGTCGTCGAGCTCGCCGAGCAGCTCCGCCGACCGGGCCAGGTTCACCTCGGCGCCGGGGTGCACGCGTGCCAGCGCCGGCATCACGTCGCTCCGGATCATGTTGCGGCGCAGGGCGGTGTCGCCGTTGGTCTCGTCCAGCCGGGGCCGCAGGCCGCGGCTCGCACACCAGGCCCGCGTCTCGGCGGCTGTCAGGCAGAGGAGCGGCCGCACGATCCCGTTCGCGGCGGGCCGCATCGCCCGCAGCGCGCGCGGGCCGGACGACGACGCCAGCCGGTAGACGACCGTCTCGGCCTGGTCGCTGAGCGTGTGCCCGGTCGCGATCGGCCGCCCCTCGGCCCGCTCGCGCGCGACCGCGTACCGCGCCTCTCTCGCCCGCGCCTCGACGTTGCCTCCTGAGGCGACGTCGACGGCGACCACCTCGGCTCCCAGCGATGCGCAGTGCGCGGCGTCGGCCAGCCCGGCCTCTCCGCGCAGCCCGTGCTCGACGTGGAGGGCCTCCACCGCGTACCCGAGATCCCGGAGCACGCCCCACAGGCATAGCGAGTCGGCTCCGCCGGACACCAGGGCGAGCACCGGCTCGGCCGGCCGGAGCAGCTCGTGCTGCTCGATGTACCCGGCGACGCGGTGCTCAGCGGGGGGCTGACTCATCCGGCCGCACGAACCGACGGACGTAGGTGGTGCCGAGCTCGATGTAGCGGGCGTGAGCGGTCTCGGCGGCATCGACGTCGCCGGCGGCGGTCGCCCGCTCGACCTCGGTCTGCAGCGCCGTCAGCTTCTCCTCGAGCCGGATCCGCAGCACATCCTCCTTCTCCAGCTCCTCCGACCGCCCGGCAAGCGCGACCGCCCGCGGGCCCCAGGCGCTACGGAGGCCCGACAGCTCCTCGTCGGCCTCGAGCCGCTCGAGCCCCGCCGCAGCCAGCGGCGCAAGGCGCTCCTCGTCGAAGCGCACCGCCACCACCGGCCCGTCGCCCGCACCGGGCTGGAAGCTGCCCCCGCAGGTGCAGGGGGCGAGCACCCGCACGATCTCGTCCTCGATGCCCTCGCTGCCGAGACGGAAGCTGCCGGGGTCAGCCACGGCCAGCCGCACCAGCCCCACCTCGACCGGCGCCATGTCGAGATCGACGGTGCGGCCGCAGGCCCCGCAGTGCCAGAGATCGCTCACGCAGGCAGCCTACAGCCAGCCGTCGAGCGCCCGGCGGCACGCGAAGGGCGCCTCCAGCGTTGGCATGTGGCCGCAGCCGGGCAGCACCCGGGCCGTGCCGCGCAGCGCTGCGGCGAGCAGCTCTCCGTTGGCCGCATGGACGTCGTCCTCGCCCCAGATCGTGAGCGAGCGGCAGCCGACCATCGCGGAGGGCTCGCGCAGGTCGAGGCCGTGCAGCATCGGCAGGTAGTCCTCGAGAGCCGGGGATGCGGCCGCGGCGTGCCGGATCATCCGCTCGCCCAGCGGCGGCGCCACCGCGTTCGGATACCGCATGCCGACGAACCAGCCGAACACCAGCCCGCGGCCGGCGCGCGTCCCGGCCAGCGGCCGCGCCGCCGCCTCGGCGAGCCGGGCGACGGCCGGCGCCCAGGGAACCAGGTGCCGGGCGGGCCCCAGCTGCAGCGGCACCATCCCGACCGGGGACATGCAGACCAGCGCCCTGACTGGGTGCCTCGCCGCCCAGTGCACGCAGATCGGCGCGCCCAGCGAATGGCCGAGCAGCGCCGGCGCCTCGACGCCGGCCAGGACCATGGCTGCGGCCAGGTCGTCGGCAGCCGCGTCGAGGTTCCAGGGCACCAGCCGGTCGCTGCCGCCATGCCCGTGCAGGTCGGGCAGCAGCACGCGGCGCCCGGTGGCCGCGATAGCCCGCGCCAGCGGCAGCAGGTAGGCGGGGCTTCCGAGCAGCCCGTGCAGCATGACCACGGGCGGGCCCTCGCCGTGCTCGAGGAAGTTGACGCGGCGGCCGCGAAGCACGACGCTCTGCCGGTGCACGGTCGGGACGATAGCGCCAGCAGCTGGGACGCCACCGCGGCCGCCTGGGAGCGCAACCGCGAGCGGATGTGGGCCGCAACCCACCCCGTGGGCGAGGGGCTGGTCGAGATGGCCGCTCCGCAGCCGGGCGAGGTGGTGCTCGAGCTGGCGGCCGGCGCCGGTGACACCGGGCTGCTCGCGCTCGACCGGATCGGCGACGCGGGCCGCCTGATCCTGAGCGACAGCTCCGAGGGCATGCTGGGTGCCGCGGGCCGCAACGCCGAGCGGTACGGCGGCGGTACGCGTCCGGCGAACCTCGAGCTCCGCCGCATCGACGCCGAGGCGATCGACATGCCGGACGGCAGCGTCGACGTGGTGCTCTGCCGGTGGGGCTACATGCTCCTCGACGACCCTGTGGCCGCACTGTCCGAGACGCGGCGCATCCTGCGCGGCCCGGCGGGTCGTGTGGCGCTCGCCGTGTGGGCGGGTAGGGAGCGCAACCCCTGGAACACCGCCGCCGGCGGCCCGCTGGCCGACCGGGGGCTGGTACCACACGCACAACCGCATGAGCCGGGGATGTACCGACTCGCCGACCCGGTGGAGCTCGAGCGGCTGATCCGCGCCGCCGGCTTCACCTCGGTCGAGCTGCGCGAGCTGCCGGTGACGTGGCGGTTCGGCGACCTCGACGAGCAGTGGGCCGTGATGACCGAGATCTCGCCGTCGCTGCACGCGGCGCTGGAGCAGCTCGATCCGCGGGAGCTGGCGGCCCTCCGTACCGACGTGGCCGCGCGGTCGGAGCCGTATCGCACCGACGACGGCTACGAGCTGCCCGGCGTCTCCATCGGCGCGCTCGCGTCCGGTTGACGGCGCCTGCCTACGCGGCGGCCAGCGTCCGGCCGCCGCCCGAGGTCTTCGCGCGGTAGGCCGCCTCGTCGGCCAGCCGGTAGAGCTCGTGCGGGGGCAGGCCGCTGAGATCGACGGCCACGCCTCCGGAGAACGACCAGCCGCCGTCGCCCGCGTCCCGGAGTTCCTGCTGGGCTCTGTCGGCGACTGCCAGGGCCGCGTCGACGCCGCCGTCCGGGAGGATCACGGCGAACTCGTCACCGCCCAGCCGGCAGGGCAGGTCACCGGCACGCACCGCTGCACGCAGCGCGGCCGCCGCCGCGCGCAGCGCCGCGTCACCGGCGAGGTGGCCGCCGCCGTCGTTGATCGACTTGAGACCGTCCAGATCGAGCACCAGCAGGCCGACCGGCCGGCCGCTGCGATCGGAGCGAGCCAGCACCTGCTGGAGATGATCCTCGAAGAACCGCCGGTTGTGCAGGCCCGTCAGCTGGTCGCGGTGGGCCAGCTCGCGCGCCTGCTCGTAGAGCATCGCGTTGTGCAGCGATGTGGCGACGACGTCGCACACGGCCTGGCAGAACTCGACGTCCTGCGGCGTGAACGCCCGGTCGTTGACGTCGGCGATCTCCATCAGCCCGATCGTGTCGCCCCGGGCGACGAGCGGGAGCATCAGCAGCGACTTGAATCCGAGCCGCGCGATCAGCTCGCGCTCGACGGAATCGTCGCGAGGGTTCGACGACCGCACCTGAAGCGGACGCTGCGTCTGCAGCACCAGCCCGGTCGACGGAAACTCGGAGACCGGATACTCGTGCTCCTCCTCGGCCAGCGAGTTGGCGCCGTGGCTGTGGTGGGCCAGCGTGACGAGCACGTCGCGCTCACGGTCCCAGCGCGAGACGGCGGTGCCGGTGGCGCCCGTCAGCCGCGAGACTCGGTCGAGCAGCACCGTCAGCACGTCGCTCAGGTCGAGGCTCGACGAGAGCGCACGCGACAGCTCGAGCAGTGCCTGCAGACGGTTGGGGGGCGCCATGGCCTATTAATCGGCCGAACTGCGAGCCGGATCTAGTGCTGCTGTGCGACCAGCGTGCGGGCGCCACCGGCCGTCTTCGCCCGATAGGCGGCGATGTCGGCCGTCCGGTAGAGCTCGTAGGGCGTGGCCAGCTCATCGCCCGACATGGCGACGCCGCCGGAGAAGCTGTACTGGCCCTTGCCCAGCTGGCGCAGGCGCTTCTGCGCGCGCTCGGCCACGAGCTCCGCGGCGGCGGCCTCCGCCCCGGGCAGGATCACGGCGAACTCGTCGCCTCCCAGGCGGCAGGGCACGTCGCCGAGGCGGCAGGAGCCGCGCAGCGAGTCCGCGGCTGCGCGCAGCGCCTCGTCACCGGCCGGGTGGCCGCCGAGATCGTTGATGCGCTTGAGGCCGTCGAGGTCGATGACGAGCAGCGCCAGCGGCTCGCCGCTGCGGTGGCTGCGCGCGACCGCGGCGGCCAGCTGCTCCTCGAAGCAGTGGCGGTTGTAGAGCTGGGTGACCTGATCGCGCAGCGCCATCTCCTTGACCTGCTCGTAGAGCTGCGCGTTGCGCACCGCCGTGGCCACCACGTCGCACAGGGCCTGGCAGAACTCCACGTCGTGAGCGTCGAACTCGCGGTCGTCCGTGTCCACGATCTCCATCAGGCCGATCGACTCACCGCGCGCGACCAGCGGCAGCATCAGCAGCGACCCGAGCCCGCGCTCGGCGAGCAGCCTGCGCTCGTTCGGGTCGTCCTCAGGCCGCGACACACGGATCTGCAGCGGCATCTGCTCGTCCAGCACGCGCCGGCTGGCGGGGTAGTCCGCCAGGTAGTACAGCCGGTCCTCCGGGATGCTGACCCGATCCTCGTTCGAGAGATACTCGGTCAGCTGCACGAGCACGTCGCGGTCGCGATCCCAGGTCGACAGGTCGGCGGCGATCGCACCGGTCAGCTCGGCGGCGTGAGAGGTGAACTGCTCCAGCACCTCGGCCAGGTCGAGGCTGGACGAGAGGGTGCGGGACAGGTCGAACAGCGCCTGCAAGCGGTTCTGCGGGGCCATACCCCCTCATCGGCGAAACGACCCGCTCGCTTGATCGGGGAATTCCATAAGCTGCGCCACCATGCCCGTCCACCTGCGAGCGGAGCCCGGGGACTACGCGCCCGCCGTGCTGCTTCCCGGCGACCCCCGGCGCGCCCGCCGGGTCGCGGAGGAGTTCCTCGAGGACGCGCAGCTCGTGAACGAGGAGCGCGGCATGCTGGGCTACACGGGCACCTACGAGGGACATGCCGTGTCGGTGCAGTCGACCGGCATGGGAACGCCGAGCGCGTCGATCGTGATCGAGGAGCTGATCAGCCTCGGCGCGGAGCGGCTGATCCGGATCGGCACGTGCGGCGGCCTGTCACCGACGCTGAACCTCGGTGACACCGTGATCGCGCTGTCCGCCGTCCCCGCCGACGGCACCTCCCGCCACTACACCGGTGACGAGCCGCACGCGCCCACGTGCGACTTCGGGCTCACGCACGGCGCCATCCACGCCGCGAAGGGGCTCGGCATCCGCCCGCACGTGGGGCTGATCGCGTCCTCGGACACCTTCTACGACCCCGACCGCGGCCGCCAGCTGCGCTGGGCCGAGCGGGGTGTGCTGGCCGTCGAGATGGAGGCGGCCGCGCTGTTCACCATCGGCGCGTTGCGGGCCGTGAAGACGGCGTGCATCCTCACCGTCTCCGACCTTGTCGCCGAGACGCAGGTGGCCCGCATCCCCGACGACGAGCTCGCCCGCGGCGTCGAGCGGATGACCCGGCTGGCACTGGCCGCGGCGGTCGACCCCAAGGCGTGACCGAGACCGCGATGATCGTCAACCCCGCGTCGGCCAACGGCCGCACGGCGCGGGAGTGGCCGGAGATCGCGCTGCAGGCGGGCGCCCGCGGTCTGCGGGTCGACGTGCGCCTGACGGAGGGCCCCGGCCATGCCACCGACCTCGCGGCCGAGGCGGTGGCGGAGGGCGCCGAGCTGGTGCTGGCCGTGGGCGGCGACGGGACGGTGTCGGAGGTCGCGAACGGGATGGCCGGTGCTCCGTCGACCGACCTGGCGGTGGTGGAGCGCGGGTCAGGCTGCGACTTCGTGCGCACCTTCGGCATCTCGAAGAAGACCGACCGGGCGCTCGACGTGGCCGCCACGGCTCCCGCTCGGACGATCGACCTGGGGCGGGTCTCCTACACGGGTCCCGACGGGGCGCCGGCCACGCGCTACTTCGCGAACATCGCCAGCGCGGGGCTGACGGGCGTCGCCGCCGACCGGGTCAACCGGAGCGGCAAGCCGCTGGGCGCCACGGTGGCGTTCGCATGGGCGGCGGTGGCGACGTTCGTGGGGTACCGCAACTCACGCTTCGTCGTCGAGATCGACGGCGAGGTGCTCGACCAGATCTGCAACAACGCGATCGTGGCGAACTGCCGATACTTCGCGGGCGGGATGAAGATCCTCCCCGACGCCGATCCGTCGGACGGCTTGCTGGACGTGCTGGTCTGGGGCGACGTCTCCAAGGTCGATCTCGCCCTCAACCTGCACAAGCTCTACCGCGGCACGCACGTGACCCACCCCAAGGCCACCATCCGGCGCGCTCGCCGGGTCGTGGTGACTCCCGAGACGCCGCTGCCGATCGAGGTGGACGGCGAGCAGCCGGGGATCACCCCGGCCACCTTCGACGTCGTACCGTCAGCTCTCCGTCTTCGCGCTCCCGCCGGCTGAGGCGGCCTTCCGGCGCGGCTTCGGGGCCGGCGCCTCGACGCGGGCGCTGAGCTCCGCGAGCGTCGCCTCGATGCGGTCGAGCTGATCCTGGATGCGCTGCAGGTCCTCCCGGGTGGCCGGCCACTGCGACCGCGCGGCGCGCTTGGTCTTCTCGGCCCGCTCCCTGCCGGCCGACACCACCTGGCTGCCGGCCATGTCCCCGGCCACCCTCGAGAGGCGGTCGATGAGGCTGGTCTGATCGTTCATCCGTACCCCTTTCTCAGACGGCGCTGGGAGGCGTTCACCGTATCATGCGGGCCGATGCCCGAGCCCTTCCGCACGCACCACGTCCCCCTGCGGGTCAGGTTCGGCGAGACCGACGCGATGGGCGTCGCCAACAACGCGGCGTACCTCCAGTACTTCGAGATCGGCCGCATCGAGTTCCTGCGGGCCGCTGGGCACAGCTACGCCGAGGTGCACAACGGCGGCATCGACATGGTCGTGGCCGAGGCCGGAATCCGGTACCTGCGGCCGCTGCTCTTCGACGACGAGTTCGACGTCGAGTGCACGCTGGAGGAGCTCTCGCGCGCCTCGTTCCGATTCGCGTACCGGCTCCTGCGGGGCGAGCAGCTGGTGGCGAGCGGCTTCACGCGGCACGCCTGCGTGGATCGGGCAACGATGCGCCCGGTGCGCGTGCCGGGCTGGCTGGCGGAGCTCCGGGAAACGGGTCTGCCCCCGTTCGGGGCCTGACCCGGGAGGGCGGCACCCGACGCTGCATGTAGTCCAGCCGGGTCAGCCCCGCAGGGGCAGACCCGTGTCGTCGCCGGGGATCACTGCGACGGCCACGTTTCCCCGCCGTCCACCGACCGCAGCAGCGTCCGCCCCACGGCCGCGTATGCCAGCCGCCGGTTGCGCGGGTCGAAGGCGATGGCATCCACCTTGCGGTGCAGCACCGGCAGGAACGTGCGGCCGTCGTCCGTGCTCAGGTAGAGCCCGTCACCCGTCGCCACCAGCACGCGGTTCTGGTCGTCCGTCGTCATCGCCACCGCGTGCGGGTCCGCCGGCCCCGGCAGGCGGGAGAAGGTGGCCCCGTCGTCGAGCGAGCGCCAGAGGCCGTTGCGCCCGCACGCGGCATAGACGATGTCAGGCTTCACGACATCGCCCCGGACGGCACCGATCCCGACGCAGCCGCTGGGGAGCCGCGCCGCACGCAGCTTCGTCCAGCGCCGCCCGGCGTCGACGGACAGCCACAGATGGCCGAACAGGTCGAGCGCGTACAACCGGTCGGTGCGGTGGTACGGCGTCGTGATCGAGACGAACGTGCTCGGCGTGCGGAGCGGCGACTGCATGCCGTTGCCGCCGTAGTCGCCGCGCTGGCTCCCCTCCGCCCCGACGATCTCTGCGCCCTCCTCGGTGAAGGCGATGCCGAGCCCGCCGCCGTGTCCGCGCACCGGTTGCCAGCTGGATCCGCCGTCCTGGGAGCGCCACGGATGCGTCCCGGTGGCCTCCCACAGGGTGCCGGCGAAGTCGGGGGCCACGGCGAGGCCGCTGGCGGTGTCGGGGAGCGGCACGGCGGTCGGCTGGGCGCCGCCGCATCCCGCCGCGGCGACCAGCGCGACGGCCGCCCCGACTACTGTCCACTCAAGACGGGGATGCATACGCCCGACAAACCGTAGAGGATTCGACCAGAGCCTCTTCCCCCCATGGCTTCCGACGATCTCGACACCCTCGCGCGGCTCCGCGGCCTGCTGGACGTGTCCCGCGTCGTGCGCGACGACGAGTCGCTCCCCCACGTGCTGTCGGCGATCGCGCGCACCATCTCGGAATCACTCGGCTACCAGGCGGTCGTCGTCAACCTCTACCGCCCGGCCTGGGACGACTTCGAGGTGACGACGGTGCACGACCGCGACCCGCGCTCGGTCGAGCAGCTGCTCGGCTCACGCGGCGGCTGGGCCGAGTGGGCGCCGTTGCTCGACGACCGCTTCAAGCGGCGTGGCGCCTATTTCGTGCGCGCGGGCGAGTACGACTGGTCGGACGACATGCTCGTGGTCACGCCCGACATCCCGATCAGCGACGATCCGAACGCCTGGCACCCCGAGGATGCCCTGTTCGTGCCGCTGACGCGGTCGGACGGGCACCTGCTCGGCATCCTCTCAGTCGACGAGCCCGTCTCCGGCATGCGCCCGCAGGACGGCGAGCTCGAAGTGCTCGTTGCGCTGGCCGAGCACGTCTCGCTGGCGCTCGAGAGCGCGCAGGAGGCCGCCCGTTCCAGCCGCCACAGCAGCGCCCTCGAGCGGCTGCTCCAGGTGTCCTCACGGCTGACCGAGACGCTCTCGATCGACGCAGTGCTGCAGTCGGTGGCCGAGGGGATCGCCGAGGCGCTCGGCTTCGCGAAGGTCAGCATCGACCTCCCCAGCCCGGACAACGGCGTGCTCACGCCGCGCTGCGCCGTCGGCTGGAGCCTGGCCGACATGGCCGCGAACGCGCCCCTCACCATCGAGATGGTGCGGCCGCTGCTCGCGCCGCAGTTCGAGATCGAGGGCTGCTACCTGCTCGCCGCGGACCAGGCGATGGAGCGCCTGCCCGACCGGCATCACGTCTACGAGTCGGTCTTCAACGGATCGGGCCCACACGCCTGGAACCACCACTGGCTGATCGTGCCGCTGGCCGACCGCGAGGGCGAGCTGATCGGCGTGATCTGGGTGGACGACCCGATCGACCGTCTGCAGCCCTCGGCCGAGATCCTGCAGGCGCTGCGCGTGTTCGCGAACCAGGCGACCGCGGCGCTCGACTCGGCCACGCACTTCGAGGAGATGCGGTTCCTGGCCGAGCACGATCCGCTCACACGCCTGCACAACCGCCGCGCCTTCACCCGACGGCTGGCGGTCGAGACGGCGCGCTCGGGCCGCTACCACCGCCCGTTCGCGCTCGTCACCTGCGACCTGGACGGGTTCAAGGCCCTGAACGACCAGCACGGGCACCTGGCCGGAGACATGGCGCTCGAGCGGATGGGCTCGATGCTGAGCGAGGCGCTGCGGCAGACGGATGCCGCCTTCCGCATCGGCGGCGACGAGTTCGCGCTGCTCCTCCCGGAGACCGACGAGGCCGAGGTGCGAGCCGTGATCGACCGCATCGCATCCGGGCTGATCGACAGCTCGGACGCCCGCTTCGAGGATCTGCGGGCGAGCTTCGGCGTGGCGGTCTATCCCCGCGACGGCGACGAGCCGGAGGCGCTGTTCCGCGCGGCGGACGAGGCGATGTACGCGGCCAAGCGCTCCGGCCAGCGGGCGCACTTCGCGGCCT
>DASSEV010000101.1:0-59583 GCA_035695105.1 Gaiellales bacterium
GCCGCTGCAGCGGGAGGTGGGCCGGATCGGGCGTATGCTCGGGATCGCGGTGGTTGGGATCGCGATTGTGGTGGTCGGCGCGATCGTGGTCACCGCCGACATCCGGACCGCCTCCGACGTCGTCTCGGTGTTGTTGATCGGCGTCGCGCTTGCCGTCGCTGCGGTTCCGGAGGGGCTGCCGGCGGTGCTGTCGGTTGTGCTCGCACTTGGCGTGCAGCGGATGGCCAGGCGTCGGGCGATCGTGAAGAAGTTGTCTTCGGTGGAGACGTTGGGATCGGCGTCAGTGATCTGCTCGGACAAGACCGGCACGCTGACGAAGGGTGAGATGACGATTCAGAAGATCGTGACCGGCTCGGGCGAGGTGGAGGTCACCGGCAGCGGTTACCAACCTGACGGTGAACTGCTCGTTGCTGGACGGCCGCTCGCCGACCCCGGTCTCCTGGCGGAGGTACAGGCGGTGCTGACCGCGGGGAGCCTGTCAAACGACGCCGTCCTGCGCCAGGAAGACGGCGCCTGGACAATCCAGGGCGACCCTACCGAAGCAGCCTTTCTCGTCGCGGAGGCAAAGATCGAGGGGCTCGGCGAGGAGCGCAGCGCCCGGTTCAAGCGCGTCGGCGAGGTGCCGTTCAGCTCCGAGCGGAAGCTGATGAGTACCCTCCAAACCGACCTGGTCGGCGAGCTCGGGATCGCGGTGGTCACCAAGGGCGCACCCGACGTGCTACTCGATCGCTGCACCGAGGAGCGGATCCACGGCGAGATCCGACGGCTGACCGAGGCTCGCCGAGGCGAGATCCTCGCGACCGTCGAGCGGCTCGCCGACGTCGCCCTGCGCACGCTGGCCGTCGCCTACCGGCCGCTGCACGCAGACGAGCAGCCGCCACACGACGAGTCCGTCGAACGCGAGCTCGTCTACCTGGGGATGGTTGGGATCATCGACCCGCCGCGGCCAGAGGCGGCCGCGGCAATCGCGAGTGCCCAGGCGGCCGGCCTGCGGGTGGTGATGATCACCGGCGACCATCCGCACACCGCAGCGCGGATCGCTGCCGACCTCGGCATCGCGCCGGCCGAAACGGGCGTCGTCTCGGGTGACCAGCTGGAGACACTCGATGACGAGGCGCGCCTGGCCGCTGTGCGCGAAACATCCGTGTACGCGCGCGTCGCACCGGAGCACAAGCTCCGGATCATCGACGCGATGCATGCGGATGGACGGATCGTCGCGATGACCGGCGACGGCGTCAACGACGCACCCGCGCTGAAGGCGGCCGACATCGGCGTCGCCATGGGTGTCGCCGGAACCGAGGTCGCCAAGGAGGCGGCCGACATGATCCTCGCCGACGACAACTTCGCCACCATCGTCACCGCCATCCGCGAGGGCCGCGGCATCTTCGCCAACATCCGCAAGTTCCTCCGCTTCCTGCTCTCCTCGAACATGGGCGAGGTGTTCACGATGTTCTTCGGCGTCATCCTGGCAGGCGTGATCGGGCTGGAGGACACCGGCGAGGCGATCGCAGCGCCGCTGCTGGCGACACAGATCCTCTGGATCAACCTGCTTACCGACGGAGCCCCCGCACTGGCGCTTGGCATGGATCCCCCGCCTGACGACGTCATGGACCGGCCGCCGCGGCGCCTGACCGACCGTGTCATCGACGCCGAGATGTGGGTCGGCATCGTCTGGGTCGGCGCCGTCATGGCAGGGGTCACGCTGCTCGCCTTGGATCTCCGACTCCCCGGCGGGATCGTCGGCAGCTCGGGGAGCGTTGCGAAAGCGCGAACGATGGCGTTCACCACCCTCGTGCTCGCCCAGCTCTTCAACTGCTTCAACGCCCGCTCCGACCGCACCAGCGCCTTCCACCGCCTGTTCACCAACCGCTACCTCTGGGCTGCGATCGCACTCTCCGCCCTCCTCCAGATCGCGGTCGTGCAGCTGTCGTTCCTCAACAACGCCTTCGACACCACGCCGCTTGGGCTCCAGGAGTGGCTGATCTGTCTCGCACTAGCCAGCATCGTGCTCTGGGCCGACGAGGCCAAGAAGCTCATCCAACGCCGACGGCGCACCTCATGAAGCAATACGACGCGCTGGACATGAACGGCATGGAGTTGCGCCGTCAAAGGACTGCGCCGGCTCGCAGACGTGGTCACCACAGGCTGCTCTAACACGGTCAGCCAAGCGACGGGGAGACCACCGCCCGCAAGCGGGTTCTCAAGGCATCGGCACTCTGTACGTGGTCGCGTCGCGCGAAGGCGGCGTTAGCCGCGCTGGCCTAACCCGCAGGCACGCTGTGGGACTCAACCAACAGCGCGAGCCTCTCTCCTTCGTCGGACGCCAGTCCGGCCGGCCGGTCGGCCGCTGCACTGGAAGCGAGCGTGACACGGGCCAGGGCCCCGAGGTGCGGCTCCAGTCGTGGCAATGTCTGTCGTTCGAAGTAGCCGTACGCGTCCACCTGGCGAGCTCCGGGTGCCATCCGCGGTGAGGCGCCGCACAGGCAGGCGTATACCCATAAGCGGCAGGCGAGTCGAACCTGGCGTCCTGGCTTCACCCTCGCGGCCGAAAGGCGGACACGATCTGTTTTGCCGCGGTCGCACCGATCGTCGGTACGGCGCGAGTGGCCTCCGCTGCGGGCAACGTCGCCCGCGCGCTCGGGCTCGCCATCGCAGTGGCTGACGAAGAGGCCGAAATCGCGGCAAGCCAGTAAGCCAGCCGAACCGCGCCGGGCGGCCGGGCAAACCGAAACCCTGCCGCCGGCCCACTTCGTGTGTGGCTGCGGGCAACTGTCCAGACCCGACTCTGATGCCATCGGCTTGGCGATGATCCGAAAAGTGGACTGGGGTTGCTGGTTGCTGTGGTGGTGCTCGTGCAGGTCGGGACGCTGCGGTATGCCTGTGGTGAGTTGGGTATCAGCGCGACGACGGCCTTCGTTTTGTTGGCCCTCGAGTTGCTCGGTAGCAGACCGAACATTCCGGTGGGCTGGATGCGGTCACAACCATGGTCACCGTCCGGCGGGTGGTCGTGTTCGGTGTCGTATACGTGGTGCCGCAGGCCATACGGCGGCAAGAGACGTTGATCGCCATCAACGTCGGAGGTGCCCTGACCCCCGCGGGCGTGTCCGTCTGGGTGCTTGACCACACCGGGGCCTGGACATCCTCCCTTGCTGCAGCAGTCGTCGTCACCGTCGGCGTGAAGCTGGTGGCGCGGCCGGTGGCAGGCGTGGGCATCGTCGTGCCAGCCTTGCTTCCGGCGCTATTGGCCGCGGCGGCGGCACTCGTGATCGTCTCGCCTCATGACGCGGCCGCTTTCACGTATGTCTCTGGTACGGCGGGCACCTTGATTGGCGGGGATCTTCTCAACCTGCACCGGGTTCGCGCGCTCGGCGCTCCGGTCGCATCGATCGGCGGGGCCGGTACCTACGATGGCATTTTCATCACCGGGATCATCGCCGTGGTGCTGGTCTCCATCAGTCGCTGACCCGAGTCCCGCTGCTGTCAGAATGGCTCGGGATCCGCCGCAGCTGGAGCTGCGGCTCGACGTAGTCGTCGGGCCCATGTCGGTCCGGGAGCTTGACCTTCGGGACCGCGAGTGGCTGGTAGGGGATTTGGCTCAGCAGACGGTTGGTGGCGTCGCGTACTTCGAAGAACCGCTCGGGATTGCGGACAGGCTCCGGATCGCCGTCATAGAAGTCGTACGGCGGCCGGTACCGCCATCCGGCCATCTCACCAAAGGTCGCGGCGGTTGCTGGCTGAATCCGCCACGCTGCCACAGTGCGGATCGTATCGGCGTGGTAACGGCCACTTGTTGCCGCGGCCCCCCTTGGCTTGGCGACGTCGGAGTACGCCCAGGCGCCTGGTCACGCGGGCGGTCAGCGCCGCTCCGCGCTCCGGTGGTGCGGCACCGGCGGAACACCTGGACTGGGCGCCTCGCCCGGCGGTTGCCGGAACCTGTCGCGAGTGGGAGGATCGACGGGATGGCTGGGCACGGGTCGATCGCAGATGCGCTGTCGGGCGCGGCGCCTTCAGAGTTTCCGTGGGAGGCGCTGCTGGGCGACTTTCCCGCCGCGTTCTACGTGGATCGTCCGGATGGAAGTTCACTTTGGGCGAGTGAGAGCCTGGAGCGGATCCTCGGCTGCTCCTTTGAGGAGTGGAAGGGCGGCAACGATGCGTGGCTAGCGAGGATCCACCCCGCCGACCGGGAGAACGCGGTCCGGGAATACGAGCAGTTCCTCGATACCGGCCATCCGCAAAGCGGCGAGTATCGAATCGTCCTGCCCGACGGGCGAATCCGCTGGATTCATGACCACGCCCTGTTGCTGGCCGACGAGCAAACGGGCGAAAAGCTCGTGCATGGGGTACTGGTGGACGTGACCGATCAGCGCGTCGCCCGCGAGGCGGAGGAGCGGCTCGGACAGCTGTTCCGGGCGCTGGTCGAACATGCGCGTGAGGCGGTCACCATCGTCGACGCCACAGGCCGCGTGACCTACCAGAACCCTTCAATGGGCCGAGTGGTCGGCAGACCAGCCGAGTGGTTCACCGGCCGCTCGCCGCTCGAGCTGATGCCACCGGAGGATGCGCTCCGCGCCCGCACGACGTTGGAGAAGCTTCAGCAGTCGCCGGGCCGGCAACTGCCTGGCGAGTTTCGGCTGCGCCACTCCGATGGCTCGTGGCGGATCGTGGAAGGCCTAGCCACGAACCTACTGGACGACCCGGTCGTGCGCGGAATCATCCTCAACTACCGCGACGTCACCGAGGAGCGAGCAAGCCAGCAGCGCCGCGAGTCGGAGCTCGACAGCCGCCTCGCCGCCGAAGCCGAACAGCGAGCACGAATCGCCGAGGAGTTGCACGACGACACGATTCAGGTGATGGTCGCCTCGTTGGTCGAAATCGACCGTGTCGAGCGCCAGCTCAACGCGGGTCGGCCGGAGGACGCCCGAGCGATTCTTGGACTCGCGCGTGATGTACTGGCTGCGGCCACCGACCGGGCGCGCCGCCTTACCTTCGAACTGCACCCCCAGCTGCTGGAGTCAGCCGGGCTGAGGGCTGCGCTAAAGGAGCTGGTGCGCCGGATCGCGGATGAGACGGGCGCCGAAGTGGCCCTCGAGGTCGGCTCTTCACGGTACTCACCAGCCATCGAGGCCCTGGCGTATCGGACGATCCGTGAGGCGCTGATCAATATCCGAAAGCACGCGCGGGCCAGCCATGTCGCAGTCACCGTCGATGGCGAGCAAGACCAGATCGAGGTCGAGATACGCGACGACGGCCGAGGCTTCGACAGTTCGACGGAGTCGGTGCTCTCCTCACACTTCGGATTTCGCATGGCGCGAGAACGCGTTGAGGCCGCCGGCGGCGAGTTTCACGTCGAGTCGCGCCGCGGTCAGGGCACGACGGTAACGTTCCGTCTTCCCAACGTCTAGCGGCGACTCGAAGCACGCACGACGACGTGGCCCGGTGCCCGTCCTCGGCACTGGACGCCTCACCACGACGCCCTGGGATCCTGGCGGCGGGCTCGCGTTCTTCGTCACCGGGGGTGTCCGCGCAGGTCACGGGCGATCCAGCGGGCCTCGGTCGGCGTCAGCCGTATCGTTCCTGTTGCATCGAGCGCCGCTCGAGGTCCGTCATCGTGACGCCAGCCTTCAGATTCGAAGCGCTCGTACCACGTCTCACCGCCCCCGCAGACACGACGCCACTAGCCGATCTGCTGTAGGTCGCCCTGAGCGGCAAAGCCGTCTAGGCGCGAGGCGCGAGCACAGTGCGTGAGATCTGTGGGTAGGTTGCCCGGTAGCCGCGACGATGGGCGATCGGGGCAATCAGCCCGAACACCGCCCGCTGAACGGGCAGCGGCGGCTTGCGCAACACGATCACGTCGCTGAACTCGCGGGCGAACACCGACAGCTGCAACGGATTAGGCAAGCCCTTCGCGTTGGTGTGGCCGAGGCGCGCGAGTCCGAACAGCGTTTCGATCATCAGCGCAAACCGCTCACCCGGCGTTACCTCCACGCGCACCAGGGCATCGTGGTCGCTCGCGTTCCACCAGTCGTGCCAGACGCCGGCCTCCACCACCGCCGTCTCCCCCGCGCGAAGAATGCTTGTCTCACCGTCGAGCTTGACCGTCAGTTCCCCGTCCAGCGTCGTAAACCGCTCGACGATCGCAGGGTGGCGATGCTCGCCTACCACCTGCGCCCCGACCAGAGCGGTCAGCTCCGCGACGCCCCGCCCCTCCGGGTTCGACCAGGGAAGCTCAACGATCGTGGCGACCTCGCGAGTGACAGGATTTTCGAACACCTCACCGGCCACGATCGGCCGAAGATCAGGGGCACCGTATGGGTCGGGATGCGACACTCGAAGAGCCTACTGGAACCGTTCCCGGCGGGCGCGGGCGGAGACGAGGTGGGCCGTTGAACGCCCGCTTCATCGCTTCCAGGGTTCGTGGCGCCACGTGCGCCCTGCGGCCGGCTGGCACTCGACAGCTCTTGGCGCGGCGATCCGCGTTCCGTAGTGATCCACGATGCGCTGACCCCTTGCAGGACTGGAATGGCGGTTCACAGGTTGCGGCGAGGTTCTGGGGCAATCTCCTGGGCAAGCGGGTTGGGATGGGTGCTCTTCCGCCTCGCGCGTCGCCCGCCTGCGGGGAGGCATCGACGCGATCGCCCACGGTACGCCCGGCGGCGGCTCAGAACAGTGGTTTCCCGAAGTCCGAACTCGGGTGCGCTCGGACGCTTGAGGCGATTCGATGCCGGAGACTGGCGGGCATGTCAGACCACCGAGACAGCGCCCCCACTCCAGCATGGATCGATGCCGAAGCGTGCCGCATCGTCGGCGTGTTCCTCGACGACGAGTCACTCGCCTCGGAGTTGGAGAGCTGCATGCCCCTTCCCGCCGCCGAGTTCGAGACGCTGCTCGCGCAACGGCGGAGCGAGTTGGTTGCCGACGGCGCGTCGGAAGACGCGATCGCGTACCGCATCGCCGTGATGCGTCACACGCGCGATGCGCTGATCCTGCGTGCGCAGCTACGAGCACTCCCGACCGCGGGCGATGAGCCCGCTCGTGCTCCGGCACGGCGGGCATCCTGGCGAGCGCGTCGCGCACAGGGCAGTTGAGCCTGGCTCACGCGCCGGCCGTCGATGGACGGCACCGTGTTAACCACGCAGGCCCGATCGGAGCGGGCGCGGATGCCGGACGTAGTGTCGGAGGGGATCCTCTCCGTGGGATACGTCGTTGAGCGCCCACACGAGGGGTGACCGAAGTGGCCTCCACATTGCAGGAGGGCCGGGTTCCGGAACCGGCCATATGGGCCGGCGAGCCCCCGGATGACCAGGGCACTCAGAGCCCGGAGGCACCGGCCGTGCGGGCAAGCTTCGTTCGCCGGCTGGCCGCGTTCGCGATCGACTCGAGTCTCGTCTTCGGGGTCGTCACCAGCCTGCTCGCGGCAGGGCACGCGTCCTACGAGACGGCTCGTCTGGTCGGTTCGCTGTCGCCGGTATTGATCTTCCCGCTGTACTTCGCTGTGGCGGAAGCCGTCTTCGGTCGCACGGTCGGCAAGCACTGGTTCGGCATCGAGGTGCGCCGGAGCAACGGATCGCGACCCGGTGCGGCCAGGCTGGTGGGGCGGGAGTTGCTACGCGGTGCGTTCTGGGCGTTCCTGGTGGTCCCCTTTGCGGTGGATCACCTCTGGGCGCTGGGCAGCGAAACGCGAACCCTGCATGATCGCGCGGCCGACACGATCGTGGTCGACAGTCAACCGTCCGGGACCGATCGGAGGCATCGTCCGCTCGTGTGGCTCGGGATCATGCTCGTGCCTCTTGCGCTCATCGGATACGTCACCTTCGAGACGATGCGCGCGCCAGGCGGCCCGCTCGGCCTCCAGCTGCCCTACTCGGATGACTTCTCGGGCTCCTGTCAATGGCCCCAGTGGAGCGACGCAACATCCGCGGGAAGCTGCACAGCGGGTGAGTATCGGCTTCTGATCAAGAACCCAACGAGCCAGCCAATACACAGCGTCGTGCTGCGCCTGTCTCGCTTCAACCCGGTCAGCGCGGTGACGCTGAGCAGCTCGATGCGGCTCGCGTCTCCGGATCCCGGAACGCTGTCTCCCAGCGCACCTGTCGCATACGGGGTGGAAGCGCTCGCGTCTCAGACGGGAGAACCGACGAAGGCCTATGCGTTCGTTGTCTCCACCGGCGGAGACTGGGCGATCCTCTGCTGGGACGAGCAGACGGGCGGCGCGCAAACGTTCCGTGCAATCGCCGAGGGTCGCGATGCCAGCCTTCAGGCCCCGCACCCCGTGAAGGTCGAAGGCCGCATCAGGAACACGGCCAGCGGTACGTCCCTCGTCATGCTCGCCGACGGCCACCAGCTTGCCAGCACTCGCGATCCCAACGGGATCGGGACGTACAACGGGTACGCCCTGCTGGGCATGAGCCGGGTCCCGGTCGACATCCGATTCGACAACTTCGCTGCCTCCGAACCGGCGGGGCGGTGAGGACGCGCAGATGGCGACGCTACGACGTCCCTCACGAGGTCTGAGCCGCCGCGCGGTTTCGAGCCTGCTCCTCGCCCTCGGAATCATCGTTGGCGTGCTGGTCAGCGGTGGCGGCTCCACGATCGCGGCCTCACGGCCGGACCGATCCGCCCATGTCCGGTGGGTGATCGTACGCTCGCAGGATCGAGGCACCTGGTCGGAGCTGAACGCGATCACCGCCCCGCTCCACGGAAGCGTGTGGGCTGCCGGCACCTCGTTCTGGCTGACCGATCGCATCGCCGTGCGGCCACTCGTCGAGCGATGGGATGACGGCGCCTGGCAGGTCGTCACCGTGCCACGTGTTCGCGGCCGCGCCTCGCTCTACGGGATCGCAGGATCGGCGAATGGCTCCCTCTGGGCGGTCGGCGCCGTGTTCTATCCGCGCTCAGAGCTGACCGGCGGCCTCATCCTTCGCTGGGACGGCAATCGCTGGCGGCGGGTGCCGTTCCCCACCCCCAGGATCTCGTACGGATCGCTCTCCTTCAACGCGGTCGACGCGGTCTCCGAGACGGACGCGCTGGCGGTGGGCACGAGGCTCGGCCGAAGCGGCCTCCCGGGCCCGCTCGTCGAGCGCTGGAACGGGACCGAGTGGAGGGTGATGCGAGTGCCGCGGCCGAGCGACCGAGGCGATGCATCACTGTCCGCAGTCACCCACGTCCCCCACAGCGGCATGCGCGTCGCTGTCGGAGGGGTTGAGAGCCGCTCCCCGATGGGGGGCGAGGGGCGCAAGCACCCGCTGATCGAGATGTTCGACGGCAGCAGATGGCGGCCTTTGCCTTCCCCGACACAGCGCGGCACGCTGCGCGCGGTCGTCGGAGTTTCTGTGACCGATGTCTGGGCGGTCGGAGATAGCGCCGCGCGGACACCCCAGACCGGCCAGCCGTTGATCCTCCACTGGAACGGGGCGTCATGGCAGACGGTGCCCAGCCCCGTGCTGCCCGGCCACGGCGAGCTCGATGGCGTCGCCGGCACACGCCGTGACCTCTGGGCGGTCGGACGGGCATACGACCAACTCGGCAATCCGGCCGTTCTCGTCGAGCACTGGGACGGTCGACGATGGACCATCGGACAGGCACCGACGCCGAGCGGCGGCGGCGGGCTGGCCGGCGTCACCGCGACCAGGCACGCCTACTGGGCAGCGGGCTCCAGCGAAGCCATCAGCACGCTGACCGAGCGTACCGCCAGGCGATGACGCCCCTACACCGTCGCGCGAACCGTGCGGCCGGCCGGCCGATGCCAGGCGGGCAGTGCGTCCGTGGTGGACGGAGACCATTGGCGCAACTCGGCCCGACACTGGCGGTTCTCCTGAGTGCGATGCTCGCCACCGTATCTGCATGTGGCACCAGCTCATCGCACACCGGCCTGAGCAACACAGCGCCGGGCGGCTCCTCGGGCGGCGGCGCTCCACCGACCGTCTCGTCGATCACCACCTGCCTGCGAGGCCTGGGCGGGTCGACGAACGTGGCCGTCGGACCGGCGCCGGGTTCGCAGGCGATCAATGGCCGCCTCAAGGACGTGCAGTACACGATCGTCGTCACACGATCCGACACCGACGGCCGCAACGTGCTACAGGCCTTCGTGGGTCTCGCCGGCGGGTCGCACACCGTCGACGGCGTCCCGATCCAGGAGATCCTCAAGCGCTCCGGTCCCATCGTCATCTTCTACCCAGGCCACGTCGAGGCTGACGTATCCCGACAGATCGAGGCATGTTTCGGAGACCACGCGACGCTCGACCCCGACATCATGGCGAGCCTTCGGCCGTCCGGATGCTCCGGCGCATCCGGCGCCGCGATGGCGGAGGTGGCAAAGCCCCCGTCGGCCTCGACCTGGAAGCCGGATCACGTGGAGGGCGGCGGTTGCAGCGTCACCTTCGCGAGCTCGCAGTCTGCACCTGAGCTCGTCTCCGGCGTGAAGCGGCAGCTGTCATCGCACGGCTGGCACGAGAGCAGCCCCATCGGTGAGGGCGACGGGCTGCTCTACATGACGAGAGACGGGCTTGTGGCGGTGCTCCTCCCCGTGGGCGCCGGGCACTACTCCCTCTATATCACCCCAGCTGGGAATCTCGGATAAGCGCTCCGGCGCACCGACCGTGTCGGACGCCGCGGCCTCGCCGGTACGGGAATCCCACATCGACAGTCGCAGCCCCTACCGATGCGCGCCGGCACCGGGCGCTGCCACAGTGAGGGCAGAGGTCAATGTCACTTACCGCCACAGCCCACGCGATTCCAGGCACGCTGCGCCAGCACGTCGTCATCGACGGCCACCATCACCTCGTGACCGACGAGCCACCGCGGCTGGGAGGCGAGGGCACGGCGCCTGCGCCGCATGAGCTGCTGCCGGCGGCGCTGGCCTCGTGCGTGTCGACGTCCCTGATCATGTACGCCCGCACCAAGGGATGGGAGCTGGGTGCGGTGACGGTCGAGGCTGACTTCGACAACACCTCGACGCCGCGGCGGTGCGAGATCTCGATCGAGCTGGGCGCCGCGCTCACCGACGAGCAGCTGGTGCGCCTGGAGAAGGTCGCCCGTGCCTGCCCCGTGCGGCGCTCGCTGGAGGGCGGTGTGCAGTTCCGCGAGACGCTTCGATCGCCGCACGCCATGGCCGCTCCCCAGCGGGGTGCGGCGTGAGCCGAAAACGGATCGTCGTTCTGGGCGGTGGAACCGGCGGCACGATGGTCGCCAACCGGTTGCGCCGGCGGCTCGACCCCGATCAGGCTGAGATCCGCGTTGTCGACCGCGACGACAGGCACGTCTATCAGCCTGGCCTGCTGTTCGTCCCGTTCGGTCTCGCCGACGTGGACGAGATCGTCCGGCCCCGGCGACGCCAGCTGCATCGCGGGGTCACCTTCCACGAGAACGAGGTGGAGTCGGTCGACCTCGATCGTGACAAGGTACTGCTCGACGACGGCACGGCGCTGTCCTACGACGTGCTGATCGTGGCAACGGGTGCCCGGCTCCAACCAGAGGAGACCGAGGGCCTGACCGCCGCGGGATGGAACCGTCGAGCGTTCACCTTCTATACCCCGGAGGGCGCCGATCAGCTGCGCGAGCAGCTCGACGCCTTCGCCGGCGGCCGGCTCGTCGTCAATCTGATCGACATGCCGATCAAGTGCCCCGTCGCGCCGCTCGAGTTCGCGTTCCTGGCCGATTGGTACCTCCGCGAGCGTGGAGTGCGCAGCCGCACCGAGCTCGTCTACGCGACACCGCTCGACGCCGCCTTCACGAAGCCCGCCGCCTCGGAGCATCTCGCGTCGCTGCTGGCCGAGAAGGACATCGAGCTCGTGACCGAGTTCAATGCCGGCGAGGTGGACGGCGTGAACGGCGTGCTGGCGTCCTACGACGGCCGGGAGCTGCCCTTCGACCTGCTCGTCACCGTGCCACTGCACGGCGGTGCCGCGTTCCTCGAGCGATCACCGGGTCTCGGCGATGCGCTCGGCTTCGTTCCGACTGACCGCCGCACGCTGCAGACTTCGGCACGCCCGAACGTGTTCGCGCTCGGCGACGCCACCGACCTGCCGACGTCGAAGGCCGGGTCGGTCACCCACTTCGAGGCGGAGGTGCTGGCCCACAACGTCGTCAGCCACCTGGCCGGCGGCGACCTGACACCCGGCTATGACGGCCACGCCAACTGCTTCATCGAGACCGGCTTCCACAAGGCCCTGCTGATCGACTTCAACTACGACACCGAACCGCTCCCCGGCCACTACCCGACCGTGTTCGGATTGCCGCTGCTCCGCGAGTCGCGCGTCAACCACCTGGGCAAGCTCGCCTTTCAGTGGCTCTACTGGCACGCGCTTCTGCCCGGTCGCGCAGTCCCCGGGGTCGGCCCCGAGATGCCACGACGCGGGAAGCAGATGCCGGCCGCGCACGCGTGAAAGGAGACGCGATGACCACCACCATGATCGCCGACACACCCGTCGAACTCGACGCCGAAGGTTTTCTCACGGATCCATCGCAGTGGAACGAGCGGATCGCCGCGGCGATCGCCCGCGACAACGGCATCGACCAGCTGACGGACCGCCACTGGCTGGTCGTCCGGTTCATGCGCGATCGCTACCTCATCACCGGGGCGGCGCCATCGATCCGGTCGCTGGGCAAGGAATCCGGCGTGCCCGTCAAGGAGCTCTACCAGCTCTTTCCCAAAGGCCCCGCCAAGCTCGCCGCCAAGATCGGCGGCATCCCAAAGCCGACGGGCTGCATCTAGGAGGATCACCATGGCCACCCAACTCGCCGAACACCCGCAGACCGAACCGGCCAACCGCGGAACCATCCAGAAGGTCGCGATCGTCGTCTCCAAGGGCTCGCTCGAGGGCATCTACCCGGGCCTGATCATGGCCAACGGCGCCCGCATGGAAGGGATCGAGGCCGACCTGTTCTTCACCTTCTTCGGCCTCGACGCGATCCGCAAGAGCCGCTACGCGAGCATCAAGGTTGCCACCGTCGGCAACCCCGGCATGCACCTGCCCACCTGGGTCGGCGCGCTACCCGGCTTCTCCGCGCTCGCCACCCGCATGATGAAGCGCCAGATGGAGAAGATCGACATCCCGCCGATCCCCGAGTTCATCGAGCTGGTCGCCGACTCCGGCGCTCACCTCTACGCCTGCAAGGCGACGGTCGACATGTTCGGACTGACCATGCAGGACTTCGTGCCGCAGGTCGACGACATCATCAGCGTTGGAGAGTTCTACGAGAAGGCAGCCGGCGGCGAGATCATCTTCACGTAGGCGGTGCTCGAGCAGTCGCTTCGTCCGATGGGCGCATCGACTCAAACGCCCGCGACCTAGGAGGCGAGGTCGAAGACCGCCTTCGCGATGATCGCGAGGCCGATCATCGACATGATGACAACGCTGATCGTGCGTGAGTGCACGGTCAGCCACCGCCGGAACGCCGACAGCACGGATGCGGCGCGCTCCGGGGCCACGGCCGCGATGACGACCGGAGCGGCGATGGTGAGGATCGAGGTGGCCGCAAAGACAACGAGCGCCGTGATCCGGTCGATGACGCCGACGTGCGCCTTCAGGACCTCGAGCGCGGCCACGATCGTGATCGAGTAGGTGAGCATGAGAGCTCCGGCCGCGAGGGCGATCGCCCAGTGGCGCCCGACCAACCGCGTCAGCCACTCGGGGACCGGATCCTTCGGAGTCTCGTGCTCCGGCCGGCGATAGACGACCACGGCCCCCACGATCAGTCCCAGCCCGATGAGGAGCTCCGCGATCGAGGCGGCTCGGGATGGAGTCGTCTGCGACCGCTGGAAGTCGACCGACGGGAACAGCGCGAGCACGACGGCGAAGGCCGCGATGGCGGCCACCCAGCCCACCACGAATGCGACGCCTCGCTGGATCCCCGACCGCATGTCCAGCAGCAGGAGCACGGCCAGCACCGATGTCGGGCTGGATACCGCCACCGCCACGCCCAGCAACGCCACCGACACGATCAGCGTCTGCACGCAGAGCTACCTGGCCGGCCGCCGGGCGCTATGTCCGGTCGCGTACGACACAGCGGAAGCCGATGTGGCTCGTCGACGTATCGACCGTCTCGGCCTGCCTGGCGGCCGGCCGGAAGCGGAGACAGTAGTTGGGAGCGCACAGATGCGAACCGCCCTTGATGACACGACGGGGATGGTGCGGCGCCTGGCGGACTCCACCCGAGCAGCATGGGCTCTCTGGCTCCTCCGTGATGTCCAGGTCGAACGGGCTGCACGTCCACTCCCACACGTTCCCGCACATGTCGTGCAGCCCGAATCCGTTGGCGGGATAGGTGCCGACGGGCGAGGTCCGCTCCCAGCCGTCCAGCAGCAGATTCTGCCACGGAAACTCGCCCTGCCACCAGTTCCCGGCGGGCCTGCCACCGGGCATCAACTCCTCGCCCCAGGTGAAGGTCGCACCGTCAAGACCGCCCCGAGCCGCGTACTCCCACTCCGACTCGGTGGGGAGAGCCTTCCCCGCCCAGCGGGCGTAGGCCTCCGCGTCCTCGTATGCGACATGGACGACGGGGTGGTTTGCTCGATCGTACGTCCGGCTCTCCGGCCCCTCGGGCCGATCCCAGCTCGCGCCGGGAACGTACGACCACCACGAGCGCACGTCGTTCAGATCCACCGGCCCCGCGGTACGGTGGAACACCGCCGAGCCCGGTACGAGCAGGTCCGGCCTTGCGCCGGGATATTCCTCGGCACGTGGTTCCCGCTCGGCCAGGGTGATGTATCCCGTCGCCCGCGCGAAGCGGCGGAACTGTTTCACCGTCACCGGATCGCGGTCGATCCAGAAGCGGCCGACTTCCGCGACTCGCACCGGGCGCTCCTCCGGATAGAACGCTTCGGATCCCATGCGAAAGGAACCGCCGGCCAGCTCGACCATGCCCTCGAGCCCGAGCGCTGGCCCGCGTCCCGACTCGGCTCGGATGCCGTCGTGCACGACCTCACCCATGAGCCGCACGATCGCGCTCGGATGAGGGGACGGCATCATCCTCTCCGGGCGACCTGCGCTCCTTCGGCCGCCGTCGAGCAATCCCGAGCGCTTCATCCGATGCGCGGTAGTCCGCCACAGGCCCGCGCTTCCTAGTCTCACAGACTGCGGAGCAGCAGAACCTGACCCGAACCACCTCGTCGAGCTCGGAGGGGAAGCCGTGAGCGCAGCGTTCAAGGGCGTCATCAACGTCGACATCAAAGACTCGGTCCCGGACTGGGACCCCTACACGCAGCCGATGGCGCCCGAGGGTGCGCCGAACGTCATCTACATCGTCCTCGACGATGTCGGCTACTCGGCGATGGAGCCGTTCGGCGGGATGATCGAGACGCCGAACATCAACCGGATCGCGGAGCGCGGGCTGACGTACACCAACTTCCACACGACGGCGCTGTGCTCGCCGACGCGTGCCTGCCTTCTCACCGGCAGGAACCACACCACGAACGGGATGGCCTGCATCACCGAGGCGTCGGCCGGGTTCCCGAACCAGAACGGACACATCCCGTTCGAGTGCGGGACGCTCGCCGAGGTGCTCGGCGAGCGTGGCTGGAACACGTACGCGGTCGGCAAATGGCATCTCACGGCGGCCGACGAGATGAACCTCGCCTCGCGGAAGACCCAGTGGCCGCTCGGCAGGGGGTTCGAGCGGTTCTATGGATTTCTCGGGGCGGAAACGAACCAGTGGTATCCCGACCTCTTCTACGACAACCATCCGGTCGAACAGCCCTGCTCGCCGGAGGAGGGCTACCACTTCGGCGTCGATATCACCGATAAGGCGCTCTCGTTCATCCAGGACGCCAAGGCGATCGCGCCGGACAAGCCGTTCTTCCTCTACTACTGCCCGGGCGCCTGCCACGCGCCCCACCACGTGCCGAGGGACTGGGTGGACAGGTACAAGGGCAGGTTCGACATGGGGTACGAGGCGTACCGCGAGCACGTCTTCGACCGGCAGAAGCAGATGGGCGTCGTCACCGAGAAGGCTGAGCTCTCGCCGATCAACCCCTACGGAGATCAGACGAGCGAGGACGGCGGCGGCTGGCCGGAGCTCGACACGGTGCGGCGGTGGGAGTCCCTCTCCGACGACGAGAAGCGTCTGTTCTGCCGGATGGCGGAGGTGTACGCCGGCTTCCTCAGCCACGCCGATCACCAGATCGGTCGCCTGCTGGATTACCTCGAGGAGAGCGGCCAGCTCGACAACACGCTGATCGTTCTCGTGTCCGACAACGGCGCCTCCGGCGAGGGCGGTCCGAACGGGTCGGTGAACGAGAACAAGATCTTCAACGGCCTTCCCGACCGGATCGAGGAGAACCTGCCATTCATCGATGAGCTCGGTGGCCCCAAGACGTACAACCATTACCCGACCGGCTGGGCGTTCGCGTTCAACACGCCGTTCAAGCTGTGGAAGCGCTATGCGAACTGGGAGGGCGGCACTGCCGACCCGATGATCGTGTCCTGGCCCAGCCGGGTCTCCGAGTCCGGGCCGCGGCGGCAGTTCGTCCATGCGATCGACATCGTCCCGACGGTCTACGAGTGCCTCGGCGTCGAGCCGCCCGATGTCGTGAAGGGCTACACCCAGCAGGAGATCGAAGGCGTCAGCTTCGCCGCGACGTTCTCGAAACCGCAGGCGACCACCGCAAAGCAGACCCAGTTCTACTCCATGCTCGGCACGCGGGCCATCTGGCATCAGGGATGGAAGGCGACGGCGGTGTCGCCCGCAGCGCCGGAAAGCTGGCCCAACTTCGCAGCACAGCGCTGGGAGCTGTACGACACCGAGAACGACCCGAGCGAGTGCCACGACCTCGCCGCGGAGCAGCCTCAGAAGCTGCAAGAGCTGATCTCCCTGTGGTGGGCCGAGGCCGGGCGCTACCACGCGTTCCCGCTCGAGACGCGGAACGCCGTCGAGATCCTGGGCACCGAGCGGCCGCAGCTCGCGAAGCCGCAGACGCGCTACACGTACTACCCAGGCGGTGCCGAGATTCCCGAGTCGGCCGCACCGAACCTGCGCAACCGCTCGTACACGATCGCCGTCGAGGTGACGATCGACACCGAGGAGGCGGGCGGCGTCCTGTTCTCGCAGGGCGCCCGCTTCGGCGGCCACGCGCTCTACCTGAAGGACGGTAGGCTCAAGTACGTCTACAACTTCGTCGGGCTCGAGGAGCAGGTGATCGAATCCACCGAGCCGGTGCCGCTCGGCCACGTCGTCCTCTCCGCGTCGTTCGAACGGGAAGGCGACACGATGCCATCCGAGGGCACGCTCACCCTCCACGTCCGAGACCGGGCGGTCGGCGAAGGCCGGATCAGGACCCAGCCGGGCTACTTCTCACTCGCCGGCGAGGGACTCAACATCGGCAAGGATGGCGGCGAGGCGGTCACGGACGACTACCCGGGCGAATCACCCTGGGCATTCGCCGGCGGCACCATCCACAAGGCAATCATCGACGTCAGCGGCGACCCGTTCGTCGACCTCGCCGCCGAGGCGAAGATGGCGTTCGCGCGCGACTGAGACGCCTCCCAGATTCCTGGCTGCCGTCGAGTCGGCGTCCAGCCCGGTTACCGCTGGACCCGGACGCCCGTGCCGTCGATCGCGCTGACCGGGATGGGATACCGGGCCCTGGCAGCCTCCACGACGCCATCCTCGAGCCACTGCGCCTCTGCGCCGACCCCGACCACGTAGACGACCTCGTCGGCAGGAAACTCGCGTAGCCCGTCGTCCGTGGCCTGCAGCGGGTCATGGGCACCGACGTGGCCGGTCGAACCGATTCCGGCCGTGGTCAGCACCTCGATCGTGTCGTGCAATCGCCCCTCCGCCTCGCTGTAGGCCTGCTCGTCCCCGGTCCACCGCGCCATTCTCGAGCTCACCGCCGGAGCGACGACGAACACCCTGCTCTCCGGTCCGACGGTGGGGAGCGAGGCAACATCCGCAGGCGACACCGGCCTGTCGGTGACCATCAGCACCCGATGCTCCGCGTCGTCGCTCGGCCGCTGCGGCATGTCGAACGTGCCAAGGCTCCCACCCGTGGAGATCACACCTCGCGGCCGCCGTGCCCCGATGACAAGCACGGTACCGACGACGACGGCAACCACCGCCCCCAGCGCCACCCAAGCTGCCGGGCCCACGCTGAACGCCCAGAGCACCGAACCGATCACGACCGCTCCCACCAGCGTGAGGATGATCGCGTAGGTCGCCGGCTGATCGCGATGAAGCATGAGCGTGACCCTCGCCGGGGAAGCCTCCGCCCGCATCATCCGAAGGGGGTGAGCGAGCGCGGCCCTCAGCTCGACACCACCACCGGGGTCAGCCTCTGTCGCCCTCGAAGCGCCAGTCCTCCGTCGCGTGGTCCGGCCACCCGCCCGCCGTCAACGCGAAGATGATCGCCACGTTGATCCCTATGCCGGCGATCGCCGCCCATGGCGCTGCGAACACGAGCAGGAACCAGATCATCGCGGCGATCGCGCACACGCCCACGCCGATGACGTTGCCGATCAGGCGCCCGCTCCAGGCCAGGATCCCGGCGATCAGTTGCAGCGCCCCCCAGATGACGAACACCCAGCCCCAGCCCGTCAGGCCGCCTGTCAAGGGGATGTGCTTCCGGAAGTAGGTGTGGTGCTCGATCAGGTTGTAGCCGTTCAGGAGGTTGAACGCGCCCGCGACGACCAGAAGGACGCATGCAAACACCACCCAGCCGGTTGCATGCGAGCGCACCTGTGACCTCGTCGACTGGGACTTCGCCTGTACCTGATTCGACATCAGGTCACCTCGCGTTCCGTGCGGCCGAAGGCCTGGTTACCTGTCTGCAGGCGGGATTCCACCGAGCCCTCGGCATCAGGTGTCCGTCCGGATCGGCCGGATACGAGGCCGGCGAGCTGCCGCAGCTCCTCGTGCTCGTGAGGGACATATCCGTCGGGAAGCGCTTGCTCCGAGGCGAGATCGATGCCGTATCGCATTGTTCCGTCCTGTGGTTGAACCGCCGCGAAGACAGCCGCGACCGGAATCAGGGTACGGCGGCCGTACAAACGCACATCATCCCCTCGGCTGTAGACGCCGTGTGGCGAAGAACGGGGCCCTGCGACACCGGCATGGAGCCGACGAGCCGCCGGGCCCAGCGGCCTGTCTCCACGGAAAGTCCGCACCTGATGTGCGGGCGATCTGCGATGTCCGATCGCTGCTCCTCCTGCAACCGTGCCATGCAGAGTGGAGGCAAATCGATGTGCTCCTCACGGAGATTGATTCGCACGCTGGCGATAGCCGCTGTGTCGTATCTCATAGGGCTGGCAACGCCTCTCGACCCTGCTCATTCGGCGCCGATCATGAGTGCGGTCGGCACACCGGTCGCGCTGACGGTCAAGCAGCACACGGCCGGCGTGCTGATCGGCCGGTCGCGCGGGTGCTCGCCGTCCCTGAAGGTGGTGGATCTCGCGAGCCGCAGCGTGCGGGAGTTGATCAGGCCCGGAACGCCCGAGTGCATCATGGGCGGGTTCCGACCGCGAGGCGCACGCGTCGCGTTGGGGACCAACCGAATCACCTGGTCGTGGGTCCCGGAGATGCCCGGCGGAACCGTGGATCTGTTCAATGCGCGGACTGATGGGACCGGCGAACGCCAAATCGCTCAGGTCGCCCACGAACCCGGGTCCGGAGGTGATTTCGTGGTTGGCCCGGTAGCAGCTGCCGCCGCGTCCTATTACGCAGTGGTGCACGTCGCGCCGGTCGATCCCGCATGCAGCTCGACCGCGGAGGGCTACCAGTTCACTCCTACAAGCGGAGAGGTGTTCAAGGATGATGGCACCACGACCACCCAACTGGTCGGATCCATGCCGGCGTCCATCGCCGCCTCCAGCGATCTGGTGGTGACCGCCACGGCTGACACCGAGCCGAGCACCGACCCACGACCTCACCTTGGCGACCACATGGTGGTGGAGGTGCGAGCGGCATCCGACGGTCGGCTTCTCAGCTCGTTCGCACCAATGGGCCGGATCGTTGGGCTCGGTGCGGGACAAAGCTTCGTCGCCACGATGACCGAAGCCACGGACGGCAGCCGGCACATTCAGGAGTGGGACGCGAAGACCGGGCTGCGGGCGCACGCCTGGCGGGTGAGCCGCCGAACCGCTGATGGCGTTCTGGTGGCCGGCGACAGGATCATCTATCGGGTGGGCGGCACGATCGTTGCGCTCGACCGTGAAGCCGGCCTACGCCTGCCGCTGACCCAGATCGCCCGTCCGCGGCCCATGTATGGGTTCGCCGCGCGGCGAACGGTCTGGGCGGTAGCCACCGACCACACAGCCCGGGTCGTCGGCGTTCGTACCGGCCGCACCCTTGGCGCCATCGGGTCCCTACCACACTACAACGACTCCTATACCGGCTGGCCCGTCGCACGAGTTCACTCCCCCCACGGCATCTACTCGTCTTGGCTGAATCCCGGGTGCTGCCTAACCCCGGCCGCTGCGATGAGATCCGGCTCCTCCGCGGGACACGACATGCCCTTCAACGCCGGAATCGACATCCCGGTTAACGACGCGCACCCCGATCCAGCGGCACCCCGGGGCACGAGCCACCCAGTGTTTGCAATGGAATCCGGCACCGTCTGGCTGAACCTGCACGGCCACGACGGCTGCCATGGCAGCCGCGTGCGGGTCGGACACTTCGGCTACGGTCACACCGTCAGCCGCCTCGCGATCGGAACACACGTCGATGCCGGAGATGTCGTTGGTTGGACGTGCCTGGGCGCCTGGCATGTCCACCTCTCGGAGTTCCTGGAGCAGCATGAAAGCGAACGCCTCAATCCGCTGAGACCAGCCGGTCGGGTGGGCCCAGTCGTCGACCGTGCCGCGCCGACCATCTCCCGGCTGCGTTTCTACACACGCACAGGCGCCCGCCTATCGCCCGCCGACCTGCACGGCACGGTCGATCCGGTGGCAAAGATCCAGGATCCTTATAGGTACAGGGACTGGCCGACCGCGCCCCTCGCCGACCACATGGTCTATGCCCTGCAGGTGACGGTTCGCCGCGCCGGCAGCCTCGTGTATTCGCGAGAGCTATACCGGCTGGACGCGTCCCCCGGGCATCTCGACCGGCTCTTTTACAGGCCCTTGCTGCAACGGACCGCCCTCGTCGCTGACTGCGCCACACACCCGACCAGAGACTGCCAACCCCACTACTGGCTCCGGCTCTGGCGGGAAGGCTGGAACACCAACCACCTTCCACCCGGCGGGTACACCATCCGAGTCTCGGCATCCGATGAGCAGCGCAACACGGCATTGCGAACCACACGCGTATGGATCCGCTGACCTCGCGAATTCCGCACGCGAACAGACGTCCGCAGTCCCCTCACGGCTACCGCGGCGGCCCGCTCGCCAGCTTCAGGTTGGTGGTGTAGGCATTCCCGCTCTGGTCGAGGATCACGGCGGAGACCGACGCTCCCGGCTTCTGAGTCGCAACCACCGCGCTCAGGTCGTCCGGGGAGGAGATGGCATGCCCCCCGACCGACGTGATCAGGTCGCCCGGGGCGAACCCAGCGGCGTCGGCGGGGCTCCCTGGCACGACGGAGGCCACAACGGCACCAGAGCCCTGGTAGCTCGCCTCGCCGGCCTCCACGCCCAGGAAGGCCGTGCCGCCGACGTGCACGGACGCGGACTGCTCGCCGCGGGTGATCTGGCCGGCGATCGACAGCGCCCGGTCGATCGGAATCGCGAACCCCTGGTTTGCCGACGAGGCGCCGGGGGCGTTTCCTTCGGACGCCGCGGTGTCCATGCCGATCACATGGCCGCCGGAGTCCAGCAACGGGCCGCCCGAGTCCCCGGGCCGCACGGCCGCGTCGGTCTCGATCATGCCGTGCAGGCTCTCGCTGCCGCCCTGGTCATCGCTGACGGTGATCCCCCGGCCAAGCCCGGTCACCGTGCCAGGCGCGGGCGTCAGCCGCCCGGTGCCGCCCGCATTGCCGAGCGCCTGCACCGACTGGCCGACCTGCAGGCCGGAGGAGCTCCCGACCGAAACCGTCGTGAGGTTCGAGGCGCCGCTGGCCTGCAGGATGGCAACGTCGTCCGGCACGTCGTATCCCACCACCCGGGCGCTGTAGCTGCGGTTCGTGCCGGGAACTCTCAACCTGATCTGCGTCGCGCCGCGGATGACGTGGTTGTTCGTCAGCACCCGGCCCGACGGCGTCAGCACCATCCCGGTACCGGCAGCCTGCGCTCCCTGGTACCCGAGGTTGGTTTCGATCACGACGACCCCGCTGCCGATCCCCCTCGAATGCGATCCGATCAGCCTGAGGCCGGCAACCACGGCCGCCGCGACGACGATGGGGACGAGCGCCACGAGCAACAGGCGGGAGTGGAGCCGGCGGCGTGGCTCGTTCGGCCACGGCCGCATAGGGCCTTCGAGTTCCATTGACTTCCTCTCGATCGGGGGGTGCCTCACCAGCCGCACGAGACCACGGCTCCATTCGAGAAGACTGAGAAGCGTTGACGTCCAGTTGGATGCCGGCAACCGCCGGCAAGCGCGATCCGCCCGCGTGCTACGCCGCGCCGCCCAGGTCGTCCGGATGCCCGGCAGCCAGCCGCGGCCACTGCGGAATCGGCCGCCCGCCCGGACGGCGGACGGAGCGCCCCTGCTCGTCCGTGCGCATCTGCTCGCTGGCCGTCCCCTGGTACGGCTGCGGCCACCCCTCCGGGGAGTCCTCCCACGACTCCTGCCGCCCGTAGACGGTCTGGTCGAGCATCGGATACGAGCTGCCCATCGTCTCGTTCCCACGGCCCGTCGTCCAGTACGTCTCGAACACGCGGTCGCCGTCTCGCAGGTAGCACACGTTCATGCCGAAATGCCGCCCGGCGATGAGCGCGTCACGCGATCCTTCGGGCACCGCGTAGAACGGCATCTCCCAGCCCATGAACCGGCGGTAGCGATCGCTCTCCGGGAACGGCCCCTGGCAGAAGACCGCGAACGTCACGTCACGGGAGTGCAGGTAGGAGAGCTCGCGTACCTGCGCGTTGTCCTTCGTGCACCCCTCACACTGCGATGCCGCCGGGAGGCCGTCATACCACATCATGTACGAGGCAAATAGCTGGGAGCGGCCCTCGAAGGTGTCGATCAGGCGCACCTCCCCGTCCGGCCCGACGAGCGGCGTCGTCGGATCGACCTCGACCATCGGCAGCCGCCGCCGGGCGGCGGCGATCGCGTCGCCCTCACGGGTATGCGCCTTCTCGCGGTCGCGGAGGTGATCGATCTGGACTTGCCAGGTCTCACGGTCGACGATCGGCGGTCGTGCGGGCATGCTCGGCTCCTTCGGCTGCGGCGGTTGTGCTTGATGACCGCGCGGCCGCGGCAAACTCATCGCAGCGCGGCGCGAGCGGCCGGCGCGGATCTCCCCCGCCGGCCGCTCCCACCGCTCGATCCGCTAGTCGCCGGCTGCCGGCTGGAGGACGCCCGCCTCGATCGGGATGTCCACCTGCCGCTTGCGCACCGGCGCGCCGAGGATGTACCCGATCACCGCAAGGGCGACGATCACGCCCAGCGTGCCGAGCGTGAACGCCTCGAACCTTGCGCGAGAGACGCCGTACGACGCCATCACGCTGTAGGAATGGCCGGTGGCCTCCTCGATCAGGCCTGGGAACACCGCCACCCACGAGCCCAGAGCCATCCATGCAAGGCAGATGATGCAGCAGAGCCACATCCAGCCGTCGCCCACCTTCCCGAGCCGGTACGGCCGGTGCACATGCCCGTGCTTGCGCCGCAGCATGATGCCTGCCGGGAAGATCAGCAGGTAGCTGAGCAGCGTCGTGGACGTCGCCAGGTACAGCACGACCGTGAACGTGTTCGCGTTCGAGCCGGTGCTGAAGTACTCGGCGGCGATCATGAAGATCGTCGAGGTGATTCCCGACATCACGTTCACGCGCACCGGCGTTCCCAGCCGGGCGTTGAACACGCCGAAGAACCCGGGCGCCGCACCGTCATAGGCGGCGACCGCCTGGATCCGGTCGGAGCCGATCATCCACACGGCGCCGGAGGTGAGCAGGGCGAAGATGAAGCCGAGCGCCATCACCTGGGTGAGGAAGTGGCCGGCCGACCCGTACACCGAGAAGGTCGTGCCGACCGCGTCGAGGAAGCCGCCGATGCCCGTGATCTGCTTGGCCGGGATGACGGCGATGATGCCGAACACGGGGATGCAGTAGCAGAGGATCGTGATGATCATGCTCTGGATCACCGTCACCGGCACGTCGCGCTGCGGGTTGATCATCTCCTCCGCGGCGCCGTTCTGCAGCTCGAAGCCGACGTAGTTGAACAGCAGCAGCGGCACGAGGCCCAGGAACACGAGCAGCGCGCTCGTCCCGGGAGCCCCGAACGGGTGGGCGAACGACACGCCGTGCACGCCGTGCTTGATCGCGTAGATGACGACCGTGATCGAGAAGAAGCCGAGCACGCCCATACGGATCATCGCGCCCACGTTGGGGATCCACTTGCCGTAGCGGAGTGAGACGATCGCCACGCCGATCGCGATCCAGATGAAGATGATCTTGAAGGCGTAGTCGCCGGCCGTCTTCGTGCCGATCGTATGTATGTGGTCGCTCCAGGCCGCCGTGGCGATGAACGCGAGTGAGCCGCCCACCCAGAGCGGGTTGGTGACCCAGTAGAGCACCGACCCGATGCCGGCCGGCAGACGGCCGAACGACATCTTCATCCACTCATAGGGGCCGCCCTCCTGGGTGAACGCGCTGCCGAGCTCGGCCATGACCAGTGCGTAGGGCACCACGAAGAAGACGGCGAGCAGGATCAGCCACGTGAACGTCGCGACACCCCAGCTCGAGACCTGACCCAGCGTGTCCAGCCCGACGAGGGCGCACACCGTGAAGAACAGCATGTCGAACCGGCGAAAGTTCTTCTGCAGCTTCGCCTTCTCCTCGAGAGCCATTGCCGTCGTTCGTTCAACTTCGACGGGCTCGGATTCAGACATCGAGTCCTCCGTGAGACGGGTACAGAGCTCGCCGCGCGTGTGCGGCGCGGCAAGTATGGACGACTCTGCAACAAATGGCTAGGGCAGTGCACACGCGGCCGTTCTCCGGGGTGCCGGCGGTGGGCGCGGCCGGGACGCCCACCGCCGGCCGGCCGTGCTACGTGACGACGATCCCGAACGCCGTTGCCCCGGCGGGCAGCGCCGTCGGTGACGCAGCGATCTCGCTGAGGGTCCCGCCCCTGACGCGGAACCCGCTGACCATGCCCGTTCCCGAGTCGACCACCCACAGCGTGTGGCCGGCCGGTGACAGCCGTGCATCGAGCGGCGCGAGCCCGGTCGGGTCATGGAAGCCGGTCGTGCTCAGCAGGTGCAGGCGGCCGTACCGCCCGATCCAGTAGCTCGAGATGCTCGGCACCGCGGTATTCACCGTGAACAGGTACCGGCCGTCATGGCTGATCTCGACCCAGCACGGTGCGGTCTGGTGATCCGGGAACGGCGACGCGCCGATCGAATGCAGCGTGCCGTCGAACGACACGCGGAACGCGGACACGGTGCCCGCATCGGCTCCGCCATGCGCGTTCGACACGAACAGCTGGGACGGATTGGTCGGCCGGAACTCGCTGCCGAACGGCCCGGGCCCCTGGCCGGCGAACGGCGATCCCGGCGCGGCGGCCAGGCGGCCATCCGCACGCACCCGGAAGCTGTCGATCAGAGAGGTGGCCACCCGCGTCCCGGCGAGCTTGGTGCCCGTCGCGTTGAAGAGCACGTCACCGGGCTGGGACCCGTCCGGCAGGGAGAATGTCGACCCACGCAGATGAGTGAGGCGACCACGATCGCTCAGCCTGAACCCCGTGTAGTTCGAGCCTCCGTTGCCTGCGTTAGCGACGTACACGAGGCCGCCGTGCACAGCGATGCTGACCGGCTGCACGCCGTGCGACGAGACCGGCGAGCCGACGGGGACGAGAGCTCCACCCGCACTGATCCGGAGCACCGAGACCTGGTTGCTCCCGGCGTCGACCGCAAGCAGGAAGCGACCATCGCGCTGGATCGCGCCCTGGGACGCCAATCCGGCACCGGTGCCGGCACCACCGGCGGGAAACGGCGAGCCTCGAGTCGGCGTCAGCGTGCCGTCGGCATGCCGGTCGAACGCGGCGATGGTGTTGGTACCGGCGGTGTTGTCGTTCACGTAGACATGCCCGATCACCGGGCTGGACGATGCCAGCGCCGGGCCGGCGCCGCCGATGGCGGCCGCGGCAAGAGCCGCGGTCGCGGCGATGAAACGTTTACCCACGTGCATGTGAGCCTCCTTCGGATGCGGTCCGCCGGCCCAATCCGGCCGGTCGCGTCAACGCTAGTCACCGCCCCTTTCGTGAACCTTCCGGCCGCATTACGCGTCGCGAAACTTTCCCTGTGCGCTGCCGGGCCGTTGGTACGCTGGAGCGATGACCACGGCTCCAGGCAGCGTGCTGGTGGTGGATGACGAGCCCGTCGTGCGAGACGTGCTCGGGCGGTATTTCGCCCGGGAGGGGTTCGCGGTGCTCGAGGCGGCGGACGGTGAGAAGGCGCTCGCCACCATCCGGGAGCAGGCGCCGCACGCCGTCGTCCTCGATCTGATGCTGCCGCGGCTGAGCGGACTCGACGTGCTCAAGCTCGTGCGTCTCGAGACGGACGTGCCGGTGGTCATCCTGTCGGCGCGCGCATCGGAGGCCGAGCGCATCGCCGGCCTGCGGCTCGGCGCCGACGACTACGTCGTCAAGCCCTATTCGCCGCGTGAGGTGGTCGAGCGCGTGCGCGCCGTGCTCCGCCGCAGCGCCGGGCGCCCCGGCATTCGCACGACGCAGTTCGGTGACGTCGAGGTCGACGGCGAACGCCGCGAGGTTCGCCGCGGAGGCGTGGCGGTGCACACGACGCGCAAGGAGTTCGAACTGCTGCAGCTGCTCGCAGGCAGCCCCGGCCGGACGTTCTCTCGGTCCGAGCTGCTCGAGGAGGTCTGGGGCTACTCCTGGCCCGGCCACGGTGACACGGTCACCGTGCATGTGCGGCGCGTGCGGGAGAAGATCGAGCCCGACCCCTCGCGGCCGCGCCATCTCGTCACCGTGCGCGGCGTGGGATACCGGTTCGACCCATGAGCGAGTCGCTGAGGCTGCTGGCGATCCTCGCGCCGATCGCAATCGCGACGGGCGCAACGGCCTATGTCGCACGCGGCCTGGTGGCTCGTGCGGGGCTGGCGGCGACAATGGTTGCGATCGCGGTCGTCGCCTCCCTGGTCACGGTCGTCGACCTGCTCGTGCTCAGCCACTACATGCTGATCGCTCCCGGAAACCGCACCGAGGTCGGCCTCGTGGTGCTCTACTCCCTGTCCGCCGGGGTTGCCGCGGCCCTGATCGTCGGACACTCGACGACGCGCGCACTGCGACGGGTCGCCGCAGTGGCCGCCCGGCTCGGAGAGAACGACCTGGATGCACGCGTCGGCGACCTTCACGCCAGCCCGGAGCTGCGCAAGGTCGGCATCGCACTCGACCACGCCGCGGCGCGCATCGCCGACCTGATCGAGACGGAGCGGCGCACGGAGGCATCGCGGCGCGATCTGATCACGTCCATCTCCCATGATCTCCGCACGCCCCTCGCCAACCTTCGTGCCATGGTCGAGGCCGTGCACGAGGGAGTCGTGGACGACCCCGAGGTCGTGAGCCGCTACGCCGAGGAGATGCTTCGCTCGATCGAGACCCTCGTTGCCATGGTGGACGACATGTTCGAGCTCTCGCAGGTCGACACCGCGTCGCTGCGCGCGGACACCCGCGCAGTGCCGGTCGCCGACGCTATCCAGCAGGCGATCGACGCCTGCCGGCTCGAGGCCCGGGCGAGGAGCATCACCGTCACGGCCGACCTGGGCGACGCCGGCGCCGCTCGCTGCCCCGCCCGCCTCACACGCGTCCTGCACTCGCTGGTCGACAATGCCGTCCGGTACACGCCTCCAGGAGGCGTGGTCACCGTCGCCGCCAGAAGCACAGGCAGAAGCGTGGAGGTCATCGTCGACGATTCCGGTCCGGGCCTCACGCCGGCAGAGCGCACCGCCGTGTTCGAGCCCTTCTGGCGCGCCGATGCCTCACGGTCGACCCGAGGCTCTGGTCTCGGACTCACGCTCGCACGGCGGATCACCCATGCGCTCGGTGGCGACATCCGCGTGGCCGAGAGCCCGGGAGGCGGGTCGAGCTTCGCGGTCGTCCTGCCGGCGTACGGCCCCGGCGACGCGCTCACGCCAGCTGCACGGGCTCCAACCTGAACACGTTTCCGCGGCCATGCACCCACGACGCGCTCGACGACGCGATCGGCCAGGCGCACGGCTCGTCTCCCACATCCGCCGCGCGGATGCAAGGAAATCGTTTGGGGTCGAAACGGCCTGGGGCCGAGGTGGTACCGTTGGCAATTCGCCCAATGGGCGAGGGGTCGATTGGAAGATGGAGGGGTCTTGATGCCCGAAGGGGCGGACGGAGACCGATCGCAGCTGTCACGGCTGATCGATCGCGAGCAGCTGGCGCGCACGCTCGAGCTGCGGCTGGGAGAGGTGGTCGCCCACGCGCAGCAGCGCGGCTTCCCGCGCCCAGTCGCCTACTACCGCGGCCGCATGCTGTGGGAAGAGCACTCGATCCAGCAGTGGCTCGCCGGCAACCGGAATCCGTAACTTTCGGAATCTTCACGAATCCCTTGCCCGCGCTTAGCACCGGCACGGTGTAGTCGCGCGGCATGAACGATGTCACCCCGCTCCTGCTCGCGAGCCTAGCCGTGGCGCTGGCGCCCGCGCTCGCGCTGCGCGCGGCACTCCGGTCACGGGCGGCCCTGCGGGGCCGGTCGCGGCCGCGCTAGCGGGGCTGCAGCTCCCTACGCGCGTCGGCTAGCGTGCCTGCGGATGCTTCCCGGAAGCGAACTCGTACGGAGCGACGCGGTCGTGGTCGGCTACGACGGATCACCGCGAAGCGCTGCGGCGCTGTCGTGGGCCATCGGCGAGACGCATGAGCACGGCGGGCACACGGTCGCGGTCGTGGCCTGGCACCACTCCTCGCTCGTCCCGGGGGCCCGCGGGCGCGAGGAGGCCGAGCACGCCGCGGAGGAGATCGCCGCACAGGCCCGCGAGCAGCTGGCCGATGCCGGCGTCGAGGGCGAGGTGCGGGTGATCGAGGGTGACGCGGTGATGGCGCTGCTCGAGGCCTCGCAGCTGGCTCGCATGCTCGTGCTGGGCGAGCCGCACCACGGCCTCGGCCGGATCGGATCGGTGGCCAAGCGCTGCCAGGCCGACGCTGCCTGCCCCGTGCGGCTGGTCGGCGACGAGAGCTGACACGGCGGCCCGGGCGCCGCAATCGGCGCCCAGGCCCCTGTCCTCAGATGCCTTCGGCGCGGGCGCTGCCGATGGACAGCCCGTAGATGACCAGGCCGTTCAGGATCACGCCGACCAGCATCGCGATCGGCGCAGCGAACACGAAGAAGAACCAGATGAAGGCGGCGACCATGGCGATCACCATGCCCAGCGTGTAGCCGCTGCTGCTGCCCGTGAAGACGAGCCATCCGGCCACCAGCTGGACGAGGCCGATGATCAGGAGGATCCAGCCCCATGTGCTCAGGCCGGAGAAGAGGAACTCCACCCCCGAGCTCAGGTTGTTGCCGCGGTGGATCGCCGTTGCGCCGGAGACGATGTTGAAGGCTCCGGCGATCACCAGCCACGCGGCGGCGAACGCCGACCAGCCGGTGAGCGGGATGTCGTTTCGCAGATCGCGGGTGCTCATACGCCACGCTCCTCTCGATGGGATTCGAGGCGCGGCTTCGCGGCAGGCGAGCGGTTTCCTGCCCTCCGGACGGCTCAGCCGGCGAGGTCAGGCGACGCGATCGAGGCCGCGACACGCAGCCCGACCACGGTCACGAGCCGGGTCGGAAGCCAGCAGAGCAGGATAGGAAGCACCACCACCGGCATCGCGAACAGCGCCGGCCCCGTCCCACGAAGCTGCTCGCGGAAGAGGCCCGCGAGGTGTGCCTGGGCCCGAGCGCTCGGCATGACGAACAGCATGCAGAGCCGGAACGCGATGCGCCGTGGAGCATTCATACAGGTAGCGATCGGCAGTCCGGCCGAATTCTGTACACATCGGCCCGCGCGCGCTCAGAGCACGCGCAGAATGATGATGATGATGATGATCAGGACGATCAGGCCAACGATGCCGATTCCCATGACATGGTCGTGCCCTGATCGCCTGTGCAGCAAACCACCCGCCCTGGGTGGTCCCCGTCGCGATCAGTCCTGAGGCGGGCGCCTGGCCCGCGTGCCGGCCGGGATGATGATGATCGGGCTCTGCACAGGCGCCGTCACAACGGTCGTGATGGCGAGCGACGGCGGGAGAGCCTGCCTGATCGGCCGGCTGTCGTCCATTTTGGCGACGTACCCGGCCGGTGGGTGACGGAAACCCACCGGCCGGCGTGAGCGGTGCGGTGCTGGAGCGGCGATCAGCCGCCCGCCAGGGCCGCGAGCCGCACCTGAACGTTGTCGCTCGACGTGAAGAAGTAGCCGTAGTCGGCGTCGACGACGCACCCGACGGTCTCGATGAACCGGGGGTGGTACGTGGCGATGGCCGCGTTCGTGGCCGTCTCGATCCGGGCCGGCGTCTTCATCATCGACGCCGCCGTCTGGAACCCGACCGGCCCCCCGTCCGCAATGGCCGCCTTCATCAGCGCATCGCATCCGGGGCACCACGCGCCCCAGGGCCCGAGCGAGCCGTCGGCGTACACCTTCGGCTGCAGGTTGGTGAACATGGTCATCAGGCGGCCGCCGTACTTCGGCACCTCGGTCGCCTCGACGGTGGTGGCCGTATCGAAGCTGTTGAAGGCGAAGCCGTACGCCACCGAGGACATGATCCCGGTGGGCTGCAGGATCGACTCCTGCGCGTCGATCGAGGCCAGCCACGCCTGCGTGTCCGCCTTCCGCATGGCGTCCAGCTTCTCGGCCGTGGTCGATCCGCTGGGCGCCGCCTTCAGCCAGGCCGCCTGGTTGATCGCATTGCGATTCCAGGAGCTGCTGTAGGTGCCGTTATACGTCCCCGCCCACGTGCCCTGGCCGAAGTTGGTGACCATCTCCGAGCCGAAGCTGGTCGCCATGGCCACCGGGATCATGTACACGTGGTCGGCGAGCCGCCCGCCGACGCCATCCGACCCCTGCAGGTGATCCGCGACCGCGCTCATCATCTGGCGGTAGAGCACCAGGAGGTCGGGGTCCCACGGCACCGGCACGTTCACGCCCGTGTTCAGGCCGTAGCCGTCGTCCGTGGGAATGATGTACACGCTGCTGACGGGATTCTGCGGGTCGGTGTAGACCCACGACGGCGTGTTGAACCCGGCCAGGATCCGCACGATCACGCGGTAGTGCCGAGCCGCCGCGTCCTTGAGCGAGGCGTCGAGGTTGCCCCAGTAGAACTGCCCCCGGGACGGCTCGAGCTGGCTCCAGCGCAGCGTGACCGAGATGATGTTCGCATCCGGCCACCTCGTCTTCATGCCGGCGCTCTGGTCGTTGCCCGTCTCGACGGACACACCGCTGGCGCCGCCCGTTGTCCCCGGCTCCCCGGTCGTCGCCGACGCGGGAGCCGACGGCTTCGACTCGTTGCCGGCAGCGTCAACGGCGACCACCGTGTAGCTGTGCGTCCCAGCGGGCGGGGTGTCGGTGAACGTGGTGTCGCTGACGCTGCCCACCGCCTGCCCGTCGCGCAGGATGCGATACCCGCGGACACCGGACGGATCGGTGGACGCCTGCCAGGCCAGCTGCACCGTGCCGCTCGCCGCGGTCGCCGTCAGGCCGGCCGGCGCGGCGGGCGCCGAGCGATCAACGGTGATCACGGCCCCCGGTGAGAAGGCCGCCGCCTTGTTGCCGGCCCGGTCCTCGGCGCGGACGATGTAGGTGTAGGTGCCCTCGCCGACGCTCGTGTCCGTGAAGGAGAGCTTGTCGGCAGGGACGGCGGCGATGAACACGCCGTTGCGGCGGATGTTGTACTGCTTGATGCCCGCCGGGCCGACGTCGCTGACGGTCGGCCACACGATCGTCGGCTGGCCGTTCGTGAGCCGGTCACCGGACAGCCGGCTCGTGATCGAGGCCGGCGCCTCGTTGTCATAGGTGACCTGCACGGACGCGACGCTCGACCAGGTGCCGTCCGCCCGCACGGCCCAGACACGGTACGTATGAACACCGTCGACCGTCAGCTTGGTGTCGGTGAACGACGTGGTGGTGACGGTGCCAAGGAGCGTGCCGTCGCGTACCAGGCGGTACGAGACGGCGCCGCTGTAGGCGTCCCAGTGCAGGGACGGCGCGCTGCTCGTGACCGGCTTGTCGGCCGCCAGGCCTGAGACGGCGTCGCTCGCCGCATTCGCGCGCGCCACGAACACTGCGACGACGACCGCCGCGGCGATCCCCGCCGCGCGGACATAGGTGCTGCCCATGAAGAAAGACCCCCCAAGAACGACGATGATTCGTCCACCGTCCTCATCGGCCCCCGAGGGCAGCGGCTCGTCACTCGGGTGGGAGCTTGAGCCTCCCCATTTCGCGGGAGTTTCGGGTGTCGCGGGCAGCGGTCGCAGCGCCGCTACGGCGCCGAAACGCCCCTCCTTCACCCTTCGGAGGGATATCCGGTCACCCACGCGGCGCAGGTCGGCATCCGGGGTGCGACGGCAGCGGGAGCGCGGGTTGCCTTCACGTTCTCCGGCCGCACGGGTCTTGTCCGCGCGATGCGGGGCTCGGCGTTCGGAACGGCGGCGGTGTATATCCCGCGAGGCGGCTTGCGACATCGCCGCCCAGGCGGGCGCCTGATCTCACGGGGCGGTGCGGCCGGGTGGCCGCACCGCCCCGTCGGACGATCCGCTAGAGGGTGACCCGGACGACCGAGCCCAGGCCCGCGGCGGCCGGAGCAACGCTCCAGTTGGAGAGGTACAGCGCTCCGTCGCGGCCGGCCGCAAAGCCGCCCGGGAACGAGAGCCCGCCGAGCACCATCACGGGATGGCTGCTGTGCGGCATCACCCGCACGAGCGCGCCCGTGTTGGGAGCGGCGTTGTCGAGCCCCAGCGTCGAAAGCTCAACGGCGTAGAACTGGCCGCGGGAGAACCCGCAGCCGGTCACGGCCGTGAGCCCGGTGGCCCACTTCGTCAGCCGGTGATGCATCTGCCACGGTGCAAACCGCCACACCACCGAGGCTCCCGGCGCGTTGCCGCCGCCGGTCAGCTCGCCCACGTAGAGGGCGCCGTCAGGACCGCGGCTGATGCACGTCGGCACGGCGTCCGAGGACGGCGGGTTGGGCAGCCACTGCACCACGTGTACGCGGCCGTTTGCGTCGATGCGGTTGATCGTGTTCGCGCCCGCGTCGACCACCCACTGCTCGCTGTTCGAGGCGGCGTACACGCCGTAGGGGTTGGCGTCCGGGTACTGCCCCGGCACGAGGTTCTTGTGGTTGCCCGTCCAGACGAAGCTGCGACGGCCCACATCTGCCACGGTATGCCACGAGCCGCTCGCCGACCCGCGGATGAGGCGGCCGAGCTGCGACCGGACGTGCGCCCGGAAGGCGGGCGTGAACCCGGTCGGAGGCACGAACTGGGGCGCGCCGGTGATGATCCCATAGATGCTGGATCGGCCCAGCACGTCGATGCCGTCCACGCCGGTCGCGCCGGAGCCGTCCTTTCCGGCCAGCGAGACGAGCCCGCCGATGACGGTGCGCACGCGGTGCTTCGCCACGTTGACGACGGCGATCTTGCTGCTGAAGCCGATGCAGGTGTCGCCCTCCTCACCGCCCGGGATGCACCGGCTACCGCCGTGGCCCGCCTCGGCCAGGAACAGCCGCCCTCCGGGCCCGAAGGCGAGGTCGCGCGGGTTGTCGAGCCCGGATGCGATCACCGTCATGTGGGCGTGCGGCGATGCCGCGACGGACGATGCGGATACCGCCAGCATCGACACTGCCGCGATCCCAAGCGCGCACGCAAGGTGCCATCTGCGCATGAATCCCCCTTCTCCGCTGTGGGTGGAGCCGGCCCCCCCGGGCCAGGCCGCGGACACAATACTCCTTCGCGGGGAACCTGTCAGGCTGCGGAGTGACCGCTCATCCGGCCACTCCCGCGTGCTCGTCGCCGAGCACCGCCTTGACCTGCGGCGCGAACCGCTGCAGCAGGAGCGCAGCCAGCAGCAGCACCGAGCCGGTGGCGATGAACGAGACGGCGCGAGCCATGGCGGTGAGGAATGTGAGGTCGTAGAGGAACAGCTTGCCGAGCGCGACGAACAGGAGCGCGATGCCGCCGGCGCGCAGCGCCCGCCGTTCACCCCGGAGCGACAGCACGACCAGCACCAGCCCGACCAACACCCAGCTCACCGAGACGAGCACCTGTCCCTGCTGGAAGTGATCGTGCACAGACGCGGCCGTGCCCGAGTCGGCGACCAGCTGCTCGGCGCCGAGGATGGCCGCCGAGAGCGTCCACAGCGCCGAGGCTCCGGCCAGGTAGACGAGCAGCGTCGCCACCTCGAACCGGCCGAGCAGCCACCGGACGCGGCGCGAGCGGCCGCGGGCAGCCGCGGCGGCTGCAAAGAGCGCCGCGGTCGAGGCCAGCGCCGCCGCCAGCCCGCTCGCCGGCGTGTGCCCCGTCTGGAACAGCATGCGAGGCGTCTCGTACGCGGCGAGAACCACCGCCGACGTGGCGAGCGCGCTGAGCACGGCGGTCTCGGTCACGACCTCGCGCGCCAGCCGGCGGCGCACCGCGGGCGGCCAGGCCAGCGCAAGGGCGCTCCACCCGATCGACATGACGGCGACGACGACCATCGGGTACTGCCCCGGGAGCAGCATGCAGCTCAGCTGCGCGGCCAGGAGGAACGGGCCCCACAGCGCGTAGCTGCGGCGGACGGGATCGAGCAGCGCCGAGGCCAACACGGCGGTGCCGGCGGAGGCGAGCAGGATGCTCGGCCAGCCCGCGCTGGTCGCGTGCTGGGCGATCGCCTTCAGCGAATCGTCGTGTGCCCAGGCTGCGACCAGCCCGAGGGCGAGGCTGCCTGACGACGCCGCGAGCAGCCCGTGCTGCCCGAGGCGACGCCGCAGCACCGGTAGGTGCACGGCGGCCGCCAGCAGGGTGCCGGTCACCAGCCAGGCCCACATCACGTACGGCGGCTTCAGCGCCTCAGCGAGCAGGTAGGCGAACGTGGCCACGGGGAGCAGCAGCAGGTACTCGGCGTCGGGACGGATCGGACGCCGCAGCGACCAGGCGAGCACCGCCGCCGAGGCTGTGAGCGCCGCGAGTGGGAGCAGACCATTGCCCGCCCCCACGCCCGTCCATCCGGCCTGCATGAGGTCGCGGATCGGCGCGGCCACCCGGAACGTCACGATCAGGCCGGTGACCCACCACCCGGCGCCCACGGCGATGGCGGCCGGATCCTGCAGCCACGAGGGGATCAGCGCCGAGCGGCGGAACGCCATGATGGCGGCCGCCATGGCGGCCAGAGCGATGGTGGCCGCCGTGCCGTCGAGGCTCCAGAGCGGCAGGTACGCGAGCGCGATGCCGGGCAGCGCCCAGATCACCGCCCGCGCCGGGTTCGCGATCCAGCGAACGCCGTAGGCGTAGACGATGCCGGCGGCGGCAACGGCCAGGATGGCCAGCGAGCCCTGCCACGACCCCGCGCCCAGCTCGGACAGATGCGCCGGTGACGGCGAGACCACGGCCAGCGCACTCAGCGTCGCCAGCGCCAGGTAGATGCCCGCGGCGATCGCCAGCCGGAGCTGCCGGGCGGCCGACCTGCGGGAGATGCGCTCGGCCGCCACCACCAGCAGCGCGGACTGCGCAGCCCACACCGAGGGAAGCGCAGCGCCGCCGAGCAGGAGGCCGGTCGCCGCCGCGACCAGTGTGAGCGAGAAGGCGGCGAGCACGTCGGTGAGGTCGTCATGCCGGCGTCGCACGGCGTAGGGCACGCCGGCTGCGATCGCCCAGCAGAAGGCGACGCCGAGCAGGGTGATGCCCGCCAGCGAGTGGCCGCCGACCAGCCGCGAGCCGGCGAACAGGAAGCTGCCGCCGATCGAGAGCGTGAACGAGCTGGCGGCGATCAGCCATCCGAGCGGGGTGATGCCGTCGACCCTGCGAAGCAGCTCCACCAGGAACAGCAGGCAGGCGAACAGGCCGACCACGACCGCCGTCGCCACGATCGGCGCTCCGAAGCCGATGTGGCTGGAGCTGTGAGCGAGCAGGACGCCGGTCTCGGCCGTGGCGATCGCCCACGTGCCGGCGGCCAGGTACTGCCAGCGGTACCGCGCGTACAGCGGGAGCGTCGCCGCCAGCATGACGGCGGCGTAGAGCACCGCGTAGGCGGTGATGTCGTCGGCGCCGGGTGCGACCGAGCCGCCGCCCGCTCCGACGAGGACGGGCGCGAGCATGGCGGCCGACACGCCGAAGGCTGCGAGCGGCTCCTGGCCGAACCGGATCGCGATGATCACGGCGAGCGCCGCGATGGCGGCCGCGAGACCCGAGGCGCCGGCGGCACCGACGTAGCCATACAGCGTGGCCGCGGCCCAGAGCGTCGCGTAGAGGCCGGCGATGCCAGCGCCCGCGGCCGCCAGGATTGCGTCCGCCCGCCACGTGCGGCGGTCAAGCTCGATCGCGGCGCCGAGCAGCGCGGCCGAGACCAGCACGCCGATCCCGAGGCGCATCGGCGGGGTCACCCAGCCGCGGCTCGCTGCCAGGACGAACAGCAGCACGACGCCGAGCACCGTGGCGACGGCGCCGGCCCAGGCCAGCGTGCGGGCGGTGAAGACGCGGGCTGCGATCGTGCCCCAGTCGATCGGGTCGCGGGCCGGTGGGCGGGTCCAGACCGGCTGCGGAGCTGCCGGGGGCCGCGCGGGAGCGGCGGCCGGCGGCGTCGCGACCGCTTCCGGCGGCGCGACGGCCGGAGGGGGAGGCTCATATGCAGGCAGCTCATACGCGGGCGAGGCTGCAGCCCGCTCGCCCTCCATCGCGGCAACCGTCTGCTCCAGCGTCCATACGCGGGCGGTCAGCCGCGCGATCTCGGCCTGGAGCTGGGTGGGCGTGGGATCGTGCTCAGACATGATTCATTCCAGATATACCATGCGTGCTATGAGTAGTCAACTGGCTCATGCACCAAGCATGCGGCCGCGCGGCCCGTCACCGCGTCGGGGGAACCCCTACGCCGTCCGCCGGCCGGCTACGCGGCGACCCGGTAGCTCTGCCCGAGGATCCAGAGTCCGAGCACCGTGTAGCCGATCATCAGCGTGATCAGGGGCGCCTGCACCCACATCGCCGCGCGGTGCCGGGATGATGAGGACACGGCGATCCGGTGCGCCGCCAGGATCGCGACGATGTGGCCGGACACGATCAGCCCCACCTGGAGAGCCCATACCAGCCCGGCCGGGTAGCCGGTCCAGATGCCGATGTCGGGCACCCAGTCGGTCTCGAACGGATCGACGATCACCTTCCACGTGAGCTGGCCGTAGGCGACGAGATACAGCAGGTAGTGAGCCGCGAAATACACGGCCACGATCGGCAGCAACGTGGGCGCGTAGCGACCGGCGGCAGCCGACGTGGACGTGCCGGTGCGCCGCCCCGTGAGCCATGCAACCACCACAAAGGCGAGCAGCAACGGCACCATGCACACGATCATGGTGACGGTCGAGAGCTGGGTGATGCTGAGCCCGCCGCCCGTGTGGCTGTCGATCCAGAGGAACAGCCGGTTCGACTGCTCCGTCTCCGAGAAGCCGTCGAACAGCACCAGCGTCAGCAGCACCAGGATGAATGCCGCACCGCCCGGCAGCAGCGGAACGTCACGCCAGGCTCCGGCCAGGAGCCCGCGCCACCTGATCCCGCGCCGCGCCGGACGGGCCGCCAGCCAGCATTCGGGGCAACCCGCGACCTCGCCGTGGCTGCCCTCGTGCAGCTCGCCGGGGCATCCGGCCGCCGTCTCGGCCGCGTACCACTCGAGCGGCGAGACCCGCGCGAGCAGGCGGGAGAAAACCGTGAACAGGTCGCCGCGGCTGAGCCAGACGCTCGAGCCGAACAGGGCCATGCCCACCACCGCAAGGGCCAGATACAGAACGATGATCGCGGCCAGCACGTCGGGCACGCCGCCCTTCGGCCAGGCCAGCTCCATCCATCCCCACGCCAGCAGCAGCACGACGCTCGGCCACTGGCCGAGCAGCTCCGGGTACGCGAACGGCGCTGGGCCGACGGCACGGTCGATCAGCCCGCCGACCAGGCGGAGCGGATTGATCATGTCCCAGATCGGGCCGACCGCCGCGGATGCCAGCCCCAGGCCGACCCAGAAATCCACCCAGATCAACAGCGTCGCAGGGTTCGTGCTGAACTCCTGCGTCCCAAACAGGCCGGCCAGGATCACCTCGATCAGCAGCACGCCGACGATCGCACGGATGCCGTTCAGCAGCCACGCACGCGGCCGATGGTAGAGATTGCGCCCCGTGTCGACGTCGAGCGACGTGCCGAACAGGGTCGCCGCAGGCACCGACACCGCCACAGCCACAGCGCCGCCGGCCACGTACAGCCAGAGGGGCAACGGGAACTGGTAGTCCACGGACCCGACGGCGTGGGCCGCAGCGATGCTCGGTACCGCCAGGGCGGCCGCGGCAAGGGCGACGATGAGGAGCGCAGCGGTGACGGTTCGTCGAGGGAACCCGCCCATACCGTCAAGATGATACTGAGCCTCTGCTCGAGCCATGCCCCCCGGTTCGAGGCCGCTCCGATGCTTCCCCAATATCGTTGCGGCCGGTACCGCGAAGCGGGGATGGCGTGCGGGCGGAGGGCGCAGCATGCTTCCGGGCATCGCTACCGTCACAGCAGCCGGAGTGGATCAGGAGCAGGCGCTGGCCGCCTTCGAGCTCGAGCGCACGGCCCGGTCGCTGCTCGCCGAACGGATGCACGACGGCCTCGTCCAGAACGTCGCCGCGGCCCTCCTGCTGCTGGCCACGGTGCAGACCGACGCGGCCAGCGCGGACAGATTCCAGCGCGGGATCGACATCCTGCGCACCGCCTTCACGTCCGGCCGGCGCGACGTGCTCGGCTCGATGGAGCCGCTCGACCGCCCACTCTCCTTCACGCTGCCGCTGCTGCTCGAGGAAACCGGCGCGGGCGGGTCGGTGACGGCTCCCGACCGGCGCCTCGCGCACGGCCTGGAGCTCGCCGTCTTCCACGCCGTGCAGGACGCACTGCACTGGAGCTGCGGGCCGCGGCCAGTGTGCGTGCGCGTGGTCGTGAGCGACGACGCCGTCCTCGCCGCCGTGCGTGCGGACATTGGCAGGCTCGACCAGCTGATCGCGGCGCTCGACTTCAGGCTGCGGCTGCTGGGCGGGTCAGCCCGGGCGACGGCCCGCGGCCGCGGCGTCGCGCTGCGGCTGCCGCTCGATCACTCGGTGTAGCGCGGCGGCACGTCCGACCCGGGCTCCTGCCCGTCGACCGACGTCGCGGCCACTCCACGCTGCTCGAAGCTCCGCTGCCGCACGGGCGCGTCCACGACCTCCGCGCTCGGCGCCCCGGCGAAGACCCATCCGATCACGGTGCCGGCGATCGCGAGCAGCGCCGGCAGCCCGACCACCCAGACCCACGGGTTGCTGTTGCTGCCGGTGTACCGCGACGAGTCGAGCAGCAGCACCAGCAAGCCGCCGACGATCAGGCCGGCGGCCGTGCCACTCAGGATCGTCAGCAGGCGGCGCCGCCTGCGCGGCGGGCTATCCGAGACGATCGGGGCACCCTTGTGCGAGTCGGCGCGGCGGATATCGAGCTGGTCATGGGTGCTCATGGGCGGGTCCCTACCCCCGCGCCGCGAGGCCAAACATGCTCACGCGCGCTCGATGCGGCAGGCGTAGCAGCCCGGCCCGGCGAAGTGCGCGAACACGTAGGCGGTCCGCTCGTCCACCAGCATCGCCGCCGCCTCGCGCTCCACCTCGAGGCCCTCGATCACCGCCGTGCTCGTGATCATGTGCCGGTGGTCGTAGCCGCGGAGCGAGAGCCGCCTCGCGGTCAGCATCTCCGGCGCCTCGACGCTCGGCTCGCACCCGCCGCACGCCTCACGGTGGATGTACACCGGGCTGCGGGCCGAGTACGGGCTGTCGGCGGCCGGCACCTCCATCGAGAGCAGGAGCACCCGGTCGGCGTCTTGCTCGTCCGACAGGCAGCAGCGCACGGGGAACGGCGCGCCGTCGTGCTCGGGCAGCACCGCGGTTCCCGCGGCGAGCGAGGACGTCCGGGCTGCCGCCACGAGCGGAGCCGGGAGGGCTGAGAAGCGAAGCGGCATGGCGAGCTCCTTGGAGGGGGACCTGAGGAGAACGGGCGGTGCCGCCGTCGCGTGAGAACGGGTTCAGCCCCGGTCGGTGCGCCGGCGCCGCTTGTTGCCGCGCATCGAGCGGGCGGCGCGCCGGACGAGGTCACGCGGGCCCTCGCCGGGCCGGCCCTCCACCACGCCCACCGACACGCCACCGCTGATCTCGCCGACACGCCGGTGCAGCGGCTGGCGGCGGAACCGGCGCAGGATCCGCTTCGCCTGCCGCCGGGCCTGCTTCTCGGTCACGTCCGGCAGGATCACCACGAACTCGTCACCGCCCATGCGCGCGGCGACGGTACCCTCGGCGACCGCCTCGATGATCGAGCGGGCCAGCGCCGCGATCAGGTGGTCGCCCTGCTGGTAGCCGAGCTCGTCGTTGACCTCCTTCAGGCCGTCGACGTCCAGCAGCAGCAGGCAGACGTCGACCCCGCTGCGGCAGATCCGGTCGAGCTCGTTGTCCAGCGCGCGGCGGTTCGCGAGCCCCGTAAGCTGATCGGTCAATGCGGCCCGGCGCAGCTCCTCCGCCTCGAGCCGCGCGTACACGAGGGGCGCGACGACGTCGGCGAAACTGCGCAGCTGCGCCCGCTCCTGTGCACGGATCCACAGGCCGTCCGGCCTCGCCGCCACCAGCTCACCGACACGCACTCCGCTGTGGCGCAGCGGGATGCGCACCTCGGTGCCGCGCACCCGCATGTCGAGCATGGCGATCGTGTCGTCCCCATCCTGCGGCGCCGGCAGCGGGGCGTCGAACACGCGCCCGGCCAGCCGCCGCGGGTCGAACCCGTCCATCGACACGTCGATGTCCGGCACGAGCTCCTCGGCGCCGTCGCAGATCGCCTCGGGAAGCAGCGCCAGCAGCGGCTCGTCGAACACCTCCGCCAGGATCACGGGCAGGGCCGATTCGAAGGCGCGCTGCGCCTCCTGATCCCAGGCATCATCGTCTACAGGTACGGCCGCGACGGAGCCACGCACGGTCATGCCTCGACTGTACGTGTCAATCGGGTGATTCGCGCTCACCCGATCGAGGGAGCGCGGGCCGAGCTACTCGCGGTCGCGCAGGTGATCCGCCGCAAGACGGATGCGGTCGCGCAGGCGCAGCTGCTGCGTGTCCTCCCCCACGTCGTGGAGGTCGATCGGCTCGAGCATCATCTCGTGCTCCGCGTCATCCGGATCGGCGTCCGGCTCGGAGAGCGGCTCAGGCGCCTGGCGTGCGAAGTGCAGCTGCCGCTCGAGCTCGTCGATGCGATCGAGCAGCATCGAGATGGCCCGTCCCATCGCCCGTCGCTCCGGATCCTCGACGGTCGAAAGGTGCTGCGCCCAGCGGCGTAGCTCTCGCTGCTCCCCCACGTTCATCGCGCCAAGTGTACGCGACGAACGAGGAGGAGCAGCGATGCGGGGTGGCCCCTACCTCCCGTCCACGGTCAGCTCGACCATGGCGAAGTCGGTCGCGTCACCTCCGAGCTCCGAGACCGTCAGGTCCGCTCCACCGGGCAGCCCGCCCGTGAACTCGAGGCCAGGCACGGGGATGTCCGCGGTCTGCCAGGTGCCGGTGTTGGCCTTCGTGACGGTCACCGACTGGTCGGGTCCGGTGCCCCAGGCCACCTGGAAGCTGCCCGTCCCGGTGTCGAGGTAGGTCACGTGCACGGTGGTCGTGTCAGCGACGATGCCGCTGCGGAAGGCGGGATCGAGGGCGAAGCTCATGGTGCTCTGAGCCGTGCCGCCGGCGATCCGCCGCGCGTACCGCCCGAACCGCTGCGAGGCGGGCCCGATCATCGATGCGCCGGCATTGCTGTCGAGCGCGGTCGACGTCGTGCTCGGGTCGAGCTGCGTCATGAACCAGGTGAAGTCACCGGCCATCCGGCCGCTGCCCTGGCGCAGCGCGACCCAGGCGCCGGGCGAACCGGCCGGATCCCACTGATGGCCGGCGTACCGGTTCGCGAAGTCGAACGCGGCCCGGAACTCCGCGTCCGTCTGCCCCTGCGCCAGCACGTTGCCGTAGACGGCGATCGAGCGGACGCCCTTGTCCAGCTCGAGCAGGATGCGCCACCAGTTCCAGCTGACCAGGTTCTTCTTGCCGGCGTAGCTGATCGGCTCCCAGTAGGCGTTGGTGCTGCCAAGACGGACGTTGTCGTACGCGTACAGGTCGAACGCATCGCGCGCCGGGTTCGGGTCGACGTCGGAGGCGGTGCCCATCATCCAGGCGCCGCCCGTGCCGAGCCAGGTGGTCGGGCAGTGGCCTGGCCACTGCGTCCAGACCTGCGCGCGCAGCGCGACCTGAACCTGCGGCAGCAGCTGCTGCCGGTACAGGTTCATCACGTCGTAGTAGTACTGGTCGGCAACCGTCTTCGACCACGCGGTCGACACCTTGTGGCCGCTGGGCGTCGCCTTGCAGGTGTACCCGCTCGGCATGTCCGTCAGCTCGGTGCCGATCGCGTTCGGGGCAGCGCGGACGAGCGCGACCTGCGGCAGGTACGGCGAGGCCTTGAGATGCGCGGCGAGCGCCGACACCAGCTCCGTCTGCACCGTCTCATAGACCGGATCCCAGTACTGGGGCGCCGGCTGGCCATGCACGGTGCCGCAGTTGGCAACGACGTTCCAGAGCCAGGCCGGCTTCGCCTTGGTCGAGTTGACCTGCACCGTCGCGACCTTGCCGATCGAGGCGTAGTACTTCAGCTCGGAGTCCAACGACGACCAGTTGAAGGTGCGCCGCTTTGGCTCGATGGTCGCCCAGTCGAGCGTGATCTGGCCACCGCGGACGTACGGTGCGGCCGCCCCGGAATCCTTGCCCCAAACCTGGTAGATCCCCGCGGGCGGGAGCGTGCCGGCAGATGCGGAGGCGGTGAGTGCTCCCCAGGCGACAAGCGCGAGGAGCACAACGCGGATGCGACGAGTGAGCATTGAAGACCCCTTCCCTCAGTCGGCCGACCCCGGCCTGAGGGGGTACATCGGTCATGAGCGGGGCGGCCCATCCCCCACGGGGTGGTTCGGCCCATCCCCCATCGGAGCCTGCGGATGCCCCCGTTTCGGGTGCCCGAGGCGCCGCGATCCCGCACGGGGAGCGGGATCCGCTCAGGCGGTGCGGAGAACCCTCTCCCAGCTGCAGAACCTGGGCTCGCTCGTCATCCCGGCCCGCTCGTACACCCGGGTCGCTCCCGTGGTGGACTCGCTGTCGACGAAGAGCATCACCCCTGCTCGGCCGCGCTCGTGGAACTGCGTGAAGCTCCGGCGCAGGAGCGACTGGCCGACCCCGCGTCCCCGCTCGCTGCGGCGCACACCGAACAGGGCAACGTAGCCAAGCGTCGGATCCTCGTCGGCGACCGGCTGACCAAGCAGCGCGCCCACCACCACACCGTCGCGGCGCGCCACATGCCAGAGCGAGGGGTCATGGCGCTCGATCGCCGTCACGTGGGTATGCAGCCACACGTCACGCGCGGGCAGGCCATCGCCGTAGTGATCCTCGAATGCCTCGGCGAGGCAGGGGTAGACCTCCTCCTCGCCGCCCGGCGAGACCAGCTCGAAGGTCACGCCGGGTACGTCGGCGGCCGGCTCCGGCGGCCCGTCGAACGCCCGCTTCATCACCCAGAAGACGCGCGGGTGGCCGAACCCGTGGTCGCTCAGCAGCCGTGCCACGAGCGGCTCCTCGGCGAGGCCGCCCATGCGCCATACGACCTGCTCGCCCGCCGGCGCCGCCGCGGCGAACGCCTCGGCCCGGCGCTCCAACTCCTCGACGACGGCGGCGCCCACTCCGCGCCCGTGATGCTCCAGGCCCACGGCGCCGATGGAGAAGATGGATGTATGCGGCGGCTCAGACTCGATGAAAAAATAGGCGGCGAGGTCACCGTCGGGCCCCGTCACCACTCCGAAGTCCCGCTCGAGGTTCGCGCCCGGGGCCGTCCACGGTGCGGTCACCCACTCGAGCGACGTGAACGCCACGCCGCGGAGTGCACGCGACTCCGCGTTGATCATGTCGACGATCACCGGCCCGTCAGCGGTGACGGGTGGCCGCACGCCGTACCCCTCGGGAAACGCCATGCGGCGATGCTACAGCCGCGGCCCGGGGCCGGAGAGCTCCGACCCCGGGCCGTCGTGCAAGCGTCAGGTCAGACGGCCGTGGCCGCTATGCCCGGTGACGAGGCGGTAGATCGCGAGCAGCACCAGCGAGCCGATGATGGCCGTGATCCAGGTCGACAGATCGAAGAAGTTGTCGAGCGGATGTGCGTTGAACAGCGCGGACGCCAGGAAGCCTCCCAGCAGCGCGCCGACGACGCCGATGATCATCGTGACGATGATGCCGCCGGGATCGTCACCCGGCATGATCGCCTTCGCGATCGCCCCGGCCAGCAGGCCGAGGATGAGAAACGCAATGATGCCCATGCATCCTCCCCAGTGTCGATGGACATCCGGTTGGCTACCCGGGATTGCAGCGGTGCTAACCAGGGCTACACTCCCGCGCCGTGTCAACGCCCGCCTCAGCCCTCGAGCGCCGGTACCGCAAGCGCAGCCTCTGGCTGGACGGCCTCGCGGAGCCGCTCGCCCCGCGCCCGCCGCTGCCGGGTGACACCCAGTGCGACGTGGCGATCGTCGGCGCCGGGTTCACCGGGCTGTGGGCCGCCTACTACCTGAAGCGGCACCAGCCGGACATCCGCGTGGTGGTGGTCGAGCGCGAGATCGCGGGGTACGGGCCGTCCGGCCGAAACGGCGGCTGGGTGTCGTCGGGCATCTCCGGCAGCGCGGCGGTGTACCGCAAGCGCGGCGGGCCCGACGCCGTGCGGCGAGCCGAACGGGAGACGGAGCACACCGTCGACGAGATCGGCCGCGTCGCCGCGGCAGAGGGGATCGACTGCGGCTTCCTGAAGGCGGGCGACCTGATCGTGGCCACGACGCCCCCGCAGCGGGCCCGGCTGCTGGCATCCGCCCGGTCGGAGCACGAGCTGGGCGCGACCGACGACGACGTGCGGATCCTGACCCCGGAGCAGAGCACGGACTACGCCAGGGTGGCCGGATGCATCGCCGCCGCGTACTCACCGCACGCGGCTCGCGTCAACCCGGCCCAGCTGGTGCGCGGGCTGGCCAAGGCATGCGAGCGGCTCGGGGTCACGATCCATGAGCGGACTGCCGCGCTCGAGATCGAGCCGGGGCGGGTGAGCTGCCAGGGCGGCACTGTGCGGGCCGAGACGGTGCTGCGGGCGACGGAGTCCTACACGACACAGCTTTCGGGCGAGTCGCTCCGCTACCTGCCGCTCTACTCGCTGATGATCGCGACGGAGCCGCTGCCGGACGACGTGTGGGAGCAGCTGGGCTGGCGGGACGGCCTGCTGGTCGGCGATCGCCATCATCTGTTCTTCTACGCGCAGCGGACCGCCGACGGGCGGATCGCGATCGGCGGGCGCGGAGCGCCGTACCGGCTGCAGATGCCGATCAGCGAGCAGCACGAGCGCTCGGCCGCGGTGCGGGGTCGCCTGGAGCGGGCGCTGCTGCGGCACTTCCCCGCCACCTCCGGCGCGCGGATCACGCATCACTGGGGCGGGCCGCTGGCCGTGCCCCGCGACTGGAGCATGGGCATCGGCTACGACCGGTACACCGGCCTCGGCTGGGCCGGCGGATACTCCGGCCACGGGGTGGTGTCCGCGAACATCGGCGGCCGGACGCTGGCCGATCTCGTGCTCCGGCGCGACACCGACCTGGTCTCACTGCCCTGGGTCGGGCACCGCAGCCGGCGCTGGGAGCCCGAGCCGCTGCGGTTCCTCGCCTCGCGGGCGATCGTGCGGGTGCTGGAGAGCGCCGACGTCCACGAGGACATCACCGGCCGGCGGGCGCGGCGGACGACCGTGCTCGCCCCCGTCATGCCCCCGCACTGAGCCTGCCGGCCGGTACTGGTACATTTGTACCATCAGTCGAAGCCCGAACGGGAGAGGCGCATGGTTGACGTAGTCGTTGTCGGAGGTGGTTTTGCCGGGGTCACCGCCGCCCGGGAGGCGGCCCAGGCGGGACGGTCGGTGCTGCTCCTGGAGGCGCGCGACCGGATCGGCGGACGGACATGGACCGCTCCGTGGGCCGGCCACGACATCGAGTACGGCGGCGGGTGGGTGCACTGGCACCAGCCGCACACCTTCTCCGAGGTGACACGAGCCGGCGTCGGCGTCGTGCTCTCGGGGGATCCCGAGGTGGCAGCGTGGTACGTCGGAGACGAGCGCCGGACGGGCACGATCGGCGACCGCGACGAGATCGCGAACCGCGGCTGGGAGCGCTTCGTCGAGGGGGTCGACGACGCGCTGCCGAACCCGCACGACCCGGTGCTCGCGCTCGACCTGCTGCGCCGCTTCGACGACATGACAATCGCCAACCGCATCGCCGAGCTCGGGCTCGACCGGGAGACGCACGACGTCCTATGGGCCGAGCTCGAGTCGGTGGCCCACGCGCCGCTCGAGGACGCCGGCGCCGTCAGCGTCCTGCGCTGGCATGCGCTGTCCGGCTACAGCCTGAAGCTGACGCAGTACACGGGCGGGCGCGTGACGCTCGGCAGCGGTACGCGCGGCCTGATCGAGGCGATCGCATCGCAGGCGGCGCTCGAGACGCGCCTCGAGACGCCTGTGGCCGCCGTGCGCCAGGGAGACGACCGGGTCGAGGTCGAGACACGCGGCGGGGAGCTGATCGAGGCATCGGTGGCGGTGGTCGCCGTGCCGCTGAACACGCTGCACGCAATCGAGTTCACGCCCGGCCTGCCGGAGGGCAAGCTCGCGGGCATCGCGCTCGGTCAGAGCTCGCGGGGCATCAAGATCTTCGTCCACGCCGCCGGCGAGCAGCTGACGCAGAACGCCATCCGGCCGCGGCACCCGTTCGGCTACCTCGACACCGAGTGGGTCGAGGACGACGGGACGCAGATCATGATCGGGTTCGGCATGGACGCGGAGAGCTGCGACGCGTCCGACCTGGACGGTGTCCAGCGGGCCATGGACGACATCATCCCGGGCTACCGGGTGGTCGGCGCAACGGCGCACGACTGGCTGGCCGACGAGTTCGCGCAGGGCACCTGGGCGATCCACCGGCCCGGCTGGTACGGCACGCACTACGAGGAGATGCGACGGCCGGAGGGGCGGGTGCTCCTGGCCGGCTCGGACCTGGCAGCGGGTTGGGCGGGCTTCATCGACGGCGCGATCGAATCGGGCCTGCGGGCCGGTGCCTGGGTGCGCGGCATGACGTGAGCGACCGGCGCGGGGTGCTGCTCGAGGCTGCGCTGCGGGTGATCGCGCGCAGCGGTGTCGACGCTGCCACCCACCGGGCGGTGGCCGCCGAGGCGAGCGTGGCGCTGGCCTCCACCACGTACCACTTCACGTCGAAGAGCGACCTGATCCGGCAGGCGCTCGAGCTGGTGATCGAGCGCTCGACGGCGAGCGTCGCGGCCCACTCCGCGCCGCCTGGCCCGGACGGGGCGGAAGCGCTGGTCGAGCGGCTGGTCGCGCTGGCCGAGGCGCTGGCATCCGACCAGCGGGCGCCGCTGACGGCGCAGTACGAGCTGCTGCTGGAGGCGGGCAGGCGGGCGGAGCTGCGCCCGCTGGCGGAGCGATGGAACGACGCGTACATGGCCGGGATCGTGGCCATGACGATCCGCGCATCGCTGCCCCGGCCGGAGCTCGCGGCGGAGGTGCTGTCGAACGTGATCGAGGGCGGCCTGTTGAACCAGCTGGCTCTCCCCCGCCCCGGGTTCGTGCGGGAGTCGATGGCGGAGCAGCTGCGGGCGGCGGTCGCGGGGCTGGGCGAAGCGGGTCTGCCCCCGCACGCTGGCTGACCCGGCAGTCCGGCAGCCGACCGTTGTGGTCGACCGGCCGGGTCAGCCCCAGAGGGGCAGACCCGTGAAGCGTGCTACCCGAGCGTGCCGTGGAACGTGTCGCACGCCGCCGGGTCGCCCGTCCGGTACCCGGTGGTGAACCAGTGCTGCCGCTCCGCCGAGGAGCCGTGCGTCCACGACTCGCGGTCGACGCGTCCCTGGAACTCCTTCTGGATACGGTCGTCGCCCACGGCGGCCGCCGCGTCGAGCGCGTCGGCCACGTCCTGCTTGGTGATGTTCGTCAGCAGCGCATTCGGGCCGGACGCGGCATGCGCCGCCCACACGCCCGCATAGCAGTCGGCCTGCACCTCCACCCGCACCGAGGCGCTCTGCGGCCCCTGCCGGTCGTTCCCGATCTTCGCCAGCGTCCCCTCCTGGTCCTGGACGCGATGGCCGTACTCGTGCGCGATCACGTACGCTTCGGCGAGCGGGCCGCCGTGCGCGTGGAACTGCGACCGCAGCTGAGCGAAGAACCCGCTGTCGAGGTAGACGTACCCGTCCTGCGGGCAGTAGAACGGGCCGGTGTCGGTGCTGGCGGTGCCGCACGCGGTCGGCGTCTGCCCCGTGAACAGCCGGGTCTTCGCCGGGTGGTACGTCGCGCCGGCCTGCCGGAACTCGCCCGCCCAGAACTGCTGCACGCTGTTCACGTAGCCGACGATGCGGCAGTCCTCGCTCGCGTTCGCGTTCGCGCCCGTCCGGCAGGAGGAGAGATCGCTGTGGGGCGACGACCCGGAGCCGGCGTTGTTCGCGATCAGGATCACCACGACGATGATCAGCCCGACGATGCCGCCCCCTCCGCCGAGCGCCATCGGCGGCAGGGGCATGCCGCCGCCGAAGCCTCCGCCTCGGCGATCCTCGATCTGCGACGGATCGAGCCGGGCGCCCCGCCGGAACCTCACGTCGCCCCGACGGCCTCCGCGCGGGAGCGATAGACCGGGAGGCGGTCGGACAGCCCGGCCAGGTCGACCAGGCGGGCGGCGAAGCTGCCCTCCGGCACGACCAGGCCGAAGTGGCCGCCGTCCTCGGCGCTGCGGGCGTGCGCCTCGACGATCACGCCCAGGATCGAGGAGTCGAGAAACGCGGTGTCGGACAGGTCGATGATCAGCGGCTCGCCGGCCGGCACGGCCTCGAACTGCTCGCGCAGCGCGTCGACGGTGGCCAGGTCGTGCTCGCCCGTGAGACGGACGATCCAGGGGCCGGAATCGCCCTCCCGATCGATCTGCACGCCACCGAGCCTGTTCACGGTGGACAAGTGTACCCGGCGTCGGAGGTTTTTCTCGCGGCAGGCGCGGGCAAGCCGAACCCGTGCTGAATGATGCTCCGGCCACAAGCCTGCAGCGCAGCCTTCCGGCGAGCCCGGCGGCGCTTCCTCGACTGCGCGGGCTCGTGACGTCGTTCGCCACCGGGCAGTGCGGTGCGGATCCCGACCAGGCGTCCCTGATCGCGCTCGCAGTCACCGAGGCGGCGAGCAACGTGGTGCGACACGCCTATCCCGACCGGGCGGGGATGATCGATCTCTCCGCCGAGCACGAGGACGACCATCTTCGCGTCCGCATCGCCGATGCGGGCATCGGTCTCGGCGAGCCGTCCCCGCAACGCGGGCTCGGCGCCGGCCTCCGCATCATGCAGGGCCTTGCGGAGACGCGCCTCATCTCGGAGCCCGGGCGCGGCACAGCGGTGGAGATGCTCTTCAGCGTCCAAAGCCCGGACGCTACGCGGCCCCGAGCGTCCGAGGCGCCTCCACCACGTCCTCCTCGCTGACCGCGGTCAGCTCCGGCGCCTGCGGCGCGCGCGGCACGCGATCGACCGGCTCCAGCGGCGCGATGTCCTTGTCGTGGCCGACGACGCCATGCTCCGCAAAGCGGCGCGCCGAGACCAGCACCCGCGTCTCCAGCGAACCGACCGCAGCGTTGTAGGCATCGACCGCGCCGCCCAGCCGCTTCCCCAGCTTCTGGACGTGATCGGCGACGCTGGCGATCCGCGTGTGGAGCTCTCGGCCAAGCTCGCTGATCTCGCGCGCGTTCTCGGCCACCTTCTCCTGCTGCCAGCCGAAATGCACCGCACGGAGCAGCGCGATCAGCGTGGTCGGCGTTGCGATCAGCACCTGCTGGTCGACCCCCTGCTGGATCAGGGACGGATCCGCCTCGAGCGCCGCGTTGTAGAAGTGTTCCCCGGGCAGGAACAGCAGGACGAAGTCCGGCGCGTCGCGGAACTGCGACCAGTAGCTGCGAGCCGAGAGCTTGCGGATGTGGTCGCGCAGCAGCCGGGCGTGCTCACGCATGTGGTGCTCGCGCTCCGCCTCGTCCCCCGCGTCGTACGCGTCCAGGAACGCCTGCAGCGGCGCCTTCGCGTCGACCACGACCTGCTTGCCGCCGGGCATGTTGACGATCAGGTCGGGACGCAGCGTGCGCTCATCGTCGTGGACCGTGACCTGCTCGGCGAAGTCGCAGTAGGCCACCATGCCGGCCATCTCCACCACGTTTCGCAGCTGCATCTCGCCCCAGCGCCCGCGTGCCTGCGGCTTGCGCAGCGCCGCGACCAGCGCGCCGGTCTCGCCGCGCAGGCGCTCCTGCGCATCGACCATCCCGCGCAGCTGCTCCTGCAGCATGCTGCTCGTCCTGACGCGGTCACGGTCGAGCCGCTCGAGCCGGGTGTCAACCCGGCCCAGCTGCTCGGCGATCGGGGCCACCAGCTGCGCCACGGCCTTCTCGCGCTTCTCGAGCTCGCCGCGCGCCTCGGTCTGGTAGCTGCCCAGCGCCTGCCGCGCGAGGGCGAGGAACTGCTCGTTGTTCTGCTTCAGCGCCTCTGCGGACAGCGAGCGAAAGCGGTCCTCGGCCATCTCCCGCTCGGCCTCCAGCCGCTCCTCCAGCCGCGCCGCCTCGAGCGCGAGGCTGTCGCGCTCGGAGCGAAGCGCCGGCACCTCGGCCAGCCGCGGCCGAAGCGCCACCAGCGCCGCGGCCAACCCGATCACCATCCCGACGATGAGCCACACCATGCTTCCTCCCGTCCTCGCCCGCCCGTAACGAGGGCGGACCAAGAAGCATGGCAGCGGGGTCGGACGGACTGAGCGCCCTGGCTAATCCCCGGCGTGCGAGGGCACGGCCGGCGGCTCGTGCGCGAGATAGGGCAGCCGCCGGTCGAGCCAGCCCGGCAGCCACCAGTTCCACCGGCCGAGCAGCTGCATCGTCGCCGGCACCAGCACGAGCCGGGTGATGGTGGCGTCGACCGCGATCGCGACCGCCAGGCCAAGGCCGATCTCCTTGATCGCCGGCACGCCGGTGAGCACGAAGCTCGCGAACACCACGGTCATGATCAGCGCCGCCGAGGTGATGATCCGCGCACTGCTCGCGAGCCCCTCGGCGACGGCGCGCTCGTTGTCGCCGGTCGCCTCGTACCGCTCGCGGATGCGCGACAGCAAGAACACCTCGTAGTCCATCGCCAGCCCGAAGGTCGTCGCCAGGATCAGCGCCGGCGTCAGCGTGTTGATGTGGCCGAGCGAGTGGAAGCCCGTCCAGTCGAACCAGCCCCACTGGAACACGGCCACGATCACGCCGTAGGAGGCGCCGATCGAGAGCAGGTTCATGATCACCGCCTTCAGCGGGAGCACCACCGAGCGGAGCAGGGCCAGCAGCACGAGGTAGGACAGGCCGAGGACGAGCGCCATCACCTTCCACAGGTCACCGCCCACCTGCTCGTTGAGATCGTGGTTGAACGCCGAGACCCCGCTGACGAGGCCGCGGTGCCCCACCCAGGCGCGAACGCGCGGCACGAGCGTGTCGGTCGCCGGACTGGACTCCGGGTCGACGCGGAGCTCGCCGACCACAACCACGCCCGGCCCGGCCCGCTCGAGCGAGGCGGCCGCGATCAGCGGGTCGCGCGCCAGCCGGTCGCGCAGCTGCGCACCGACCGCTTCCGGGCCGGCGGCACCGGCGTCGGACGGCCGCACGAGGATCGTGAGCGCGCCCTCGTGGCCCTGGCCGGGGCCGGTGATGCGGCGGGTGAGGATGTCGTTCGCGACCCGTACGTCCGTCGAGGACGGGAGCTGCTCGAGCGAGCGGTTGGCAGTCACCATCGCGAACGCCGGCAGCGACAGCACGATCAGCACGGCCGCCGCCCCGCCCGCCGAGAGCAGGGGCCGGCGCATCACGCGCCGCGACCAGGCCAGCCAGAACCCGCTGCGGTCCCGGCCGCGGCGGGACGGCACGCGCAGGCCGTTGATGCGAGGGCCGAGCAGCTGCAGCACCGCCGGCAGCAGCGTCATGCCGGCGAGCACGGCGATCGCGACCACGATCACGGCGGCGAGCGCCATCGACTGCAGCGCCCGCACCGGCACGATCCAGACGGAGGCGAGCGATACGACGACCGTCATGCCCGAGAAGGCAACGGCGGTACCGGAGGTGCGCATCGCGCTCTCGACCGCAGCGGCGGTGCCGGTGCCCGCCTCGAGCTCCTCACGGAAGCGGGCGAGGATGAACATGGAGTAGTCGACGGCGACGCCGACGCCGATCATCGTCACCATGGTGGTGGCGTAGACCGAGACCTCGGTGTGCGCGGCGATGCCATAGACGATGGCAAAGGCGAGAGCGACCGACACGGCCCCGAGACCGGCGGGCACCAGCGTCGCGACCACGGCGCCGAACAGCACCAGCAGGACGATCAGGATGATCGGCGACGAGAACGTCTCGGCGCGCTTCAGCCCGTGCTCGGTGATGTCCTGGAAGGCCGCGAAGTTGGCCGACGGGCCGAGCAGGTAGGTGCGGACGGGCCCGGTCGTGTGCTGGAGCAGGTGCTTCAGGTCGCGGGTGATCTGCAACGAGCGGTTCTGGTCGATCGCCGCGAACCCGAGGAACGAGATCGTGCGGCCGTCAGGCGACACCTGCGGCCGCGTACGGAAGCGGATGAACGGATAGCGGCGGCTGACCTCAGCCCTGATCGCCGCCGCCCGGGCCTGCGCTGCCCGCGGGGACTGCGCGTCGACCAGGAACGAGAACGAGTAGGCGCCGCGGCCCGGCAGCGCGTTCAGGTAGTCGATCGCCGTCTGCGACTGCGAGCCCGGCACCTCGAAGCCCCCGGACGACAGCCGGCCCTGGGCACGGCCCGCGAACGGCAGCGCGATCAGGACCATCATGATCCAGACGCCGACCACCCACCAGGGGCGGCGCACACAGAGTGCCGTGGTGCGCAGGATCAGGCGCTCCATCGGTGATTCATGGTAGCCATGCCGCCGCCCGCCCCGGCCGGTCCGCTCGGCTATCCTCGGGCTCTCCGCGGGCGTAGCTCAATGGCAGAGCAAGAGCCTTCCAAGCTCAAGACGGGAGTTCGATTCTCCTCGCCCGCTTCTTCTGAACACGTCTATGAACAGGTCCAAGAACACAATCCGCGAACTAGCAGGGGTATCGCAGTGCATGTAGACACACATGCGGACGATGCATCGAGCCTCTGGGTGGAGGCTCGAGTGGAAGGCTCCTGGCTTCCTCTTGTCTCTGGAGACAGCCACTCGACCCGCCAGGGTGCTTTCGATGAGATCAAGAGCGTCCTGGGCGGGCGCGATTACGACGACCTCCGACGTTCCCTCGGCGCGGACACCATGAGGTTCTCCATCATGAGATGGGGCGCAGATGGTCTAGCCGAAGCGATCTGGACATGGTCTTGGGACGGGGATAGTCGCGCGCTGAGGCAGCTCTTGGACGGCCGCTAGGCGGGAGTTGGACTGCCGGGGCAGTGGAGTTGCTGCCCCAGCGTGACGAAATCTTCAGGGGCGGCGATCCAGTCGTGAGACCCCATCCAAGATCGACCGATAGGTCGTTGACTTGGTCGCCCCGCGTCCGCTCAGCCCTCCGGGATCTGAGCGACGCCGCGTCCGGCAGGCGTTGTCCGGCGCTTCCTGGAGCATCCCAATATCACCGCTCAGCGGTGGGGCCGTGGTGACCACGGGGCGTTGCACCGGTCACGCGGGAACACCGACGATGCCCCTCCCCTGCGGCATTGCCCGGTGGCGAGGGGCACCGCCTAGGTGTCTAGTAGTACTCCTCCGGCCGTGCGCCGGCGGTCAGTGCGAACAGCACGCCGAGGTTCAGCGCCACGCCGACAAACGCCGACCACGGTGCGGCGAAGATCATGAAGAACCAGAGGATCGCCGCGAAGCTGCACAGTCCGACCCCGATCATGTTGCCGGTCGTCGAGCCGCTCCAGGCCAGGATCCCGGCCAGCAGCTGCAGGCCGCCCCAGATCAGGAACGCCCATCCCCAAAACGTCCAGTTCGAGTAGACGAGCTGGCTGTGGAAGTAGGACTGATGCTCGAGCAGGGTGTAGCCATTCACGAAGTTGATCGCTCCCCCAATGATCAGGAGGATGCTCGCGAACACCACCCAGCCGGTCGGATGCACGCGCGTGGACTCGCGCACCTCGGGAACGTCATGAGCAGTCATGGTTGCCATGGTTCTCACCTCCTTTCCACCCCAAATTGTCCTCTCGGTCAACGCTGATCGCGTCGGTGGTCGCATGCACTGTCCGTCCGGGATCTCGCTGATACGAGATTCCCGTCGCAGCGGCCCGGGCGGGTGCGAGCTGTCTCCCGGGCAGCCGCGCGCGTCCGGCGCCGCCGGCTGTGTGAACCCCGAATCCCGTCTGCGGCACCTGTTCGAGAAGCGGCCACCCACCCGTTCGGACTCGCTGCGGCGACGTCCTACGCAGCCTGGCTAGGGCAGTGCCGAGGCCGGCGTGACCCGCACAGCATGACGGCGCCCGCGATCCATGGCTCTGGTACGGGGAATTACGGTGATGACTCCATGGCGCCCACCGATGCCAAGCTGCGTGCCGCGCGCCAGGCTCCAGGTACAGGCGACCGGTGACCAGATCACCGGTCGAAGTCCCAGTGGAAAGGAGCGTCTGACGTGGCTATTGGACCGGTGCAGCTGCTGGTGTTGGGGTTCAGCCACCCCGATTTCCATGGTGAGGTGATCGAGGAGCTGGAGCGGCTGCGCGAGAGCGACACGGTGCGCGTGATCGACGCGCTTGCGGTCTCCAAGGACGCTGAGGGCGAGATCGAGGTCATGCACCTGAGCAACCTCACCAAGGACGAGGCGATCGAGCTGGGTACGAAGATCGGTGCTCTGATCGGGCTCGGAATTGAGGGCGAAGAGGGCGCCGAGGCTGGCGCCGAGATCGGCGCCGAGATGGCAGCCGAGGAGGGCGTCCACCCGTTCTCCGACGAGGAGGCGTGGGACGTCTTGGACGACATCCCCAACGACTCCGCCGCAGCCCTGATCCTGATCGAGCATCACTGGGCCGTCCCTCTACGGGATGCGATCGCCCGGGCCGGTGGCTTCCGGCTGAGCGACGGGTTCATCAGCCCGCTCGACCTGGTTGAGATCGGCCTTGCATCGGCGGAGGAGGCGGAACAGCTCCACGCCCTCGAGCAGTCGAAGTCGCCCGTCACCAAGTAGGGAGGAGGCATTCGCATGGTGGGAACTCGCAGAGTCGCACGCCGCACCGTTCGGCGTACCGCACGGCGCGTCGACCGGCGCCGCTGACCATGATCAACATCGCTCCCCGCCGCACGACTTCATGCGGCGGGGAGCGATGCACATCAGGAGCTCCGAATGGCAACCACGCCCACTCAGACAAGGGAACGCTCGAGCCGGGGAATCGATCGTGGTCTATGCGGGCTCGATCTCCGTCGGCTCGCAGGCCTTGTCGATTGGCAGCGGGAATCTGTCCTACTACCCGCCTTCGGAAGTTCCACGCCGGCTGAGCGATCTGCTGTCCGAGGCGTCGGGTGAGGGCTAAGAACGACGATCCCGGCTCGCGCCGGCCACCGGCTGCATCGCGACGGAACACACCATTCGCGCAGCGTCGTCGCGCCCCGCTCATTGTGCGGGCAGTTCCCCTCGTCGGGGCGGTCGCGGGATATCGCCGTGAGTCCGCTCGGCGTGACCTGTTGGCGGGCGCGACCGTCGCGGCGCTGGCGATCCCCTCCGCCATGGCGTACGCAGAGCTTTCCGGGGTCTCGCCGGTCAACGGCCTCTACGCGCTCCTACTACCGGTCGCTGCATACGCAGTGTTCGGTTCTTCACGTCAGGTGATCGTCGGCCCCGAGGGATCGCTTGCTGCGTTGACGTCGGCGGCTGTGCTCGGCACTGCTGTGGCTGGCAGCACCCACGCAGCCGAGTTGGCAGCGACGTTGGCGCTGCTGGTGGGCTGCTGCTTCGTAATCGCTCGTATCCTGAGGTTGGGCTGGGTGTCGGACTACTTCTCACGACCGGTGCTCATCGGCTACCTCCACGGCGTCGCCGTCGTGCTGGTGGTCGGCCAGCTGGGAAAGCTGCTCGGAGTACCGGTGGACGCGACCGAGCCGCTGGCGCAACTGGAGCAGGTCGCTCGTCAACTGGGGGACGCCAGCGGCTTGACGATCGCCGTTAGCGCCGCCTCGCTAGCCGTGCTGCTGGCGGTTCAGCATCTACGGCCCGGGTTGCCCGCCGCATTGATCGTCGTCGTGGCAGCGATTGCGGTGTCCGCGCAGACCGATCTGGCTGCGCACGGGGTTGCCACCGTGGGCAGTGTGCCGTCCGGCCTCCCGAAGCTCGCCGTACCGTCCACCTCGGTCGACGAGACCCTTGGCATTCTGCCCGACGCCGTCGGCATCTTTCTCGTTTGCTTCGCGGACGGGATCCTCACCGCCCGTGCCTTTGCGGGCAAGCGTGCCGAGCACATCCGGGTGGGTCAGGAGATCGTCGCGCTGGGCACCTCGAACGCCGCCGCAGGACTCACAGCCGGAATCCCGGTCGGCGTCAGCGGTTCTCGAACGGCCGTGAACGACTCGATGGGGGCGCGGACGCAGATCGCCGGACTGCTCTCCGCCGTCGCCGTCGCCGTCGTCCTGCTCTTCCTCACCAAGCCCATCGCCTACTTGCCCAAAGCCGTGCTCGGCGCGGTCATCGTCGCCGCAGCCCTCAGCCTTGTCGACCTGCCGGCCTGGCGCGCGCTTCTCTCAACGGACAACGTGGAGGTCGCGATCGCCGCGGTGACGGCCGTGCTCGTCGTCCTCACGGGTGTGCTGACCGCGTTGATCTTTGCGGTCGGACTGTCCGTGATCGACGCGGTTCGGCGCAGCGCTCGGCCGCACGACGCCGTGTTGGGCTGGGTCGAGAGCCTCGGAAGGTACGCGGACATCTCGCTACATCCGTCCGCGCGAGTCGTCCCCGGCGTCGTCGTCTACCGACTCGATGATCGAATCTTCTTCGCCAACGCCACGTACTTCGAGGGCCGCGTGCGCGAGGCACTGCGGGGAGCAGGCGATGCGGTCAAGTGGCTCGTGCTCGACTTCGAAGGCACGACGCACGTCGACGCGACAGGGCTCGACACCCTGGCCTCACTTATTCGAGCGCTGACTGCAGCCGGAACCCAGGTCTGCCTCGCGCGAGTCAAGTCTCCCGTGGCCGAGAGGCTCGCAACCGGCGGCATCATTGAGCTCGTCGGCCCCGCGCACCTCTACGGCTCCGTGCGCGCTGCTGTCGACGCCTGCGCAGAGGCCGCGTCCCCTTCCGGGTTGTCGAACGTAGCGAGGGCCGGTCAGCCATGACGGGCCGCTCCAGACCACCGCGAGCCGCCGGGGCAACTCGGCCGGTTCCGCCGTACACCCCAACACCGCCCCGGGAAGGGCTCGCCCTTCCTGTGCTCGACGATCGGCATCTAGCGCTGCTCTCCCGTTCTTGTCTCGCGAACGGGCGGACGCCGGAATTCCGTACGCGTGCGCGACGAGCCCTGGGATCTCGACTCGTTCTCCGGTTGAGGATCACGGCACCACGACGGGGCGTAGCCGATCGTCCGGATGGGATGAGCACCGCCCGGCGCGGTCTCCTAACTTTCCGGGCAGAAGGCAAGAGACAGTCTCGGGAACCGCTAGGCCAGGCGAAGGAGATGTAATCCGGCTTTGACCGCTCGACCCGCAGACGGGGTGCGGAGTCTCGTGCCAGCGCTGGCGTGGTTGCCGAAGTACGACCGCAGCTGGCTGCGGCTGGACGTGGTCGCGGGGCTGACGCTCTGGGGGCTGCTTGTCCCGGAGGCGATGGCATACGCCGGCATCGCCGGGCTGCCGCCTGAGGCGGGCCTATACACCCTTGTCGCATCGCTGCTGGTCTACGCGCTGTTCGGCACGTCCCGCCACCTGTCCGTCGGAGCGACCTCGGCGACCGCGGCCCTCCTCGCCGCGACCGTCGCGAGTGTCGGCGCGGCTTCGGGGACAGGCGCGTACGGTCCGACGTCCGTCGCGCTCGTGCTCGTCGTCGGCGCGCTCTTTGGCATCGCGGCCGTCGCGCGGCTCGGCTTCGTGACGCAGTTCTTGTCGAAGCCGGTGATGGACGGCTTCGTCCTCGGTCTCGCAGTGTTCGTCGCCGTCGGGCAGCTGAATAAGCTCCTCGGCGTCTCCAAGGGCACGGGCAACACGATCGAGAAGCTCGCACACGTCCTGCGGGAGCTGCCGAGCGCGAACTCGGCGACCGTGCTCGTCTCGGTGGCGGCGCTCGCAGCGCTCTTCGGCCTGCCGCGGCTGTCTCGGTCGTTTCCGGCGGGGCTCGCCGTGCTGTTCGGTTCGATCGCGGTCAGCTCGGCGCTCGACCTCGAGGGCGCGCACGGCGTCGCTGTCGCCGGCACGCTCCCAAAGGGTTTACCCAGCGTGACGTGGCCGGATGTGCCCGCACCGACCTGGCTCGCGCTCGTCCCGTCGGCCGTCGGGATCGTGCTGGTCGCCTACAGCGAGGCGCTCGGCGTCGCCCGAGAGTTAGCCGATCAGCACGGCTACGACGTCGACGCCGACCAGGAGCTGACTGCCCACAGCTTCACCAACCTCGTAAGCGGACTGCTGGGCGGAATGGTCGCCGGCGGCAGCATGTCGGCCTCCGCGGTGAAGGAACGCGCGGGCGCCCGGTCGCAGATGGCAAACCTCGCGGCGTGGGCCGCGACCATCGTCACCGTCCTGGTGCTCACGCCGCTCTTCAAGGGCCTGCCTGAGGCGGTGCTCGCCGCCCTGATCATCCATGCGCTCTGGCACATCCTCGTGGCGCGGAAGCTGCAGGCGGTCCGGACGCTTTCGCGCACCGAGTTCTGGCTCGGGGTGCTGACCTTCGCCGGCGTTGTGCTAGTCGACGTACTGCCCGGTATGGTGATTGGCCTCATCGCCTCGCTGCTGCTCGTGGTCTACCAATCCAGCCAGCCGCACCTCTCGCTGCTCGGCCGAGTGCCGGGTGTCTCCGGCAAGTACGCCGACCTCGCGCGACATCCCGAGGCGGTACGGATTCCGGGCGTCCTGGTCATCCGCTTCGACGCGCCGATCTACTACGCGAATGCGCTCAGCGTCCGCGGCCAGATCGAGGAGATCGTCCAGGCCGAGGACATGCCGCCCCGCGCGGTCGTGCTCGACGCCAGCGTCCAGGACTCGCTCGATATCACGAGCGCTGAGATGCTCACCAAGCTCGTCGCGAAGCTCGAGCAGGCGGGCATCGAGGTCGCCGCGGCCGAGGTACACGCCCCGGT
>DASSEV010000102.1:0-46823 GCA_035695105.1 Gaiellales bacterium
GTGTCGATCAACGCGCTGCGCGACGTGTTGGCGGCCGAGGAGCGGTCGCAGGCCGAGCGCGGAGTCTCGCGCGTCGAAGTCATGGCGTAGATGATTGGTTCCACGGCCGCGTGCGGTCTGAGCGGTCGGGGGGCGAGCAGCGCAAGGGATCGAGGGAGGGCGGATATCGGGAATATCCGCCCGACCGAGGACGCAGCGATGCGACGCCGTCGTGGAACCAATCATCTGGATCGGCCCGTCTCCTATCCTTCGAGCGATGGAACCTCTCATTGCCGAGATCGAGCGCAGCTTCGCCGAGATCGAGCGGCAGCTCGGCGACCCCGAGCTGATCGCCGACCAGAAGCGCTACGCCGAGGTCGCCCGCCGACACAAGCAGCTGGCGCGCGCCCACGAGCTGGCGCTGCGGTGGCGAGCGCTGACGGCCCAGCAGGAGGAAGCATCGGAGCTGCTCTCCGACAGCGACGAGGAGATCCGCGCGCTGGCGCAGGAGCAGCTCGCCGAGGCGAGGGAGCAGCTGCCGGAGCTGGAGGAGGAGATCCGCACAGAGATGCTCGAACGCGACCCGGCGGACGAGAAGGATGTGATCGTCGAGATACGCGCCGGCACGGGAGGCGACGAGGCCGCCCTGTTCGCCGGCGACCTGTACCAGACGCTGACCCGCTACGCCGAGCAGCGCGGCTTCAAGACCGACGTGTTGACGGTGGCCGGCGGCGACGCCGGTGGCTACAAGGAGATCACGTTCGAGATTCGCGGCGACGGCGCGTACTCGGTATTCAAGTACGAGAGCGGTGTGCACCGCGTGCAGCGCGTCCCGGCCACCGAGTCGCAGGGCCGCATCCACACGTCGACCGCCACCGTGGCAGTGCTGCCCGAGGCGGAGGAGGTGGACGTGGACGTGAACCCGACCGACCTGCGCATCGACGTCTTCCGGTCGGGCGGCCACGGCGGCCAGTCCGTGAACACGACCGACTCCGCGGTGCGCATCACCCACCTGCCCACCGGGCTGGTGGTGACCTGCCAGGACGAGCGCTCGCAGCTGCAGAACAAGGATCGCGCGATGAAGATCCTGCGCGCCCGGCTGTACGAGGCCGAGCGGGAGCGGGCCCAGCAGGAGGCGGCCGCCGCGCGCCTGTCGCAGATCGGCACCGGCGAGCGGAGCGAGAAGATCCGCACGTACAACTATCCGCAGAACCGGGCGACCGACCATCGTGTCAACCTCGACCGGAGCCTGGAGACGGTGCTGGCCGGGAACCTGCAGCCGTTCACGGATGCGCTGGCCGCGGAGGAGCGGCGGCTGCAGCTGGCCGCGGCCGGCACCCAGGCGGCCAGCCCGGCGTGATCACGCTGGCGGAGGTGCTCCGCCGGTCGACCGAGTACCTCGGCTCCCATGGCAGCCCGACGCCGCGGCTGGACGCGGAGCTGCTGCTGTCGCACGGCCTCGGGCTGTCGAGGCTCGAGCTCTATACGCAGTTCGACCGCCCGCTGACGGACGACGAGCTCGCCGCGTGCCGGGAGCTCGTGCGTCGCAGAGCGGACCGCGAGCCGGTCGCGTACGTGCTCGGGCACTGGGGCTTTCGCCGGCTCGACCTGTTGGTCGATGCGCGGGTGCTGGTGCCTCGCCCGGAGACCGAGCTGGTGGTCGAGCGCTGCCTGCAGCTGCTCGAGGGCGTCGAGCAGCCGACGCTCGTGGACGTCGGCACCGGCTCCGGGGCGATCGCGCTGGCGGTGAAGGACGAGCGGCCGGACGCGGTCGTGACGGCCTGCGACGTGTCTTCCGACGCGCTGGCCGTGGCCTCGGCGAACGCGGACCGGCTCGGCCTCGACGTCGCCTTCGTCCGTTCGGATCTGCTCGCCGACGTGGAGAGCGGGTCCTTCGACCTGATCGTTTCGAACCCGCCCTACGTGTCGGCCGCCGAGATCGACGCGCTCGAGCCGGAGGTGGCCGTGCACGAGCCGCGGCTGGCGACCGTTGCGGGCCAGGACGGGCTCGAGGTGTACCGGCGGCTGCTCCCGCAGGCGGCGGAGCGGCTGGCCCACGGCGGCCGGATCGTGCTGGAGTGCGGCGCCGGGCAGGCGCCCGCGCTGGCCGAGCAGCTGCGGGCGCTCGGGTACGGTGGGCCCGCAGAGGATCGGGATCTGGCAGGCATCGAGCGGGTGGTGTGGGCGGCGTGGCCGTGAGCTTGCCGCCCGCGGCAGCCGAGCAGCTGCTCGGCGGGGCCCTGGCCATCCTGCCGACCGACACCGTCTACGGGATCGCCGCGGCGGCCGGGCGCGAGGAGGCGTGCGCCCGCCTCTACGCGTTGAAGGAGCGGCCGCGGTCGCAGGCGACGGCCGTCATGCTCGGCTCCATGCCGGGCCTGCTCGCCGCCTTCCCGGAGCTCGACGAGCGCACGGCGGCCGTGTGCCGCCGCCTGCTGCCCGGTGCCGTGACGCTGATCGTGGCCAATCCGGCCGCGCGGTTCGCCCATGCGTGCGGTGAGCGAGCGGACCGGATCGGCGTGCGGGTGCCCGACCTCGTGCCGGAGGTGGCGGATCTCGCCGACGCCGCCGGCGGGCTCGTCATCACCAGCGCGAACCTCCGCGGCGGGCACGACCCGGCATCGCTGTCCGACGTGCCCCGGGAGCTGCGCGAGGCGGCCGGGTTCGCCGTCGACGCCGGCCCGCTGCCGGGGCGGCCCTCGTCGGTGATCGACGTCACCGGGGATCGTCCGGTGGTGCTGCGCGAGGGACCGGACCTCGAGGAGATCCTGTCGGCGGTGGGAGGGACGGCATGACGGGCGGCATCGACCGGCTGCTCGAGCAGGAGCGCCGGCTGCTGCGCCGTCTGACGCCGCAGGAGGCGAGGGAGGCGGCCGCGGCCGGCGGCCTCATCGTCGACACCCGCAGCCACGAGCAGCGCATGGCGGGAGGCACGGTTCCTGGTGCCGTGCGCATCCACCGCAACGTCCTGGAGTGGCGAGCCGACCCCAGCTCCGGCCACCAGGATCCGAGGATCGCCGCCTGCACGGGCCCGCTCGTGATCATGTGCCAGCAGGGGTACTCGTCGAGCCTGGCGGCTGCGACGCTGCAGCGGCTCGGGATCGAGAACGCGACGGACATGGTGGGCGGGTTTGACGCCTGGACGGCGGCGGGCCTTCCGGTCGAGCCGGTCGACGACAGCGCCAGATAGCGGACGAAACCCTTCACGCGGGCCGTGACGCAACGGCCACACCGGTGCATCGACCGCGACCGGATTGCGACCCCGCCGCGGCCGAAGCGTCCGATAGCGGCCCGAATTCGCCTCAGAGGCGGTGACGGGCGGTGGGACGGCATCGGGCCGCTCCTGTGACGGTGGCTGCTGTCGTTCGCGCCGCGGCCATCCGGTAGCATCGCCCGACCCGCACGGAGCGACAGTGGAGGCGACGGTGGCCACGGCCGAGCAGACCCTGAAGCAGTTCCAGACGGCCGGACTGGCCGACAGCGACCCCGCGATCGCCGCGCTCGTCGACCGCGAGCTCGGCCGCCAGCGCGACCAGCTCGAGCTGATCGCCTCCGAGAATTTCACCTGGCCCGCGGTGCTCGAGGCGGTCGGCTCCGTGCTCACCAACAAGTACGCCGAGGGCTACCCCGGCCGCCGCTACTACGGCGGCTGCGAGTGGATCGACGAGATCGAGCAGCTGGCCATCGACCGTGCCAAGGAGCTGTTCGGCGCCGAGCACGCGAACGTCCAGCCGCACGCCGGAGCGCCCGCCAACATGGCGGCGTACTTCGCCCTGATCCAGCCCGGCGACGCCATCCTCGGCCTCCGGCTGGACCACGGCGGCCACCTCACGCACGGCCTCAAGGTCAACTTCTCCGGGCGTCTGTACGACGTCCACGCCTACGGCGTGCGCCGCGAGGACAACCTGATCGACTTCGACGAGGTGCGGCGGCTCGCCCACGAGCACCGGCCGAAGCTGATCGTGGCCGGTGCGTCCGCCTATCCGCGGATCATCGACGCCGCCCAGTTCCGCGAGATCGCGGACGAGGTCGGCGCGCGCCTGATGGTGGACATGGCGCACTTCGCCGGCCTGGTCGCCGCGGGGCTGCACCCCAACCCGGTCGAGCACGCGGACGTCGTCACCTCGACCACCCACAAGACGCTCGCCGGCCCGCGGTCGGGGCTGGTGCTGTGCAGGGAGGAGCACGCCGCGGCGGTCGACAAGGCCGTGTTCCCCGGCCTTCAGGGCGGGCCACTCTGCCACGTCGTCGCCGCCAAGGCGGTCTGCTTCAAGATCGCCCAGAGCGATGCCTTCCGTGCGTACCAGACGCAGATCGTGACGAACGCAAAGACGCTCGCAGACACACTCACCGGCGGCGGGCTGACGCTGCTCACCGGCGGCACCGACAACCACCTGCTCCAGCTCGACCTGCGCGGCTCGCAGTGGTCAGGCAAGGACGCGGAGGACCGCCTGCACGAGGCCGGCATCACGGTCAACCGCAACACGGTCCCGTTCGACGAGCGCCCGCCGACGATCGCCTCGGGCGTGCGCATCGGCACGCCGGCCGCGACCATGCGCGGCATGGTGGAGGAGGACATGCGCGAGATCGGGTCGATCATCCTGGAGTCGCTCGACCCCGCCGCCGACCTCGGCGCCCTTCGCGAGCGCACGAGCGAGCTGCTCGCCGCGCACCCGCTCTACCCGGCGTTCGGGCACGGCTTCACCGCCAGCTGACGGATGCCGCTGACCGTCGTCGACCATCCTCTCGTGCAGCACAAGCTCGGCCTGCTGCGCGAGGTGACGACCACGACGCGCGACTTCCGGGCCCTGGCGGGGGAGATCGCCGCCTTCCTCTGCTACGAGGCGACCCGCACGCTCGAGCTCGAGCCCGTTCAGGTGACCACGCCGCTCGAGCGGACCACCGGCGCCCGCGTCTCGGGCAAGAAGCTCGGCGTCGTCGCCGTGCTGCGTGCGGGCGTCGGCATGCTGGACGCCGTGCTCGACCTCGTTCCGGTGGCCCGCGTCGGCTTCGTCGGTCTGTACCGCGACGAGCAGACGCTCCAGCCGGTCGAGTACTACTGCAAGCTCCCGGGCGACCTCGGCGAGCGCGACGTGTTCGTGCTCGACCCGATGCTCGCCACGGGCGGATCGGCGTCGGCCGCGGTGGAGCTCTGCAAGCGGCAGGGCGCGCGCCGGGTGATCCTGGTCTCGCTGGTCGCCGCCCCTGAGGGCGTGGCCCGCATGGAGGCCGACCATCCCGACGTCGAGGTGATCGTGGCGGCCCTCGACCGCGGCCTCAACGAGCAGGGCTACATCCTGCCCGGCCTCGGCGACGCCGGCGACCGCCTCTACGGCACGAGGTAGCGCCGCGCGCGCCGACCCCGTAGCCCTGTACGCTGTGCCGAGATGAACGGCGGGCTGATCGACTATCAGGCGGCCGTGGTGGGGTTCGCGGTGGCCTTTCTCTTGGCCGTGCTGCTGACGCCCGTCGTCAGCCAGGCCGCCTGGATGACGGGTGCGCTCGACACGAGCAAGGACGAGCGCCGGCTCCACAACCGGCCGACACCGCTCCTGGGCGGGCTCGCGATCCTCGGCGCGATCGTCATCCCGTCCGTGGCGCTCGGCCACAACCACGGCTTCTGGGGCATCGTCGCCGGCGCCACGCTGATGTCCGCCCTTGGCGCGCTGGACGACATCCGCCCGCTGCACCCCGGTGGCAAGATGCTCGGCATCGTGCTGATCGCGGTCATCCCGGCCGCTCTCGGCGTCACCATCGACCACGTCACGCTGCCCGTGATCGGAGCCTTCAACCTCGGCGTCTGGCAGTACGTGGTGACGGTGGTCTGGATCGTCGCGATCGCGAACATCGTCAACTTCATCGACGGTATGGACGGACTGGCGGCCGGCTTCTGCGCCATCGCCGCGATCACCTTCGCCGTCCTCTCCGCCTCTCTCGGCAGGGTGGACGCCGCGGCGATCAGCGCGATCGTCGCGGGCGCGGCGATGGGATTCCTGATCTACAACTTCAACCCCGCGACGATCTTCATGGGCGACTCCGGGTCGCTGATGCTTGGCTACCTGCTCGCCGCCCTCTCGATCCAGGGTGTGCTGAAGACCGCGGCCGCCGTGTCGCTGGTGTTCCCGCTGGTGATCCTCGCCTTGCCCATCCTGGACACCTCGTTCGTCATCCTCAAACGGCTCAAGTACCGCCAGCCGATCTACCAGGCCGACCGCTGGCACTTCCACCACCGCTTCGCGAACATCGGCTTCTCGCAGCGGCGCACGGCGCTCTACCTCTACGCGTGGTGCGCCTCGCTGTCCGCGCTGGCCCTGGCCATCCGCTTCGTCCCGAACCACCGGCATGACTGGAGCCCGGTCGCGCTGGGCATCCTCGGTGGGCTCGGCCTGCTCGCGATCTGCACCTCGCTGTATGTCATCTACCTGCTCGAGATCATCAAGGCGCGCCATCTCCGCGCGATCCGGCTGCGCCGCGGCCGGCCCGAGGAGAGGGTGCCACAAAGCGAGCGGGCCGCGTGACGGCCAATTGCCGCTGTTTTCGCTGAAGAACAGGCTTCGCGGCACTTCGCACGACCATTCATTGTTGTCACATAGTCCCCGTTTCTGGCATACTGCCCGCGCCCGCCGAGTGATCATGGCGGCGAGCACCGGTTCGACACATGGGTGAGCAGCGGCCGGCCGCGTCGGCGGTCACAGCGGGGATGTTCCTTCTTGCTGCGCTGATCGTCTGCATCGGTCTGGGGCTCGGTGCCGGGTGGCTTGCGGGCAGCATCGTGGCAGGAGCGATCGTGGGCCTCGTGGTCGGGGTCCCGCTCAGCTTCTACCTCGTGTACCGCCAGTACCGAGACATTTGACGAACCGCCCGACAGCCTCCCAGCTCGCCCTCCACAACGTGGACGCCATCCTCGCGATCGCGGCGCTGCCGCTGTTCGCGCTGGCCGGGTGGCCGCTCGAGGGCTGGTTCTGGGCGGTGGCGCTGTGGGCGGTCAACCGCTTCCTCCAGGCGCGCATCGAGCATCGGGCTGCGCGGATGCCGGCGCTTCGCGGCGTCGGCGTGCTCGGCGCCAGCATGCTCGGGCGCCCATGGATCGGGATGCTCCTGCTGTTCCTGATCACGCGCCATGACACGGCCATGGCGGTGTCCTCGACGCTGCTCTTCCTGGTGCTGGTGACGATCGACATCGGCACGCGGATCGCCACGCACCGCAACTTCTCGAGCTCGATGACCGGGGGCACGCCGTCGTGACCCTGCCGCTGCTCGCATCGTCCACCGGGTTCGACCCCGTCTCGGAGTTCACGAACTTCGTCAACGACCCGTACGTCAACCTGCCGTTCGGGCTCGACATCAACAAGGGCGTCGTCTACCTCTGGCTCTCCGGCGCGCTGGCCATCCTGGTGCCGCTGCTCATCATCCGCAAGGGGCTGAAGGCGAAGCCGAGCCGCGGCCAGGAGTTCCTTGAGATGGTCTACGACACGGCCTACACGCAGATCGCCAAGGCGGGCCTGCCGGACGAGGGCATGCGCATCTGGTTCCCCTACGTGGCCACCTGCTTCGTGTTCATCTGGTCGATGAACCTGCTCGGGTTCATCCCGCTGCCGTTCAGCGGCGAGTCCATCGACATCGCGGGCGTCACGCTACCCAAGCTGCAGATCTACGCGGCGTCCGCCAACCTGTCGGTCGCGCTCACGCTGACCCTGGTCACCTTCTTCGCCACGCACATCGAGGGCATCCGCTACAACGGCGTCGTCGGCTACTTCAAGAGCTGGATCCCCTCCGGGACGCCCAAGCCGATCCTGCCGCTGCTGATCGTGGTCGAGGTGCTGTCGCAGCTCGTGCGCCTGGTCTCGCTCAGCTTCCGGCTCTTCTTCAACATGCTGGCCGGTCACCTCGTGATCGCCGTGTTCCTCGGCGTCGGCGCGCTGATGGCCGCATCGCTCGGCAACGCGGCGTTCGCCGTCCATCTCATCGGCTGGCCGATGGGGATTGCCCTCTACCTGCTCGAGGCGACGCTGATCGCCGCGCTGCAGGCCTACATCTTCGCCGCGCTGTCGGCGCTCTACATCGGTGGAGCGATCCACCCCGAACACTAGGAGTACGCACGCATGGCCCTGAACGGCGACATCAACACCGCATCGAAAACGATCGTGCTCGGCCTGGCAACGGGCTTCGGCGCGATCGGCCCGGGCATCGGTGTCGGCATCATCTTCGGCAAGACGATCGAGGCGGTCGGCCGCCAGCCCGAGCTGCGCGGGCAGCTGCAGGGCATGATGTGGCTCGGCTTCGCCCTCACCGAGGCGATCGTGTTCTACGCCCTGGGCATGGCCTTCGTCGCCTACGCGATCACCTAGGAGCTGCACCGGATGCTCCTGCTCGACGCCGCAAAGCCAAGCCTGATCGACATCAACTTCGGGTTGATGTTCTGGACGATCCTGACGTTCCTGATCGTCCTGGTCGTGCTCAAGAAATACGCGTTCGGCCCCATCCAGGCCACCCTCGACGAGCGCCGCAAGGCGATCGCCGACGATCTCGATGCGGCTGAGAACGCGCGCAAGGAGGCTCAGAGCGCGCTCGCGGAGTACCGCCAGGCGTTGGCCGACTCGCGCAAGGAGGCGACCAAGATCCTCGAGGACGCCCGCCGCGTGTCGGAGGACCAGCGCAAGCGCGACATCGCCGACCTCGACGCGGAGAAGACCCGTCTCATGCAGCGCGCAAAGGACGAGATCGCCGCCGAGACGCGCCATTCGCTGCAGGCGATCAAGGAGCAGCTGGCAGACCTCACCGTCGCGACGACCGAGAAGGTCGTTCGCAAGCGGCTCGACGAGGCGGAGCAGCGGCGGTTGATCGACGAGGCGCTGGCCGACGTCGACTTCAACCAGTTCGTGCAGGAGAGCGGCGCGGCGACCACGGAGACCGGTGAGTAGTTGGCTGACCTGATCGAGACCGGTGGCCGTGTCTACGCCGAGGCGCTGTTCCGCGCCGCATCGGAGGCTGGGCGCGTCCGCGAGGTCGACCGCGATCTGTCCGACTTCCTCGAGTCGCTCGCGGCCGACCGGGCGGTGCTCGGTTCACTGCTGAACCCGCGGCTGCCGCAGGAGGCGAAGAAGCGGGTCATCGCGACGCTGCTGCGCGAGGCCGACCCGCTCGTCCGCAACGCGATGCTGGTGCTGGTCGACAACGGCCGGCTCAACCTGCTGCACGACATCTCGGTCTCGTTCTCCGAGCTGGCTGCGGAGCAGGAGCGCATCCTCGACATCGAGGTCACCACCGCGGTGCCGCTGGACGGCGAGCAGACCGGCCGGCTGGCGGAGCAGATCCAGGCGGCGACCGGCCTGCAGGCCCGGCTCGAGCCAAGGGTCGACCCCGACATCATCGGCGGGCTCGTGCTGCGCGCCCGCGGCGTCCTCCTGGACGCGTCCGTGCGGCGCGAGCTGGATGAGATCCACCGCGCATTGATCACCACACCACTGTCAGTTGGGAGCGAAGCGTGAAGCTACGTCCAGATGAGATCGCCTCGATCCTCAAGTCGGAGATCGAGCGCTACGAGGTCGATGTCGACGTCGAAGAGGTCGGCACGGTCATCCAGATCGGCGACGGCATCGCCCGCATCTACGGGCTGATGGGCTGCGTCGCCCTCGAGAAGCTCGAGCTGCCCCACGGCGTGACCGGGCTGGCGCTGAACCTCGAGGAGGACAACGTCGCCGCCGTGCTGTTCGGCGAGTGGGAGAAGATCGAGGAGGGCGACACCGTCAAGCGCACCGGCGAAGTCATGTCGGTGCCGGTGGGCGACGCTCTCGTCGGCCGCGTGGTCGACCCGCTCGGAAACGCGCTCGACGGCGGCGCGCCGATCGAGACGTCCGAGACCCGCCCGCTCGAGTTCAAGGCCCCCGGCGTCGTCGACCGCCAGCCGGTGAAGGAGCCGCTGCAGACCGGCATCAAGGCGATCGACGCGATGATCCCGATCGGCCGCGGCCAGCGCGAGCTGATCATCGGCGACCGCGGCACCGGCAAGACGGCGATCTGCGTCGACACGATCCTGAACCAGAAGGGCCAGGACGTGATCTGCATCTACGTGGCGATCGGCCAGAAGGCATCGACCGTGCGCCAGGTGGAGCAGACGCTGCGCAGCAACGGCGCCATGGACTACACGATCATCGTGTCGGCTCCGGCGTCGGAGGCCGCACCGATCAAGTACATGGCCCCGTATGCGGGCTGCGCCATGGGCGAGTACTTCCTCTACAACGGCAAGCACGCCCTGCTGATGTACGACGACCTCTCCAAGCACGCCGACGCCTACCGGCAGATGTCGCTGCTGGTGCGGCGCCCGCCAGGCCGCGAGGCGTACCCGGGCGACGTGTTCTACCTGCACTCGCGGCTGCTGGAGCGGGCCGTGAAGCTGTCGGACGAGCTGGGGGCGGGGTCGCTGACCGCGCTGCCGGTGATCGAGACGCAGGCCGGCGACGTCTCGGCGTACATCCCCACCAACGTGATCTCGATCACGGACGGCCAGATCTTCCTGCAGTCCGACCTGTTCTACTCGGGTGTGCGCCCGGCCATCAACGCCGGCATCTCGGTCTCGCGCGTGGGCGGCAACGCCCAGCGCCGCGCGATGCGGAAGGTGGCGGGCCGTCTGCGCCTCGACCTCGCCTCGTACCGTGCGCTCGAGGCGTTCGCCCAGTTCGCCTCGGAGCTCGACGATGCGACGCAGCAGCAGCTGCGCCGCGGCCAGCGGCTGGTGGCGACGCTGAACCAGCCGCAGTACTCGCCGTGGCCGTTCGAGGAGCAGGTGGCGGCGATCTGGGCCGCGACCAACGGCTACACCGACCGCATCGAGGTGGCCGACGTCCAGCGCTACCACACGGAGCTGATCGAGTACCTGCGTGCCGGCGGCAAGGTGCTGGAGGCGATCCGCGAGAGCGGCGACCTCTCCGACGAGACCGAGGCCGAGCTGCGCTCTGCCGTCGAGTCCTTCGGCGAGAGCTTCCAGGGCTCGAACGACGACGCGGCCGACCCGACCATCGGTGGGCCCGCCCGCGCCGGCGGTGACGGCCGCACGGAGCCGGAGGGCTCGGACGGAGCTGCGCAGGCCGAGGCCGTCCAGGACGCCGGGGCTGATGCCGACGCCGCCGACGCGGAGCCGACGACGGCCGGCTGATGGCCACCCAGCAGGACATCAAGCGGCGGATCGCCTCCGTCAACAACACCAAGAAGATCACGAAGGCGATGGAGCTCGTCGCGGGCTCGCGACTGCGGCGCGCCCAGGCCCGGATCGAGGCGCTGCGGCCGTACGCCGACCGCATGCAGCAGCTGGTGGTGGACGTGGCCCGCAACGTCGGCCACGTCAGCGACCAGCCGCTGCTCGCCCGCCGCGACGTGCGGTCGGTCGCCGTGATCGCCCTCACGGGTGACCGCGGTCTCGCCGGCGCGTTCAACGCGAACATCGTGCGCCGGTCGCTCGAGATCGCGCGCTCGGAACGGGCGGAGGGGCGAGAGGTCGTCTGGCTGGTCGTGGGACGCCGCGGCGCGTCCACGCTGCGCTTCCGGCGCCAGTCTGTCACCGCCGACTACACGGGCATCACCGACCGGCCCACCTACGCGGACGCCAGGGCGATCGCCCGGCGGGTCGCAGAGCTGTACGAGGCCGGCGAGATCGACCGCGTGGTGATGGTCTACAACCACTTCCTGTCGGCGCTGTCGCAGCGGGTGGACGAGGTGGAGCTGCTGCCGGTGCCCGAAGAGGCGCTGGCCGGCGAGGCGGTCAAGCTGGAGGGCTCGTTCATCTTCGAGCCGGACGAGCGCGAGATCCTGCACGACCTGATCCCGACTTACCTCGAGATCACGATCTACCGCGCGCTGCTCGAGTCCACCGCATCCGAGCACGGCGCCCGAATGACCGCGATGCGCAACGCATCCGACAACGCCGGCACGCTGATCGACGACCTCACCCTGAAGATGAACCGTGCGCGCCAGGCCGAGATCACACAGGAGATCCTCGAGGTGGTCGCCGGCGCTGACGCGCTGACCTGACCGACCTGCCCTCCGCGTACAGTGGAGGGGCCCCGTGGCCACCCCGTTCCGCCGACCACTCGCCCTGCTTCCCGCGCTGCTGCTCGCGGCGGCCTGCGGGAGGGGCGCCGCCGTCGCGCCGACCGCCGAGCCGCAGCCGGCGACGGGCGGGTCGCTCACCTACGCGCTGACGGGGGACCCGATCTCGGTGACGCCGCTCTACGGGGGCGACCCGTCCGGCATCGCCGTCGAGCGCAACGTCTTCCAGGGTCTGGTCGACGCCGATCCATCAACGCTGCGGGTCGTCCCGTCCATCGCCAGCAGCTGGTCGTCGAACGCGGATGCCACGGAGTGGACCTTCCACCTGCGGCCCGGCGTCAGGTTCCCCGGCGGCCACGGCCCGGTCACCGCGTCGACGTTCGCCCAGGACTGGGCGCTGCTCTGCAGCCCTCAGGTGGCCTCACCGAACGCAGCCGTGATGGCGCCGGTGGCAGGCTACGACGCGTGCCGGAGCGGCTCGGGCACGCTGAGCGGGGCCCGGGCCGCGTCGCCCTCCACGCTGGTCGTGCGGCTGTCGCACCCCGTGCGTGACTTCCCGTCGTGGCTGGTCGACCCGGCGACGTGGGCGTTCCCGCCCCAGCTCGCGGGCACCCCGGACGCGCGGGCCGCCTTCGAGCGGGCGCCCGTCGGGTCGGGGCCCTACGCCGTGCGGCACCTGATCCACAGCGAGCATCCGGCCGGGAAGGCGCCCGTCGCCGGCGAGGTCGTGCTGGACGCCAACCCCTCGTACGACGGCCCCCGGCCGCGGCTGGCCGAGATCGACATGCCGGTCGTCACCCAGGCGGACGCCGCCCGGTCGATCGCGGCCTACCGCGCCGGCCGCTACCAGGTGCTCGGCGTGCCCCCGGCCGCCGCAGACGTGGTGCGGGCAGACCCCCGGTTCGACCGCCAGCTGGTCGACTCGCCACGGCTCAGCCTGGTCTACCTGCGCGCAGGCCCGGGGGCGCCGCCGCTTGCAGGCGCGGTCAACGCCTCGGACGTGGTCTCGCAGGCGCTCGGCAAGTCGGCCCAGCCTGCCGACGGGCTGCTGCCCGCCGGGATGCCGGGGTACGTGCCGGGCGCGGCCCACGCCCCGCCGCGGAGCGTGGCCGGCGAGAGGGTGACGCTCACGCACGTCGACAGCCCGACGCTGGCGTCGATCACCGTCGCCCTCGCCCAATCGCTGCGCCATGCCGGCGCACATGTGAAGGTGGTGCCTCACGGCCAGTGGACGGTGTCCCAGCTCGACCTGCAGTCGCCCTCGCCGGACTCGGCGCTCGCGCTGCTCGCCGGGCCGGCAGACGCCGCCGCTGCTGCGGCCGGGAACGCGTCCGGGACGTCGCGCGACGCCGATCTGCTGGCGGCGCACGAGCAGCTGCTCGCCCGCGGTGACCTGATCCCGCTCGCGTTCGGCAGCACAGAGCTGCTGGTCGCTCCGGACGTCCACGGTCTGGCGCTCGACGCCCTCGGCGCGCCGCGGCTGGCCGCCGCCTGGAGGTCCAGGTGAGTGCACGGCGCCGCGGAACCACTCATCTCGCGCTGAACGTGAACTACAATCCGCGGCCGTGACGGAGAAGGTCTACGCACTCTGGGATCAGCGGCCCGTCCGGAGGGCCGTCTGGGCGGTCGTGCTGGTCGTGCTGGCCATAGGGCTGATCGCCTTCATCCGCTCGCGCCACCACGACGTCACGTACCAGGGCAGCGCCGTCACGACTCCCCAGCAGCCGGTGTTCAAGGACCCCGGCACGCAGTTCGGGAAGAAGGTGCCGTTCCCGGCCGAGGCCCGCTCGGTGGTGAAGTCGTTCGTGCAGGAGGCGATCCTGCGCAAGGATCCGGACGCGGCCCGCAAGCTGGTCAGCGCGAAGATCCTCGCCACCGTCTCGGCTGCGGACTGGTCTGCCGGCACGCTGCCGCTGCCCCAGTTCCCGCCGGCGTACTTCGGCGGGGCGGGATACCACGTGCTGCGGTCACGGCAGCGGGATGTGCTGCTCGATGTCGGCCTTGCGTCCACCAACCCCGGGAAGGTGCCGCCGTACGACATGCTGGTCGAGCTGCGGCCGGTGAACGGCCACTGGCTGGTGGTCTCCGCCGGCCCGCGCAACTCGACTCCGGTGCCCGCCGCTAACTAGCGCGGGGCAAATCACGTCATAGCGGACTGTCTGCACGTGAATGCTTGGAGTATGATCGGAGTGAGGATGGCTCATGGCGACGAGTGACCGGCCGGTGGTCTCGGGTGTAGCACCAGGAGCGGCGGAGCTCACCGTCGGCCCCGAAGAGCCGGCCATCGTCGCCCGTGGCTACTGGGAACAGGCGTGGCGCCGCTTCAAGCGCGACCGGGTGGCCATGTTCGGCGGGTTCACCATCATCTTCCTGATCCTCGTCGCCTTCATCGGGCTGCCGATCGCCGAGCACCTGCTCGGGCGCAGCCAGTACGACATCAACGTCAACGCGCAGGGCTACCAGCCGCTCGGCCCGTTCTCCTCGGCACCGAACGCCACGAACACCGGCACGACGTTCTACGTCCTCGGCACGTCCGACACGGCCGGCCACGACGAGTTCCTGGGCATGCTCGGCGGCGCGCAGATCTCCCTCGAGGTCGCCATCATCTCGACCGTCATCGGCCTGGCGATCGGCATCGTGCTCGGCATGCTGGCCGGGTTCTTCGGCGGAGCCGTGGACGTGATCGTGTCACGCGCCACCGAGATCGTGATGGCATTGCCGCTGCTGCTGTTCGCCATCGCACTGTCGTTCACGGTCGGGTCGCGGTTGAACGGCTACACGTTCTTCGGGTTGTTCAGTCCCGGCGTGATCACGCTCGTGATCGTGATCTCGGCCTTCTCGTGGTACTACCCGGCCCGCATCGTGCGCGCGCAGGTGCTGTCGCTGCGCGAGAAGGAGTTCGTCGAGGCGGCGCGCATGGTCGGAGCGAGCAACGTGCGCATCCTGCGCTCCCACCTGCTGCCGCACCTGACCGGCACGATCATCGTGTACGCGACGCTGACCGTGGCCGTGAACATCCTGTTCGAGGCCGGGCTCTCGTACCTCGGCGTCGGCATCCCGCAGGGCGAGCCCAGCTGGGGCAATCTGATCAACTCCGCGGTCAACTACTACATCACCAACCCGTGGCTGATGGTATGGCCGGGTCTCGGCATCCTGATCGCGACGCTCGCGTTCAACCTGCTCGGCGACGGCCTGCGAGACGCGCTGGATCCGCGCGGCGGCCGCTGATCAGGAAGTTTTTCACGGCTCTCTAACTTCCCCGCCGCACCGTCGTCTACCGACATGGACAGGTGGGGCCTCCGGTCATTCTCCGGCCCCAAAACGAACGGGAGAGGAAGGTATGAAACGACCTGGTATGTGGCTGGCGCTCTGCCTGCTGACGGTCGGAATCGTCCTGCTCGGTGCCGCATGCGGCAGCAGCAGCAGCGGCGGTAACGGCGGAGTCAGCAGTAGCGCGGCGACCGGCAACACCAACACGCCGCATATTCAGGGCGGCACCATCAAGGCGGCCCTGCACGGCGGCATCGACTTCCTCGATCCGGCCCTTGCGTACTACCAGATCTCCTGGCAGATCGAGTACGTCACGTGCGTCAACCTGATCGGCTATCCCGACAAGCCGGCACCCGAGGGCTACCAGTTGCAGCCCGAGGCGGCGTCGAGCATGCCGACCGTGTCCGCCGACGGCAAGACCGTGACCTTCACGGTGCCGGCGGGCAAGTACAAGTTCAACACGGGCGAGCCGGTCACGGCCCAGACCTTCGCGGATTCGCTGCTGCGCGACCTGAATCCGAAGCAGGTCTCGCCGTTCGTCAGCTTCGTCGGCAGCTCCATCGAGGGCGCCACGGGCTGGAACGGCAAGGGCACGATCCCGGGCGTCCAGGTGTCGGGCGACAAGCTGATCCTGCACCTGACCCAGCCGAACGGCACCATCGTCGCCGAGATGGCGACCCCGTTCATGTGCGCGATCCCGCACAACCTGCCCGTCAACAGCAAGGGCGTGAACTCGATCGCCGGCGCGGGCCCGTACTACGTCGCGAGCTACTCGCCGAACCAGTCGATCGTGCTGAAGCGGAACCCGAACTACACCGGCCCGCGCCCGCACAACGTCGACGAGATCGACTACACGCAGCTCTCGATCGACCAGAACCAGGGCATCCTGGCGACCAAGAACGGCTCGATCGACTACTGCCCTGACTGCCCGACCGCTGCGCAGTCGCTGAACCTGTACCAGCAGTACGGCGACGGCAGCTCGGCGGCACAGGCCGGGAAGCAGTCGTTCTTCATCTCACCCGTGATCGAGGTCAACTACTACGCGCTGAACACGGCCAACAAGGCGTTCTCGAACGCTCTTGTCAGGCAGGCGGTCAACTATGCGATCGACCGCACGGCGCTGACCAAGCAGCGCGGGTACAAGGCCGGCCTGCCCACCGACAAGTACCTGCCTCCGCAGGTGCCCGGTGCATCGGTCGAGCAGAGCATCTACCCGATGACCGCAGACCTGACGAAGGCCAAGGCGCTGATGAGCCAGGCCAAGCAGCAGGGAGTGAAGACGCCGATCACGGCGCTCGTCTACTCCACGCAGGGTTGTGAGTCGTGCACCAACCGCATGGCCATCCTCAAGCAGGAGCTGGCACCGCTTGGCATCAACATCAAGGTCAAGTACTTCCAGCGCGCCGTGCAGTTCCAGGAGGAAGGTGTCAAGGGAACGCCCAACGACATCGCGGACGAGGGATGGCTGGCTGACTTCCCGGATCCGTACGACTTCCTGAACATCCTGCTCTCCGGCGACAGCATCCTGCCGAAGAACGGTGACAACTTCAGCTACTTCAACAACCCGGACTTCAACAAGCGGATGAACGACGCCGCGAAGCTGACCGGGAACCAGCGGGCCAACACCTACGGCCAGATCGCGACCGACATGGCTCGCGACCAGGCGCCGTGGGCCGCAGAGTCGAACCAGACCAACTACGACTTCTTCAGCTCGCGCATCGGGTGCCAGCTGTGGGAGCCCTCGTACGGCATGGATCTGGCGACGCTCTGTATCCGCAAGTAAGGCACCACACCGGGCGGCGGTGCGTTCGCACCGCCGCCCGGTACACTCTTCTGCACTACATCCTCGAGGAGGCCTGGGTCGATGATCAGGTACGTGATTCGCCGGTTGCTATGGGCGTGCGTGCTGTTCCTCGCCATCACCGTGCTCACGTTCGTGATGTTCTTCGTGATCCCGGTGAACCCCGCGGCGATGGTCGCGGGCAAGGCCGCCACTCCTCAGGAGATCGCCCACGTCGAGCACCTGCTCTACCTCGACCAGCCGGTCTGGAAGCAGTACCTGCACTACCTCCAGCAGCTGTTCGTCCACCACAGCCTCGGCTACTCCTACGGCACCCGCCAGAGCGTGAACAGCATCATCGGCCGTGCCGCTCCGATCACCGCAAGCGTCGTCATCGGCGGCGCCATCCTGTGGATGATGGTGGCGGTGCCGGTGGGCATCTACTCGGCGCTGCGGCCGCGGTCGAAGGGTGACCGCGTCGCGATGGTGTCGGTGCTGGCCGGCATCTCGGCACACCCCGTGTGGATCGGCTACATGCTGTCGCTGATCGTCGGCTACGAGCTGGGGCTGCTGCCGATCCAGGGGTACTGCAACCTCCGCGGCGCGAGTCCCGGGCAGACCTGCGGTGGGCCGATCGACTGGTTCACGCACATGATCCTGCCCTGGATCACGTTCGCCATCCTCTACTCGGCCTTCTACGTCAGGATGATCCGCTCCAGCGTGATGGAGACGCTGAACGAGGACTACGTGCGCACCGCCCGTGCCAAGGGCGCGAGCGAGCGCCGGGTGATCACCCGGCACGTGCTGCGAAACGCCATGCTGCCGGTCGTGACCATGCTCGGCATGGACATCGCCGTGGCCCTCGGCGGCGCGGTGTTCGTGGAGCTGGTGTTCGGATTCCCGGGCCTGGGCGGCACGGCGATCCAGGCGGTCAACCAGTTCGACCTGCCCACGATCTCGGGCACGGTCATCTTCGCCTCGATCATGGTGATCATGTTCAACCTGATCGTGGACCTGCTCTATGCGTGGATCGACCCGCGTATCCGGCTGACGTGATCCGCACCCGCCCGGCTTCCCCGACCCGATACAATTTCTGAACATGCCGCTGCTCGACGTCATCGACCTGAAGACCTACTTCCGCACGGATGACGGCGTCGTCCACGCCGTGGATGGGGTCTCGTTCCAGGTCGAGAAGGGGCAGACGCTCGCCATCGTCGGCGAGTCGGGCTCCGGCAAGAGCGTCACCTGCATGACGATCATGGGCCTGAACGACCGGCGCAACACGACGTCCGAGGGGCAGGCGCTGTTCAAGGATCGCGACCTGTTGCAGCTGCCGCCGGACGAGATGCGCAAGGTGCGCGGGTCGGAGATCTCGATGATCTTCCAGGATCCGATGACCTCGCTGAATCCCGTCTACACGATCGGGAGCCAGCTGCGCGAGGCGGTCATGCTGCACGAGAACGTGAGCAAGCAGGTCGCCAACCGCCGTGCGCTCGAGATGCTGAAGGCCGTGGCCATCCCTCGCGCCGAGACGCGCCTCGACGACTACCCGCACCAGTTCTCCGGCGGCATGCGCCAGCGCGTGATGATCGCCATGGCGCTGATCAACAACCCCGACCTGCTGATCGCCGACGAGCCGACCACGGCGCTCGACGTGACAACGCAGGCCCAGATCCTGAAGCTGATGAACCAGCTGCGGAGGGACTTCGACAGCGCGATCATCCTGGTCACGCACGACCTGGGCGTGGTCGCCGAGACCGCCGACGACGTGCTGGTCATGTACGCGGCGAAGGCGGCCGAGGTCGGCACCTACGAGGATCTCTTCTACCGGCCGGAGCACCCCTATACGTGGGGGCTGCTCAACTCGCTGCCGCGCCTTGCCGCGGAGGGAGCCGACCTGAAGCCGATCCCCGGCACGCCGCCGTCGCTGCTGCGCCCGCCGTCCGGCTGCCGGTTCCATCTGCGCTGCCCGTACGTGTTCGAGCCCTGTATCCCGGAGGTGCCGGAGCTGCTGCCGGTCACGGACGACGACCCCGACCACCGGGTCGCGTGCCATCTCGCGCATGACTTCCGTGAGCGCGAGGCACACGACCTGCTCCACGACCTGATGGCGGAACAGCGATGAGCAACGGCGAGCCCCTGCTCCAGGTCGACGACCTCGAGAAGCACTTCCCGATCACGCGCGGGATCATCTTCCAGAAGGAGATCGGCCGCGTCCGCGCCGTAGACGGCGTGTCGCTGCACGTCAACAAGGGCGAGACGCTGGGCGTGGTGGGCGAGTCCGGCTGCGGCAAGTCGACCATGGCCCGCTGCATCATGCGCCTCCTCACGCCGACCGGCGGGCGCATCACCTTCGACGGCCAGGACATCACAACCATCAAGGGCGACGCGCTGTTCAAGGTGCGGCGCGACATGATGATGGTGTTCCAGGATCCGTACGCGTCGCTCAACCCCCGCAAGCGCGTGGGTGCGATCGTGGGCGAGGCGCTCGAGGTGCACAAGATGGGCACCGACGGGGAGATCAAGCGCAAGGTGCAGGAGCTGCTCGACGTGGTCGGGCTCAACCCCGAGCACTACAACCGGTTCCCGCACGAGTTCTCCGGCGGCCAGCGCCAGCGCATCGGCGTTGCCCGCGCGCTGGCCGTCCGGCCGAAGCTGATCGTCTGCGACGAGCCGGTGTCCGCGCTCGACGTGTCGGTGCAGGCGCAGATCCTGAACCTGCTGAAGCGCCTGCAGAACGAGTTCGATCTCACCTACGTCTTCATCGCCCACGACCTCGACGTCGTCCGGCACATCTCCGACCGCGTCGCCGTGATGTACCTCGGCAAGGTCGTGGAGCTGGGCGACGGTGCGCAGCTCTACAACCGCCCGCTGCACCCGTACGCCGGCGCGCTGCTCTCTGCCGTGCCGATCCCGAACCCCAACGTCGCCCGGGCACGAAAGCCGATCGTGCTCGAGGGCGATGTGCCGAGCCCGATCAATCCGCCCTCGGCGTGCCGGTTCCATCCGCGCTGCCCGCGCTTCCAGCAGGGCACCTGCGACGTGGAGGAGCCGATCCTCGCGGAGCACGACCGCGGCCACCAGGTGGCCTGCCACTTCCCGCTCGAGACCTGGCCGATGTCCGACCTGCGCCTCGAGCAGGGAAGCGTCGCAGCGTCGTAGGAGCGGGCGGCCGCGATGCTGGTCGCGGGGATCCGGCGGTTCGCGGTGATCGCGGCGGTGATGCTCGGGATCGCCCTCGGGGTCGGGCTGCTGGCGGCGCTGGTGCTGCACGCGAGCGCGCGCCGCGCCGTCTCGGTGACGTGCTACGGGCTGGGTGGGTTCCTGCTGGTCTCGGGGTTCTTCCACGGCGTTCGCCCGCCGCTGCGGGTCGACGAGGAGCAGGGCACGCCGAGCATGTTCGGGATCCTGCTGACAAAGGGGAAGCTGCGGAACGCCTCGCTCGAGGAGCGCCATGACGCGATCTCGTCGTCGGCGCTGTTCGTCGTGCTCGGCATCATGCTGATCCTGATCGGCGGTGTGATCGACCCCCGAAACGGCCTGTTCTGACGGCTGCGCACGCGCCGCGGCTTTCCCGCATGGAGGGTCGGTGTGCGTGCGGATGCCGTTCGGCGGTGCGGGCGCCACGCTTGAGCGGTTCCCTCCCAGGAGATCCCACCGTGTCGCGCATCGTCGTCCTCCGGCCACGCCCCTGCTTTCCGCTGCATGCCTCTTCCCGGCAGGCCGCGAATGTATGACACCGTCCTGATCGCCCTGGACGGGTCGCCGTCCTCGACAACGGCCATCCCACACGCGCAGCTGCTGGCAGGTGAGCATGGCAGGATCGTGGCGGTATACGTGCACGAGCTGGTGCCCGGCCGCAGCAGCCAGGCCGTGGTGCCCGGTCCGGAGGCGGAGCGGTCGGTGCGCGAGTGGGTCGAGCGCGTCCGGCATGAGGGTGGACAGGTCGACCTCCGGGTCGAGACGACGGCGGCAGGCGACGCCGCCGAGGCCATCGCCGCCGCGGCACAGGACGAGCATGCGGATGTGATCGTGCTCGGCACGCGAGGGCACAGCCAGATGACGGGGCTGCTCCTCGGAAGCGTCGCCCAGCGACTCCCACACGTCGCCCCTTGCCCGGTGCTGGTGGTTCCGCCGACGGAGGCGCAGGCCGGGTGAGTGCCCCCGGTTCACCGGTCGCGCCCGAGCGGCCGGCCGGGAGCGGATGGTGCAGGCGCTTCAGCCTGGATTGAGCCTGGGCGACGCCGCGCGCATGCCGGCTGCCGACGTTGTTGCTGCGCTCGGCTCGCGCGAGGGCGGGCTGTCCGAGCAGGAGGCCGGGCGGCGGCGGGCCGATCTCGGGCCGAACGCGCTGCGCACGCACGGGGCACGGCCGATCGCCGTCTTCGTGCGGCAGCTGCGAAACCCGCTGCTGATGCTGCTGTTGGCCGTCGCGTGCGTCTCGGCCGTGGTCGGCGAGGCGACGGACGCCGTCATCATCGTGCTGATCAGCGCGCTCAGCATCGGCCTCGGGTTCATCAACGAGTATCGCAGCGAGCGCGCCGTCGAGGCTCTGCATTCGCAGCTCCGACACAGCTCGATCGTTCTCCGCGACGGGCGGGAGCGGTCCGTGGACGTGGTCGACCTCGTCCCGGGCGACGTCGTCAGGCTGAGCGTCGGCGACGTCGTCCCCGCGGATCTCCGGCTGCTCGCCCTCAACGGCCTGGAGTGCGACGAGGCGGTGCTCACCGGGGAGGCTCTCGCGGTGGAGAAGCGCGCCGATCCGGCGCCCGAGAGCGACTCGCCGCTCGACCTGCCGTCCTGCGCCTTCATGGGCACGGTCGTGCGGTCCGGAAGCGGCACGGGGGTGGTGGTGCAGACGGGCCCACGCACCGCATTCGGGCGGATCGCCGTGCGGCTCGGCACACGGCAGCCCGAAACGGCCTTCCAGCTCGGGCTGCGAGGCTTCTCGATGATGCTGGTGCGCCTGACCGGCCTGCTTGCGGCGACGATCCTGGTCGTCAACATCCTGCTCGGCCGGTCGGTGCTCGACTCGCTGCTGTTCGCGCTGGCGATCGCGGTCGGCCTCACGCCGCAGCTGCTGCCGGCCATCGTCACGGTCAGCCTCTCCACCGGGGCGAGACGGCTGGCGCAGCGTTCGGTGATCGTCAAGCGGCTGGTGGCGATCGAGGATCTGGGGAACATCGAGGTCTTCTTCACGGACAAGACGGGGACGCTCACCGACGGCCGGATCACGTTCGAGCAGGCGCTGGACGCGACCGGGCAGCCGGACGAGCGGATCCTGCAGCTGGGGCTGCTGTGCAACGACGCGGTTGTCCAAGACGGCTCCGTGGTCGGTGGCAACTCGCTCGATCAGGCGCTGTGGCAGTCGGCCGGGGCGGCGGGAGCCGGTGCGGAGGCCGGGTACCGGCGTCTCGCCGCGCGGCCGTTCGACTACCAGAGCAGGTTCGGAATGGCCCTGGTCGCGGGGCCGGACGGCCGGCGGACGGTGCTCGTGAAGGGAGCGCCCGAGGTGGTGCTCGGGCGCTGCGTCGACATCCCGGCGTCGGCGCAGCCGGTGCTCGGCCGGCTGTTCGACGCGGGCAGCCGGGTCGTTGCCGTGGCCGCCGCCCCCGGTCGAGGTGACGAGCTCGGCGGCGACCGGCCGGACGGCCTGCGGCTGCAGGGATTCCTTGCGTTCCGGGATCCTCCGAAGGTGGACGCCGCGGAGGCGCTCGCGCGGCTGCGGGCGCTTGACGTCGAGGTCAAGGTGATCACCGGCGACAACGGCCGCGTGGCCGTGAAGGTGTGCCGCGACCTGGGGCTCGACGTCCGAGGCGTGATCAGCGGATCGGAGCTGGAGCAGCTCGACGCCGCCGCCCTTGCGGACGCCCTGCCGGCGACCACGGTGTTCGCGCGGGTAACGCCTGAGCAGAAGTCTCGCGTGATCCGCGCGCAGCGCGCGCTCGGGTCGACCGTCGGCTTCCTGGGCGACGGCGTCAACGACGCGGTGGCGCTGCACGATGCCGATGTCGGCATCTCGGTCGACAGTGCCTCCGACGTCGCCAAGGACGCCGCCGACGTCGTGCTGCTCGAGAAGGATCTCGACGTGCTCGCCGACGGGATCGGTGAGGGCCGCCGCATCTTCGCGAACACGATCAAGTACGTGCTGATGGGCACCTCGTCGAACTTCGGGAACATGTTCAGCGCGGGCGCGTCGTCCTTCGTCCTCAGCTTCCTGCCGATGCTGCCCACGCAGATCCTGCTCAACAACCTGCTCTACGACATCAGCGAGATGACCGTCCCCACCGACCGCGTGGACGAGGAGCAGCTGCGCCGGCCCGCGCACTGGGACACCGGCCACATCCGCCACTTCATGCTCGCGTTCGGGCCGATCAGCTCGATCTTCGACTTCGCCACCTTCGCGATCCTGCTGCGGGTGTTCGACGCCGGCCCGACGCTGTTTCGCACCGGCTGGTTCGTCGAGTCGCTGACGACGCAGAGCCTGGCCATCTTCGCCATCCGCACGGCGCGGGTGCCGTTCTTCCGCAGCCGGCCGAGCCGGCCGCTGCTCTGGTCGACGCTCGGGGTCGTCGCCGTCGGCGTCCTGCTGCCCTTCACCCCGCTCGCCCAGCCGCTCGGATTCATGCGCCTGCCGGCCGGCGTGCTGGCGGCGATCGCCGCGATGGTGCCGGCCTACCTGCTGCTGCTCGAGCTGGGAAAGCTGCTCTTCTTCGGCCGCCACGTCCATCGTCCACACCGCCCGCTCGGCCGGCTGCCCCGCGCCGAGCGGCGGATCGTGCGCCGCGCATCCCGCTGGTCCGTGCGCCGGCGGGCGGATGTGGCGGCATGAGCCTCCGGAGTGTGTGTAACGCACACCCGCCCGGCGGTACCATCAGTCCATGGCGTTCATCAATGCCGCATCATCCGCCGCTTGACACATCGACCACGCCGCCCGTGTGGCGGCCGCCCTCGAGGAGCATCGGATCCGCCGGGAGCTCGGGCCCCGTCCCTCACGGCTGGCCCGGTTGCTGTCGCTGCTGCCGGCGCTCCAGACCGCCACTGTCGATGCCGATGAGCGCAGTGACCGGGCGCAAACCTTCCGCCCGGACGTCTCGTCTACCGTAGATACCGATGACCACCGGCCACCGCATCCGCTTCCGATCGCTCGACCGGCGCTGCCTGGAGACCCGCGAGGCGATCTCGGCTGAGCTGGACGGCGAGGTGAGCGCCCTCGAGGCGGCCGCCGCCCGCCGCCACCGCGAGCAGTGCGACGACTGCGACCGCTTCGCCGCGGCGATCGCCGAGACGACGGCCGCCGTGCGGGCGGCCCCGGGGCTGACCGTGCCGTCGCGGCCGGTGCGGCTGACCAGGCGGGTGGGGAGGCGCGTCACCATGGTCGGGGGCCTCGCCGCCGCCATGGCCGTCTCGGCCGTGCTGGGCGCGGGCGTGGCGTCGCACCTGTCCGGCCACCCGCGTCAGCCGCAGCCGCAGGTGATCTACGTCGCCAACGGCGAGCCCGACCGCGTGCTGATCGCGCGCGAGCAGATGCTGATCCGCCGCACGTTCGGCCAGCAGGCCTCGCTGCGACACCATCAGCGGCTCGGGTAGGCTCCGTCGCGGCCCGCCGGCCGCCCGCACGTGCGTGTCACGAACTTCGGCACCCGCTTGCCCTGCCGGTTGCTAGAATCCCTCTCCACGCGCCAAAAACCGCCGCTCACCCGCTCGAGCAAGGGAGTTACATGTCAGCTGCCAACGGCCACAATGTCGGCAAGATCGTCGAGATCAAGGGCGTCGTCATCGACGCCGCCTTCGAGGGCGGTCTGCCCGCCATCTTCAACGCGCTCGAGATCAGCGTGCCCGCAGCCGACGGTAACGACGGCGCGACCACGCTGGTGGCCGAGGTGCAGCAGCACCTGGGCGACGACCGGGTGCGGGCGATCGCGATGGACGCGACCGACGGCCTGGCCCGCGGCCTCGATGTCGTCGACACGGGCAGGCAGATCACGGTGCCGGTGGGCGAGGCGACGCTCGGCCGGATCTTCAACGTGCTCGGCGAGCCGGTCGACCACGGCGACGCCGTCTCCGACGGTGAGCGATGGGAGATCCACCGCGAGCCGCCGGAGTTCGAGGATCTGTCGCCGACCGTGGAGATCTTCGAGACCGGCATCAAGGTGATCGACCTGCTCGCCCCGTATGTCAAGGGCGGCAAGATCGGTCTGTTCGGCGGCGCCGGCGTCGGCAAGACCGTGCTCATCCAGGAGCTGATCAACAACATCGCCCAGGAGCACGGCGGCCTGTCGGTCTTCGCCGGAGTCGGCGAGCGGACGCGCGAGGGCAACGACCTGTGGATTGAGATGACCGAGTCCAAGGTGATCGAGAAGACCGCCCTGGTCTACGGCCAGATGAACGAGCCCCCCGGAGCGCGCCTGCGCGTCGGGCTGAGCGCGCTGACCATGGCCGAGTACTTCCGCGATGTCCAGAACCAGGACGTGCTGCTCTTCATCGACAACATCTTCCGGTTCGTGCAGGCCGGCTCCGAGGTCTCGGCGCTGCTCGGCCGCATGCCGAGCGCCGTGGGCTACCAGCCGACGCTTGCCACCGAGATGGGCGAGCTGCAGGAGCGCATCACCTCGACCACCAAGGGATCGATCACCTCGGTGCAGGCCATCTACGTGCCCGCCGACGACCTCACCGACCCGGCGCCGGCGGCGTCCTTCGCCCACCTCGACGCCACCACGGTGCTCTCGCGGTCGATCTCCGAGAAGGGCATCTACCCGGCCGTCGACCCGCTCGACTCGACGTCGCGGATCCTGCAGCCGGGCAGCGTCTCGGACGAGCACTACCGCGTCGCCACCCAGGTGCAGCAGGTGCTGCAGCGCTACAAGGACCTGCAGGACATCATCGCCATCCTCGGCATGGACGAGCTGTCCGACGAGGACAAGGTGATCGTGCAGCGCGCCCGCAAGATCGAGCGCTTCCTCTCGCAGCCGTTCCACGTCGCGGAGCAGTTCACCGGCACGCCCGGCAAGTACGTGCGCCTGGAGGACACCATCCGGTCGTTCCAGGAGGTGCTCGAGGGCAAGCACGACGACCTGCCCGAGCAGGCGTTCTACCTCGTCGGCAGCATCGATGACGTGCTGGCGCGCGCGGAAGAGCTGAAGGCGCGGGCCTGATGGCGGACCACGACGCCCAGCGCGTCGATGTGATCACGCCCGAGGGCGCCGCCTACGAGGGCGACGCCGAGATCGTCGTGGTGCCCGGCACCGCCGGGCAGCTCGGCATCATGGCGCACCACGCGCCGCTGGTGTCGAGCCTGAAGCCGGGCGAGCTGCACGTCACCGACATGGAGGGCCGCCGCCACCAGTTCGCGACCGACGGCGGGTTCGTCGAGGTGCGCAGGAACGAGACGCTGGTGCTGGTCGGCGAGGCCGTGCCGGCCGACCGCATCGACGCCGCGGAGGCGCGTGGCCGTCTGGAGCGGGCCCAGGCTGATCTCGAGCGGGCGCGCGAAGGGGACGGCGACCTCTACCGCGCCGAGCGCGAGGCGGCGTTCGCAGAGGTGCTCGTCCGCATCTCGTCCTAGGCCGGCCGGGTGCAGCCAGGGCCGCCCGCACCCGCCCGGTACTGCGCACGATGCGGGCTCGAGCGGCACCCCGGCGCGCGGTTCTGCACGCGTTGCGGCGAGCGGTTCGCGGATGCGCCGGCTCAGGTTCCGCCGGCCGCCGTCCTCCAGGAGGCTGCGCCGGTCGTCTACCCGGTCGTGCTCGAGCTTCCGTTCCAGCCCGCGGTCTCACGCCCGCGCTCTGCGTTTCGGATCCCGCTGGCCCTCCCGCACATCATTCTGTGGCTGGGGCTGGCCGTCGTATCGCTGGTGACGACGCCGGTTGCCTGGCTGGCGGCACTCGCGACGGGGCGCCAGCCGCGGCGGCTGCGGCGCCTGCACGCGGCGATGCTGCGCTACGTCACCCGCACGGCCGCCTACCTCGCGCTCGCGACCGACGCGCCACCCGCGTGGCCCTGGCGGGGCGCCGCGGCCCATCCGGTGTCGGTCGCTGTGCCCGACCACGTGCGCCTGCCGCGGCTGCGCACCCTCCTGATCGTACCGATCGCGATTCCGGCGGTGCTGACTGCGGTGATGTTCGGCATCGTCACGGTGCTGCTGGCCATCGGCGCATGGGCCGCGATCCTGGTCACCGGCCGGCTGCCCCGCACGATCCACGACATGCAGCAGCTCGCGCTCGGCTTCCAGTGCAGGACGCTCGCGTTCATTCCGCTGCTGCTGATGGCCAGGTATCCGTGGTACGACCGGGAGGGCGTGCTCGTCCCGGTCCGGAGGAGCTGACAGCACGCGAGAAGCGTCCGAAGCGGGCCTCCCCCCGACGGAGGGCCCGCTTCGGGCGAACTCGACCACAAGACGGCCGAGCGGCTCGGCTTCTTCCCTGCTACGAGGCGCCGAGGCCGATCCGCCTGGCCAGGTCGCGGCTGCGCGCCTTCTCCAGCTGCTCGGGCGGGCGGGAGCGGTCGAACCGGGCGGGGTCGTGGACCCCGGCAAGCGGATGGCTCCCGGTGGCGATCAGGTCGGCGACGATGCGGCCGCAGAGGTGGCCGAGCACGTTCCCGACCCCGCTGTAGCCGCCGGCGACGTGCAGCCCCGGCCGCTCCGGCAGCTCGCCCGCGAGGGGCAGCAGGTCGGCCGAAAAGCCCATGATGCCGGCCCACCGGTGCGTCACCTCGGCACCGGCCAGCCCTAGCGAGTCCGCCAGGAAGCGGTCGATGTCCGCCTGCACGCCCGGCGTGATCCGCTCCTCGTCCGTGTACTCGTCCTCGAGGTGCTCCAGCCGGCCGCCGCCGACGACGACGCGGCCATCGGGTGTGGGGCGGTAGTACATGAACCCGTGCTGCGAGTGGGTCGGCATCGAGAGCGGCTGCGACGGCAGCGGCGCCGTCGCGGCCACCTGGCCGCGAACCGGGTAGATGATGCGTCCCAGCTCGGGCAGGAGCCGCGGGATCAGCCCGTCGCAGGCGATCACGACGGCGTCGGCCCGCACGGTGCCTCCACCGGCGGAGACGACCCAGCCCTGCCCGTCTGCGCCGATCGACGACGCCGGCGACCGCTCGTGAAGGGCGCCGCCGCGCGCGGTCACCGCCTCGGCGAGCGTCCGCACCCATCGCGCCGGGAGCAGCGAGCCGTCGCCCGGGACGTGCAGGGCGGCCGGGTGGGATGCGCGCATCGGCTCAGGGATCAGCTCCGGCGCGGGCCGGCATGCCACGCCGGCCGCCTCGAGGGCGGAGGCGGCGGCCGCCATCTCCCCGGCCTCCTCGGCCGTCGCCACCCACAGGCTGCCCGTGCGCTGCACCGCATCCGGAACCCCCAGCTCCTCCGCGAGCTCGATCATGGCCGCAAGCTCCATACCTATGGCATCGAGCAGCTCACGAGCGCGGTCGGCCCCCAGCCGCCCGCCCAGCTCGACGGGATCGAGCGAGCTCTCGGACACGGCGAACCCGCCGTTCCGGCCGCTGGCGCCGCCCGCCGTCTCCCGGCCGTCCACGATCACGGGCCGCAGGCCGTGCTCGAGCAGCCGCCAGGCGCACGCGCAGCCGGTCACCCCGGAGCCGACGACGCAGACATCCGCCTGCAGGTCGCCGGCGACCGCCGGGAACCGGCGGCCGGGGTACTGCTCCTGCCACACAGATGGTGTCTCCAACGCGGCCCCCAGCCTACAATCGCCTTCGTGTGGGAGATTGGCTCACGATGACTGGCGGCGACCGACGGCCGGTCGGGATCTGCGTGGATCGCAGATCCCTCCCGAACGGTGCAAGCCGGTGGCTTGCACCTGCTGGCGCAGGAGATCGGCGTCGCTCCTCGCCAATATTCCCGATATTGGCTCGTCACGTCACCGCCTCCTGCTGGCGCGCCACTCGCCGGATCTGTCCACCGTCATCATGAGCCAACCTCCTGCCGACGAACTCGCGCTCGCCGAGCGCCTGATCTCCTACGACAGCTCCCAGCCCGAAGGCGTGATGGCGGCCATGGGGTTTCTGAAGGGCTGGCTGGACGGGCAGGGCATCGACCACCGCACCTACGAGGTCAACGGCCTGCCCTCGATCGTTGCCGCGGTGGGCGACGGCCCGGCCACGCTGGTGTGGAACGCCCACGTCGACGTCGTCCCCGCCCGGCGCGAGCAGTTCTCGCCCTGGCAGGTCGACGGCCGCCTCTACGGCCGCGGCGCCTACGACATGAAGGGCGGCCTGGCCGGGATGCTCGCGGCGCTCGCCGACCTGTCGCAGGCGCGCGAGACCATCCCCGGCGTGAAGGTGAAGCTGCTGATCGTGCCCGACGAGGAGTCCGAGGAGGACTCCTCACAGCCGAAGTCCTCCGAGTTCCTGGCGTCGGAGGGCCACACCGGCCAGTTCGTCGTCTGCGGCGAGCCGACCGACCTCGAGATCGGGGTGCAGTCCAAGGGCGTGCTGGTCGTCCGCGTCGACGTGGCCGGCCGTGCCGCGCACGGGTCGACGCCGTGGCTCGGCGAGAACGCGGTGCTGAAGGCGATCGACCTCTTCCGGCGGATCGAGCAGCTGCCGTTCGCGTCGGGCCGCTCCGAGCTGTACGACCGGCCGTCGATCAACATCGGCCGCATCCGCGCCGGCGATGTCGTCAACATCGTCCCCGACCACTGCCGCATGGACGTGGACATCCGCTACCTGCCGAACCAGGATCCGGCCGAGGTGCTGCGGCAGCTGCGCTCGCTGGGCGCGGAGGTGGCCCCGATCTACGAGCTGCCGCCCGCCACGCTCGACCCGGGCGAGGCGCACGTGCGGCTGCTGCGCGAGGCCGTGCGCTCGCTGGAGGGCGGAGACGCGCCGGCGGTCGGCCGGCACGGGGCGTCGGACGCGGTGTTCTTTCTCGAGCGCGGCATCCCGGCGATCGAGTTCGGGCCGGCCGGGGGCGGGCACCACGGGCCGGAGGAGTTCGTCGACATCGCGTCGCTGCGGCGGTACCGGCGCATCCTCGTGGAGTTCGCCCGGCGGCTCTCACAGGGCCCCAATCAAGGGTAGGGAACCGGCGGCTGTACGGCGAAAGCCGGGTTTATACTGCCCCCGGCCCGCGATCAGCGGGCACTGTTCGTCAGGACCCCTTTGGCCACCGAGACTCCGTCACCACCAGCCTCAACAAGCAGCGGCTCCGACGGCGGGCCTCCACGGCGGCCCCCCTATTCGATCTACGACACGCGCAACCTGAAGCGGCGCCGGCCGCGCTGGGTGCGGATTGCGCTGTGGTCGTTCGGCTCGCTGCTCGCCATCGTGCTGGTGGTCGCAGGGGTGGTTGGGTGGTGGGTGCACGGGCTGGTCGACAAGGTCGGGAACCTGAGCGCGGACGTGCGGCAGTCGCAGTCCTCGCTCAATCAGACGCTGCCCTCCTCGGGCCAGCCGGTCACCGCGCTCGTCATCGGGTCGGACTTCCGGTCGAGCGACGGCCCTGCGGCGGCCAACACGTCCCGGTCGGACACGCTGATGCTTGTGCGGCTCGATCCGCGCACGAAGTACATCTCGCTGCTGTCGCTCCCTCGTGACCTGCATGTCACCATCCCCGCGTACAAGGGCCAGCCGGCCCATGTCGACAAGATCAACGCGGCGTACTCCGAGGGCGGCTACAAGCTGGCCGTGAAGACGGTCACGCTTGCGACGGGCATCAAGCCCAACTACCTCCTGACCGTCGACTTCAAGGGCTTCAAGGACCTCGTCAACGCCTTCCACGGCGTGTACGTGCCGGTCGACCAGCGCTACTACCACGTCAACACGCCGGGCACGGAGCAGTACTCCCAGATCGACATCCCGCCCGGCTACCAGCTGCTGAACGGCGCGAACGGCCTCGCGTTCTCGCGCTACCGCCACACCGACTCGGACTTCTACCGGAACGCCCGCCAGCAGGTGTTCCTGCACGCGTTCTCGCAGCGCGCCTCCGCGCAGCTGCATGGCATCGGGCTCGATCAGCTGAACACGTTCCGCCACGTGGCCGACATCGTCGCCAGCAACGTCCAGGTGACCGGCCCGAACGGCGCGCCGAGCGTCCAGACGATGATCCGGCTCGCGACCACGGCCTACGAGATCCGAAACCGGGTGATCAGCTCGCGGTTGGACGCGATCACGGCGGGCAACGCGCTCGACTCCTACGTCGTGCTCGGGAACCCGAACGCGATGCGGCAGGCGGTGTTCCTGTTCGAGCACCCCGAGAGCACCGCATCACCGAAAACGCAGCTGCCGTCGGGCGGCAAGACCCACAAGCCCAAGTTCAAGCCGCAGGTCAACCCGACGCACGTTCCGCTCACCGTCGTCAACGGCAACGGCGTCACCGGTGCGGCGGCGGCCGGCGGCAAGGCGCTCGGCGGCTGGGGCTACCCGGTTACGGTCTCGACCCAGCCCGCGCCCACGTTCACGTTCGCCCAGAGCGCGGTGTACTACCGCCCCGCCGACAAGACGGCGGCGAAGGACGTCGCCGACATCCTCGGCAGCGCGCAGACGCACCCGATGACTCCGACGTATGCCGCCTATGCGAGCAAGGGCCTCGTCGTCGTGCTGGGCCATAGCTTCACGGGCCAGCTCGCGCACGCCGCCCCGAACTCGTCGGCTGCCGGCGGCCTGCCGTCGGACATGCACGCCGACCCGACGGCCTACCGCACCGACTTCGCCGCCGTGAACGGCCCCGCCAGCTTCCCGGTGATGTACCCGACCGTGGTGCAGGACGCGTCGTCCTTCCAGCCGTGGATCACGACGCCGGTGCGGCTCTACACGATCTCGCAGGGCGGCGGGCACAACAACTCGCTCTACGGCTACTGGCAGTACAACGGCATCCCGGGCTCCTACTGGGGCATCGAGGAGACGAAGTTCGTCGACGCACCGATCCTGCAGAGCCCCGACCAGACGCGCCACCTGGACGGCCGCACCTACCGGTTCTACTTCAATGGCTCGCACATCCACATGGTCGCCTTCATCCAGAACGGTACGGCCTACTGGGTGCAGAACACGCTCATCGACGACGTCTCGAACGCGGACATGATCGCCATCGCGCGATCCCTGAAGCCCGTCCATTGACGGGCCCGGCTGACAGCGCCGTCGGCGTCATCGGAGTGGGTTACGTGGGGCTGGTCACGGCCGCCTGCTTCGCCGACCTCGGGCATGCCGTGGTGTGCCGCGACATCAACCCGCAGCGGGTCGCGGACCTGCGCGCGGGGAAGGTGCCGATCTATGAGCCCGGCGTCGACCGCCTGCTCGAGCGAAACCGCGACCGTCTCACCTTCACCGAGGACATGGCGGCGGTGTTCGACCTCTGCCGCGTGGTCTTCGTGTGCGTCGACACGCCGCCGATGCACTCCGGTGACGCCGACCTGTCGCGCGTGAACCGCGTGATCGACGAGCTTCCGGACACGACCGAACGGTTCGTGCTGGTCATGAAGAGCACCGTCCCCGTGGGGACGGGGGACAAGGTGCGGGCCGAGCTCGAGGCGCGTGGGCTCGACCACGTCGGCTACGTCTCCAATCCGGAGTTCCTGCGCGAGGGGCGTGCCGTCTCCGACTTCATGGAGCCCGACCGGATCGTGATCGGTGCGTACGCCGAGAAGGACGGAGCTGCGGTCGAGGCGCTCTACGCCGATCTCGATGCGACCGTCGTCCGCACCGACACTGCCAGCGCCGAGATGATCAAGTATGCGTCCAACGCCTTTCTGGCGACGAAGATCTCATTCATCAACGAGATCGCGAACGTGTGCGAGGAGGTGGGAGCGGACGTGTCGGTCGTAGCGCATGCCATGGGCCTGGACGAGCGAATCGGAGCGCACTTCCTGCGGCCGGGGATCGGCTACGGCGGCAGCTGCCTGGCCGGGACGGAGTACGTCACGGTGCAGTTCGAGGATGCGGTCGAGGAGATCACGCTCGAGGAGCTGCATCGCCGCCTCGGCGGGGGCGGCCTGATCCACCCGCAGCGGCTGGAGGTGCTGGCCTGGGAGGTCGGAGCCGAGTCGCCGGAGTTCATGACGGTGGAGAAGATGACCGCGCGCGCGTACGACGGCGCCGCCGTTCGCGTCCACGTCGACGAGATGACCGGCGTGACGGCCACCGCTGACCACCCCTTCGTCGTGCTCGACGGCGAGCCGTCGGTGCGGCCGGCGTCCGAGCTGGCCGCGGGCACCCTGATTCCGCGGCTGCTGAGCGACGGGCCGCCTCCGATCAACCCGCTGCCCGGCATCACGGGCGCCATGCCCGCTCCGCCACAGCCCGCCGTCCTGAGGGTGGCGTGGGTGCCGGTGTCGCGGGTCGAGCCGCGGACGCTGAACGGCACGGTCTACTCGCTGGAGGTGCCCGGTGCCGGGACGTTCGTCACCACGGGCGGGGTGATCGTGCACAACTGCTTCCCCAAGGATGTGCAGGCGCTCAAGCAGCTGGCCGGGAACTCCGGCTACCACTTCCAGCTGCTGACCTCGGTGATCGAAGTCAACGAGCTCCAGAAGCGGCGGCTGGTGGGCAAGCTGGAACGGCACCTGGGGCCGCTGCGCGGCCGGAAGATCGCGATGCTGGGCCTTGCCTTCAAGGCAAACACCGACGACATGCGCGAGGCCTCGAGCCTGGTGCTGTCGGCGAGGCTGCTCGCCGAGGGAGCACAGGTGGTCGCCTACGACCCGGTGGCGATGGAAACGGCCGGCGCGCTGCTCGGCGACCAGGTGCAGCTGGCTCGCTCCATGATGGAGGCGGTGACGGGCGCCGACGCGGCGGTGATCGTGACGGAGTGGGGTGAGTTCCGGTCGCTGGCCACGCCGGCGGTGCTCGCGGCCATGGCCACGCCCCTGATCGTCGACGGGCGGAACCTGCTCGACCCAGAGCAGGCGCGGGAGGCGGGATTCCTCTACGAGTCCGTCGGAAGGCCGAGTGTCGCTTGATCGCGGTCCTGCTCGTCGGCGGGGAGGGGACGCGCCTGCGCCCGCTCACCGAGTGGCTCCCGAAGCCGATGCTGCCGATCGCGAACCGGCCGTTCCTCGAGCACCAGATCGACCATCTGCGCGAGCACGGAGTCGACGACGTGATCCTCTCGTGCGGCTACCTCCCGGGGCCGATCCGCGAGCACTTCGGCGATCGCCTGCGGTATGCGGTCGAGCCCGAGCCGCTCGGCACAGGCGGTGCCATCCGGTTCTCGGCCGAGGGCATCGACGAGACGTTCCTCGTCTGCAACGGCGATGTCCTGACTGACCTCGATATCGGCGCCCTCGTCCGCCGCCACCGCGACCACGGCGCCGAGGCAAGCATCGCCCTGCACCGGGTGGAGGATCCGAGCGCGTACGGCCTCGTGCGTACCGAGGCGGACGGCCGCGTTACCGCGTTCGTCGAGAAGCCTCCGCCGGGCGAGGCGGACGTGGACACGATCAACGCCGGCACCTACGTGCTCGAGCCGGGCGTCCTCGACCTGATCGAGCCGGGCAGGGCGGTGTCGGTGGAGCGCGAGGTGTTCCCGAGGTTGATCGGCCGCGGCCTGTACGCCTGGGCCGATGACGGGCGCTGGCGTGACATCGGCACGCCGGAGAGCTACCTGGCCGCGAACCTTGAGCGGATGCCCCCGGGCGGAGTCACCGATCCCTCCGCGCAGGTCGATCCGTCAGCGGACGTGACAGAATCGGTGGTCGGGCCGCGCGCGCGGGTCGGTGGGGGGGCGCGCATCCACCGGTCGGTCGTGCTGCCTGGGGCGGACGTGGCGCCGGAATCGGCGTTCGAGCAGGCGGTGATCGGCCGCGACGGGAGGGCTGTGTGGTAGACGGCGGGGGGATGCTGCAGGCGATCGAGGGGATGGCCGGTCAGCTGCTGGACGGGGAGGAGATCGGCGCTGCGGCGGGCGCGCGGATTCCCGCGCCCACGGCCGTTGTGATCGCCGGCATGGGCGGCTCCGCGATGAGCGGCGAGCTGCTGCGGGCGCTGGTGATGGCGGACGCGCCGGTGCCGGTGACGCGCGTGCGCGGATTTGGCATCCCCACCTGGGCCGGCCCGGGGACGCTGGTGGTCTGCTCGAGCTACTCGGGGGACACGGTCGAGACGCTGGCCTGCGCGGAGCAGGCCATGCGGCAGGGCGCGGCGCTGCTCTGCATCGGTATGGGTGGCCGGCTGGAGGAGCTGGCGGATTCCTGGGACATGCCGTTCGCGCGGGTGCCCGGTGGCCTGCCGCCGAGGGCGGCGCTCGGATACCTGTTCGGGACGATGGCCGGTGCCTTCGCGGCCTGCGGGCTGGCGCACCGGGGCATCGCGGCGGAGTGCGCGGCGGGGGTGCGGGCGGTCGACCGCGACGCGGCCGCCGACCTGGGGCGACGGCTGGCCGGCACGGTGCCGCTGGTGTACGGCGCGGGGCCGCTGGCGGCGGTCGCGTACCGGTGGAAGACCCAGCTCAACGAGAACGCGAAGATGCACGCGTTCAGCCACGCGTTCCCCGAGCTCGACCATAACGAGATCGAGGGGTGGGACGGCGCGCCGGACGGGATGTTCGCGGCGGTGCTGCTGCGCGACGGGGGCGAGGGCCCCGACGTGGCGCGCCTGATCGACGTCACCGCCGAGCTGATCGGGGGTGACGCCGCGTTCGTGGAGCACGTGCACGGCGTCGGCGACACCGCGGCGGCACGGGCGTTCTCGATGGTCGCCCACGGCGACTGGGTCAGCTACCACGCGGCGCTCGAGCGGGGCGTCGACCCCTCGCCGGTGGAGCGCATCGGTGCGCTGAAGCAGCGGCTCGCGGGGAGCTGAGCAGATGTGCCCTCTGGCCCTGCACGGGCGGCGTGCCGCCATCCGCTAGAGTCTCCCGCGCGATGAGCACGACCACGCCCAGCGACGTCCGCGACCTCGCCCTCGCTCCTGAGGGCGTCCGCCGCATCGAGTGGGCCGACCGGCAGATGCCGGTGCTCGCCCTGATCCGCGAGCGGTTCGCCGATGAGCGCCCGCTGGACGGCCTGCGCGTCGCCGCCTGCCTGCACGTCACCAGCGAGACCGCGAACCTGATGCGGACGCTCAAGGCCGGCGGGGCCGACGTGGTGCTGTGCGCCTCGAACCCGCTCTCCACCCAGGACGACGTCGCCGCGGGCCTGGTGGCCGAGTACGGCATCTCGGTCTTCGCCCGCAACGGCGAGGACAACGACACCTACTACTCGCACATCGAGGCCGCCGTCGACCACCATCCGCACCTGACGATGGACGACGGCGCCGACGTGATCGGCGTGCTTCACGCGAAGCGCCCCGAGCAGCTGTCAGAGATCCTGGCCGGCACCGAGGAGACGACCACCGGCGTCATTCGGCTGAAGGCGATGGAGGCCGACGGCACGCTCGGCTTCCCGATCGTCGCCGTCAACGAGGCCAACACCAAGCACCTGTTCGACAACCGCTACGGCGTCGGCCAGTCCACGCTGGACGGCATCATCCGCGCCACCAACGTTCTGCTCGCCGGCCGCACCTTCGTCGTCGGCGGGTACGGCTGGAGCGGGCGCGGCCTGGCCGAGCGGGCGCGGGGGATGGGCGCGCACGTGATCGTCGTCGAGGTCGACCCGCTGCGCGCCCTGCAGGCGGTCATGGACGGCTTCCGCGTTGCGACGATGGCCGAAGCCGCCCGCGCCGGCGACATCTTCTGCACCGCCACCGGCGACAAGAACGTGATCCGCCGCGAGCACTTCGAGGTGATGAAGGACGGCGCGATCCTTTCGAACACCGGCCACTTCAACGTCGAGATCGAGATCCCGGCGCTCCGCGAGCTCGCGACCGAGGTCTCGGTCGTCCGGCCGCACGTCGAGCAGTTCGAGATGGCGGACGGCCGCCGCCTGTTCCTGCTCGCCGAGGGGCGCCTCGTCAACCTCGCCGCCGCCGAGGGCCATCCCGCCTCGGTGATGGACATGAGCTTCGCGAACCAGGCGCTCTCCGCCGAGTTCGTGGCCATGAACCACGCCGATCTCGAGCGCCGCGTCTACGTCGTGCCGAAGGAGATCGACGACGAGGTAGCCCGGCTGAAGCTCGACAGCATGGGCGTCGAGATCGACCGCCTCACCCCGGAGCAGGAGAAGTACCTCGCCTCCTGGGACGAAGGTACCTGAGCCGGCGATGCGGCCGGCCGGCGCCGGCGACGGGCTGACCGCCGACGCGATCGTCCGCCTCGAGGGCGGAGAGGTGGTGCTGCTCGACCAGACCGAGCTGCCCGGGCGCCGGATCGAGCGACGCTACGCCGACTGGCCGAGCCTGGTCGACGCGATCCGCGCGATGGTGGTGCGCGGCGCTCCCGCGATCGGCGTGGCCGCGGCCTACGGGGCCGCCGCCGCCGCGCGCGAGGGCAGGCCGGCGTTCGAGCAGGCATGTGACGGCCTCGCGGCCGCCAGGCCGACGGCCGTCAACCTGGCCTGGGCGATCGCTCGCATGCGCGAGGCGGCCGGCGGAGTGCCCGACGACCGGCTGGCTGAGGAGCTCGAAGCCGCGTCTCGCCGCCTGCACGAGCTCGAGGTGGAGCGCTGCCGCGCGATCGGCGAGCACGGCGCGGGACTGATCCCTCCGGCCGGCCGTGTGCTGACCCATTGCAACGCGGGCGCCCTCGCGACCGGCGGGTACGGCACCGCGCTCGGTGTGATCCGAAGCGCCCACCGGCGCGACCCGGCTGTGAGCGTGTGGGTGGGCGAGACCCGGCCGCTCCTGCAGGGCGCGCGCCTGACGGCGTGGGAGCTGGCCGAGGACGGCATTCCGGCGACGCTGCTGACCGACTCGATGGCCGGCTGGCTGATGGCCGAGGGCCGCGTCGATGCGGTCGTCGTCGGCGCTGACCGCATCGCGGCCAACGGAGACGCTGCCAACAAGATCGGCACCTACACGCTCTCCGTCCTCGCCCGGGCCCACAGGGTGCCGTTCATCGTCGCCGCGCCGACGTCGACGATCGATGCCTCGGCGGCGACCGGCGCCGACATCCCGATCGAGCATCGCGACCCGGCCGAGGTGCTGGGCGAGCGCTCCGCGGGTATCGGCGCCTACAACCCCGCCTTCGACGTCACCCCTGCCGACCACATCACGGCGATCGTGACCGAGCAGGGCGTGCATCGACCGCCGTTCCGATTTGGCTGAGACTCTCGACGACGACCTCGCGCGCCTGGATCCGCAGCTGCGGCAGGAGCTGAGGAGCTCCGGCGTGGACGAGCCCCGCCTCACGGCGTGGGCCTCGGATCTGCTCCACGCGGGCCCGGAGGCAAACCGGGTGCCCGGCGTGGTCACCGCACCCGGCCCGACGGACATCGGCGAGCTGCCGGCTCCGGGCTCCGAGGAGCACCGCCGCCTCGAGCAGGCCGGCCTGGCGGCGCTCGCCCGTGGCGAGCTGGCGCTGGTGGTGCTGGCCGGCGGCATGGCCACCCGTATGGGCGGCGTGGTCAAGGCCCTCGTCGAGGCGCTGCCGGGGGTCACCTTCCTCGACGCCCGGCTGGCGGAGCGCGAGCACTGGCAGTCCGTCTCGGGAGCGACGCTGCCGATGTGGCTGATGACCAGCCATGCCACTGACGGCCCCATCCGTGACGCCCTCGACGGCCGGCTCGACGGCGACGCACTGGCCACCTTCCGCCAGGGCGTGTCGCTGCGGTTGACTCCCGAGGGGGGCCTCTTCCTCGAGGACGACGGCAACCCGAGCGTGCACGCCACCGGCCATGGCGACCTGCCGGACGCGCTGCGGGCGAGCGGGCTGCTGCACCGCTTCGTCGAACGGGGAGGCCGCTACGTCTGGATCATGAACCTGGACAATCTGGGCGCAGCCGTCGACCCCGTCCTGCTCGGCTGGCACATCCAGCAGGGCGTGCCGCTGACCGTCGAGGTGGTCGACGCGGCGGGGGACGTCGGTGGCATCCCCGCGCGCCTCGACGGCAGGCCGGTCGTGCTCGAGCAGTTCCGCCTTCCGGCCGGCTTCGAGGGCGACCGCGTGCCGTACTTCAACACCAACACCTTCATCGCCGACGCGTCCGCCCTGGACGGGCTCGAGGCAGCCTGGTCATGGTTCCGGGTCGAGAAGACCGTCGACGGCAGGCCGGCGATCCAGTTCGAGCGGCTGGTCGGTGAGCTCACCTCGTTCATGGACAGCCGCTTCGTGCGCGTGCCCCGCGACGGCGACGCCTCACGCTTCCTCCCGGCGAAGAGCTGGGAGGAGCTGGAGCGCAGCCGGGCGCAGATCGCCGCGCGCGTCGGGCCCTTCCTGGCGCAGAACCGCGACGCGTCGTAACACCGGTGCGCGCCCGTCGTCCCTAGGATGGACGCGTGCCAGCCCTGCTCGACCTGCTCGTGCCGCCGGCGTGCGCCGTCTGCCGCGCCGCCGGCCCTTTGCTCTGCCGGCGATGCATCGAGTCGCTGCCGCTGCTCGACGGCCCCGCCTGCGCGCGCTGCGGCGCGCCGGCCGTGCGGCCCGTGGACGACTGCGCCGAATGTCGCGGCCGTCGCCTCGGGTTCGTCTCCGCCGCGGCGGCGCTGCGCTACGACGACGAGGCGGCCCGTGCGCTCGTCCACGGGCTCAAGGACGGCGGCCTGCGGGCGCTCGCCGTGCCGGCCGCGGGGCTGATGGCGATGGTCGTCCCCCGGCCGGACGCCGACCACCTCACCTGGGTGCCGGCCGACCCGCTGCGGCAGGCGTTGCGTGGGTATCACCCGCCGCGGCTGCTCGCCGAGGAGCTGTCGCTGCGCTGGGGCATCCCGGCACGGGCCCTGCTCGACGGGCCTCTCTGGCGCCGGCCGCAGCGCGGGCTCGCCCGCGACGGCCGCAGGCGAAACGTGCGTTGCGCATTCACCGGCAGGGCGGGCGTGCACGGCCGTGTGGTGCTCGTCGACGACGTCCACACGACCGGCGCCACGCTCTCGGCCGCCGCCCGGGCCCTCCGGGCCGCCGGAGCCGAGGCGGTGTTCGCTGCCACCCTCGCCCGAGCGGATGACGGCTAGATAGGGGCTTCCCCGGATGCGTCAGGGCGGGTAGGCTTCGACCAGAACGCGAGCGGGAGGACTCACGCAATGCGGTTGCAGGTGAAAGGCCGGCACATCGACGTCACCGACTCCCTGTTTCAGTATGCCGAGCGCAAGCTCTCGAAGCTTGCCCGCCACCTCTCAGACGAGAGCCGTTGCGAGCTCGAGCTGACCGTGGAGCACAACCCCAGCATCAGCGACAGCCAGGTGGCCGAGGCCACGGTGTGGACGAAGGGCCCGGTGCTCCGCGCCCGCGAGTCGTCCACCGACATGTACGCCTCGATCGATCTGGTCGCCGAGAAGCTGGAGCGGCAGGTGAAGCGCTACCGCGAGAAGCGGACGCGGCGCCAGGCCGAGCACATCGCGCAGCACCACAACCACAGCGCGGCGGAGCCCACGCCGGTCGCCACGCTGCCCGAGGAGGACGAAGCGATGATCGTCAAGACGAAGCAGTTCAACATGAAGCCGATGACCGAGGAGGAGGCGCTCCTCCAGCTGGAGCTGATCGGCCACGACTTCTTCGTCTTCGTGAACGCCGACTCGGACGAGGTGAACGTGATCTACAAGCGCCGCGACGGCAACTACGGGCTGATCGAGCCGACCCGGCAGTAGGGGGCGGGCGCATGGCGACGCTGGAGAACAGGCCGAACACGGCGCTGCTCGTGATCGACGTGCAGAACGCTGCCGTGGAGCGGGCGTATGCGCGCGACCAGGTCGTCGCGAACGTCGGCGCGCTGGTCGACCGCGCGCGCCGCGAGCGTGTGCCCGTCGTCTGGGTGCAGCACTGCGACGAGGTGCTCGAGCGGGGAAGCGAGGGCTGGCAGATCGTCTCCGAGCTGGTGCCGGATGAGGCGGAGCCGCTGGTCGAGAAGGAGTACGGCGATTCCTTCGAGGACACGAACCTCGAAGGCGTGCTTTCGGAGCTGGCGGTCGGGCGTCTCGTCGTCGTCGGCGCGCAAACCGATTGGTGCGTGCGCTCGACGCTCCACGGCGCTCTGGCGCGGGGCTATGACGCGACCCTCGTCAGCGACGCCCACACGACGGACGATCAGACCGAGTGGGGCGCGCCGCCGCCTGAGCAGGTCATCTCGCATACCAACCTCTACTGGACACACCAGACGGCGCCAGGGCGGGTCGCCGGCACGGTTGCCACGGACGAGGTGGACTTCGGGGTGAGGGTCTGATGGTCGCTGCCGTCGGCGGAGCGCCAGGCCCAGCCCAGAGGCGCTAGAGCTTTCCAGCCCGATATCCCGCCCAACCGATCAGCGCACAGGCAGCCGCGATACACAGGTCGACGAACTGCCAGCCAGGCGAGGGAGCGAACGGCGCCTGCGTCAGCGCCAGGATGGCGCCGACGATCAATGCACCTCGTACCGGTAGCCGCCGCATGGCGACGATGTACCCGTCGCGTGGCCGCATCTACCGCGGGTGGCTGAAACCGGGCTGGCCACGGAGCGGACGTTCGGGCGCTCGGGCCAGCGACGCGCACCTGGCGGCAGCCCCTTCGCAGGCCGGCCGTGGCCGTCCGCGGACGCTCGAATGGTCGTGAGCTCTCCTGGACGGACGTTGTCCGCCGCGGGATGCCGGCGGCAGCTGCGCGAGGCTTACCCGCGATGGCGCCTTCTCTCTGGTTGCCCTGGGTGTTGTAGGGACGACGTGCCGTCCTCCTCACTGCGCGGCGGTGTGGCCACTTGGCCGTCCGTGCGAATGCCGTGTGAGTTTCAAGCCGTTCTGTGAATCGCATCGGGCGTGGCCACTTGGCCCCATGTGCGAGTGCCATTCGGATGTTGGGGCGGTTTCGCCACTCCTCGCCACCCACCCGTGCGCCTTCCCCCGCCACACTCCCCCCGTGGCTCATTTCACCCTCTACAAGGCCCGCAACGTTCCCACCAAGTCGCCATGCTGCGCCGTCTGCCTCGACCGTACCCGTGGTCGCACTCAGCGCGTCTCGTTCGGCTATGGCGTCACCGTCTGGTTCTGCGCCGACCACGCCTCTCTCGAGTTTCTCACCCGCCGAAGCGGCCGCGATCTCGTCGTCACGCTCTCCGGCATCTGGCAGGCCGCCGGCGCCATGACCGCCAACCGCCACAAGGCCATGGACGCCCATCTCGCCGCCCTCCGCGGCCGCCCGCCTCGCCCGCGCCCCGGCTCCTATGCCTGGCCGCGCGTCCGTCTCCGTGCCGAGGAGCTCTTCGCCGCCGGACGCCCGCTCACTCATGTGTCCAACGGCCTCGCCGCCTGCGACTTCGGTGTCGCCGACCCACCCAGCGCCCGCCCCGTCCGCCGCTGGCGCGCCGAGCGCCGCTGGCTGCGCGCGACCAGGTCGCCGCCCGCCATCGCCTGACAAGGAATGCCCTCATCGGCTCGAAAGGGCCGGTTGGTACCATCCCCTCACATGAGCGTCTTCCAGAAGATCCTGCGCGCGGGCGAGGGTCGCACCCTCAAGCGCATGGAGCAGCGCGTCCGCGACATCAACGCCCTCGAGCCCGATTTCGAGGCGCTCAGCGACGACCAGCTGGCCGCGAAGACCATCGAGTTCCGCGAGCGCTTCGACGCCGGCGAGGATCTCGACGACCTGCTCCCCGAGGCCTTCGCCGCCGTCCGCGAGGCGTCCAAGCGCGCCCTCGGCATGCGCCACTTCGACGTCCAGCTGATCGGCGGCATGGTGCTGCACGAGGGCAAGATCGCCGAGATGAAGACAGGCGAAGGCAAGACGCTCGTCGCCACGCTGCCGCTCTACCTGAACGCGCTGGCCGGCGTCAACGTCCACCTGGTCACCGTCAACGACTACCTCGCGCGCCGCGACGCCGGCTGGATGGGCCCCATCTACCAGGCGCTCGGCGTGTCCGTCGGCGTGATCCAGAACATGATGCCCGACGACGAGCGCCGCGCCGCCTACGCGTCCGACATCACCTACGGCACCAACTCCGAGTTCGGCTTCGATTACCTGCGCGACAACATGGCGCCCGCCCTCGAGTACACGGTGCAGCGCGGGCACTGGTTCGCGATCGTCGACGAGGTCGACTCGATCCTGATCGACGAGGCGCGCACGCCGCTGATCATCTCCGGCGAGCCCGAGCAGGCCGCCGAGCGCTACTACGCCTACGCGCGCGCCGTCAAGAGTCTCGAGCCCGGCGAGGACTACGAGGTCGACGAGAAGTTCCACACCGCGTCGCCGACCGAGTCAGGCGTCGAGAAGGTGGAGCGGGCCCTCGGCATCGAGAACCTCTACGCGCCCGAGAACGGCCAGGAGGTCAACCACCTGATCCAGGCGATCAAGGCCAAGGAGCTGTACAAGCGCGACGACGAGTACGTCGTCGTCGACGGCGAGGTCAAGATCGTCGACGAGTTCACCGGCCGCATCATGGAGGGCCGCCGCTGGTCCGAGGGCCTGCACCAGGCCGTCGAGGCGAAGGAGGGCGTGCGGATCCAGGAGGAGAACGTCACCGTCGCGACGATCACCATCCAGAACTACTTCCGGATGTACGAGAAGCTGGCCGGCATGACCGGCACCGCGGCGACCGAGGCGGCCGAGTTCCACGAGATCTACGGCCTCGAGGTGGTGCCGATCCCGACCAACGTCCCGGTCGTGCGGCTCGATGAGAACGACCTCATCTTCAAGACCGCCGAGGAGAAGTTCGAGGCGGTCGCCGACGACATCCAGGAGCGCCACGCGCTCGGCCAGCCCGTGCTCGTGGGCACGATCTCGGTCGAGGTGTCGGAGTACCTGTCCAAGGTGCTCACGCGCCGCGGCATCGAGCACGAGGTGCTGAACGCGAAGAACCACGAGCGCGAGGCGGCGATCATCGAGCAGGCCGGCCAGCCCGGCGCCGTCACGATCGCCACCAACATGGCGGGCCGTGGCGTCGACATCAAGCTCGGCGAGGGCGTCCGCGAGCTGGGCGGCCTCTACGTGCTCGGCACCGAGCGCCACGAGTCGCGCCGCATCGACAACCAGCTGCGCGGCCGCTCGGGCCGCCAGGGCGACCCGGGGGAGACGCGGTTCTACCTGTCCGCGCAGGACGAGGTGATCCGCCTGTTCGCAGGCGACCGCATCTTCACGATCCTCGACAAGCTGGGCCCGTCCGATGGCACGCCGATCGAGCACGGGATGCTGACCAAGCGCATCGAGGGCGCCCAGAAGAAGGTCGAGGAGTTCCACTTCGTCAACCGCAAGAACGTCGTCAAGTACGACGACGTCCTGAACGAGCAGCGCAAGGAGGTCTACGGCCGCCGCCAGGAGATCCTCGGGGGTGCCGACATCCGCGACAGCGTGCTCGAGTGGACGTGGGACGTAATTGAGGCGGCCGTCGACGCGCATGCCGGCGGCTACACCGAGGAGTGGGACTGGGACGGCATGTGGGTCGCGCTCAGCTCGATCTACCCGATCCGCATCCCGCAGGCCGAGTACCAGGGGGCATCGACACCCCGCGAGGAGCTGCTCGAGATCATCTACGCCGACGCGTCGGAGTACTACGAGGCGCGCGAGCGGGAGTGGGGCCCGGAGCTCGCCCGCAACCTCGAGCGGTGGGTGACCCTGCAGGTCACCGACACCCGCTGGCGCGAGCACCTCGACAACATGGACTACATGCGCCAGGGCATCGGCCTGCGCGGCTACGCGCAGAAGGATCCGCTGGTCGAGTACCGCACCGAGGGCCAGCTCATGTTCGACGAGATGAGCTTCCTGATCAAGCAGGAGGTCGTCCGCGTGCTGATGCACGCCGAGGTCGAGGTGGACGAGGGTGGCGCCGGCGGCAACGTCGGCGTGCTGCCGCCGCCGCCGGGCCCGCACGGCGGATACTCCTACGAGCACGCCGACGCGGCGACGCTCGAGGCGCTGGCGGCGGGCGCCGGCCCGCAGATGGACGAGCCGGAGGAGCTGTCGATGCCGATCGTCGAGCAGCGCCATGTCGACCCGGAGAAGAACGTCGGCCGCAACGACCCGTGCTGGTGCGGCAGCGGCAAGAAGTACAAGCGGTGCCATGGCGCCTAGCGAGGCAACGGCCGGCGAGCCGCGCTCGCTGGATGATCTGCGCGGCGCCGTCGAGGAGATCAGAGCCCAGCTGCACTGGGTTCGTGATTACCTTTGACCCGGATGCGCTGACCGCGCAGCTGGGCGAGCTGGACGCCGCGATGGAGGCGCCCGGATTCTGGGACGACCAGCGTGCGGCCGCGAAGGTTGCGGCCGACCGTGCCCGCGTGCAGCGGAAGATCGAGACGTTCGAGCAGATCGAGTCCGACGCGGGTGAGCTCGACACGATGCTGGAGATGGCCGCCGAGGAGGCGGACTGGCGCGACGAGCTCGAGTCGACGGTCGCGCGCCTGAGCCGCGAGATCGGGCTGCTGCAGGAGCAGGCGCTGTTCACCGGCGAGTACGACGGCGGGCCGGCGGTCGTCGGCGTGCACGCCGGCGCAGGCGGCACCGACAGCCAGGACTGGGCGCAGATGCTGCTGCGCATGTACGAGCGCTGGGCCGACACGCGCGGGTTCAAGGTCGAGCTGCTCGACCAGACGCCCGGGGAGGAGGCGGGACTGAAGAGCGCCACGTTCACGCTCAACGGCGAGAACGCCTACGGGATCATGCAGGCCGAGAAGGGCGTGCATCGCCTGGTGCGGCTGTCGCCGTTCGACTCGGCGCATCGCCGCCACACCAGCTTCGCGCAGGTCGAGGTGTCGCCGCTGGTGGAGGACGACGTCGACCTCGAGATCGACGAGAGCGAGCTGCGGATCGACACGTACCGCTCGCAGGGCGCGGGCGGGCAGCACGTCAACAAGACCGACTCCGCCGTTCGCATCACCCACCTGCCGACCGGGATCGTCGTCCAGTGCCAGAACGAGCGCTCCCAGCTGCAGAACAAGGCGCAGGCGATGCGCATCCTGAAGAGCCGCCTGGTCGAGCGCGAGGAGGAGCTACGGCGTGAGGCGCTGGCGAAGGAGCGCGGCGAGGCGCAGGACATCTCGTTCGGGAGTCAAATCCGTTCCTACGTCCTGCATCCCTACACGATGGTCAACGACCACCGCACGAACATCAAGATCGGCAACGCCCAATCCGTGCTGGACGGCGACCTCGACGAGCTCATCCACGCCTATCTGCTGCACCGGGCGGCCGCTTCGTGACGCCCGCTCCCGATTGCGCCCTTCCGCGCCGAAGAGTACCCTGAAGGTTCGTCCGCCGGCGCGAAAACGCGCCTTCTGAACGCGATGTCCGAGCAGCCTCATATCCCCGACGAAGCACCAGAGACGCGTGCCCGCACGCCGCTCGCGGTGACTGATCCGCCCGTCGACCCGCCCGAGGCCGCCCCGAACGGCGCGGAGCCGGCCCGCTCGCCGAGCACGGCGATGATCCTGTTCGACCAGGTGACCAAGATGTACGAGCCGAACATCGCCGGCCTGCGTGACGTCTCGCTGCAGATCGATAAGGGCGAGTTCGTGTTCCTGGTCGGCCCGTCGGGATCGGGCAAGTCGACGTTCATCAAGCTGCTGCTCAAGGAGCTCGACGTCACGTCGGGCAACCTGATCGTCGGCGGGCGCTCGCTGCCAAAGCTGAAGCGCTCGAAGGTGCCGATCCTGCGCCGCAACATCGGCTGCGTGTTCCAGGACTTCAAGCTGCTGCCGAACCGCACCGTCTACCAGAACGTCGCCTACGCGCTGCAGGTGCAGGGCAAGTCACGCGCAGAGATCCGCAAGAAGGTGCCGGACATCATCGGGCTGGTCGGGCTTGCCGACAAGAGCGACCGCTACCCACACGAGCTATCGGGCGGCGAGCAGCAGCGCGTCTCGGTGGCACGGGCGTTTGTCA
>DASSEV010000103.1:0-41011 GCA_035695105.1 Gaiellales bacterium
GCAGGGCGCACGCCGAGGCCGAGGGCCAGGCGTCCACGGTGCGCCGAGAGCTGGAGGCCGCGACCGCACGGGCTTCGGAGCTCGCCGAGCGGGTGGCGGCGCTGCAGGCGCGCGCGGCCGCATCGACAGCCGAGCTGCAAACCGCCGATGCCGAGGCTGGCGCGCTGGCCGACCGCCTGACGGGTGCGCGAGTGGCGCTGGCTGAGGCGGAGGCCCGGGCGCAGGCGCTGGAGGGCGACGCCGAGGGCGCGCGGGCGGCCGAGCGCGCCGCACGAACCGCGGCGGCAGCTGCCGCAGACGAGCTGGAGCGGGCCGGCTCACGGCTGCAGGCGCTGACCACGGCGGTCGAGCGCGGCGAGGGCCTGACGCCCGCGGCGCGGGCGCTGCAGGAGCAGGGTGCTCGGCTGGTCGTCGAGGGCATCGAGGCGGCGCCGGGGTTCGAGCGGGCCGTGGCGGCCGCGCTGGGATGGCGTGCCGGGGCGATCGTGGCGGAGCATGTCGAGGGCGCCGTCCAGCTGCTCGGTCGCGGGGAGGGCGAGCTGGGCATCGTCATCGGCCGCCCCCATGCGCCTTCCGGCGAGCGCGCCGGCCGGTCGCTGAGCGAGGTCTGCACGGTGCGCGACGCGTCGCTGGGCGCGCTGATCGAGGGCATTCGCATCGTCGACGATCTGACCGTCGTGACGTCCGGCATCGCCGTGACCGTGCACGGCACCGGCATCGATGCCGACCGGGGCGAGCTCTGGCGGACCGCCGACGCAGCCGAGGCTGCGTGGCTCGCCGCGCGTGCGGAGTGCGAGCAGCTGCGAGCGCAGATGCCGGATCTCGAGCGGGATCGCGATGCTGCGGCCGGAGCGGCGGCGGAGGCCGCGGCGCGGCTCGACGAGGTGCTCGCCGAGGAGGCGGCGGTGCGGATTGTGCTGGCCGACGCCCGCCGGGAGGAGACGGCTGCGGCGCAGCACGAGCGGTCCGCGGCCGGGCGGCGCGACCAGCTCGCGGACGATCTCGCCCGCTGCGATGCGTCACGTGATCTCGCCGAGCGCGACCTCGAGGCGGAGGCGTCGCGGCTTGCCGACCTGCGAGGCGCTGCAGCCGGCGTGGAGGCTGTCGTGGCCGAGCGGCGCGCCGCGGCCGTCGAGGCCGATACGGCCCACGCCTCTGCCGACGGCGTCCGCCGCCAGCTGGCCGAGAAGGCCGCGGCCTCGGCGGCGCGCCTGGCGGCGATCGGGGAGCGGGTCGAGCGCTACAGGGCCGACGCCGAGCGGTCGCGGGACGACGCGCAGCGATCGGAGGCGACCGCGGGGCGGCTCGAGCAGAGCGCGGCGGACGCCGAGTCGATGGCGCCGGTCGGCCAGCGGATGATCGAGGCGCTGCAGGCGGCGGCGGAGCGGGCGATGGCGCTGGCCGCGCCGGCGCGAGCGGGCATCGAGGCGATCGAGCAGCGCGCAACCGCGCTGGCGGCCGAGCTGCAGAAGTGTGCAGGCGAGCAGGCCGCCATCGACGCCCGCGGCCGCGATACAGCCGGCGCGGTGACCGAGATCGAGATCGGTCTGGCCCGGTGCGACGAGCGAATCGCCGAGATCGAGCGCCGGCGCGGGCAGCTCGCCGAGGCCCATGCGATCGAGATCGTCGAGCCCGAGCAGCCGCTCGAGGTCGATGAGGCGGCTGCGCAGGCGGCCCGGCTGGAGCGGCTCGAGCGCCGGCGGGAGAGCCTCGGCGCCGTCAACCCGCTCGCCCAGGAGGAGTACGAGCAGGAGAAGCAGCGTGCGGAGGATCTGACCGCGCAGTGCGACGATCTCGAGCGGTCGCTGCGCGAGTTGCGGACGCTGATCCGTGACCTCACCCGTACGATCGACGAGCGGTTCGCCGCGACCTTCCATGCCGTGGCGCGCCATTTCTCGGAGGTGATCGAGACGCTGTTCCCGGGTGGCCGCGGGCGCCTGCAGCTGACCGAGCCGGAGATCGTGTCGGCGGCCGGTGACGAGGAGGGCGAGGGCGGCGCCGCCGAGCCGGAGGAGCCCGGAATCGAGCTGATCGTGCGGCCCGCCGGCAAGCGGATCGAGTCGCTGTCGCTGCTGTCCGGCGGCGAGAAGTCGCTGACGGCGATCGCCTTCCTGTTCTCGCTTCTGCTGACCAAGCCGTCGCCGTTCTACCTGCTGGACGAGGTCGAGGCGGCGCTCGACGACGCGAACATCGACCGCTTCCTGACGCTGCTGCGGACGTACCAGGACAAGGCCCAGTTCATCGTCATCACCCACCAGCGACGGACGATGGAGGTTGCCGACGTGCTCTACGGCGTCAGCATGGCGGGCGACGGCGAGTCGAAGGTGCTGTCGCGCCGGATGCCCTCCGAGCCGGAGCTGCACGAGGCGGCGCTCGAGACGGCGTGATCCTGCGCGGCCCACGGCTGCTCCTGCGGCCGATGCGGCCGCAGGACGTGCCCCGGATCTCGGCGATTGCGGCCGAGCCGGAGGTGGCGCGGTGGTGGGGCGATGTGCCCGAGTGCGAGCTGCGCGCGAAGGCCACCGGCGAGGATGAGGCGGAGGGGTTCGCCATCGAGCTGGACGGCGAGGTGGTGGGCATGATCCAGGTCTACGAGCACACCGACCCGCAGTACCGGCACGCCGGCATCGATCTGTTCCTCTCCTCTGGCGCGACGGGCCGAGGTCTCGGGCGGGAGGCGGTGGGCGTGCTGGCTGCCCATCTGCTGGACGAGCGTGGACACCACCGGCTCACGATCGATCCGGCCGCTGCGAACGAGCGCGCGATCCGCTGCTACGAGGCCGTCGGGTTCCGGCGGGTCGGGATCATGCGGCGCTACGAGCGCGGCCCGGACGGAACGTTCCACGACGGACTGCTGATGGAGCTGGTGCGCGAGGATCAGTGAGGCTGGGCCAGCCAGGCCCAGAGGTCATCCGCCACGTCGACGGCGCCGGCCCGCTCCGCGGCGCGCAGCCGTGCTTCGGCCGCATCGCCGGGAACGCGCCTTCCGGCGATCAGCGGCCGCACGGCGGCCATGCCGTCCGCCTCGGGCCGCGCGAGCAGCACGACGGCAGCGTGGCCCGCGTTCCCGGCAAGCGAGGTGCAGAGCGCCTCGACCAGCAGCGACAGGGCGAAGCCCTTGTGGGCCAGCGGCCCGCCGAACGGCATGATCCCGGCACGGTCGGCGATCACCTCACCGGGATCGGTCTCGGGGCGGCCGTCCTCGCCCAGCAGCGATCCGTCGGGCATCGACCGGCCCGTCGCCGCCGCCTTCAGGACGGCGCCGTAGGTGACGGCGCCCATCGAGACGTCGATCAGCGTCGGCGGGTCGCCGGGCACGGCGAGGCAGAGCGGGTTGGTGCCGGTCACCGGCGGGCCGCCCTCCGGGTGGACGATCCTCGGCGTCGAGGTTGCGGTGACCAGCGCGAGCAGGCCGGCCCGCGACCCCATCTCGGCGAAGTAGCCGAGCCTGCCGGTCGGGAAGCAGTCGGCCACGACGACCAGGCGGGCCCCCGCCGGAGGCTCGGCCAGCTCGCGCTCCACCACCTCCGCCAGAGCCAGGTAGCCCAAGGCCCCGGCGCCGTCGTAGCGGACGTACCCCTCGCTGCGCTCGGTTTCGGCGGGCACCGCGTCTGGGCGGAGGCCGCCCAAACCGTGCAGCCACCGCATACGCTCGACGCCGTGCCCGGAGGCGCCGCGTAGCTCGGCGTCCAGGAAATGGTCGGCCAGGCGCGCCGCGCGAGCGTCGGCGAAGCCGAGCTCGGCCGCTCGTGCCTGCAGCGCGTCGCGCACCTGGTCGATGGGCACCCGTGCCATCGCGGAACTCTACGATGCAGCGCGATGCCGACGAGCTGGGAGCAGATGTTCAACACCGGCGCCCAGGCCCCGGCGGCCGAAGAGGCACCCGAGGACGAGCGGCGCGGCCTCTTCAGCCGCATGCGGGAGAGCCTCTCGAAGAGCCGCCGGGCGATGACCCAGCAGCTGACCGCGGTGATGTTCGACCCGGCCGACGCCGACGTATGGGAACGCCTGGAGGAGGCGCTGATCTACGCGGACTGTGGCGTCGCCGCGACGGTCGAGGTGATCGAGCGCCTCGAGGCCGAGGCGGACGCGGGCGGCCTGCGCACCCCCGAGGAGCTGGGCGAGCGCCTGGCCGCGATCGTCGCCGAGCTGATGCGCCCGGAGGGCGACCCACGCATCGACGTCAGCCACCGGCCGTCGGTGCTGCTGATGACGGGCGTGAACGGCACCGGCAAGACCACCTCGATCGGCAAGATCGCCCACCATCTCAGGGAGGCGGGCCTGACCTGCGTGATCGGGGCGGCCGACACCTTCCGCGCGGCCGCGGGGGAGCAGCTGGAGACGTGGGCCGAACGCGCCGGGGCGGACTTCGTCTCGTCCCAGTCGGGGGCCGACCCTGCGGCGGTCGCGTACGACTCCGTCGCCGCGGCGCAGTCCCGCGGGCGCGACGTGGTCATCGTCGACACCGCAGGGCGCCTGCACACGCAGGAGCACCTGATGGAGGAGCTGCGGAAGATCCACCGCGTGATCGGCCAGCGGGAGGCGGGTGCGCCGCACGAGGTGCTGCTCACGATCGATGCGACGACAGGACAGAACGGGCTGCAGCAGGCGCGGCTGTTCTCGCAGGCGGTGGACGTGACAGGGATCATCCTGACGAAGCTGGACGGGACGGCGAAGGGCGGGATCGCGCTCGCGATCGCGCACGAGCTGCGGATCCCGGTGAAGCTGATCGGAGTGGGCGAGGGGCTCGAGGATCTGCGGCCGTTCGACCCCGAGAGCTTCGCCCGCGCGCTGTTCGCGCCGGACTGAAGCGTCTCGCACTGTCACAGATCGTCACGACGCTGCGACGATCTGCCCCGCGGGGACCGCAGGAGTGGTCTCCAATGATTGGGTTGGAAGCGCAATCGGCTCAACCATCAGACCAACCCGTGCCTCTTGTGCAACGAAGCGCCACGCCCGCACGACAGGAGTTGGCCACCAATGTTTCCTCCCGCGGCGGGGTGATTGACGTCGGCACCGTGCTGACGGGCCGTCTACCCTGCAGGCACCATGTTCGACTCGCTCGCTGATCGCCTCGGCGCCACCCTGGACGGCCTGAAGGGCAAGGGCCGGCTCACCGAGGACGACATCAACAAGGCCATGCGCGAGATCCGCCTCGCGCTGCTCGAGGCCGACGTCAACTTCGCCGTCGTCAAGGACTTCGTCGCCCGCGTCCGCGAGCGCGCCCTCGGCGCCGAGGTGATGGACAGCCTCACCCCTGGCCAGCAGGTCGTCAAGATCGTCCACGAGGAGCTCACGGCCCTCATGGGCGAGGCCGGCACCAAGCTCTCGTTCTCCAACCGCCCGCCCACGGTGATCCTCATGGCCGGCCTGCAGGGCTCCGGCAAGACCACCGCCTGCGGAAAGCTCGCCCGCCTGCTCGCCAAGCAGAAGAAGTCCCCCGCCATGGTTGCGTGCGACGTCTACCGCCCGGCTGCGATCCAGCAGCTGCAGACGCTCGGCAAGTCGCTGCAGGTGCCGGTCTACGACCGCGGCACCGCGGATCCGGTCGAAACGGCGGCGTGGGGCGTGGAGCAGGCGCGCGCGCAGGGCCGTGACGTTGTCATCATCGACACCGCCGGCCGCCTGCACATCGACCAGCAGCTGATGGACGAGCTCGTGCGCATCCGGGCCGCCGTGAAGCCGCACAACATCCTGCTTGTGCTCGACTCCATGAGCGGCCAGGACGCCGTCACCACGGCGCAGGCCTTCTCCGAGGCGGTCGACTACGACGGCGTGATCCTGACCAAGCTCGACGGCGATGCCCGCGGCGGCGCGGCGCTGGCCGTGCGCGCGGTCACCGGCAAGCCGATCAAGTTCGTCTCGGTCGGCGAGAAGCTCGACCAGCTCGAGGAGTTCCATCCCGACCGGCTCGCATCCAGGCTCCTCGGCATGGGCGACGTGATGTCGCTGATCGAGCGCGCCCAGGAGCAGTTCGACGAGCGCGAGGCGGCGGAGCTCGAGGAGAAGCTGCGCAAGTCCGAGTTCACGCTCGAGGACTTCCTCGCCCAGCTGCGGCAGGTGCGCAAGATGACCCAGGGCCAGGGCATGGCCGGACTGCTCGGCATGCTGCCCGGCGTCGGCCGCCAGATCAAGAACATGAAGGTGGACGAGCGGCAGATCGACCGCGTCGAGGCGATCATCCTGTCGATGACGCCGGCCGAGCGCCGCAACCACAAGCTGATCGACGGCTCGCGGCGCCGGCGGATCGCCGCGGGAAGCGGCACGAACGTGCAGACTGTCAATCAGCTTCTGGCACAGTTCAAGCAGGTGCAGAAGATGATGAAGCAGGTCGGCAAGGGTAAGATGCCGCAGTTTCCCGGATTGCAACGGAGGTAATGGGTGGTCAAGATCCGCCTCGCACGTCATGGCAACAAGAAGAACCCGATCTATCGGGTCGTCGTCGCCGACTCGCGTGAGCCGCGCGACGGCAAGACGCTCGAGACGATCGGCCGCTACAACCCGCAGCTCGAGCCGTCGCTGATCGAGATCGACACCGACAAGGCCGCCGCCTGGATCGCGAAGGGCGCCCAGCCCACCGAGCAGGTCGCGAAGCTGCTGAAGGTGGCGCAGTCCCGCGCCGCCGCCGGGGCCTGACCCGGTTGGAGGAGTTGCTCGCCTACCTCGCCCGCCAGCTGGTCGACGCGCCCGACCAGGTGCGGGTCGAGCGCCACGAGCGCGAGGATGGGGAGCTCCTGCTCGAGCTGCACGTCGCCCCCGACGACGTTGGCAAGGTGATCGGCAAGCAGGGGCGCATCGCCCGCGCCCTGCGCACCGTCGTCAAGGCCAGCGCGGTGCGCTCCGGCCGGCGCGTGCATGTCGAGATCGCAGCCTGAGCCGGACTGGCGGCCGCCCCGTATCGTGATCGGCGCCGTTGGCCGCGCCCACGGGCTGGACGGGTTCGTGCACCTCGTCGGCCACGGCGGCACCGTCCCGCTCGAGCCGGGTACCGCCGTCCGCGTCGGAGCAGCCGACACCGTCGTCACCGACCGCAAGGGGACTGACGACCGCCCGATCGTCCGCTTCGCGCTCGCCGGCAGCCGCGAGGCGGCCGACGAGCTTCGCGGCCGTGAGGTGACCGTGGCTGCTGCTGCGCTCCCCGACACGGGCGAGGACGAGTTCTTCCACGTCGACCTGATCGGGTGTGAGGTGCGCTGCGATGGCCGGCCCGTCGGGGTGGTGCGCGCCGTCCACGAGTACCCGGCGAACGACGTGCTGGAGCTGGACAGCGGCGAGATGGTCCCGTTCGTGGACGAGGTCGTCGTGGCCGTCGACGTGCCCGCACGCTCCGTCATCCTCGCTGACGGGTTCGTCTGATGCTCGAGATCGACGTCTTCACCCTGTTCCCCGACGCGTTCTCGTGGCTGGCGGGCACCCGGCCGGTGCGAAACGCCGTCGAGGCGGGCTCGCTGCGGCTGTCGGTGGTCGATCTGCGCGACTGGTCGATTGGCAGCTACCGCCAGGTCGACGATGCGCCCTACGGTGGCGGCGCGGGCATGCTGATCCGGGTGGACGTGGTCTGCGCCGCGCTCGAGGGCCGGTACGGCGCCGGCATCGACGAGGTGCGCCGGAGCCGGCGGGTGGCCGTGCTGGCCCCGGTCGGGCGCCAGCTGACCGACGCCGTCGCGGACGAGCTGTCCGGGTGCGGCCGGCTGACGCTGCTCTGCGGCCGCTACGAGGGGTTCGACCAGCGCGTTCACGACCACCTCGCGAACGACCAGCTCTCGGTCGGGCCGTTCGTCCTGTCGGGCGGCGAGATCCCGGCGATGACGGTGATCGACGCCGTCTGCCGGAAGCTGCCCGGCGCGCTGGGGAAGGAGGAGAGCCACCTGGTGGAGTCGTTCTCGCCGGAGCTCGGCGGCGGCCTCGAGTACCCGCACTACACGCGCCCCGAGGACTTCCGCGGCTGGCGGGTGCCCGATGTGCTGCTCTCCGGCCACCATGCGGAGATCGAGCGCTGGCGCCGGGAGCAGTCCGAAGAGCGATCGCGCTGACGCCCCGCCGCGAGATCGGCTGGTACCATTCTTCGGCTTCCGACCGACGAGGACGACCGCCGTGACCGTGATCCAGGACATCGAGAACCGCCAGCGCCGCGATGTGCCGGAGTTCAAGGCCGGCGACACCGTTCGCGTCCACTTCAAGGTGATCGAGGGCACCCGCAGCCGCGTCCAGGTGTTCGAGGGCATCTGCATCAAGCGGCAGGGCGAGGGCGTGCGCGAGACCTTTACGGTGCGCAAGAAGTCCTTCAACGAGGTGTTCGTTGAGCGGACGTTCCCGGTGCACTCGCCTCGCATCGACAAGATCGACGTGGCCAGCATCGGCGACGTCAGCCGGGCGAAGCTCTACTACCTGCGCGACAAGGTGGGCAAGGCCGCCCGCGTGCGCGAGAAGTCGCGCTAGCACCTCGATGGATGGCGGCCCCTCCGACCCCGTAGCGGGCGGCGAGCCGCGTCCCTACACGGTGCCCGAGCCGCCCGTGGCGGCTGAGGCTCCGCACGCCGCCGAGGCCACCGCGGTGACCGACCCGGAGGCGCCTCCCGGCACAGCGCGGCCGGAGAAGCGCCCGATGAACCCGGTGCTCGAGCTGCTGCTGATTCTCGCCGCGGCGCTCGGGCTCTGGTACGTGACCAACGGCTGGATCGTCAAGCCGTACCGGATCCCGTCGTCGTCCATGGAGCCGACGCTGCAGATCGGCGACCGCGTGCTCGTCTCGCGGTTCACGTACCGCCTGCACGATCCCCGGCGCGGCGACATCATCGTGTTCCATCCGCCCGGACGCGGCCAGGACGCGATCCCCGGCGCGACCACCGAGGCCAGCGTGTACTTCATCAAGCGCATCATCGGGCTGCCCGGCGAGACGATCGAGGGCCGGCACCACCGCGTGTTCATCTGCACGGCGCCGAACGTCGGCTGCCACGCGCTGAATGAGCCGTACCTCCACCAGCCGGCGGCTGCGACGGACTTCGGGCCGGTGCGGATCCCGCAGGGCCGCTACTTCGTGATGGGCGACAACCGCCGCATCTCCGACGACAGCCGGATCTGGGGCACGCTGCCGCGGTCGTACATCATCGGCGAGGCCTTCGCCACGTACTGGCCGCTCGACCGCATCGGCACGCTCTGACCAGCCGCGCGGACCGGTAGTCTCCGGCCCGTGCCGCGTTCGTCCGGATCCCGCCTGTTCGCCCACGATCGCAAGCTGGGCGCCAGGATGGTGGCGGGCACCGACGAGGCCGGGCGCGGCTGCCTGGCCGGCCCGCTGGTGGTGGCCGCGGTCTGCCTCGACCTGTCGCGGCGGTGCCCGCGTGACCTGTCCGATCTCGACGACTCCAAGCGGCTGCCGGAGGAGGTGCGCGAGCGGCTCTACCACGCGATCGTCCGGCGGGCGGCCGCCTGGGCGGTGGTCGTCGTGCCCGCTGACGCCATCGACCGGCGTGGCCTGCACCGCAGCAACCTGCATGGCATGGCGACGGCGCTGCGCTCGCTCGGGCAGCTGCCGGACATCTGCCTCAGCGACGGCTTCCGGATCGGCCAGCAGGCGCCGCCGCACACCGCGATCACGGGCGGGGACGGCCGCAGCGCGGCGATTGCCGCCGCATCCGTCATCGCGAAGGTGACCCGCGACAGGTACATGCGCCGCATCGCCTCCCGCTACCCGGCCTACGGCTTCGAGCGGCACGTCGGCTACATCACTCCGGAGCACACGCTGGCCGTGCGGGTGCACGGCGCCACGCCGCTTCACCGCCGGTCGTTTCAGGCGGCCGCCTATCGCGATGACGCCGATGTGCTCGAGGCGCTCGAGGTCCTGGCGCCGCTCGGGGCGTCGGCGTGATCTCCGACCACCGCTACGGACGGCTCGCCGAGACGATGGCGGCCTGGGCGCTGCGGCTGCGCGGATACCGAATCGTTGGCCGCAATGTGCGGGTGGCCGGCCGGGAGGTCGACCTCGTCGCCCGGCGCGGCGACCTGCTGGTGGTGTGTGAGGTCAAGGCGCGGCGTGGCCGCAGCTTCGGCGGGCCTGCGGCCGCGGTGGGCGCACGCACGCAGCACCGGTTGCGGGAGGCGGCGGAACTGCTGGCGTCCCGGGATCCCGGTGCGCAGCGTGTGCGGGTGGACGTGATCACGGTCGAGGGCTTCACCCTCCGCCACCTGCCGGGGGCGCTCCCCGCGGTGTGACGCCTTCGCGGCCGGTCCGGCACCGGTCGTGACCCACGTGCGCGACGTCGATCCGTAACGTGGCCGCATGCTCGCCCATGCCGTCAGCTACTGGATCCGCGGCGTCGACGCGCGGCGGATCGACGTGGAGGCCCACGTGGTGCCAAAGACGCTGCCCGGCTTCGCGGTGGTCGGCCTCGCCGACCGTGCGGTGCAGGAGGCCCGGCAGCGGGTGCTGAGCGGCATGGTGGCCGCGTCGTTCGAGTTCCCGGACGACCGCGTGATCGTGAACCTGGCCCCGGCCCGCGAGCCGAAGCAGGGCTCGGGCTTCGACCTGGCGATCGCTCTGGCGGTGCTGGCCGCGAGCGGCCAGGCGCAGTCTGCGTCGGTCGCACGGGTGGCGGCGGCCGCCGAGCTGGGCCTCGACGGCCGGCTGCGCCCTGTCGCGGGAACGCTCGCCATGGCCGAGGCGGCCGGCCGTGCAGGGCTGCAGGGGCTGCTGGTCGCGCCGGAGAACGCGGCCGAGGCCGTGCTGGCCGGGGCGGTGCCGGTGATCCCGGCGTTCGACCTGTACGAGGCGGTGCAGATCTTGGCCGGCCGAGCCGATCCCCCGCCGCTTCCCGAGCAGCCGCCGATGTCGGAGACCGAACCCGGCCCCGGCCCCGACCTTTCGGAGGTGCGCGGCCAGGCCGCAGCGCGGCGCGTGCTGGAGATCGCCGCGGCGGGCTGGCACAACCTGCTGATGGTGGGGCCGCCCGGATCCGGGAAGACGATGCTCGCGCGCCGTCTGCCGGGAATCGTGCCGCCGCTCACACCGGCGGAGCGGCTCGAGATCTCGCGAATCCAGTCCGTCGCCGGCACCCTCAACGGTTCCTGCGCGACCACCAGGCCGTTTCGCGCACCGCACCACAGCGCTTCTGCGGCTGCGCTGGTCGGCGGCGCCTCGCTGCGGCCGGGCGAGGTCACGCTGGCACATCGGGGCGTCCTGTTCCTCGACGAGCTTCCCGAGTTCAACCGCGCGGCGCTCGAGGCGCTGCGGCTGCCGCTTCAGGACGGCGAGGTGCTGATCTCGCGTGCCACCGGAACCGTCCGGCTGCCCGCGCAGAGCCTTGTGGTGGCCGCGATGAACCCGTGCCCGTGCGGGCATCTCGGCGACCCGCGCCGCGACTGCAGGTGCCCTGATCAACGTGTGGTCGCCTACCGGTCGCGCGTGAGCGGGCCGGTGGCCGACCGCTTCGATCTTCGCGTCGAGGTGCCGCGGGCCGACGCGCACGGCGCGGCGGGTGAGCCGAGCGCCGCCGTCGCGACGCGCGTGGCCGCTGCCCGCGAGCTGCTCGACGCCGCTCGCCCGGCCCTCGATCCCGCGGCTGACCGCCTGCTGGCCGACGCCGTCGATCGGCTCGCGCTCTCGGCTCGTGGCCGCGACCGCGTCCAGCGAGTCGCGGGCACCATCGCCGCGCTTGCGGCACGAGAGCAGGCGGGCGCCGACGACGTGGCCGAGGCACTCGCCTACCGGCTGGAGCTGTCCCGTTGAGCGCCGCCGACGAGCTGCGCGTGGTGCTGGCAGGGGCGGCCAGCGGTGTCGATCCCGGCCGGCTGGCCCGGCGGCACGGTGCACCGGCACTGCTGCGCGCCACGCCGTCCGCGCTTGAGCGAATGGGTGCGCTGCCGGTGCTGGTGGACGCGCTGCGGCTCGCGCGCGACGCCGACGCGGCCGCCTACCGGCGCGACCTGGCCGCTCGAGGGATCTCGTGCGTGACCGTCTCCGAGGACGCGTATCCCGCTCGCCTACGAGAGCTCCACGACCCGCCGCTTGCGCTGTTCACCCTGGGACCGGGGGTTTCCGCGCTCGCTCCCAGCATGCGTTCCGCCGCCATCGTCGGCTCGCGCCGCGCGGCGGAGGGAGGCCTGCGGCTTGCCGAGCGGCTGGCGCGCGCCGTCGCCGGCTCGGGCGGGCTCGTGGTCAGCGGGCTCGCCCTCGGCATCGATGCCGCCGCGCACGAGGGGGCGCTGGCGGCCGGCGGGCCGACGATCGCGGTGCTCGGTTGCGGCGTGGACGTCCCGTACCCCCGCCGCAACCGCCCGGTGTACCGGCGCATCGCCGAGTCAGGACTCGTCGTGTCGGAGTACCCGCCCGGAACGCCGCCCGCGCCATGGCGATTTCCGGCCCGGAACCGGCTGATCGCGGCGCTCGCGGACGTCACGGTCGTGGTGGAGGCTCGCGCGCGGAGTGGCGCGCTGATCACGGCCGACCACGCGCTCGATCTCGGTCGCGACGTGCTGGCCGTGCCCGGCTCGCCGGGCGTCGCGGCAGCGGCTGGCACCAACGGCCTGCTCAAGTCCGGCGCCGGTCTGATCGAGGGCCCGGAGGATCTCTGTGGCTGGCTGGGGCTCGATGCTCCGGCGGCCCCTGAGCCGCCGGACGAGGAGCGGGACAGCCGGCTGCTCGCGGCCCTGTCGGAAGGGCCCGCCCATCCGGACGCGCTCTCGCAGGCACTCGGCGTGGGTGCTGGGCCGGTGGTGGCTGCACTGACGCGCCTGCAGATGGCCGGGCGCGTGTGGCCGGATGGGCAGGGGCGCTGGCGGGCGGGATAGGCTGCGCGCGTGCACGGCGAGCGCTGGCTGACCTTCGACTGCTACGGCACCCTGATCGACTGGAACGGAGGCATCTCGACGGTGCTGGCCGCCGTGTTTGAACCCGACGATGTGCCGCGCCTGCTCTCGCGCTACCACGAGCTCGAGCCGCGCATCGAGGCGGAGCGCTACCGCTCGTACCGTCAGGTGCTCGACCTCTGCCTGTCGGGACTCGCGATGGAGGAGGGCAGGGGGCTCGCCGACGGCGAATCGACCGCGCTGTCGGAGTCCCTACCGCGGTGGCCGGCGTTTCCCGAGGTGCCGGACGCCCTCGCGCAGCTGCAGGCGGATGGGTGGCGGCTGGCCATCCTTTCGAACTGCGACCGTGACCTGATCGCCGCCTCCCTTCCGCGGCTGGGCGTGCGCTTCGACCGGGTCATCACTGCCGAGGACGTGGGCTCCTACAAGCCGGATCACGGCCACTGGCAGCGGTTCTGGGAGCTCACCGGGGCCGATCGGGACCTCCAGGTGCACGTTGGAGCGAGTCTGTTCCACGACGTGGCGCCGGCCGGCGAGCTCGGCATCCGCAGCGTCTGGGTGAACCGGCTCGGAGAGCCGGCCGGCCCAGATCCGGATCGCGAGGTGCGGGACCTGGGCGGGGTACCGGACGCGGCAGCCCAGCTGGTGGGCCGATGAGCGAGCCCCAGCTGGTACGCGTGCCGCAAGCCTGGGGCGAGGGCGGCGCGGCGATGTGCGAGGCGGCGAGAATGGATCTCGGGCTGCGCGAGGCGGCAACCGTGGCGGCGCCGACGCTCGATCAGCAGACGGCCGGGGTGGCCGCCGCGCTGCCCGACGTGCCCGTCGTGCTGGGCGGATGCTGCTGCGCGCACATCGGCGCGGCCGCGGGCCTCGCCGCGCGTCGCGGCCGGATCGCGGTGATCTGGTTCGACGCGCACGGCGACCTGAACACGCCGGAGACGTCACCCTCGGGGAACGCGTGGGGCATGCCGTTTCGGATGATCCTCGACGAGGGGCACGCCGCGGTCGGCGACTGCGCGCTGGTCGGCGCCCGGGATCTCGATCCACCGGAAGCGGGGTTCATCGCCGGATCGGGGCTGGCCACCTCGGAGTCGGCCCTGGGAGATGTCGTCTCCGGTACCGCCGGCGCGTACATCGCCTTCGATGCCGACGTGCTCGATCCCGGTCAGATCGACTGCTTCATGCCGGAGCCGGGTGGGCTCTCGCTGGACGGCGTCGTCGCCACCGTCCGCTCGGTGGCGGGGCGTACGGCTTTGCTCGGGATCGGCTTCACCGGACTCGTCTCGTCGGGCGCAAATCCGGCCAGGCTGCGCCGCATTCTCGATGCGGCCCTTCCCGCGGAGGCAGGGCCGGGTTAGGCTCGCGTGATGGAGTCGGTCGACGAACGTTCGGAGAGCCCGATCATGCGCCTGCAGCGGCAGATGGCGGCGGCGCTCCGAAAGGAGGAGCCGGACGAGTTCGTCGCCCTCTGCCACCCCGATATCGAGTTCCAGACCTACGGGCTGGGCGCTCGGCAGCTGCACGGCACCGACGAGATCCTGGAGTGGTGGGGCACGATGCGCGACGCCACGGCGTACAAGGTGACGCTCAGCGAGCTGCACCCGCTCGGCCGGCGCGCCGTCTTCATCGAGGGTCGCATCCAGTTCGAACGGGACGGTTGGTTCACCGACAGGCAGGCGCACTGGGTGATGATCGAGCGAGAGGGCCTTGCCTGGCGGTACCGCCCGGTCGCCGATCGCGCGGAGGCGCTCGACTACGCCCGTTCGCTCGGCGCACTCGACGGCTGACGGAGCCGGGTCGGCGCGGTAGATTCGTCCCGGCGATGCGGCCCGACGCACCACCACCGCAGGCGCGCGAACAGACTCGCGCGCCGCTTCCACCGCTGATCCGGCGGGGATGGCTGAGCCCCCGTGTGCGCCTGGCGGTCGTCCTGGCCGGCTCCGGGCTCTCGGTGCTGTTCGTGCTCCTGCTCAGGCTCGAGGGCAACCCGACGTCCTGGAAGGGCGTGGTCGGCGGGGTCGAGACGCTGATCGCGGTGATCGCCGGGCTTCTGGGCGGCCGGTACGCCGGGCTCGCGGTCGGCCTGGTCGGGGCGGCCGGCTTCCTGCTGCTGATCGGGTTCCATGCGCCGCCGGACCCTGTGGCGCTCGGGATCCCCATTCTCGTCATCTGGGGCTTCGCAGGCTTCCTGGCCGGCTACCTCGCCGAGCGGCTGAGTGAGTCGACCGGCGAGCTGTATGCCGCCGTGTCCGACGAGGCAGACACACAGAGCCGGATCGCACGGGTGCTGCAGCGGGCGCTGCTGCCCGAGCAGCTACCACAGCTGCCGATGGCCGAGGTGGCGACACTATTCCGGGCGGCCGGCGCGGGGGAGGAGCTGGGCGGTGACTTCTACGACACCTGGCTGCTGCCTCTGAGCCCCGGCCGCTTCGCTTTCGCGATCGGCGACGTCCAGGGGAAGGGGGCGGAGGCGGCGGCCGTTACCGTGCTTGCCCGCCACACGATCCGAACGGCATCCATCCTCGAGACGACTCCGGCGGCGACGCTCGGAGTGCTGAACGAGGCGCTGCTCCGGCGCACCAGCGGTGACCGGTTCGTCACCGCGCTTGTTGCAACCGCAGTCCCTGTCGACGAGGGCCTGCGGCTCACGATCGCCGTGGGCGGGCATCCGCTGCCGCTCGTGCGCCACGCGGACGGCTCGGTCACCGAGGTGGCGCGCAACGGCCCGCTGCTTGGTGTCTGGTGGGACAACGAACATTCGGAGCAGGATGTCCTCCTGCGCCGCGGCGATGTGCTGCTGCTGTACAGCGATGGGGCCACCGACATCGAGGGACCCGACGGGCGGTTCGGTGAGGAGCGGCTGCGGGCAGTGCTGGCCGGGGCCGGCAACCGGCCGGACGACGTCGTGACCGCGGTGCACGAGGCGCTCACCGGGTTCGCTCGCGGCCTGCCCGCCGACGACATTGCCGTGCTGGCGCTCGCTCCTCGCAGCGACCACGAGTGAGCTTCCGCGCGTCAGCCGGCGTCAGGGATTGTTGATCGTGATGGGTGTGCAGGCTTTGTTCCGCCTGCCGTGGATGGTGAGGGCTTGCACGCAGAAGTCGTAGGTGCCGTTGGGAAGCGTTCGGGTGTCGAAGCCGCGGCGTCCACCGACGTGCCAGATCATGTTCATGCCGCATACACCGGCCGGATTGAAGTAGCAGCGGTTCCTGCGCCACGTCCCGAACGCGAAGATACGCCAGACCCACGTGCCGGTCTCGAGATGTCCCGCTCCGTCGAAGACGCGCCATCCCCGGTAGTGGTGGTCGTCCCGTCCGACAGGGGCGATGAATGCGCGTATGGCGCTTGGCGCCTGGTCGAGTGTGACAAACCGTGGTATCTGGCGCACCGGCCGGTCGACCACGCGCGCCCGGAAGTCGACGACCCCTGCGAGGTCGGTCGTGTCCAGCACCGTGGCAGGATCGACAAGGCCGTCGGGATCCCGCTCCATGTTGAACGAGATAAAGGCGTTGTCGTCAGCGCGATAGGCGCGCAGCTTCCCGATGATCGGGTGCTCGTTGTCGATGGGGTCGGTAAACACGCCTGTCGGTCGCCGCGGATCGACGATCCCACAGCCCTTGGGATGGATCTCTGCGATGTGGACGTGGTAGTACGTCGGCCGGAAGCGACCGAGCAGCTCACCCTGGCGTATGACGCTTCCTGCGTGGAGCGAGGAGCGCAGGATCAGGTGCCAGTACATGTAGAAGCTGCCGTGGTACCAGACGTCGAAGTGGTTGACCCGTATCGCACGTAGCGTGCCGGGGCTAATCGCGTACACCCGCTGCCCGTCAAGATAGCCGGCGACGTCGATCCCGAAATGCGTGTCCTGAGGGTTGCGCGGCTCGTTGAGGCCGCCGCGGATGCCGTGCGGATCCCGGAACCGGTACAGCGGCCACTGGCCATCCGGCGCAACCGGCGGCGCGAAGAAGCAGGGATCCACGGTTCGCAAGGTGAACTCGGTGTTCGGCCGGGCGATGAGCGCCGCGGTATCGCCGCCCGCGGCTGACCGATCTACCACGCCGCCGAGCGCCATCGCTGCCATGAGACCGCTCGCGATCAGCAGCTTCAGCAGATACCGCGTCATGGCGTGTCGCCGCGATCCTGCATGTAAGCCTCAATCCGTACCCGCGGGATCGCCTCGCATTCCATACACACCTAGGTCAGGGCCGCGTCTGAGGAACGGGCGCAGCGCCATCCGGCCAGGTGTCCGCGCGACCCGAGTGTGACCGGCGGCGATCGTCCCGTCCCGGATGGTCAGGAACGCGTCGATGTCGACCCGCGGGTGGCCGGCTGTTCCCAGCACCGTGACCGAGATCCGGTGGCGGGTCTGATCCGAGAACTGCTTGGCGAATACGACCTCCCGATACCGGGCCGCGCTGCTGTGGAGGTTGATCACCGCGACGCGTCGTCCGTCGATGGAGATGGCTGCCTTGCCGCTGCCTGGGCCGAGGTCGGAAACCAGGGCAATGCTTCGTGCGGAGAACGTGTACGCCGCGCGAGCGCCGGCAGCCTGTGCGTGACGGGTGTGACCGCCGTAGTAGCGGGACGACGTCCCGGTGCTCCACGCACCGCGGTACGCGGCCTTGTTCTCCTGAGCGGCGCGCGCGACGAATGCCGCGCTGGTCGAGGTGCTCGAGTTGCCGCTGCAATCGGTTGCGGTGATCGCGACCTGGTTGACCGCGATCCCGGGGGTGTAGGTGCCGATCACGTCGTCGATGACATCCCAGGGAAGCGTCTCAGGCGTGTAGGCGCCCCCGTCGGTGCTGGCGGCAAGCTCATAGCGTCGAATATCGGTGGCGGCGGCAGCCGCTCGCCAATGGATCCGGATAGGGATGTCGACGCGTCCGAGCTGCGTGCCGGCTGAGAACCCGGCACGTGGTGTGACGGAGAAGGCCGGAGGGCTCGGATCATGCGGGATCGCGCCGACGTGATAGACGTGCGTGGTGGCGAGCACCCTGCTGCCGCGTACCCCGCCGATCGCATAGATGTTCCCATCGAAGAGTGCCGTCGCGAGGTTCGATGCTCCCGCCGGCATCGGCGGGCCGCATGTCCACGTCCCGGTGTCGGGCGAGTAGATGTCCACGCGTGGGACGTCCCCGAGCACGGGGTCGTAGCCGCCGATCACGTAGATCCGACCATCGGGGCCTTCCAGGCCCGATGCGGCGAACCGCGGATCGGGCAGCGGTGCGGTGGCCGACCATGTGTCCGTGCCTGGGTCGTACACCCGGACGTTCCGGGCATAGCCGCCAGTCGATAGCCCGCCTGCGTAGACGAGCTTGCCATCGGAGCCGGTGGCCATGACCCCTCCCGCACGCGGCTGGGGCATCGACGCAATCGCGCGCCAGCGGTCCGTGCCGGGGGATTGCCAGGGGTGATAGCGAAAGGCGGTCGAGAGGAACGAGCGGCCGTCATGGCCACCGGCGGCGTAGACGTAGCCGTCCGGCGCCACGGCCGCTGCGGGCAGCTCCCGGCGGCCGGGTATGTGCGCGAGGTTCTGCCACGCATAGGCCCTCGGCCCGGCATGCATCACCTGGTGCCCCGCTATCGGCCGGCCTCCCCAGCCGCCGATCGCGTGCACGCCGTCGGCGGCCGGCACAGCAGCCGCGCGGAAGAACGGGTTCGTATCGATCAGCGCCGGCGCGTTCGTCCAGGCGCCCGTCGTGGGATCGAGCAGCAGCGGCCGCTTCACGAGGGTGCCGTCGGCGCCCGCGCCGCCGATCACGATGATCTGCCCGTTCTGCGTCACCGACCCGGCCAGTCCCCACCGTCCGCCTGGCATTGCGGGGCCGGATGTCCAACCCGCGGGAGCGGCGGCGGGAGGCAGGTACGACTCGACGGCGGTCGAAGCCGAGGCGTTCGTCTCGTTCCACCCGCCGATGACGTAGAGCCGGCCGTCCGGCCCGACCGCGGCACCGCTCCCAGCCCGCGCGGTGGGAATGTCCGACGTCAGCGACCAGGCATTGGTCCGCGGGTCGTACGCTTCGACCGACGGGTAGGCATATGGGTTGTCGCCGACGTCACCGCCGATCGCATAGACGCGTCCGTCCGGCCCGGTGGCCGCCGACAGCCTGATCCGCCCAAACGTCATCGGCGGCCCGGCCGACCACGCGTTTGCGGCCGGGTCGTAGATCTCCACGTCTGCGGTCGGGTACCCGAAGCCGGTGCCAAGATCGTTCGCGTATCCACCCATGGCCACGATGCGTCCGTCGCCCGTGGCTGCGGCGGCGAGCTGGAACCGGGGGGATGGCAATGGCGCGCGGCCCGTCCAGCTTCCGCCGGGGGTGAGCGATTCGACAGCCGTGCCACCGGTTCCCGATCCGATCGCATAGATGGTTCCACCGACCGCCACGACGGCGAGGCCGCCCTGGCCCTCGAGCATCGAGGGCCCGCTCGCCCAGCTGTCGGTGGCCGGCGTGTAGACCTCGGTCGTTGCCAGCTCGTTCCCGTTGCCGTCCAGCCCGCCGACGGCGTAGATCTTGCCGGCAACCACTGCGGCGCCCAGGTATGCCCGCGGCGTCGGCATTGCTGCACGTGCTGTCCACGTGTTCGCCACCGGGTCGTAGGCCTCGAGCGCACCGGTCGGGTTGCCGTTCACGGCCGTCCCGCCGATCGCGTAGATGTGACCGCCGGTGGCCGCCACGGCGACACCCTGCCGACCGGTTGGGAGCGGCGCCCCCACCCGCCAGCCGTCGATCGCCGCGCGCGCCACGGTCGGCGGCCCTCCGACGGCGGTCGTGAGCATCAGCAACCCGAGCAGCGTGATCTGGCCCAACCGATTCGAGCGCACGGAACCGCCCTCCCAACGCGTCGATGAACAGGGCTCAATCGTCGGCGGCTCGTTCGCGAGCGGCATCGGGGAGATCCCTAATCGACCGTCAGTGATCGGCACAGGCCCGCCAAGGCCCGTGTCGGCGGGCAGGCGGAGGCGCAACCGTCGATCCACGCCCGGTGGAGCGATACGATGGGGTAGCGCTTGGTGGGGTGCGAGGGCCGCGAACCAGTCTGCTCACCCAGCCAGGCTGCGAAGGGGTGTAGCTCAGTTGGTAGAGCGGCGGTCTCCAAAACCGTAGGTCGCGGGTTCGAATCCTGCCACCCCTGTCTCCGAGTGCCGGCGTGCGCAGCGGCACGTTTGGCCAGTCAGCCCGTGTGGTACTCTGCGAACGTCCTTTCTTGCCCGTTCCCGGCAATCTGCCCGATCCCCGAGCGAGCCTCTAAAGGCCGCACCTAGCGTTGTCATTGACGGGCAGATGAGGAACGGACGACCATATGGTCAGGCTCGACCCGCCGAACGGGCGTGACCGTTCGGGGTTCCGTCGACCGGGAGCTGCTCGATGCCCAGGCTCGAGCAGCGCTCCTTATCGGCCAGGCGGTACAGGACGACTCCATGGAAGCGGCGGCCCGGCGCGAAGCCCTGCTTGCCGCATCTCTGGAGATCGCGACGTACCTGAACGATCACCACCCGACCCCGTACCGCCGCAACCTGATCCGGGCGCTCGGCGCCCGGGCCGGTCGTAGCCCGGAGATCGAGGATGCCAAGGACATTCTCGTCCTGCAGCACGGGATCACACGGCCCGAGGCGTGGGCGCTGCTGCGCCGGATCTCCCAGCGCACCAACCGGAAGCTCCGTCACGTCGCGCACGAGATCGTGGTGCGAAGCGGCAATGGCGCGGTTTCGGAGCACATGTCCGGAGACGGAGCGGGAATGCCGATCGCAGCGCGGCTCGACGGGGGCCGAAGGTAGTTCCCCCGGCGGGCGTGAACGAACCGCATACGGGGTAAGCAACGCAGCATGGTTCTCCTGCTACGTCTGTTTCGCACCAAGCTGGGACTGATGCTGCTGCGCTTCCTATGGCGTCGGCGCGGCGGCCTGCTCGGCATCCTCCGCCGCGGCTGATCCCCCCGGTGTTCGCTGGTCAGGCTGGCTTTGGCGCGGTGCCGGCGGCGCTCACGACGAGCTGCGGCATCGTCCGGCGCTCACGTTGGGCGCGGGCGAGGGCTCGCAGCTCCTCGTGCTCGTGCGGCGTGTAGGCGACGTCCGGTTCCGGAGCCGTCGGCGCTGCTTCGCTCGATGTGGTCATGTCCGTCCTCTCGTTGAACGGGCCGCCACGCCGGCGGCAGCAAGGGCGGCAACTGTACAGCGTTCGATGGCTGTTGGCGAGGGTTTCCGCGGCTCGCCGCTCAAGCCCGTGTGGCGGCCGACCGATGCAACGGGCATGACTCGTGAGGAGCGCCTGCTAGCAGTGGTTCGTGCCCAGTCCGAGATCGCGGCGGCGGCGCTCGATCGGCGTGGGCTGGTTACGCTGGTCGCCGAGCGTGCGTGTGAGATCTCCGGCGCGCGCGCGGCTGTGGTCGAGCTGTCCGGGGCGGCGCAGGTAGATATCGGTGCGCCGGCTGCGGGGCCGACCATCAGCCTGCCGCTGATCAGCGCAGGCGCTTCGGTTGGCACGCTCACCGTCTACGCCGGAGAGGGTGGCAGCTTCGAGGCGGAGGCTGCCGAGATGCTCGGGATGATGGCCGCGGTCGTCGGCGCCCAGCTCCAGGCTCCGGGTGACGGCGAAACGCCGCAGCGTGCCGGATGGAGATCGTTCGAAGAGCGGGTCTCGCTCGAGTGTTCGCGCCGGGCCCGCGAGGGATCCGGCTTCAGCGTGGTCATGCTCGACATCGACGGGCTGAAGACGATCACCGCCAGTCACGGCGTCCAGAGCGGCGACGGGGTACTGAGAACGCTGTCCGCGGTGCTCGATCGCTGGACGCGCGCCATCGACGGGGTCTACCTGGTCGCAAGCGGGAGATTCGGGTTGGTGCTGCCCGGCGCTTCGGTGGAGACGGCAGCGATGCTGACCGAGCGGATCACCGCGCAGATGGCCGACGCGCACCCGCTGCATGTGCCGCTGTCGTTCGGCATCGCGGGTCCGGGTGACGACCCCACGATCGTGATCCGCGCGGCCGACGAGGCGCTCGATCAGGCCAAGCGCGAGCGGCGTCAGCGCGCGGCTGCCTAGATGGATACCGCGGGCGCCGTTTGCGTCGCCGGCCGCGTATGAGCGTGCTGAGCAGGGGGCGGGGCGTGGGCTGGACGCGACTTGGCCGCGATGAACGCGACCACCGGCAGGATGACCAGGCCGACCACGATGGCGGCCAGGGACACGCCCGCCCTCACGCGTCGTCCGGTGGCTGGGGCCGGGTCATGACCGCCGTGTCGTCGCATGCCGCCGCTCCCGCGACACCCTCGCCGAGGAACCGCGCCAGCCGGCGCGTCTCGGCCTCGTCCAGCGACACGGCGGACACGGCCTGGTCGCCGTTCCAGATCGAGAGCCGGGTGTGACGCTCCGCCGGCTCGCCGCTCAGGTAGCGCGACACCCGCAGCGCGACCGCCTCTCCCGTGATTGCAGGGTGCGGCGAGAAGAACTCCACCAGCTTCCGGCGCAGCGGTGCTGCGCACCACGGACAGAACCGGTGGCGGCGGTCGACGGGTTCACCACAGGACGGGCAGTGCGGCACCAGGCGCTCCTAGATCGACCTCCCGAGGATACCCCGGTACCCTGCGGACGTGAAGTCGCGCGGCGTGCTGTTCGGGGTGCTCGCCCTCGCCCTGGCGGGGATGGCGTTTGCGGCCGCCACAGCAGGGGTCTGGGTGATCGCCGTCGCCGCGATGGTGATCGCCCTGTGGATGGGGGATCTCGCACGACGCGATCTGAGACCCCGATAGAAGGGAATACCCCTTCTCGAGCCGAACTGAGGCGCGTCGACCACGTGACCGATTCTGCCCTCTCCACACCGTTCGAGTCCTACCTGCAGCACCTGCGTGCGACCGGCGCGTCGACCGCCACGCTGCGCGCCTATCGCACGGATCTCCGCCAGCTCGACCGTTGGCTGAGCGCGTCTGGCACCAGCCCCGAGGCCGCCGACACCCAGCTGCTGCGCCGCTACGCGGCGTACCTGGGCACGATGCGCTACGCGCCGGCGACCGCGGCCCGCAAGCTCTCCGCCATGCGCGGCGCCTATGCCTGGCTGCACGCCCGCGACCGCGTGCCGCGTGATCCGGCCGCCGTGGTGCCCGGTCCGAAGCAGCCGCGCACCCTGCCGGCGACGCTCAACACCCACGAGCTGGGGGAGCTGCTCGACCGCAGGGTGCCACGTGAGCCGCTGCCGCTCCGCGACCGCGCGCTGCTCGAGCTGCTCTACGGCTGTGGCCTGCGGGCGTCCGAGGCCTGCAGCCTCCGCGTGCGCGACGTCGACCTCGATGGGCGCCGCGTCCGCGTGACCGGCAAGGGCGACAAGCAGCGCGTCGTCCCGCTCGGGGGCGCAGCGCTGGAGGCGATCCGCGAGTACGTGCGGCACGGACGGCCCCGCCTGGCCGGGGAGGTGGCCTCGCAGTCGCTGTTCGTCAGCATCCGCGGCAGGCCCCTGGCCCCGTCCGATGTTCGCCGCGCGCTGGCGTCCGCATTGCGGCGGGAAGGGCTACCCTCCCGGTCGCCGCATGCGCTCCGACACTCCTTCGCCACTCATTTGCTGGAGGGCGGCGCCGATCTCCTGAGCATCCAGGAACTGCTCGGCCACGCATCCGTGGCCACAACCCAGGTATACACCCACGTGAGCGTGCGCCATCTGAAGACCGCCCACGCCCACGCACACCCGAGAGCCCGATGAGCGACACCGACGCACTTCAGATCTGGCTGCAGTACAAGCAGAACCCGGATCCCCACCTGCGCGAGCGCCTGATCCTGACCTATGCGCCTCTGGTCAAGTACGTGGCGGGCCGGCTGGGGACGGGCCTGCCCGCGCACGTGGAGGAGGGCGACCTCGTCTCGTACGGGCTGCTCGGTCTGATGAACGCGATCGAGCGCTACGACCCGGGCCGCGACATCAAGTTCGAGACGTACGCCATCAGCCGGATCAAGGGCGCCATCATCGACGAGCTGCGCTCGATGGACTGGGTGCCGCGGTCCGTGCGCAGCCGGGCGCGCGAGATCGAGCGCGCCATCGCCGAGCTCGAGAACAAGTACCACCGGCCGCCCACCGACGAGGAGATTGCGAAGGCGCTCGGGATCACCGAGGAGGAGTTCCAGGACAGCCTCACGCAGATCTCGCGATCCTCGGTTGCCGCGCTGGACGAGCTGTGGACGATCTCGAGCTCCGGCGGCGACACGGTGTCGCTGATCGACACGCTGCAGGATCCGAACGCCGACGACCCTTCGCTGGAGATGACCCGCACCGAGGTGCGCGAGGCCCTGGCCACCGCGATCGGCCGGCTGCCCGAGCGGGAGCGCACCGTGATCACGCTCTACTACTACGAGGAGCTGACCCTCCGGGAGATCGGCGAGGTGCTGGGCGTGACCGAATCGCGCGTGTCGCAGCTCCACACCAAGGCGATCCTGCGCCTGAAGGCGAAGCTGCAGGGCAGCCTCGAGCGGGCGTCGCTCGAGCGCCCCGCGCGCTGAACCGTTACCTCGGGCGCCATTGCCAGCCGGGTCGATCCGCGAGTAAGGTGATGGCCTCCATCACCTCGTCGGAAAGGCCCTGCAGATGCCCCACAAGGAGCCCGGAAAGATCCGCAATGTCGCCGTCATCGGCCACCGCGGGACTGGCAAGACCTCGCTGGTGGAGGCGCTGCTGTACGAGTCCGGCACCGTCAACCGGCTGGGCACGGTGGCCGAGAAGAGCACCGTCGCCGACTACGACGACGACGAGCGCAAGCGGGGCATGAGCATCTCCGCGGCCGTCACCCACCTGGAGTGGGAGGGCCGCACGATCAACCTGATCGACACCCCGGGCGAGCCGAGCTTCCAGGCGGACGTGCTGTCCGCGCTGCGGGTGGTGGAGGGGGCGATCGTGACGGTCTCGGGCGTGCTCGGGGTCGAGGTGGGCACCGAGCGCCTGTGGCGCAGGTGCGACGAGCTGGGCACGTCGCGCCTCGTCCTCGTCAACCTGCTCGACCGCGAGCGGGCCGACTTCTTCACGGCCCTCGAGCAGCTGCAGGAGCGCCTCAGCGACAAGTGCGTCGCCGTCGAGATCCCGATCGGCAGCGAGAACGACTTCCACGGCGTGGTCGACCTGGTGCACATGGTCGCCTACCTGCACGGCGAGGACGCGGCCGGGCACGACGAGTCGGTGCCGATCCCGGACGATCTCACGGCACTGGCCGACGAGTACCACGACAAGCTGATGGACGTCGTCGCCGAGACCTCCGACGAGCTGATGGAGCGCTACCTGGAGGGCGGCGAGATCACCCGCGAGGAGATGGCGCAGGCGCTCAAGCAGCTCGTGACCGACGGCCAGGTGTTCCCGGTCGGCTGCGGTGCGGCCACGCGGAACATCGGATCGCACGGCCTGCTCGACCTGATCGTCGAGGGCCTGCCGTCCCCGGCCCGTGCCCGCAACGTGCCCGAGAGCGGCGGGGCGACCACGCTCGCCTACGTGTTCAAGACGATCGCCGATCCCTACAGCGGCAAGATCAGCCTGATGCGCGTGTTCGCCGGGACGCTGAGAGCGGACTCGCAGCTGGTCAACAGCCGCACGCACGGCAAGGAGCGGATCGGCCAGCTGCTGCTCGTCCAGGGCAAGGATCACACGCCGACCGACGAGCTCGGCCCGGGGATGATCGGCGCGGTGGCGAAGCTGAAGGAGACCAACACGGGTGACGTGCTGGCCGATGTCGATGCGCCGGCCCCCGTCGAGCCGATCACGCTGCCGCCGCCGGTGGTGTCGTTCGCGATCGAGGCGCGGAGCAAGGGCGACGAGGACAAGGTGCACGCCTCGCTGCGGCGGCTGCAGGAGGAGGATCCCTCGCTCGATGTCCACCGTGACGAGGAGACCGGCGAGACGATCGTCGGCGGCCTGTCGCAGATGCACGTCGAGACTGTGCTCGACCGCATGCAGCGGCGGTTCGGCGTGGAGGTCGACCTGCACCCGCCGCGCGTGCCGTATCGCGAGACGATCCGCAAGGCCGCACGCGCGCACGGCCGCCACAAGAAGCAGACCGGTGGGCGTGGGCAGTTCGGCGACTGCCACATCGAGATCGAGCCGATGGAGGGTCACGAGGGCTACGAGTTCGTCGACAAGATCGTCGGCGGCGTCATCCCCCAGGGCTTCCGTCCGGCGGTCGACAAGGGCATCCAGGAGGCGATGCAGAAGGGCGAGCTGGTCGGGGCGCCGGTGGTCGGCGTACGCGTGCGGCTGGTGGACGGCTCGTACCACAACGTCGACTCCTCGGAGATGGCGTTCAAGATCGCCGGGTCGCTGGCGTTCAAGCAGGCGGTGGCACAGGCAGATCCGGTGCTGCTCGAGCCGATCATGCGGCTCGACATCACGGTGCCGGACGAGAACGTGGGCGACGTGATCGGCGACATGAGCAGCCGCCGGGGTCGCGTGCTGGGCATGGATCCCGGCGCCGGATCAACCGTGGTGCACGTCGAGGTGCCGATGGCGGAGGTGCTCGCATACGCCCAGGACCTGACGTCCATGACGGGTGGGCGCGGGGACTACTCGCAGCAGATCCTTCGCTACGAGGAGGTGCCGCCACACGCGGCGCAGGCGGTGATCGCCGCCGCGCAGCGCGACCGGGAGATGGTCAAGGCATGACCGCTGGCCGGGCGGCGCCCGGCAGGATCTGAATCCGGACGCGTTGCCAGCCGGACAGGCCGACCACCTGCGCGGCGTGGGCGGAAAGGTCGAGCACGCCGCGGCCGAACGGGCCGCGGTCGTTGACCCGCACCTGCACGCTGAGACCCGTCGCCAGGTTCGTCACCTTCAGCATCGTGTTGAACGGCAGCCACGGGCTGGCCGCGGTCAGCTTGGTCGGGTCGAAGATCTCACCGTCGGCGGTGTGGTGGCCGGCGAAGCCGGGCCCGTACCAGGTGCACTCGCCGTAGAACACGGTCGCCGATCCGCCGCCGCTGCCGGAGCCGGATGACCCACCGGAGCTTCCCCCGCCGCCGTGCTGCGAGGCGAGGTGCGCCCGGCGGCTGCGCTCTCCCGCGAGCTGCGCGCGGATCTGCGCGTCGACGCCGGCGAGCACGGCCCGCGTCCGGGCGATCGCGCCGTCCAGCTGGCTGCGGGCCGAGGTTGCGGCGCGGGCCGCTTCGGCGGCAGCGGTCGCGTTTGCCTGGAGCTCGGCCTCGCGCTCGCGCAGCCGCTCCTGCGCGGCGTTGATCTGCCCGATCAGATCGCGATCGCCGGCCGCCACGCGGTTGAGCGTGTCGACCCGGGACACGAGGTCCGAGAACGACCCGGAGGCAAGCACGTACGCGACCGCGTCCTCGCCCTCGCCCTTGTAGTTCGCGACCAGCGTCTGGGCGAGCGCCTCGCGGGCCGACGCCAGGCTGGCGCTGGCGGACGCGATCTCCGTCCGCGCGCTCGCCACCGCCTCGCGCGCGAGCGCGAGGCGCAGGCGAGCGGACTGCTCACGGCCGGCGGCGGCGTCGCGCTCGGCCTGCAGGCGGTCGAGCCGGGCCATCACCTGCGCCGCGGTCGAGCGCTGCGCGGACACCGACCGCGCGGCTCCGGCCGGAGCCGCGCCGGCAAGAGCGGCGAACACGACCAGCAGCGTGGTCAGGTGGATCCATGGGTGCTTCCGCTGACGGTTGGTCGGCATAGTCATCCGGAGAAGAGCGGGCCGCCCCCCAGGGCCCGGTCGAGCGCCGGAACCTTACCAATACCGGCGCCACGATGAGTGGGCCGGCCGGCCGATGCCGAAAAATGCCCGCAAACTCGCAGCAACGGACGTGCGAGTGGGCTAGACTCAGCGCCGGTCACGAGGCACCGTGACCACGCTGGACAGATGATCGAGATCCGCCGACAAGACACCGATACCCGCTGCGCCGTCTGTGGACGCACGGTGTTGCTGGGCGAGCGCCTGGTCAGCTATCGGCGCATCGGCGCCGAGGACGCACAGGTATGCGAGCTCTGCGTCGACCAGGCCGACGCCCGCGGCTGGACGCGCGAGGGTGCGCCCACGCTGCCCGTGCATCTGGGCGAGCGGCGCGAGCGTGGGCTGCGCGGGCTGCTGAAGCCGCGGAAGCGGCAGGTGACAGCTCCCGAGCCGTTCGACCCGGAGCTCCTGCCGGATGATCCGAAGGATGCCGTCGAGGCAGGCCTCGAGCTGTTCAATGAGAGCACGCATCCCCGGACGGTGTCGGGGATCGCGCGCACCCTGGGCGATCCGCGGGTGAGCGTGGTCCGGCGCAGCCACCGTGAGGTCGTCGTCACCGTGGCATGGGACCTGTCCTGGTACCAGTACCGGGTCGACATGCTGGGCGCTCAGACGGTGACGCTGCAGCGGCGCGGGGAAGAGCTCGACCAGCTGGACGGGCGGTTCCGCGAGTGGAACGCCACGGCCGAGCCGGACGGCACGGTCGCGCTCGCCTCCTGAGCTGGCGCTACGCGGGGCCGTCGACGCGCGGGAAGGTGCCCGACGCGCGTGGCCGGCGACGATCGCGGGTGACGCGCCGGTTGTCGGTGGTCGCCGTCTCACCGCGGCGGCGGTCGTTCACCGCACCGTCGCGGCGGTCGAGGATCACCTCGACCTCGGGGTTGTCGCGGTAGTACTCGCTCATGCGCTCGAGCAGCTCGTCCTCGAGCTCGCGGGGAATCACGCAGTAGATCATTGAGGTAGTAGACCCCCGGAGAGTGGCCGCCGTCAAGCCCGGTATGCTCAACTGGTGCCTGCTCCGACCGCCTTCGAATGTTTACGCTGCAGGCGACGGTACCCGGTGGTGCAGATGCCGGGCGGCTGCCCGTCCTGCTCGGCGGAGGACTGTCCGAGCAACGTCGCGCCGATCTACGCACGGATGCAGGGCATCAAGCCGGGGAAGCTGTCCGGGGACGGTCTGCACCGGTACGCCGCCCAGCTGCCCGTCGCACGCGAGCGGCTGGTCTCCCTCGGGGAGGGCTCGACGCCACTGGTGTCGGTCGGAGCGCTCGGCCGTGAGCTCGGGCTGCGCCGGCTGTTCGTCAAGGACGAGCGACGCAACCCGACCGGATCCTGGCGCGACCGGTTCGCGGCCGTGGCGGTGTCGCAGCACCTCGACGCCGACGTGACGGTGGGATCGGCCGGAGGCGAGGCGATGTCGATGTCGGTGGCCGCGTACGCGGCCCGGGCGGGAATGCGCTCGGTGGCGCTCGTCGACGCCGCGCTGGAGGAGGGCGGCCGCGTGCTCGACGCGATCGAATGGGTTGGCGGGCGCGCCGTCGGCGTGGCCGGCGCGGAGGCGCGGTGGGCGCTGCTGGCCGACGCCGAGCGCCAGCTCGGCTGGCGTGCGATCTCGAACCGCACCCGACCGCCGATCGGGAGCGATCCGATCGGGATCGAGGGCTACCGCACGATCGCGTACGAGATCGCCGAGCAGCTGCGCTGGTCCGTCCCCGATCTGGTCGCCGTGCCGGCGGCGCTCGGCGACGGCATTCAGGGCATCTGGCGCGGCTTCCGCGACCTCGCCGACTGGGGGACGGTCGACGCGACGCCGCGGATGGTCGCAGTCGAGGTGGGCGGCGCGGTCGCGAGCTCCCTCGCCGGAGGGCGCGACTGGGTGACGCCGAGCGGCGAGGTGAGCAGCCTGGCGCGGTCGCTTGCCGGCATCACCGGTACGGTGCAGACACTCCAGGCGGTGGTCGAATCGGAGGGGCTGGTCGTTCGGGTCACGGACGCGGAGCTCGAGGCGGGGCGGATCCTGCTGGGCGAGACCGAGGGCATCTGGGCGGAGCTGGGGGCGGCTGCCGGAGTGGCCGCAGCGCAGAAGCTTGCGTCGCGCGGCGATATCCCGGCGCGCGCGCAGTTCGTCGCGGTCGTGACCGAGCACGGGCTGCTCGACGAGGCCGCGCAGACGCCCGCCGTGCTCGAGACCGTGGACGCCCGGGTGGACGAGCTGCTCCGCGTACTGGCCGTGCGCGGCGAGTAGAGTCACCGCCAACGTGACGACCAAAGGAGCACCGTGCGACTGACCGAGCTGACCGCCGACCTGCAGACCATCAGGGAGAACCTGGCGGATGAGCTGCTCGCCATCAACCGCTACGAGGAGCAGGCCTTCTCGCTGTCGGATGAGGAGGCGAAGGAGGCAGCCCAGCGGATCGCCGACGACAAGAAGGACCACGTCGCACGCCTGCTCACGCTGCTCCGGAAGCTGGACGTCAAGCAGCGCGAGAAGATCGAGCGCGGCTGACCGGCGCCTTCAGGGCGCGCGATATACTGGCCGGGCCAGTGCGGCTGTAGCTCAGTTGGCTAGAGCGTCTGCTTGCCATGCAGAAGGTCGAGGGTTCGAGCCCCTTCAGCCGCTTTCGCCGTTTTCAATGCATATGCCACGATTCAGGCTCCGTGCGGGGCGGGAGGGTGTCGCCCGAAGGAGCGTTGCTCCCGCCCCACAGATCGCTGCTAGGCGACCGGGTGGGGCGCCTCCGGGTTAGCCCGTCGGCTGGCGAGCCCTTGTCGGCTCGACGGTTCCCGACTTGGCAGGCGGGTTGCTCGAGGTTAACGGTGACGAAGCAGCATAAGCGTCAACGTACTGGAAGTTGCCAAGGTAGACGCGACCGTTGGAGACGATCGGATCGCCACCTTGCGTGAGGATGCCTCGCAGGTATCTGCCGCGCTTGCCGAATGCGAGCAGTCCATTCTTGCTGTTTATCCAGCCGGGGACGAAGATGACGCCGTTCGCGTAGGCGGGGGAGGCTTCCACAGCCGCGGTGGGTTCCGGGACGAGGGTTCGCTGCCACCGAAATGCGCCGTTGGAGAGTGTGAGTGCAACGAGGTGATTGTCGATGTCGACATAGACGGCTCCGTTGGCGACGGCGGCTCGTCCCTGCACGAAATGCAGCACGGGCCCGCTTCGGAATGACCATGCTGAAACGCCAGTCGTCGTGTTCAGCGCCCAGAGGCCCTGGTAACCGCCGACAAGAAGCAGGCCAGATGCGATAACCGGCGTCTTGCCCGGCTCGCCTGGTACCACCCGTTGCCACAGCAGCACGCCGGTGTGCTCGTCGAACGCATAGACCGTGCCCTGGGTGGCGATGAACACGCGCCCATTGGCAACAGCAGGCGCGGCTGCCGCGTTGACGAGGCCAACTGGTGCACGCCAGCGCACCGCGCCGGTCGTCGCGTCGTAGGCGACGAGGCTGTAGGGGCCGCCGTACTCACCGCTGCCGACAAACACGAGACCATCGGCAACCACCGGAGACGTCTGAGCTGTCCCGGCCACGCGCCACAGGTGTTGACCGGTCTGCGCGTTGATCGCATACAAGGATCCCCCGAGGCGACTTTCCTCCCGTAGGGTCGTGACATACACCACCCCCGCTGCCACAGCGGGTGAAAAGTCGAGCCCGTCGTGATCGAGGGGACTCCTCCATAGCGTCGCGCCGGTCTGCCCGGACAGGGCAAGCAGGTAGGAGTAGGGTTGGTTGGCGCTGTAGGCCAGTAGCGGCATGTACAACGTGCCGCCGACAGCTACCGGGCCGCCCACGTACCCGCTGGTGGGAGCGCGGAATGCCCTCACCAGATGAGGCACGCTGCTGCGACTGAGAACGGTGTCGTCGCGTTGATACCCGTTGTGGGCTGGCCCGTACCCCAGTTGCGGCCAATCACCAGCCGCCCCCTGCGCTATCGCCGGAGACGCCACGGCAACTACCAGCGCCGCTGGCACCGCCAGCAGCCGATTCCATCGGAATCTGTGATGACGCCTGCTTCCCATCCCTACCTGCCTCCTCCAAGTCGGAGCCGCACGCTCTACGGACGGCCTCTCATGAGACACCGTCGCCCTACCTGCGACGACCAAGCATCAGGGGTGGCGCGTATCCTGGGTGCGAGGACACTCTGAGGCAGTGGGCTTTGGCGCGACTCGAGCGACGCCTACAGATGTGATCACCGCCAGCGCCGTCTCGCCGAACCGAGCGCCCTGGGCCGTGACGACCTCCTGCCCCGCTCACACGATGAGGGTCTCGAATCGCGGTTTCCGCCTCGAGCGGGTGCTAACAGCGTCACCCGTTACCGGGTTGCGCTGATCGCCTACGCAGCGAAGCACGGCCTGTATCTCCCGAGGTGGGTACACACCATCGGCGGCAAGTGGCCGGCCAATCGGGGCCCCGCGTCGCGTGGTCTCGGTGCGGAATCATCGCGCCCTGTGCACGCTTTGCGCACACACCACGGGCTACCGACGACTACTACGCGGTACGGAGTGCAGGAGGGAACCGCCATTCATGCGGGTCCGTGCCACCTCGTGTCGGCCGGTTCTCCGTTCCTTCCTGCTTGCCATGCAGAAGGTCGAGGGTTCGAACCCCTTCAGTCGCTTCACCGGATCTCCCTCGGATAGGGGTGGCGCGGCTCGCGGGCGGCACGCCATCCTGGGCTCGACCCCAATCGGCTCCAACCGAGGTGGCACATGTACGATCGGCTGAGTCGGCACGACGCCGACGCGCTGCGCCTGATCGACCAGGCGCTGAACGACGGGCGCTTCACCCCCGAGCTCGTCGCCCAGATCCATCAGTCGTTCGCGCTCGCGGAGCGCGAAGAGGCCGCGCACAGCGGCGCGGCTCACTAGTCCGCCGGGCCGGCCGGGTACGCGGCAATCCCACGCCGCGTCGAGTACCCGGCCGGCTCGTGCAACACCGCTCACAGCCGTCGTAAAGAGCCTGTTAGGGCACTGGCGCTCGCCCCGGTCGCGGGTGACCATGGAGGGGTGAGCGGCCAACCGCCTGCCTCGATTCCGAACGCCGGGTGGCTGGAATTCGCATACCGGCAGATCGACCCCGCGCTGCGAAGGTATCTGGGCGCCATGGCGGGCGACCGCGGCGAGGATCTGGCCTCGCAGGTGTGGGTCGAGGCTATCGCCGCCCGCAGCGGACAGGTCGGCGGGGTCGACGGGCTCCGCCGCCTCGTCTTCACGATCGCCCGCCGGCGTCTCATCGACCACAGGCGACGCTGGTGGCAGCGGAGGGTGGTGCTGATGGCCGATCCGCCCGCCACCGGGGATGACGGAGGCGAGGGCAGTCCGGATCGTGCCGTCGATCTGGTCCGGCAGCTGCCACGGGCGCAGGCGGAGGTGGTGTTCTTGCGGGTGATCGCAGGCCTGTCGGCTGCCGAGGTCGCCGATATCACCGGGCGGTCGGCCGAGGCGGTGCGGGTGATGCAGCATCGTGCGCTGAACACCCTCGCCGCGAGGCTGCGCTCGGAGCCGGGGGAGATGTAACGATGGCCCGACGTCCTGCGATCTTCACGGGTATGCCGCGCATCCCGCTCGACCGCAATACCGCCGATCGTATGCTCGCCGGACACGTCGATGCACGTGACGTGCCGCCGGGCTACGAGCAGGTCGCCCACCTGCTGGATGCGCTCCGATGCGACGTCCCGCATGTCGCCGCGGATTTCGTAACTCCGATCAAGGAGCGTACGTCCATGCTCGTACCGGTTCCCGCCCGGTTGAAGTTCTCGGGCCTTGTCCTTGCGGCGGTCTGCTGCCTGGCCACGGGCACTGCCGCCTACGCGTCTGGTCTGCCGCAGTCCGCATCCGGCACCGCCTCGGCCATCCTCGCGAAGCTCGGCGTGCACACCGGCTCAGGCACGTCCCATCCGGCCAACCACGGCTCCGCCGTGTCGCTGGTCGCACACGACCACTCCGTGACGGGCAGGGCGCACGGCGCGGCCGTGGCCGCGGCGGCCAGCTCCACCGGACAGGCGCACCGCCATGGCGGCGGCGGAGCCGCTCAGGGCAGCTCCGACACCTCCGGCGCGGGAAGTTCGATCTCGAAGCTGGCCAGGTCGACGACAGCCACCGGCAGGGCCAAGGGAGCCGTGATCTCGACGGCCGCCAGCGACGGCCACAGCCAGGCCGGACAGCACGGCGGCGCTACCGGATCCGCACATGCGTCCGCGCATGCCCAGGATGGCGGCCGCTCGGGCGGCTCCAGCTCGACAGCCCGCTGACGGCCACCGGCGAGGCTCGCCGGCCCGCCCGGCGAGCCTCGGTCCCCGTGCGCGTCGTACCAACCACGTCGCATCGTGACGCTGGATCGCCGCTGAGACGAGCGTTCGCAGGCGCTTCGTCTCAGGCGGTTTCCAGTTTCTTTACCAGGCCCGAACGGATGGTTGTCTTCACGCTTACGCCTGGCACCTAGGGTGAGATCCCGAGGCAAACGCGCCGTGGTGATTCCGCCGCGGTGTACCCCCGAGCCGAAGGAGCCTGCCGATGCGTCGTCGCGTAGGAGTGGTGATAGCCACGTTGGTCATGGGCCTGTGCGTGGCTCCCGCCGCGTACGCCAGCCCGCTGACCATGTTGTACGCCCCGCTGCACGTCCACGGGACGACACAGTCAGAGTCGTTCATCCAGCAGCACTTTCCGACCGTGAGCGTCTCGGCCGGCCAGCTGAAGAAGGGCTGGCACTCGTCGAACACCGGGCTGTACACCAAGGGCACCCGCTCGAACGTCGGCACCTATCCGGAGTCCTGGTACATGCACACCGCCGGGGGCGCACGCATCCACGACAAGGCGCTCAAGAGCTACTTCGTCATGAACCCCGCGAGCTCGGGCTGGCGCCAGCAGGTCGCCAAGAGCTGCGCCGGCGCTCCCCAGTGGTGCTTCGTCGACGCCATGGGCGCCGACGGCTACACGCGCATGTCCGCGAAGCCGACCGTGAGCCAGAGCTGGTGGATCCAGCAGACGATCGCCGAGGCCAACTACCTCGAGAACGCGTCCAGCAGGTGGTCGGTGATGGCGAACAACGCGATCACCGCCAACAACCCGAGCTTTGCTGTCGGCTTCGAGATGTTCGGGCGGATCTCCGCGCAGAAGTCCCTGCAGGTGCTGCAGCACACCCGCTGCTACTGCTTCGCCAAGTTCAGCACTGAGTCCGGTGCGCTCTACGGGTTCACGCTCTTCCTGACCGGCGCGGGCCCCGGCGATCACATCAGCGTCGGAAGCGACTCGCAGACCGGCAAGTGGTGGGACTTCTTCACCAGCGCCGGCAAGCTGGGAAATCCCACCGGAGCCGCGACCACCAGCGGATCGCTGATCACCCGTCACTACACCTACGGTGAGGTGGTCGTGAACACCGGCAGCTCGAGCGTCACGGCGACGCGTTCGGTCAGCCTGGCGCCGCACACCGGCAAGATCATCCTCGGCTGATGCGCGGAGGGCGGCGGCCCGCGAAGGCGGCCGCCGCCCTCCGGCCGCAACCGCCGGTAGAGTGGCTTCCATGGGAATGCTCGAGCGCCTGATGGAGTGGATCGGCCGCCGCGACCGCACGATCGCAGGAGCCGGCCACCCGCCCGGTGACACGACCCCGGAGCCTGCTGTGGCCGAGGTGGAGGAGCAGATCGAGCACGGCGCCGAGCTGGCCGACGACGACCAGCCGCCTCCCGTCGGCGGATGACCTAGCCGGCGTCGAACACGATGCCCTGCGCCAGCGGCAGCTCGGTCGAGTAGTTCACCGTCGCGGTCTGCCGGCGCATGTAGGCCTTCCAGGCGTCCGATCCGGACTCGCGACCGCCGCCCGTCTCCTTCTCACCGCCGAACGCCCCGCCGATCTCGGCGCCGCTCGGCCCGATGTTGACGTTCGCGATGCCGCAGTCCGAGCCGGCCGGCGCGAGGAACCGCTCGCTCTCGCGCAGGTCGCCGGTGAAGATGCACGACGACAGGCCCTGCGGCACGTCATTGTGCAGCTCGATCGCCGCGTCCATCTCGCGGTACGTCATGACGTAGAGCACGGGGGCGAAGGTCTCCTCGCGGACGACGTCGGTCTGTCGCGGCATGCGCACGATCGCGGGGCGCACGTAGTAGGCGTCGGCCCAGCGGTCGCCGTGCAGTCGCTCGCCGCCGATCACCGTACCTCCCTCCTCACGCGCGCGGTCGAGCGCGGCCTGCATCGCCTCGAACCCGTCGGGAGAGATCAGCGGTCCGCAGAGCGTGCCCGGCTCGCGAGGATCGCCCACCTGCACGCTCGCGTATGCGCGCTCGAGCCGCTCGACCAGCGCGTCGGCGGCCGACTCGTGGACGATCAGCCGGCGGAGCGAGGTGCAGCGCTGGCCCGCCGTGCCCACCGCCGCGAACAGGATCGCCCGCACCGCCAGGTCGAGGTCGGCGGTCGGCGTCACGATCATTGCGTTGTTGCCGCCCAGCTCGAGCAGCGAACGGCCCAGCCTGGCAGCCACCTTCGGCGCCATCGCGCGCCCCATCGCGGTCGATCCCGTCGCCGAGACCAGCGGCACGCGAGGATCGTCCACCAGCGCGCGGCCGGCGTTGCCGATCAGCACCTGCAGGAGCCCGTCGGGCGCGTCGCCGAACCGCTGCAGCGCACGGCGGAAGAGCGCCTCGCATGCGAGCGCTGTGAGCGGCGTCCGGGAGGAGGGCTTCCAGAGCACCGGATCGCCGCAGACGAAGGCCAGCGCGGAGTTCCAGCTCCAGACTGCGACGGGGAAGTTGAACGCCGTGATGACCCCGACCGGGCCGAGCGGATGCCACGTCTCCATCATCCGGTGCCCCGGCCGCTCCGACGCGATGGTCAGTCCGTAGAGCTGACGCGAGAGCCCGACGGCGAAGTCGCAGATGTCGATCATCTCCTGCACCTCGCCAAGGCCCTCCTGGCCGATCTTGCCGGCCTCGAGCGTGACCAGCGCGCCGAGCGCCTCCTTCTCCTGCCGCAGCTCCTCGGCGAGCAGCCGCACCAGCTCGCCGCGCCTCGGCGCGGGCACGTCGCGCCAGGCGTGGAACGCCTCGACCGCGCGGGCGATCGCGGCGTCGGCCTCCTCGGCGGTCGTCGAGGGGATGCGGGCGATCACCTCGCCGGTGATCGGCGTCCGTACCTCGAGATCGCCGCTGCTCAGCGCGTCGGCATCGAGGTCGAGCCGGGCGAGTAACGCGGCGGTGTCCTGTCCGGGAAGGGTGGTGGTCATCGAACGCTCCGTGATCGGGTTGTGCGGCGGAATGAGTCTAGATCGCGGGGCCCGGCCGATGGGTACGATCGGCGCGATGGCGACGAGGCACACGGGAGGCGGCCGGCGGCTGCTGGTGACGGGCGCGAGCGGCTACCTGGGCAGGGCGCTGATGGCCGCCGCACCCGCCATGGGCTGGGAGGCCCACGGCACGCGGTTCACGGCACGATCCGGGAGCGCCGTCCTCGACGTGCGCGACCGGGATGCGGTTGAGCGCCTGTTCGACGCCGTGCGGCCGGACGCCGTCATCCACACGGCGTACCTGCTGTCGGGCCCGTCGATGCGCGCGGTCAACGTCGACGGTGCCGCGCATGTCGCGCGCGCCTCGCGGCGGTTCGGCGCCCGGCTCGTCCACCTGTCGACCGACTTCGTGTTCGACGGGCGCCTCGCCCGGCCGTACCGCGAGGATGACCCGCCGGCACCGCTGACCGCATACGGCGTCTCCAAGCTGGACGGCGAGCGGGCCGTTGCGCACGAGGATCCTCCAGCGCTGCTCGTGCGGACGTCGCTGATCTACGGCGGATCTGCGCCCGGCCCGCAGGAGCGGATGGTGGCGGACGCGATGGCCGGCGTGTCCTCGACTGCCTTCTTCGAGGACGAGATCCGATCGCCGATCGCCGCGCCCGACCTGGCAGCGGGATTGCTCGAGCTCGCTGCCAGCGACGTGACCGGCGTGCTCCACCTGGCCGGACCGGAGGCGGTCTCGCGGTTGGAGTTCGCCCGCGTGCTGGCGGAGGCGGCGGGCGGCGACCCGGGATCCCTGCGCTCGGCTCGCAGCGCGGACCTATCGCCGGCGCGCCCGCTCGACTGCTCGCTCGACTCGTCCCGCGCCTATGTATGCATCGCCACACGCGTGCGTGGAGTGCGCGAGGCCCTGGGGCTGGCGGCGCAGGCGGCGCTCTAGACTGTCCGCGTGGCCACGGCGCAGTCCAGCGTCTCGCGCGCCGGCAGGCGCGCCATCACGGCACAGACCTTCGAGCGTGCCGCGCTGGTCACGCTCGCGCTGCTGTGGCTGGTCGTCGTCACCGGCGGCCTGGTGCGCCTCACCGCCTCCGGCCTCGGGTGCCCGCACTGGCCGACCTGCCAGGCGAACAGCCTGATCCCGAGCACCGGCTACCACGCGGTGATCGAGTTCTCGAACCGCGTCATCTCGGGCATCGCGATGCTGGCGGCCGTGGCGACGGCCTGGATCGGGTTTCGCACGCCCGGCCTGCGGCGGAGCGTCGCATGGGGCGCCGTCGCGGCGGCGACGGGAACGGTGGCCCAGGTGCCGCTCGGTGCGGTCACGGTGGCCTTCGATCTCAATCCCTGGCTGGTGATGTCGCATTTCCTGCTCGCCATGGCGGTCGTGGCGGTGTCCGCATGGGTCACCTTCCATGCGGTCGCAGCGGGCCGGGGGGTGCCTCTCGAGGGGCCGGTCTGGACGCGGCCGGCCCAGCTGGCCGCCGTCTCGGTCGTTGCGTGCCTCGTGCTGGTCACCACCGGCGCCTTCGTGACGGCCGCCGGGCCGCATGCCGGCGCCACCGACCGGCCGATCGAGCGGCTCGGCAACTTCTACGACGCCACCTACATCCATGTCCGCGCCGCGGTCACCTTCGCCACGCTGTTCCTGATCCTTTCGATCCTGCTCTGGCGGCGTTCACGCGGCACGCTCGTGCAGCAGCTGTCGCTGGCCGGCATCGTCCTGACGCTGTGCCAGCTGGGCGTGGGGGAGTACCAGTACCGCCACGGGCTGCCCTGGCAGGTGATCGCGGTGCACGTCGCCATCGCCGGCACGCTGGTCGTGACCATCGTCGTGGTGGCATCGCTGATCGCGTATCCCCCTGATCCACGTAGGGTGGAACCCCCCGAACGGGTGTAGGAGGACAGGCCTACCGGTGGGAGACTTTGAGGTGGCACAACGGCTCCCCTGTGTCGTCCCGCTCACCTGCGTCGAGAGGATGCGTTGCCCGAACGGCCCGGTTCGCCCGTCGATGATGGCTCCCGCCTGGCCTCGTACCAGACGCTCCTGCGGGTGTCCAGGATGCTGCTCGGATCGGCCACGCTCGAGGAGCTGCTCGACCGGATAACGCACGAGCTGAAGACGCTCGTGCCCTACGACGTGCTGACGGTGTACCAGGTCGACGCGGTTCGCCGACTGCTCGTCCCGCTGCACTCGGTCGACCTCTACGCCAAGGAGATCATGGACGCTCCGCTGGCGCTGGGATCCGGCCTGACCGGCTGGGTCGTCGAGCACCGCCGTCCGCAGAACGTCCCCAACGCGCACCTCGATCCCCGCATCCAGCTGGTGCCCGGCACGGATGACGAGCCGGAGGCGATCGCCCTTGTGCCGCTGCTCGTCCGCGACGAGCCGATCGGCGCACTGAACGTCTACCGGCTGGGAGAGGACGCCTCCTTCAGCGACGAGGAGTTCGAGCTGATCTGCCACTTCAGCGATCTCGCCGCCCTCGCGCTCGACAACACGAGGATCCGCGAGCGGCTGATGCGGGAGGCGCAGACCGACTGGCTGACGGGGCTGTTCAACCACCGGGTGTTCCAGGAGCGCGTGCGGGAGGAGGTCGAGCGCGCGCACCGGTACCGCCGGCGCCTGTCCGTCGTGTCCTTCGACCTCGACGACTTCAAGCTGCTCAACGATGTCCACGGCCACCAGGAAGGCGACCTCGTGCTGCGGCGGGTGGCGGGAGCCGCCGCCGGCATGCTGCGCACCGCCGATGCGGCGTTCCGCGTGGGCGGGGAGGAGCTTGCGATCCTGATGCCGGAGACCGGGAAGCAGGAGGCGCTCGCCGTCGCGGAGCGCCTCTGCGCCGAGGTCAGGAACCTGCCCAGCATGCGGCCGATCACGGTCTCGTGCGGCATCGCCACGTTCCCGGACGACGCCAAGAACCCGACGGAGCTGCTGACGGCGGCCGATGCAGCGCTCTACGCCGCGAAGGAGCGAGGGAAGGACCAGGCCATCGGCTACTCGCAAGCGGTGGGCGAGCAGCGGAGCGAGATGGGGGCGGTCGGCCGCCGGCTCGAGCTCGAGTCGCTGACCCAGATCAAGCTGCTGGGCGCGCTCGCGGGGAAGCTCAACCGGCTGAACGACGTCTGGCAGATCGCCGAGACGATCGTGACCGAGCTGCGCACCATGATCGACTACCACAACGCGCGCGTGTACCTGCTCGGCGACGACGGGCGCACGCTGGAGCCGGTCGCGTTCGGCGGCACCATCTCCGAGTACGCCGGCGAGACGTTCGACGCGCTCCGCTGCGAGATGGGTGAGGGCATCACCGGCACCGCCGCGGAGCGCGGCCAGACGCTCAACATCCCCGACGCGCAGCACTGCGAGTTCGCCGAGGACATCGAGGGCAGCGCCGACATCGACGAGTCGATCCTGGCGGTTCCGCTGCGCTACGAGCGGCGCACGATCGGCGTGATCGTCCTGTCGAAGCTGGGCCTCGACCAGTTCTCGGTGCTGTCGGTGCGGCTGCTGGAGCTGCTCGCGGCCCAGGCGGCCGTCGCGTTCGAGAACGCGCGCCTGCTGGAGGCCGAGCGCCGGTCGGCCGCGGTGTCGCAGGCGCTGCTCGGCATCGCGACGATGGCGGCGACCGACCCTTCGACGGCGGTCGTGGCGCAGCATCTGGCGCGGGTGGCGCGGGAGCTGACCGGGTCGACCGCTGCAGCGCTGGTGTCGGCGCAGGGCGAGCGGCCGCGGATCATGGCGACCGCGGGCGATGACACGGTGCGGTCGATCGCGCTCTCCGTCGTCCACGGCGGCCATCCGCTGGGTGAGGAGCTCGAGGTGGTCGATGTCGAGCAGCTCGCTGCCAGGCCGGCCGAGGTGTCGGCGCTGCTGGCCAGGGCGGCGGTGGTGCGGGTGGACGACGCGGTGCTGGTGGTGGTCTGCGACTCGTTCTCCGAGCGCGTCCAGGGCGTCCTGGCGGCGGTGGCCGGCCAGGGTGGGCTGGCGCTGCGCAGCGCCGAGCTGCTCGCCGGCCGCCGCGTCGCCTCCTAGGCGGCCGGCTGCTCCTCCGCTGGTAGCCTTTCAGCCTCTGGCGACGTGGCCGAGTGGTTAGGCAGAGGCCTGCAAAGCCTTGCACACCGGTTCGATTCCGGTCGTCGCCTCTGACGTTCTCCCTGGGAGAACTTGACATGTTCTGGGCGTTCCGGGTACCCTCGCGCGATCGTGCCGTGTGGCGCGTATGACGAGGGGACTGGAAATGCGACTGAGGAAATCGATCGCGGCGGGGGTCTGCGTGCTGGCGCTCACGGGCGCCACGGCAA
>DASSEV010000104.1:0-2542 GCA_035695105.1 Gaiellales bacterium
ATGTGCGCATTCCGTCGGCGTCGCCGCGACTTTCGTGCGAAATGCACCCCCCAGTTACAACCCAGGCGGTGCACGCGCACCGCCCCCGAGCCGCTCCGGCGCCAGAGCAGACGCCAGCACGGCCGCGCCGGCGGCCCGTCCACGCGATCGCGTGGCCCGACGAGCCTCAGTTCGGCGGTGCGCTTGGTTCTAACGTCAACCGGGCACGAGACGGATCATAGATGCGGGTCGAGGCCGCATCAAGACGGCCGCAGCAGCCCCTCGGTGGCCTCGATGATGTCCTCGAGCCCCGGCAGGTCGGTCACCTTCGCAGGCATCTGCCGCTGCGCCGCGCGGGTGTAGCAGGCGCCGACGAACAGCATCGCGACCGCGTGCGGGTCGACGCCCGCCCGCACCCGACCGGCGGCCTGCTCGGCGGCCAGATACTCGCCGAGCGCCGCGACGCCGCGGTGCGGCCCCAGGTCCTGCTCGGTCATATAGGCAGCCATCGCGTCGCGCAGCGCGGTGTCGGATTGGGCCGCCGCCATCACCGGAAGCGCCTGGTCGAGGAAGCGGTCGAGCGTGTGCGCATAGACCGTGAGCACCTCGTGCAGGCCGGCTCCCGCGAGCCCGCCTCCAAAGGCCAGCTCCTGCAGCGGTGCGAGCCCCTGCTCGAACACCGCCTGCAGCAGCCCGGCGCGATCCTTGTAGTGGTAGAAGACGCTCGCCTCCGAGACGTTGGCCAGGGCGGCCACCTCGCGCGAGGTGACCCGGGCGATCCCGCGCTCGCGCAGCAACTGAAGCGCGGCAGACAGGATCGCCTCACGCCCGCCGGCCGGAGGCCGTCCGCGCCGTCGGGGAGCCTCGTCCGGCATCGAAACGGATCCGCCGGTCACGGGTGCCATCCCCATCGCCAGAAATTACTGAGCACGAACTCAGTATATCTGCTACGCTGGCCTTCCGCTTCGCAAGAGGAGGTAGCTCGGATGGAACGCAAATGGTGGACCTTGCTCGCCGTCTGCACCGGCGTGTTCATGCTGCTGCTCGATATCACGATCGTCAATGTCGCGCTGCCGTACATCCAGCAGGCGTTCCACGCCTCCCTGGCCGATCTCCAGTGGGTGATCGACGCATACGCGCTGACGCTCGCCGCGTTTCTGCTGACCTCGGGGTCCGTCGCGGATCTTGTCGGCCGACGGCTCGTGTTCGCCGTCGGGATCGTGGTGTTCACGGTCGGGTCCGCCCTGTGCGGCGTGGCCGCCGATCCGACCTTCCTTGCGCTGTCCCGCGCGTTCCAGGGCGTCGGCGGCGCGATCATGTTCGCCACCTCGCTCGCGCTGCTCGCCGACGCGTTTCCGCCGCGCGAGCGCGGCACGGCATTCGGTGTGTTCGGCGCGGTCACCGGCGTCGCGGTGGCGATCGGTCCGGTACTCGGCGGGGCATTGACCAGCTGGCTGTCGTGGCGCTGGATCTTCTTCGTCAATCTGCCAATCGGGGTGCTGGCTTTGATCGTCACGCTCCGCGAGGTCGCGGAGTCCAAGGCGCCGGTCGCTCGTCGGCCCGACTGGGCCGGGTTCGTGACGTTCACGCTCGGGCTCACCGCGCTCGTGTATGGGCTCATCCGCAGCCATCCTGACGGCTGGGGCTCGACCACGGTGACCGGGTCCCTGATCGCCGCGGCGGTGCTGATCACGCTGTTCGTGGTGATCGAGGCGCGTTCCCGCGCCCCCATGCTCGACCTTCATCTGTTGAAGGTCCCCACGTTCAACGGCGGCCTCGTCGCCGCGTTCGGGATCTCTGCGTCGATCTTCGCGCTGCTGACCTACATCGTCCTCTACCTGCAGAACGTGCTCGGGTCCTCGGCACTCGACACCGGCGTGCGCCTGCTGCCGTTCACGGGCGCGATCTTCCTCACCGCCGGCCTCGCCGGCCGCCTGACGGGACATGTGCCCACGAGGCTGCTGATCGGGCCCGGATTCCTGTTGATCGGCGCCGGCCTGCTGCTGATGCGCGGGATCACGCCGACCGATGACTGGACCCACCTGCTGCCCGGGATGATCGTCGCGGGCATCGGCTCCGGCCTGGTCAACGTGCCGCTCGCCTCGACCGCCGTCGGAGTGGTCGAACCGGCGCGCGCGGGCATGGCGTCGGGAATCAACTCGACCTTCCGGCAGATCGGGATCGCGACCGGCGTGGCCGCGCTGGGGAGCATCCTCGCGAGCGAGGTCTCGAGCTCGGTGATCACGAAGCTGGCGGGCAGCCCGCTGGCCGGCGGTTCGCACGCGCTCGCGTCGTCGATCAGCAACGGCAGCATCCTCCAGGCGATGCACGCGGTGCCGCCACAGCTGCGCGGCGTGGCCGGCGCAGCCGCGAAGAGCAGCTTCGTCGACGGCCTGAACACGATCATCCTGATCGGCGCGATCGTCGCATTCGCGGCCGCCGTGCTCACGCTGGCCCTGATCCGCCAGCGCGACTTCGTCGACGTCCACCACGCGCCGGGAGACGGCAGCGTGACCGGACAGCAGGCTGATCAACCCGCCGCGACCGTCGCCGCCGGCTGAGC
>DASSEV010000105.1:0-12854 GCA_035695105.1 Gaiellales bacterium
CAACGACCTCGCCAACGCCCTCAAGCCGGCGGTGCTGCCCGGCGAGCGGCTGGACGTGCTCCTGATCAAGGAGGGCAAGGAGCAGAACCAGGGCGTCGGCTACCTCGACGACGGCACCATGGTCGTGGTGGAACGCGCACGCGAGCGGATCGGCCAGACGCTCGGAGTGCAGGTGACATCGGTGCTCCAGCAGCCGTCGGGGAAGATCATCTTCACGAAGATCGCCGACGACGGCGGCTGAGCCGGTGGCCGATCTGCTCTCTGCGTGGGCCATCGTCGTCGGCGCGGGAGACGGTGCCAGGCTCGGCGCTGACCGGCCAAAGGCGTTCGTGGCGCTCGGCGACAGGGTGCTGCTCGCGTACTCGGTGGAGTTGCTCGAGGAGCATCCGGCCATCGACGGCGTCGTGCTCGTCGTGCCCGAGGGCTGGGAGGAGCCGGCATCGCTGCTTGCGGACGACCTTGCCGCCGGGAAGGTGGCTGCCGCCGTGACGGGGGGCGCGACCCGCGCGCAGTCCGTCGCCGCTGGGCTGGCCGAGGTGCCGGACGGCGCCGACCTGATCCTGGTGCACGACGCGGCGCGGCCGTTCGCGTCGGCCGACCTCGTGTCCGCCGTGCTGGCGGCGCTCGGCGACGCCGACGGCGCGGTGCCGGGCGTGGCGGTGACCGACACCATCAAGCGGGTCGAGGGCGGCCGCGTGGCCGAGACGCCCGAGCGGTCGCAGCTCGTGGCCGTGCAGACGCCACAGGCGTTCACGGCCGCGGCGCTGCGCCGGGCGTACGCCCAGCCGGCGGAGGTGGTTGCCGCGGCCACCGACTGCGCGTCGCTGGTCGAGGCATCGGGTGGGGCCGTGGCCGTCGTGTCCGGGGAGGCCGGCAACGTCAAGATCACGACGGCGGGCGACCTCGAGCGCGCCCGCGAGCGGGCGGCGGTGGAGCGGCGATGAGCGACGCATTGCGGGTGGGCGTCGGCTTCGACGCGCACGCGTTCGCGGACGGCCGGCGGCTGATCCTGGCCGGGGTCGAGATCCCGAGCCCCCGCGGGCTGGCGGGCCACTCGGACGCCGATCTGGTCTGCCACGCCGTCACGGATGCGCTGCTCGGAGCGTGCGGCGGCGAGGACATCGGCGCGCTGTTTCCCTCCGACGATCCGGCGCTCGAGGGCGCCCCCAGCACGGAGCTGCTCAGCCGCGCCTGGGCCTCGCTGCGGGAGCAGGGGTGGCGCATCGTCAACGTCGACGCCGTGGTGGTGATGCAGGAGCCGCGGCTCGCTCCGCACCGCGAGGCGATGCGCGCGTCGCTCGCCGCGACGCTCCGCGTTGATCGCGAGCGCGTGACGGTTCGCGCATCGACCACCGACATGCTCGGCTTCGTGGGCCGCGGCGAGGGGGCGGCGTGCCAGGCCGTGGCGTTGGTGCAGGCCCCCGACCTGGCGACGTGACCGGGGTCGTCTCCTTCGACCTCGACGGCACGCTCTGGGAGTTCGGGCCGATGATGGAAGGTGCGCTGGCCGCGGCGATCGAGTCGCTCGAGCACCATCATCCGCAGCTCGCCGGCCGGCTCACTGTCGCCGACCTGCACCGCCACCGCGAGCTGGTCGGCCGCGAGATGCACGGCACGCTGGAGCAGCTGCGCCGTGAGTCCATGCGTCGTGCGCTCCGGTCCGTCGGCCACGGCGATCCGCAGCTGGCCGAGTGGCTCGCGGACGAGCTGCTGGCCGCCCGCGCGCGCGTGGTCGGCGTGCACTCGGACGTCGAGCCGGTGGTCGACGAGCTGCTGCGCCGGGGCCACATCGTGGGCGCGATCACCAACGGCAACTTCCCGTTCGAGCGGCTGCCGCTCGCGGCCAGGTTCGCGTTCACCGTCCACGCCGAGGACGTGGGCGAGGCGAAGCCCGCGGCCGCGCCGTTTCGCCGCGCCGCCGAGCTGGTCGGGCGTGATCCGCGACGATGGGTGCACGTCGGGGACGAGATCGTCACGGACGTCGAGGGTGCGCAGGCGTACGGGATGCTCGCCGTCTGGCTCAACCGCACAGGCGTCGCGGCGCCGGCGGGTGCGCGGCCGGACGCCGAGGTCGCGTCCCTGCACGACCTGCCCGACCTGGTCGACCGGCTGCTCGCCGCACGCTAGCCCGGCAGCGCCGCGGTGTCTCCGTCGACGACGGCGAGCCCGTCGTCGACGAGTGCGGCGAGCGCCTCCCCGTCCAGCTCCGAAACGTCGAGCGGCCCCGCGACGAGCCGCTTGAGGACGGCGCTCCGGCGCTGGCGGAACGAGCCGTGGAACGGCGACTGCTTCCGCTCCGGTGCGAAGGTCATCCCGGCCGACGGACAGTCCTGCACGAGCGGGCAGGCGGGGCAGCGCGGCCGGCGTGCGATGCAGACCGTGCTGCCGAGGTCGAACAGGGCCTGGTTCCAGTCGTACGCGCGGCCGGGCGGTGGTGGCAGGTCGGGGTCGCCGAACGCCCGGCCCAGCACCCGCCGCGCGTTCACGTCGGGTGCGGCCACCTGGGCGCCGAACGCGAAGCAGGCGATCGCTGCGGCGGTGTAGGGCCCGATCCCGGGCAGCTTCCGCAGCTCGGCCGGATCACGCGGGAACCCGCCGAGCCGCGTCACCTCCTGGGCGCAGCGGTGCAGGTTCACCGCCCGGCGGTTGTAGCCGAGGCCGGCCCAGGCGCGGATCACGTCGGCCGGCGATGCGGCCGCCAGCGCCGCCGCGGTCGGCCATCGCTCCAGCCACTCCTCGTACCGGGGGACGATGCGCGACACCTGCGTCTGCTGCAGCATCACCTCCGAGACGAGGATCGCGTACGGGTCGCGGGTGTGCCGCCACGGCAGGTCGCGGCCGTTCTCCGCATACCAGCCCAGCACCGCGGCGGCGGTGCCGCGTTCAGGCCGCGCCGCCATCGCCCTTCCGCTTCGCAAGCCGCGACGGACGCCACACGGCATCGCCGATGTCGAGGAGCAGCGCCGGCACGAGCACGCTGCGCACCACCAGCGTGTCGAGCAGCACGCCGATGGCCACCACCAACCCGATCTCCGTCAACGCAACCAGCGGGAGCACGCCGAGCACGAGGAACGTCCCGGCGAGCACCACGCCGGCGCTGGTGATCACCCCGCCGGTCACCGCCAGCGCCCGCAGCGTCGCCTCGTGCGTCCCGTACCGGGGCGTGTCCTCCCGGATCCGGGCGGTCAGGAAGATGTTGTAGTCCACGCCGAGCGCGACGAGAAAGAGGAAGGCGAGCAGCGGGAAGCTCGGATCCGTGCCCGGGAAGCCGAGCACGTGATCGAACAGCAGCCAGCTGAGGCCGAGCGCCGCCAGGTAGCTCACCACGACGGTCGCGATCAGGAGCAGCGGCAGCACCAGCGCGCGCAGCAGGATGACCAGGATCACCAGCACGACCACGAGTATCAGCGGCACGAGCAGGCGCGTGTCCCTGTCCGACGACTGGCGCAGGTCGTAGTCCTCCGCGGTCGGGCCGCCGACGGTGGTCGCCTCGCCCCCCACCGCGTGCACCGCGCGGCGCAGGGCCGGGATGGTGCGCAGCGCCGCGGTGGAGTAAGGATCCGCCTTCAGCGTCACCGCGATGCGGACGCCCGGCGGCCCGTGCTCGGTTCGAGGGGAGACGGACGCGACGCCCGGCACCCGCGCCGCCGACCTGGCCACGCGGTTGGCGCGGTCTGCCGGTGCGATGACGACCGTGGGGGCGTTGGCGCCGGCGGGGAAGGACTCGGACAGGAGCCGCTGCCCGCGCACGGACTCGGGCGTGCCGCGGAACGAGTCGGCCGTCGTCAGGCCGGTCGAGAAGGTGACGAGGCCCGCGGCGGCGCACGCGAGGGCCACCAGCGTCACGATCCAGACGCGGCGGGGAGCGCGCGCGATCCGGTCTCCCAATCGGCGCCACCAGCCGTGCGTGGCGTCCGCGCCGGCGTCTCCCTGATGCGGCACGAACGGCCAGAAGGCGCGCCGTCCCCCGATCAGGAGCAGTGCGGGCAGGAGGGTGAGTGATGAGATCATGGCGAGCGCCACGCCCAGCGCCGACAGCGGGCCGAGGCCGGCGGTCGAGTTGACCTCTGCCAGCGTGACCACCAGCAGCGCGAGGATCACCGTGGCCGCGGACGCCAGGATGGCCGGTGCGGCGCCGGCGAGCGCGAGCCGCATCGACTCGTACGTGCTCTCGTTCCGGCGAAGCTCCTCGCGGTACCTGGCGACGAGCAGCAGCGCATAGTCGGTGCCGGCACCGAAGACGAGGATCAGCGCGATGCCCGCCGTCTGGCCGTTGACCGTCACGCCCGCCTGCGTGAGCGCATAGCCGGCACCGCGTAGCAGCTGCTCGGCGGCGACCACGGACAGGATCGGGATCACCCAGAAGATCGGGCTGCGGTAGATCAGGATGAGGAGCACCAGCACCAGGATCAGCGCCGAGGCGAACAGCGTCGTGTTGATCCCGCCGAACACCTTGATGGCGTCGGCCGAGTAGCCGGCCGGGCCCGACACCTCCACCTGCAGGCCCCCGGCGCGCTCCGCGTGGGCGCGCTGCCGGATCTCGTCAACCGCGTTGGTCAGCGCCGTTGCGTCGTCGGACACCGTGAGCGGCGTCGCTACCAGTGCCGACGTCCCGTCGCGTGAGGGAATCGGCGGAGACGAGCGCTTCGAGTCGCCGACCGGATCGCTGTTGAGACCTGCGGCGAACTTCGCGATCGCGCGCCTGTCCGCCACCGTGAGGCCGCCGGCGCGCCGGAACACCGTGATCGCCGGCGTCTCGGCGCCCGACGGGAACCGCCGCTGCTGATCGAGCGAGCGCACCGATTCCGCACCGCCCGGCAGGAAGGACGACGGGTCGTTCTTCTGGGCGTTCTGGAAACGCGTTCCGAGCGGGGCCGCGGCGCCGACGAGCAGGACGGCCACGATCAGGACCAGCCAGCAGCGCCCCCGGCCGACCGAGATCCTGCTCAGCCACCGGGTCACGGCGCGTCCCCTTGCTCATGCGCCGTTTTCACCGCTGTTTGCACTGTGCGCAGGCTAGCCGCGCGACGTGCCTGCAGCCACCCGAGCTGACGGGTGCACGCGCCGTCCTCGCGATTCCCCGCTCCTGGGGGTAACGTCTCGGCGGGTCGTGTTCACGGAAGGGAGGGGACCATGAAGACAAGGCTCACGTGGTTGACCGCGTTGGCACTGATCGCTGCGCTGGCCGCGGCTGCGCCGGCCGGCGCAGCGGTGAAGCCGTTCACGACGCTCGGATCGGCGCCGAACCACTCCGGCACGACGATCCCGTTCTTCACGGGCTCGTTCACCTACGGAGGAGTCACCTACCCGTACCAGATGGTCGGAACCAGCCCGTTCACGTCGGGCGCAACCACCAGCATTCCGAACGAGATCGTGCCGATCCGGTTCGTGTTCGCGGACGGCTCCGTCTTCAACGCCGGCAGCATCGTCCGTGAGGCCGTCCGCTCGCCGATCTGGCAGCGCGCGCAGTTCCTGTCCGGGTTCACGCAGTACGGCGATGCCATCCAGCGAGCCGAGTTCTGGCGCAGGCTGCATCCGGGCTATCACGTGCTGCTCAGCCGCCCGACCGTGATGCCGACGCTGACGATCGACGTGCCTTCCAACCAGGGCAGCGTCATCCCGGCCGGCACCACCTTCGGGAATCACGTGGCGCTCAAGCGGCTCGGCCTCGTCAACTACTCGTGGTTCTCGGGCCGGTACGGCCGTCTCATCAATGGGCTGCATGTCAGCGCCCGCACGGTGCCGATCCTGCTCACCCACGATGTGATGCTGGACTTCAAGACGCCGGAATCCTGCTGCGTCGGCGGGTTCCACTCAGCGACGTCGTCGCTCAACGGCAACGGCAACCGGCAGGTGCAGACCTCGATGTTCGCCGACTACGGCTCCGAGAACGTGCTGGCACATGTCGATAACCCGAACGCGACGTTCGCCGAGGACATCAACGCCCTCTCGCACGAGCTGTCGGAGTGGATGAACGATCCGTTCATCGACAACGTCGTCCCGGTCTGGCAGTCGCCGCTGGCTCCCCAGTACGGGTGCAGCAATGCGCTCGAATCGGGCGACCCGCTGGTTGGCGTCTCGTTCACCGTGAACGGCTACCACCCGCAGGACGAGGCGTTCCTCTCGTGGTTCGCGCACCAGACGCCGTCGATCGGGATCGGCGGCCGCTACAGCTATCTGGGGACGTTCACCTCTCCATCGCCGCTCTGCTAGACCGGCCTGGCCATCGGGAGTTCGCGGCGCCGCCGGCCTCCCGATGGCCGGCTTGCGCCCGTGGCTACCCTGCCCGTATGACCGAGCAGAGCCCACTGGACGCCTACTCGCAGGCCGTGATCGGCGCCGTCGAGCGCGTCTCGCCCTCGGTGGCGAGCCTGCGCGTGCGGCTGGGCGCGGGGTCGCGGACGCGCGAGGCGGGCGGCTCGGCCGTCGTCATCGCCGATGACCGCCTTGTGACCAACGCGCACGTGGTTCCGGCGTCGACTCGCAGCGGGTCGGCGTCGTTGCCGGATGGGCGTGAGTTCCGCTTCGAGGTGATCGGCCGCGACCCGTTCAGCGACCTGGCGGTGATCGGCGTGCGCGACGCGGGCCTGGCCCCGGCCGAGCTCGGCGACGCCTCGACGCTTCGGGTCGGCCAGCTGGTCGTCGCCGTCGGCAATCCGCACGGCTTCGCGGGCTCGGTCACGGCGGGGGTCGTCTCGGCCCTCGGCCGCTCGCTCCCTGCCCGCTCGGGCGACACCATGCGGATCATCGACAACGTGATCCAGACCGACGCCACCCTCAACCCTGGCAACTCGGGCGGCGCGCTCGCCACCGCCGACGGGCGCGTCGTCGGCATCAACACCGCACTGGCGGGCGCAGGACTGGGACTGGCCGTCCCCATCAACGACCACACGCGCGGCCTGATCGCGTCGCTCATGCACGACGGCCGTGTGCGGCGGGCGTACATCGGCGTCGGTGCCGCCCCGCGACCGCTGCCGCCGCGCGCCGTTGCGGCGCTCGGGCGCTCCGCCGGCGTCGAGCTGATCGACATCGCACCGGGAAGCCCTGCGGCCGCGGCCGGCCTGCGCTCCGAGGACATCGTCGTGGCGCTGAACGGGGCGCCGGTTGAGCGGACGGAGGATCTGCAGCGTCTGTTGTCCGGGGAGTCGATCGACCGGCCGCAGACCGCGACCGTGCTGCGCGCCGGCGACCTGATCGATGTGACGGTGCGGCCGGTCGAGCTGACCGCCGCCTGAGCCGACCGCATAGGCTTGGGCGGTGCCCACGGACGACCTCGCCCTTGCGCTCGACCTGGCGGACCTTGCCGACTCGGTCAGCCTGCCGCGGTTCGGCGCCGCCGATCTGCGCGTGTCCGCGAAGGACGACCGCAGCCCGGTGACGGATGCCGACCATGCCGTCGAGCAGGCGCTGCGCGACCGGCTCGCGGCGGAGCGGCCGGGGGAGGGCGTGCTCGGCGAGGAGCACGGCGGCAGCGATGGCACTGCGCGGTGGGTGCTCGACCCGATCGACGGGACGCGAAACTTCGCCCGCGGCATCCCGGTATGGGCAACGCTGATCGCGTTGGAGCGCGGCGGGGCGGCCGTCCTCGGCGTGGTGTCGGCGCCCGCGCTTGGCCGGCGCTGGTGGGCGGAGCGGGGCGGAGGGGCCTTCTGCGACGGGGAGCGCATGCAGGTGTCGAGCACCGCCGAGCTCTCCGAAGCGGCCGTCTCGTGCGCCCACGGCGCCGACCTGGCGGCGCTCGAGCCGCTGGTGTGGCATGCCCGCGGGTTCGGCGACTTCTGGCAGCACATGCTGGTCGCGGAGGGTGCGCTCGACGCGGCCGTGGACGCGGCCCTGTCGCACTGGGACGTGGCCGCGCTGCTGCCGGTCGTCGAGGAGGCAGGCGGCCGGATGTCCGGGCCGGACGGCTCCCCGGCGGTCGCCGGCCGCCAGCTCGTGAGCTCGAACGGCCGGGTGCACGACGCGCTGATCGCCAGCCTGCCCGGCCGCTGACGCGGCTTCAGGCGCCGGCCAGGCGATCCACCACGCGGCGCGCCTCGGGATCGAGGAACGGCGGCTCGCCGGCCGTCGCGTTGTCACGTGCGTGACCGGGTGACGACGTCGCCGGCAGCAGCACCGACACCCGCTCGTCGGCCAGGATCCACTTCAGCAGCACCTGCGGCCATGTGCCGGCTCCGAGCTCCGCAAGCGCCCGCTCGTCGACCGGCCGGATCAGGCCTCGCTGGGAGAAGGGGCGCATCACCAGCACGCCGATGTCGAGCTCGGCTGCGAGCGGCAGGATCGTCCGCTCGACCTCCCGCTCGACCGGGTTGTACGGGATCTGGATGACGTCGATCCGACCTGTGCGCATCACGTCGGCGAGGTCGCCGAACGCGCCCGGTGAGTAGTGCGTCGCGCCGATCAGCCGGACGCGGCCGGCGTCGCGCTCCTGCTCCAGCCACTCCAGCTGCTGCCGCCACGCGCGCAGGTTGTGGATCTGCTCGAGCAGGATCGGCCCGCCGTAGAGCTCGAGATGGCGCTCGAACTGGCGCCGTCCCTCCTCGGCGGTGTCCGCCCAGATCTTGGTGACCACCAGCGGCTCGCCCGGGAGCGAACCGAGCGCGGCCCCGATCCGCTCCTCCGACCGTCCGTACATCGGCGAGCTGTCGATCAGCGTCGTCCCCGCCTCCAGCGCCGCGGCGAGCACGGCGTTGACGCCATCCTGGCCCTCGGGCCCGACGTCGAACGTCTGCCAGGAGCCGAGCCCGATCACGGGGATCTCGAGGCCGCTTCGGCCCAGCCGGCGTGAGACTGGTGGCATCGGCGCAGGCTAGTCGGCCGAGGTGTCCCGCCGCTCCGCCCGCTCGAGCCATGCCGGGTCGATCTCGACCCCCCACCCGGGTGCTCGCGGCGTCTCCACCAGGCCCTCCCGAGCGGTCAGCTCCTCGCGCATCAGCCCCCGCTGCCACGGGTAGTACTCATCGTCCTCGATCGAGAACTCGATGTAGGGCCCGGCGTTCGGGATGGCGCACATCAGGTGCAGCGAGAACACGGTGACCAGCGTCAGGTTGGCCGAGTGCGGCACGACGGGGATGCCTGCCTCCGCCGCCATCTCGGCCACCCGGAGGGCGCGCGTGAAGCCGCCGACGTAGCAGACGTCGGGCTGTGCGACGTCGACCGCCCGGAGCTCGAACATGCGGCGCCACGTCGGCAGCAGGCAGTCCTGCTCGCCTCCGGTCACGTCGAGGTCGAGCGCGGCCGCGACCTGCGACGTCCACTCGAGCTCCCAGTAGGGGCAGGGCTCCTCGTAGTGCACGACCCCGTGCCCCTCCAGCATTCTGCCCACTTCGATCGCCCGCTCCGGCGTGTAGCAGCTGTTCGCATCCACCAGCAGGCGGGCGTCGTCGCCGACGGCTGAACGCACGGCCGGGATCAGCTGTTCGGTTCGGCCGGGCCACGCGTCGCCGTCGTGCCCGTTCTCCGCGCCCACCCGCACCTTGAACGCTTGGTACCCGTGAGCCTGCTGCAGCTCGGCCAGGCGGCGCGCTTCGTCGGCCGGCGTGATGTCCCGCCGCATGCTCGACGCGTAGGCCGGGAGTGGCCGTGGAGATCCGCCCGCGAGCTCGCACACGGGCACGCCGGCGCGCTTCGCGCGGAGATCCCACAGCGCCGTGTCCAGACCGCCGAGCGCGCGGCACACGTAGGAGCCGGGGAACTTGAACTCGCGCTCCAGGATCGCCCGCCCGAGCGCATCGTGGTCCTCCGCGTCCCACCCAAGCGCATGCGGCGCGACCTGCCGGTGCAGCACGCGGGCGGTGATGTCGGCGTTGTAGGGAGCCACCTGGCCCCAACCCTCGGCGCCGTCGCGGGTGCGAACACGGACGAGGGCCACATCCTCGGTTGCGAACGATTCGACGCTGGCGATTCGTGTTTCGTCAGGGGACAACGACGACCCTCAGGGCCTCGCCCGCGCGCGCCGTCGCGATCGCGTCGTTGATCTCGTCGAGACCGAAGCGGTGGGTGACCAGCGGCTCGAGCTGGAGGCGGCCGGCCAGGTTGAGGCCGGCGAGGTGGGGGATGTCGGCGTGCGGCCGGGCGGACCCGACCTTGCTGCCCACGATCCGCTGTCCGCGCTCGGCGATCGCCTCGGGGTCGAGCGTGACCGTCGTCCCCGAGGGAAGGCCGACCAGGACGGCGGTGCCGGCGTCGGCCAGCATGGCAACGGCCCCTTCGACGGCCGCTGCGGAGGGAGCCGTGACGACGACCAGGTCAAGCCCGCGTCCACCGGTCAGCTCGAGCGTCTGGCCGAGGGCATCGGCAGGCTCGGCGGTGTGGGTCGCACCCAGGGTCGTCGCGAAGCGCCGCTTGCCCGCCACGGGATCGACGCCGAGGATCAGGGGCGACCCGGCCAGCACGCAGCCCTGGACGGCGTTCAGCCCGACACCACCGAGGCCGACGACCGCGGCGGTCGCCCCGGTGCGGCTGCCCGAGCTGTGGAGCACGGCGCCGACGCCCGTGATCACGCCGCAGGCGAGCAGCGCCGCCTGCTCGGAGGGAATCCGGTCGGGCACCCGCACGACCTGGGACGAGTGGACGACCACGCGCTCGGCGAAGCCGGCGCAGCGCAGCCCCTGGTGCACCGGCTCCCCGTCGAGGGTGAGCGGCGAGCGCGACAGGTCGCTGAGGCGCGACCGGTTCTCGCAGAGCGCGGGCAGGCCGGCCGCGCAGGTCGGGCAGCGGCCGCACCACCGGATCAGGGTGACCACCACGCTGTCGCCGGCGGCGACCTCGTCGAGGCCCTCACCGACCTCGTCGACGATGCCGGCCACCTCGTGGCCGAAGACGCCCGGCAGGTGCCCGCCCCAGGCGCCGTTCATGTAGCTGATGTCGCTGTGGCAGATGGCGCAGGCCGTGACCCGAACGCCGACCTCGCCGGGAGCGGGTGCCCGCAGATCGAGCTGCTCGACCGTCATCGGGCCGCCGAACTCGCGGGTCACCGCGGCCCGGATCCGGCGCGCGGGCTGGGCACGGGCTTCCATAGGCCCGGGAGTATGACGCCGCCTGCCGCCGACGTGGAAGTTGCACACTCGTGACGCGCTGTGGCAGGCCCGCAACGGCGGCTGCCGTGCGAGAATCGCGTGATGGAGCCGATCGACCCCCAGGACTGGCAGGCGCTGGTCGCAGCCGGGCAGGAGCAGGACGCGGAGCCGGGCCAGGTGCTCGTGCGCGAGGGCGCGTCCGGCGGCTCCCTGTTCGTCGTCCTCAGCGGCACGGTCGTCGTCACCCGCGGCGGGCGCCGCATCGGTGAGCTGGGCGAGGGCTCCCTCCTCGGTGAGGCCGCGATGCTGGACGGCCGACCGCGCACGGCCAGCGTGATCGTCGACAGTCCTGCCCGGCTGCTCGTCGTCCCCGGCTCGGCGATCCGCTCCCTGATCGCCGAGCGTCCGGCGCTGCGTGAGGCCCTGCTGCAGGCGGCCCGAGCCCGCTTGCTAGCGTAGGCGGATGTCGCCGAAGGTTCGCTTCGCACCCAGCCCGACCGGCTCGCTGCATCTCGGAAGCGCGCTCACCGCCGTCGCCAACTGGCTGTTTGCCCGGCGGCACGGCGGGACGGTGCTGTTGCGCATCGACGACACGGATGACGAGCGAGAGCTCCCCGGTGCACAGGAGGAAATCGAGCGTGACCTGGAGTGGCTCGGCCTGAGCTGGGACGAGGGCCCGGCGCGGCAGAGCGACCGGCGCCAGCGCCACCTCGAGGCGGCCGCCGCGGCGCAGGGCGCGTACACCAGGGACGGCGCCGTCTGGCTGTCTGCGCCGGGGGCAAGCGAGTTCGTGATCGTCCGCTCCGACGGCAGGCCGACCTACCGCTGGGCGTCCGCCGTCGACGATGTGGACTTCGGCATCACCCATGTCATCCGTGGCAACGACCATCTGCCCAACACGGCGCTGCAGGTCGCCGCCATCCGGGCGCTGGGCGCCGAGCCGCCGGAGTTCCTGCACCACGCGCTGGTGCGGGAGGGCGACGGCGGGAAGCTCTCGAAGCGCGCCGGCGCCTCGTCGCTGGCGTCGCTTCGCGCGGAGGGCTATCCACCCGAGGCGGTGGTCAACCTGCTCGCGCTCGTGGCCACGTCCGGCCCCGGCGACGTGATGATCTGGGACGAGCTGGTAGGCCGGTTCGACGAGTCGCGCCTCGCGCGCGGGGAGATCGTGCTCGAGCCGTCGCGCCTGCGCGCACTCTCGACCGCCCACCTGGCGGCGCTGCCGCCGGAGCAGCTCGCCGAGCGAGTGACGGCGTTTACTCCGGGCGCCGACCCGGCGCTGGTGAGGGCGCTCGCGCCGGCGCTCCGCGGAGCACACACCCTGGCCGAGGCGGCCGACCTCGTCGCCTGCGTATCCCAGCCTCCTGAGCCACATCCGGTGCCTGAACTGGCAACGATCCGGAGCCGGTACCCCGAGCGGCTGTCGGAGCAGGATGCGAGATCGCTCGTGGACGAGCTGCGCAGCGCGGGCGTGCCGCTGCGCGAGGCCCGCGTTGCCCTGACCGGCCGCGAGCGCGGCCCGGAGCTATGGGCGGTGCTGGCGGCGCTGCCGCGCGACGAGGCGATCCGGAGGGCGGCGTGAGGCTGCGCGACTCGCTGACCGGAGAGCCGAGGGAGCTGGAGCCGGGCCCGGACGGTGCGATCGGCATGTACTTCTGTGGGCCGACCGTCTACAACCGCATCCACATCGGCAACGCCCGGCCGTTCGTCGTCTCGATGCTGATGAAGCGGTACCTCGAGTGGCGGAAGCAGCGCGTGACGCTGGTCGAGAACATCACAGACATCAACGACAAGATCTATGTCGCGGCGGCGGCGGCCGGCGCGCCGTCCGATCGCTTC
>DASSEV010000106.1:0-13546 GCA_035695105.1 Gaiellales bacterium
CGAAGCGGTGCCGGCCCGGAGGGCCGGCACCTGGCTCCGGTCGCAACGGGGTCAGGCCGGAGGCCTGACCCCATTTCGGAGGCCTAACCCCGCAGATGCGCGTGGTGCCACGCTTCGGCGTGGCCTCACTGCTTTCTGACCTGTCAGTCGAAGCGGTGCCGGCCCGGAGGGCCGGCACCTGGCTCGGTTCGCAACGGGGTCAGGCCGGAGGCCTGACCCCATTTCGGAGGCCTGACCCCATTTCCTAGACCGCCGGCCGGATCGGGTGGTTCGACCGGATCATGTCGGTCGGGTCGTACCACCGCTTCAGCTCGCGCAGCCGCTGCAGCGCCGCGGGCGGGTACACCGTGCCGAGGTCGGTCTCCCGCTCGACGAAGTTGATGTAGCTGCTCGCCGCGCGCCACTGCTCGAGTGCGTCGAACACCGCGTCCACCGCCTGATGGACGGCCGCCTTGGCCTGGGGGAAGGGGGCGATCCCGACGGCGAACATCGCGTAGCCGGCGTCGAAGTGCCCGACTGCCCCGCTGCCGGGCGCCCGCCGGGCGATCGCGCCGCCCAGCTGCCGGAGCTCGAGCGACAGGAGCGCCTTCACCGCTCCGCTCTCGGCCAGGTCGGCGACAGCGTCGATCGCCTCCGCCGGGACGTCGGTCAGCAGCATGCCGTCCCCGGCTCCGGGCACCGGGTGCTCCGGATCCATGTGCAGCGCCGACAGCGACGCCACGGGGATCGTCCCGGTCGTGTCCATCTCCGGGCCCAGCCGGCGCAGCGGCTCGAGCAGGCGGCTGCCCTCGGCCTCGTCGCCGAGGTAGATGGCCTCGACGATGACGAAGCTGCGGCCGCGCACCGGCTCGGGGATCTCCTCGAGCGGGGGCAGCATCAGCAGTCGTCCGACGGTGGTCATCGCCTCGGGCATCTGGGGGGCGAGCTCGCGCCATGCGTGCAGCACCTCGCGCGCCCGCTCGATCGGGAAGAACATCGTGCCGGCGTAGACCTGCGGCTGGGGATACAGGGCGAACTCGATGGCGGTGACGATCCCGAAGCTGCCGCCGCCGCCGCGGAGCGCCCAGAACAGACCCGGCTCGTTCCGCGCGTCCGTGCGGACCAGCTCGCCGTCGGCGGTCACGACCTCGATCGCGGTAACGCTGTTCGCCGCCACTCCGTGCGTGCGGCTGAGCCAGCTGAGCCCGCCGCCGAGCGTGTACCCGACGATGCCGACGTCCGGCGAGGAGCCGGCGAGCGCAGCCAGGCCGTGCTGCTGCGCGGGGACGGTGACATCCATCCACAGGGCGCCGGCCTCGGCGCGGGCGATCCGCGCCTTCGCGTCGATCTCGACGCCGCGCATGAGGTGCGTCTTGACGAGGATCGTGCGCTCCAGATGACGTTCGAGCGCGGACGCCGCGTGGCCCGTTCCCTGCCCGGATACGGCGAAGCCGTTCTGGCGGGCGAACCGGACGACCTCGACGATGTCGTCGGCCGACTCGGCGATGACGACGGCGGCGGGGCGCTGGTCGGCGGCCAGGTTCCATGCCTGGCGAGCCTCATCCCACGGCTCGTCGCCGGGAACGACAACAGCGCCGGCGACGCGCTCACGAAGTGGTGCGAACTCCTCGATCAGTACTGTGCTCATGGCGGTGCTCCTGATGTGCCAGGCCGTTGTCAAAGCTGACGGCCGGTTGATGATCTCGATGCGGCCATGATCGTTTGCAGGCGAGCGGGCAGCGGTGGGGTTAACCCCCGGTCGCCGGGCGGCGGGCACCCGAATGCCGCGGGCGGCTATTCCGCGTAGTACGCGGTGGCGATCTCGGCTGCCAGCGCGGCGTTGTCCTCGACCAGCCGGAGGTTCGTCCGCAGGCTTCGGCCCTCCGTCTGGTCATGCACCCGTGCGAGCACGAACGGGGTGATGTCAGCGCCGCGGATGCCCTGCGCGGCAGCGTCGGCGAGCGCGCGTCCGACGATCGGCTCGATCTCCTCGGCCCGCAGGGCCACCTCCTCGGCCACCGGCTGCGCGACGATGACGCCTGCCGTTCGCGCGAAGCCCCAGTGCGTCGCGGCGAGCACCGCCACGGTGGCCGCATCGTCGACCCGGTCGGTCAGCCGGAACTCGCTCTCGCGCTGGTAGAACAGCGGAAAGCGGTCGGTGCCATACCCGACAACGGGTATGCCACGGGTCTCGAGCTCCTCGAGCGTGGCAGGGATGTCGAGCAGCGACTTCGCTCCCGAGCAGACGACGCACACGGCTGCGAAGGTGATCTCGTAGAGGTCGGCTGATATGTCGCGCGATTCCTGCCAGCCGCGGTGCACCCCGCCGATGCCGCCCGTCGCCATGAAGTGGATGCCGGCGATCCGGCAGACGGCGAGCGTGCCGGCGACGGTGGTGGCACCGGGCTGCCCGGAAACGACGGCGGGGGCGAGGTCGCGCGGCCCCACCTTGCGAACGTGCTCGGCGGTGGCGAGCGACTCCAGCTCGTGCTCTTCCAGCCCGACGCGGACGGCACCGTCGAGGATGGCGATGGTCGCCGGCACCCCGCCCGCCTCCCGCACGCGCAGCTCGCAGCGAAGCGCGGCCTCGAGGCCCTGGGGGTGGGGCAGCCCGTGGGCGACCAGCGAGGTCTCGAGCGCGACCACCGGCTGCGAGCGGATCAGCGCACGCTCGACCTCGGGCGAGAGCACGAGCAGGCCGGTGAAGCCGCGGGTCACGGCAGGGGGCCTTCGACGCCCGCGCAGCGGTCGGCCATCTGCCGGCCCAGCTCCGCAGCATCGTCGGCGTCGGCGCCGGCGGCCAGCGCGGCGAGGAAGCCCGCGGCGAAGGCGTCGGCGACGCCCATGGGGTCGATCGCAGGGATCCCGTCCCGGTCGCTGATGACCGGGATGTCGGCGAGGTCGTCGATGCCGCCGATGGCGGCCGCCTGAGCCGAGGTGGCGAACGCAATCTCCGGCTCCATCCGGCTGATGCGTTCGCGCACGAGCGGCGTCACGATGTCGGCGCACGCGAGGTCGACCGAGATCTGGGCCCCCGCCGCACGGGCCAGCTCCACCGCGCGCTCGGCCGCGCCCGCGGACGGCTCCTCGAGCAGCGCGTACCCGCTGACGTGCAGGATGTCGGCGTCCTCGAACCACTCGTCGCGCAGCCCATCCGCCGACAGCAAGGGGCAGACGCCCCGGTCGGTGAGCGCGGTGCGCCTTGCGCCCGGTGTGCGGATCACCGTCGCCACGCCCGTTGCACCCTCCGCTCCCGGCCCCTGCAGCTCGACGCCGCGGTCGGCCAGCTCGGCCTCGACGAAGTCGCCCATCCGGTCGTAGGAGCGCGCCGACACGGCGCGCGCGCGGGCACCGGTCTCAGCCGCCCAGCAGGCGCTGACGGCGGCCTGTCCGCCGACGACCAGGCGCGTCTCGACGGGTGTCGACGCCTGCGGCATCGCGTCCGACGGCGGGGTGATCAGGGCCAGGGCGAGCACGTCGCCGAGGGTGACGATGAGGGGCTCGGCCATGCGTCCGATGCTACACTCGGCCGCGTGTCAGCCGTGCCAGGGACCGAGCCTCAGACAGGGTCCCGCCACTGCGCCAACCACCCGAAGGTCGAGACCGCGGTCTCGTGCTCTGAGTGCGGGAAGCCGATCTGCCCGGACTGCATGGTGCACGCCGCCGTGGGGATCAAGTGCCGCGACTGTGCCCGGCTTCCCCGATCCGCCCGGGTGACGCTGAAGCCGCAGGCGGCCGCGCGCGCCGCCGCCGCGGCGATCGCCGTCGGCACGGCATTCGGCGCGGTGCTGTCCTTCGCTGGTGGCATCGGCCTCGGCTTCGGGCTGTTCATCATCGCCTGGGTGGTCGGCCTCGTCACCGGACGGGCGGTGCTCGCGGCCGCGGGGCGCTACCGCGCTACCGCGACGGCCTGGATCGCGGTCGGAGGAGCCGTCTGGGCGTACGCCCTGCCGGCGGTCGTGATCGCGATAGTCGGCGGCGGCGTGGCACCGGTCGGCGTGCAGGCGCTGGGCGCGCTGATCGCCGGCTACGCGGCGCACCGCGAGGTGCTGGGTTGAGCCCGCCGCGGGGGCGGCGCGCGGTGCGGTCGTTCCTGTTCGGCGGCGTGGTGGGGGGGCTGGTGGCCGTGGCCGCGCCACGGGTGCGGCGCGGACTCGAGCCGCGGGACGGCCGCCAGCCGGTCGCGGGCCTGCACGCCTTCGAGGGCGCGCCGTGCTGGCAGTACGATCGCCGCCGCCCGGGCGCGGCCCCTGCCGAAGACGCCGCCGGATAGCATCCCCCGATGCCAACCGCCCTGGTCACGGGCGGAGCCGGGTTCATCGGCTCCACCCTCACGCGCCTCCTGCTCGAGCGCGGCTACGGCGTCCGCGTCTTCGACGACCTCTCATCCGGCTCGCGCGACCACCTCGACGCGCTCGACGTGGAGCTCGTCACGGGGGACGTCCGCGATCTCGACGCGCTGACGCGGGCGGCCGCCGGTGCAGATGCGATGTTCCACCTGGCCGCCGGCGCCGGGGTGGTGGACTCGATCGAGCGGCCGATCGAGAACTTCGATCTCAACGCCCGCGGCACGCTGCTCGCCCTGTGGGCGGCCAGGGAGTCCGGCGTGGGCCGTTTCGTGTTCTCGTCCAGCAACGCCCCGCTCGGCGACAACGCCTATCCGGCCAGCGAGGACAAGCCGCTGGCGCCGCTCTCGCCGTACGGGGCGGGCAAGGCGACCGGCGAGGCTTACTGCTCGGCCTTCCACGGTGCGTACGGCTTCCCGGCCGTCGCCGTCCGGTTCTCGAACGCCTACGGTCCCCGGTCAGGCCGCAAGACGAACGTGATCCCGCTGTTCATCCGCCGGATCATGGACGGACAGCCGCTGACCATCTACGGCGACGGCACGCAGACACGCGACTTCGTCTTCGTCACCGACCTCGCCAACGGGCTGATCCGCGCGGCCGAGGCCGGCGACGTCGGCGGCGAGGTGTTCCAGCTCGCGAGCGGTGTGGAGACCAGCCTCAACGATCTCGTGAGGATGCTGGGCGAGGTGTCGGGCACGACCCCCGACGTCAGGTACGAGCCGCCCCGCGCGGGCGAGATCCAGCGCAACTACTCGCTGATCGACAAGGCCCGGACGCGCCTTGGCCACGCGCCCGAGGTGCCGCTGGCCGACGGCCTCGCGCGCACCTGGGACTGGTTCCAGACGGCGTCCTGAGGACGCCGCCCCTCAGCGGCCGAGCTTCTCCAGGTCGGCCTTGGGCACCGCGAGCCGCACGAGGTCGTCCTGGATCTCGTCGATGGCGCCCGCCGGGATGCGCACGTGCGTGCGTGCGCCCCAGAGGTGGCGGTGCTCGAGCAGCAGGTGGGTGATGTGCCCGCCGGAGTCCACCGTGACTCCGTCGACGTGGCCGACGTGCTTGCCGTCGGACGACCGGATCTCGCTGCGGCCGCGCACCTCGACCTCACCGGCGGGTATGCGGTCGTAGGTCACCAGGTAGCGGTCGTCGAGATCCATGGCCGCCACGCCGAACGTGCCGTAGTCCTCGATCGGCATCGTGACGATGTCCTGCACGCCCGCGACGTTCCCGTCCCCGGTGGGCAGCTCGTCGCCGATCCGAACGTACGCCGTGTCCTGCACCTCGGGGAGCTCAGCGGCCTGCTCGCGGCTGCAGTCGAGCACCAGCCCGCGGTCGGAGCCGGAAAGCCGCGAGAGCTCGACCAGCCGCGCCTGCTCATGGTGGCCGCCGGGGGCGACGACGACGTGCGTCACGCGGCGCGTCTCGGGCGCGATCACGACGTCCGCCAGCTCGCCGTAGTCGCCGTCGCTGCAGGCAACGGGGGAGCCGATGCGGAGGGTGAGGGTGCCGTCGCTGTCCATGCCGGCGAGCATACAGCCGGGAGCAGCGATCGGGAGTCAGGCTTCACGCGGGGGCAGACCCGACGCCCCAGGAGCCTGACCCGGGTTTCCTAGGCCGGCACGGCCATCTGATCGACCTTGCGCACCAGGTTCTCGGCCATCTTGATCGAGGCGGCGTCGATCAGCTTGCCGTCCAGCGACACCGCGCCCTTCCCTTCCGCAGCGGCGTCCTGCATCGCGTCGAGGATGCGCCGCGCACGCGTGATCTCAGTCTCAGAGGGCGTGAACACCTCGTTCGCCAGGGCGATCTGCGAGGGGTGAATCGCCCACTTGCCCTCGCAGCCGAGCTGCGCGGCCCGGCGGGCGGCCGCGGTGTACCCCTCCGCGTCCTGGAAGTCGCCGAACGGCCCGTCGATGGGCCGCAGGCCGTACGCCCGGCATGCGACGACCATGCGCGACAGCGCGAAGTGCCACTGGTCGCCCCAGTGCCGCTGCCGCTCGCCGCGCTCGTCGGCGTCGGTCAGGATCGAGTACTCGGGGTTGGCACCGCCGATATTGACCGTGCGCGCCTGGGTGGAGGCCGCGTAGTCGGCGACGCCGAACACCATCGCCTCCAGCCGCTCAGGGCAGGTCTGCGCGATCGCCTCCACGTTGGCCATGCCGAGCGCGGTCTCGATCAGGATGTGCAGGTTGATCCGCTCGAGGCCGCGCGCCGCCTCGATCTGGTCGAGCAGCGTGGCGACGAAGAGCACGTCGGCGGGCGTGCCCACCTTGGGGATCAGGATCGTGTCCAGACGGCCGCCGGCCCGCTCCACCACCTCGACGACGTCGCGGTAGCACCAGTGGGTGTCGAGGCCGTTGATCCGCACCGATACGCTGCACGCAGACCAGTCCTGGCCGTTCAGCGCCTCGATCACGTTCGCGCGGGCCTGCTCCTTGTCATCCGGGGCAACGGCATCCTCGAGGTCGAGGAACACTACGTCGGCCCCGAGGGTGGGCGCCTTCTCCAGCGCGCGCGTGTTGCTGCCCGGCACCGCCAGCTCACTGCGGTGCAGGCGGTCGCGCACCGCCATCAGGCGCGGCCCGCCGAGACGCCCGCGCGGGGGGCGGTGACGACGGCGTCCCACGCCTCGAGCAGCCGGTCGGCCGTCTCGATATGCGCGTTCGTCCCCATCATGCCGATGCGCCAGATGTCGGGGGCATCCGGGCCGAGCCCGCCGCCGACCTCGATGTTGTGCTCCGTGAGCAGGCGCATCTGCACCTCCTTGCCGTCGATGCCCTCCGGCACGCAGACGGCGGTCAGCTGGGCGAGCTGCCGGTGCGGGTCGGCGAGCAGCTCGAACCCGCGCTCGGCCAGCGCAGCCTGCAGGTACGACCCCGCCTCGGCGTGGCGCTGCCAGCGGGCCTCGAGCCCCTCCTCGAGGGCGAGCCGCAGCCCCTCGTAGAGCGCGTAGTACTGCACGTTCGGCGTCGTGTGGTGGTACTTCGCCGGCCGGGAGATCCAGTACGCCTGCAGCTCCTCGAAGTCGAAGCTGAACGGAACCGGGGCGGTCCGACCGTGGATCCGCTCCATCGCCTGAGCTGACAACGACACCGGCGACATGCCGGGCGGCGCGCCCAGGCACTTCTGGCTACAGGAGTAGCAGTAGTCGACGCCCCAGCGCTCGGCCTCGAGCTCCATGCCGCCGAGCGACGTCACGCAGTCCGCCATCAGCAGCGCGTCGTGGCCGCGCATCAGCTCGCCGAGCTCGGCCAGCGGGTGCGCGACCCCGGTCGACGTCTCGGCGTGCACGACCGCGACCAGCCGCGTCTGCGGGTTCTTCTCGAGCGTCTCCATGATCTGCTCGTTCGGCACCGCCTTGCCGAACGGCGCGCGCAGCTCGATCACGTTCAGGCGGTGCCTGCGGGCGATGTCGAGCATGCGGTTGCCAAAGAAGCCGCACGCGGCCACGATCACCGTGTCACCGGGCTCGGCGAGCGAGGCCAGGCCCGCCTCCATGCCGGAGGTGCCGCTCGCGGACAGGGCGATGGTGAGCCCGTCGCTGCGGCGGTAGGCGAGCTGCAGCAGCTCGACCAGATCCTCGAGGATGCGGTGCCACTCCGGGTCGAGGTGGCCGAGCATCGGAAGCTGCATGGCCTCCAGCACGCGCGGGTCGATATTCGACGGGCCCGGGCCGCACAGCAGCCGCTCGGGCGGGTTCAGAGGCTGGGGAAGGTCGTTCATCGAGCGATTCTCCATGATCAACGCCTGGTTGGCTAGTGAAGAGAGTGCCGCGAAGGCTAAGCGAATGCTTGGGTCAAGGCCGGCCGGCCGCCGGGCTCGGGCTGCTCGTCCGGCCCAGCACGATGGCGCGCAGCCGGGCGAGCGACGCCATGTTCCGCCGGCGGAACGCCGCGTGGTTGAGCCATCTCGGCGCGTACCGGGCGACGCCGCCCACGACGCGCTCCTCCATGCTCACGATCGACCCGTCCGCGTGCGGCTGGATCGTGAGGTCGACCGTCGCGATCACCAGCGGACGCACGCGTGCCTCGAGCCGCATGCGCCCCGGACGGTTGGACGAGATCACGGACGTCGTGTCCTGGAGGGTGACCGGGGGGATGCCGGAGCGGTGGACGAGCGTCGCACCCGGCTCCGGCCAGCGGGGATCGACGGGGACGCTGTGATGCGCCCCGACCACCCACTCGGCGTACAGCCGGCCGTCGGAGAGCACGTCGAAGACCGCATCGGGCGGCGCCTCGATCACGATGGTGTTGACGGCCATGGAACCGGTCGTTCCCGCCGCCCGCCTCCGACAAACGGTCACCTCGGCCGGCCGCGGGGTATGGATACCGGAATGGATGCGATCGTGATCGGCGCCGGCCACAACGGCCTGGTGGCCGCCAACATGCTCGCGGATGCGGGCTGGAGCGTGACGGTGTTCGAGGGTGCCGACGAGCCGGGCGGCGCCGTGCGCACCGCCGAGCTGACCGAGCCCGGCTTCCGTCACGACATGTTCAGCTCGTTCTACCCGCTCACGGCCGCCTCCCCGGTGTTCCAGCGGCTCGGCCTTGAGCGGTACGGGCTGCGGTTCGCCCACGGCGAGCTCGCGCTCTGCCACCCGGCGGCGGACGGCACCTGCCCGTTCGTCTCGCGTCACGTCGGGGAGACGCTATCGTCGCTGGGCGGCCGGGCGGCGGACGAGCGCGAGTTCCGTGAGCTGATCGGGCTGTGGGACCAGCTCGGCGACGACTTCATGGACGCGCTGACCGGGCCGTTTCCGCCGTTGGTGCCGCTGACGCGCATGGCCGCGCGGCTGCGGCCGGCCGGCACGCTGGAGCTGCTGCGGTTCGCCTCCCTGCCGGTGCGGCGCTTCGCCGACGAGCGGTTCCAGAGCGAGCTGCCCGGCAGGCTGCTCGCCGGGAACGCCCTTCACTCGGATCTCCACCCCGAGTCTCCCGGCGGTGCGCTGTTCGCGTGGGTGCTCGTGGGGCTGGCTCGCGCCGTGGGCTTCCCGTGCGCGGAGGGTGGCTCCCGGGCGATCACCGACGCGCTGGTGGCCAGGCTTCGCGACCGCGGCGGCGAGGTGCGCTGCGGGACGCCGGTCGAGCGGGTGCTCGTCCGGCGCGGCCGGGCGGCGGCGGTGCGCACGGCCGACGGCCAGGTGCATCCCGCGTCGCGGGCGGTGCTGGCTGACGTGGGGGCGCCGCGGCTGTTCCTCGAGCTGCTCGAGGGGACGCCGCTCTCCTCCCGCTTCGTGAAGGAGCTGCGGCGGTTCCAGTACGACAGCGGCACGGTCAAGGTGGACTGGGCGCTCAGCGCACCGATTCCCTGGGTCGCGCCCGATGCCCGGCGGTCGCCCGTGGTGCACGTCACCGAGAGCATGGACGAGCTGACGATCGGATCCGGGCAGCTCGCGCAGGGGCTGATCCCGCAGGTGCCGTTCCTCGTCATGGGGCAGTACTCGATGGCCGACGCCACCCGCCAGCCGGCGGGCGCCGAGACGGCATGGGCCTACACGCACGTGCCGCAGCGCATCAAGGGCGACGCGGGCGGCGAGCTGACCGGAACTTGGGACGAGCGCGACCGGGAGCTGATCGCCGAGCGGATCGAGCGCCGGATCGAACAGCTGGCGCCGGGGTTCCGCGATCTCATCATCGGGAGGCACGTGTTCACTCCGGTGTCCATGCAGGCCACGAACCCGAACCTGGTGAACGGAGCCGTCAACGGCGGCACGGCGCAGCTGCACCAGCAGCTCATCTTCAGGCCGGTGCCGGGGCTGCGCCGCGCGGCGACGCCGGTCAAGGGCCTCTACCTTGCGTCGGCGTCGGCGCACCCCGGCGGCGGCGTGCACGGCGCATGCGGTGCGAACGCGGCGCGGGCGGCGCTGTCGCTGCGGGAGCGAGGCCGGCGATTGCTGGCCCTCTAGAGGCCCTCGGCCTCCTCCGCCTTCTCGCCGAGCTCGACGATGTCGCCGTCCTTGAAGAGGACGGCCTGCAGCGCGGCGCGCCAGCGCGGCGTGCGTCGGGCGAGGAACTCGAGGTCCATCGCGAAGTGCTTGAACTCCTCGGCCTGGGCGTTCTCCATGATCGCCCGGGCGTCCGCGTCCTTCTCGAGCGCGAGCCGCTGGGCGTACCAGCCGATCGCCTCGGCCTCTTCGGTCAGAGACGCGATCATCCTCGCGAAGGTACGGGCGTCGGCATCGAGCTCGTCGGGCGGCTCGTGATACTGGTCGAAACCCATGTCGTCCTCCTTGGTCGTGGTCCGTCGGCGACGCTAGTACCCAACCTGGGCCGCGACCAACTGCTTCGCAGACCATGGAGCTCTGATCCTCGGGCTAACGGCTGGTGCGCTGGATTGCGCTGCTTCCGGCGATCGCTCGCTTGCCGAGTGTCCTCCAAAGCGCGCTGAACGTCGCCGTCGGGAACGTGGCTGCGGTGCCTGTCCAGGGATCGTGATAGCTGATGATCCCGTTGCTCCAGCCGGTGAGCGTCACCGCGTGCTCGGCGTGGTTCGCCTGGATCAGCCTGCCGGTGGGGCTCGTCCACGTCCACGGAGCGGACGGCCCGAGCTGTATCCAGGCGACGATCGGCCGGCCGGCGCGGAGTGCGGCGACGATGGCTGCCACGGTGCCGCCAGTCAGATTCTCAGCTCCGTGGTCATAGCGTCGAGCGAGCGTCAGCAGTGGCTTGTCGTACACACCGTAGCCGCCGGCGCGCACGTCACCGACGAACCCGCGCTCCGGGTCCCCCCAGACCGTCCTTCCATCGACGATGCGAGGGCGGAATGGGCGCGAGATGGGCAGTTCGCGCTGCAGTTGCCGCTGCCCGACGCGGCCTCCAAGCATCATCGACAGGGAAGCGGCCTCGCAATCGTTGCGCCACGCCTGACGCACGACCGGAAGCCGTAATGCCACGGCGCTCACACGGTTCGGCAGCCGTATCGACGGTGCGCCGTGGATTGCTGCGCCCTCGATCCGGGTCGCATCGGTCCGCGACCAGTGCATACGCACGATCCAGCCGGGCGTCGTCATGCGTTCGTGGCGGCGCAGGAACGCGAGGACGATGCGGTGACGTCCCTTACGCGACGCGTGCTCCAATAGCTTGCGACGCCGCGCCGGGATAGTCACGACGACGGGCCCGCTCGTGATCACGAGCGGTTGAGCCGCTGCATGAGGCGCCGCAGAAGATGAGCCGGCTCTTTGCCCGGAGCTACAGGCAGCCAGCAATGCGGTCAGCGCGACCGCAACCGTCAGATCATGCCACTGCACTGGGCGGTGGCTTGGTGGCGTACGCCAGGGCGGCCTCCTGGGCGAGCTCATGCGACCCGACCAGCACGAAGCCACGGCGGGCGAGCATGGTCTCCCACCATGCGGTCGAGGCGGGATGTTCCCAGCGCCCACGGGCGATCCGAGCCGCATTCTTGAGCAGCCTAATGGCGCCGGGTACGCCTCGGCGGAGCATCAGTGCAATCTTCTGCCGGATGATCCGACGATCCCGCCGACCCATGCTGAGCTGGAACATCATGTCGGCGACGACCAGACGACCGCCGGGCCGGAGCACGCGGAAGGCCTCTGCTGCGGCCAACTCCTTCCCGTCGTCGACGAGGTGATGAAACGCGTAGCACGACACGACGACGTCCGCGCTCTCGTCCGGCAACGGAAGCCGGCGGATGTCGCCGTGCACGAGCTCGACGTTCGTGAAGCCCCGCTCTGCGGCGCGCTCCGCGAGGCGTTGCAGCATGGGCGCCGACACGTCGATGGCGACCACCTGGCCGGCGTGCTCTGCCGCGGCAAGCGCGAGCAGCCCTGTGCCCGAGCCGAGATCGACGACGCGATCTCCAGGCGCGATTCCCGCCTCGCTGAGTACCGCCTCACGCAGTGCGATGAACGGGGCCGAAGCGGCGATCTGCTCCCAGCCGTCGCACCGCGTATCCCATTCGGCCGCGAGCGCCGGATCGAGCAGATGGCCTGTCCGAGGGTGAAACGGGCTGGCGAACGATAGGCGCGAATGCATCCGGCTTCGAGCGTAGCCAGACGACATGAAGCAGACGTTGCGGCGGTCTTACACCGCGTTTGTGCTGCGCTGAGCGCGGCCTGGGGGTTCGCTGGGACTTACATGTGAACACGTTCGATCTCGCGGGTCGACGCGGCCGCTTCCCCGGCCTTCTCGTGCTCGCGGTGACGCGGCGTGGCGGCTAGGCGGGCGCGTGACGAGCCTGGTCGGGAGGATCGTGTCGTCACGCATCCAGCGCTGCTACGAGTCGTTCTTGATGGTCGGCGTGCTAGCAGTGCCCAGTCTGTGCCGCTGGTGTCCAGCATCGCGCCTACCGCGCGATTATCGCCTGATGTCCTTTGGTGCGGTCCGCCTCCACGCGTCCCGCAATCCGCCGTGATGGGGCGTAGACTCTCGGATTGGACGCAAGCACTGCCCGCGAGCCACTGGGCAAACCGAGCAGCCCGTCCAGAACGCAGAGGCCCGTCGGGTGCCACGGGAGCAGCCGATGGGCCTCCCAACAATGCGGACCGTCGAGCCAGCCTGTGCATGCGTTCGGCGCGACGTGGCCGGGACACGATGCGACACCGTGCCCGTGAATATCCACAGCTCCCGCCGCCCCGCATCTTGCGGACGGGGCGAAGGCCGGATCGGTAGAAATCGCGGGCGCGTGGCGCGGTGTGGCGTGACATGCTGGCGCCATGGCCAACCATACGTCTGAACGTCAGCGGGCTGATGCAATGCATGAGACGCTCGCTGATCGGCATGTCTTGATGGCGGAGCGGCATGCGGCTTCGGCGGAGCGTCACGACGCGGCGGCGGTGCGGTTCGAGGCGATGGGGGAACGGGGGCTTGCCGAATTCGCTCGGCGTAGGGCGGCGCTGAACCGGCAGGCGGCGGCGCTGAGGCGGAGCAGGCAGCGTTTGAGCGGCAACGAGCCGACAGCTTGCTGATAGCGGGCCGTCGATCCGTTTGACGTCGTGGTCGGAACGTCGCCGCTTGCCTGGTGCGTTGACCCGTGGCGGCGTTCGGCCGTACGTGTTGCTGGCCTACCTGCTCTCGCCTCGGCTCGTGGGCTGCTGATGCACCCTCACGGAGACTGCTCAGGCCGAGCGGTGGAAGAAGATCTCGGCGGAGGTTCGTACCGCCTGGGCAGGGTCGGCGTTGATGTGCAAGACGCGCGCCTGACGCTGTGGCTCGCTGGTCATGGTGGAACACTGCTCGCAGGTGTAGAGGAGGCTGGCAACGCCCGCG